>NZ_BTIG01000027.1:0-123147 GCF_036247965.1 Bradyrhizobium sp. TM233 | reverse complement strand
CCGCAACAGATCATCCATGAGCTACGCCTTACTGACCTGAACCCAGACTTCGACGCCTGCGCCACCCTTTTGGCATGGACGGAAGTCCCTATTCTGGATCGTTAGACATCCCTTTTCACAGTCCCGTTAATTTCATCCTCCGTGCTAATACGGATATTGAAGAGAACTTTGCGGTTCGACCGCATGCGGCAGCGCTTTTCGGCAAAACGGCTCCGCGCCGCAACGGTGGGGACGCGTGAGATAAACGGGCCGATAACAGCGGGCGAAGCGCGCCGGAAAATCCTGCTCATGAAGGACGATAGGGGCGGCCTGCGGGACATCGAACCGCGCCGTCCGCAACCGGAGGCGCAGTCGCGCCCCTCAGTTCGCGTTAGCGGCGCGATCTGCGTGGTCCGCGGACGCGGTAAACGAACGGTTACCCCGCGGCCGTAGCGGCCCGCGCCGCGCTAACCCAATCGTGCGGCCGAGGCGATGTCGCCGTCGGGACGATGCTCCGCCAGGCAATCGTTGATGGCGGCGAGCAGCGCGTGCGGCGTGAACGGCTTGCGCAGACAGCGTGCGGCGCCGAGCTCGAGTGCCATCCGGAGGAAATCGGGTGCAGGCGAATTCAGATTCGCAAAGGCATAGCCGGACATTGCGATCAGCGGAATGACCGGCGCCCGCTCGTGGAAGATCCGGATCGATTCGAACCCGCGCATGTGCGGCATGAAGATATCGATGATCATCAGATCGAATTGCTGGTGTTCGAGCGCGCGCAGGCCGGCTTCACCTCCTTCGGCAATCGTTACCCGAAAATTGTTGCGCTGGAGATAGACCTCGATGGCCATGCAGACCATCGGGTCGTCGTCGACAACGAGAATATGGCGCAGACCTTCTGTCCCCGTTTGAGCTTCCCGTTTCGGCGATCCAATAACTGAACCGTGGGGCACGCCTTTCTCCTTTGTTTTCAGTCGAAGAACGGACGGTCGCGAATGTCATTGGCGGCGCAGGGAAGATGGGCGCGAAATCTGCGGCCACGCGACGCCAGGCTTCACGGCAATATTGGATGGCTGTAAATGCTGGTCCAACGGACGAGACTGCACGGGTCGGCCGGCGTCTGATCGCAGCGCGGATGCAATGCTTCCGGCTCATGAAAGCCCCCTTGCCGCTTGTTCCTGCGCAACCCCCGCAGGACCGACGCACAGGCTGAGCGAATCAGCGCGCCATTCTCATTTCCGCCGCAAATGCCCCAGCCTGTCTGCCCTCTAACGGGTATATGGACAGCGCCACAACCTTTACAATATGTTTTTGTCGCCGCGCAACTGGATGACGAACATCGAACAAGCCGGATTGACCTTCGATGATTGCGAGCGGATGCCCGTCCAACCAATTGCTGCAAATGCTCGACGCGGCAGATCTCGATCTGCTGCGTCCGCATCTGACGACAGTCGAAATGGTCAGGAAATCTGTCTTGGGCGAGGCGGGTGCCGCGCTGAGATATGTCTACTTCCCGCATGGCGGATCCGTTTCGATCACGGTGGGTCTGTCCGAAGGACAGATGATCGAGGTGGCGATGCTGGGCCGCGACAGTGTCGTCGGTGGCGGCGCTGCGCTTGCCGACGGCATCGCGCCGACAGACGCGGTCGTGCTGTTCCCAGGGGCTGCTTCCGTGCTTGAAATCGCAGCTTTCCGTACGGTCGCAGCCGCGAGCCCGCCGTTTCGCGAGCTGATGGTCCGTCATGAGCAGGCCTTGCTCGCGCATGCGCAGCAGTCGCTGCTCTGCAATACGCTGCACCCGGTCGAGGCGCGGCTCGCGCGTTGGCTCCTGCGTGCCCGCGACCTCTCGGACAGTGAAATCCTGCCGCTGACCCAGGAGGCGCTGGCGCAGATGCTGGGCGTACGGCGCAATGCCGTCTCGCTGGTCGCGCATGCGCTGCAGCGGGCCGGCATCATTCACTACAGCCGTGGCCAGATCGAGATCGTCGATCTGCGGGCGCTGGAGACCACGTCCTGCGGCTGCTATTCGGCGGTGAAGGCCCACCACCTCCGTCTGGTGGGAGCCGTGCCGTGACGACAGCGCGGCGCAATCAGCTGTATGCCGGCGTGCACGCAGCGTGGGAGGAGTGCTGCCGTGGTCGGACAACTTGTCCCAATTGCCAATATATCCCGACGTGAACATGATGGAACCTGTGCGCCCATGGCGTGATTTCGTCTATCGCGATTCGATGGCGCGGGAACGGGAGGCAGCTTTTGGAAACGATGGTGCGTTCAGCCAACGGCTTCCTGTCCGCACTGTCGGCAGACGACTATGAATCGATCCGCCCGCACCTGCGAACAGTCGACCTGCCCCATGACGCGGTGCTGGTCGAGACCGGCGAGGCGCTGATGCGCGCCTATTTTCCCCACCGCGGCGTCATCTCGCTGGTGGTGAAGCTCGCCAAGGGCGAGCATGTGCAAGTCGCCATGATCGGCCGCGACAGCCTGCTCGGAACGCTCTCGACCATGGGCGATGCGTGCGCGCTGAACACCGCCATCGTGCTGGTGCCGGGCGTCGCGTCGGTGATGGATCTCGACCGGCTGCGGATCGCCGCCGACCAGAGCAGCACCCTGCGCACGTTGCTGACGCGCCACGGGCTGGCCGTCTACGCCCAGGTCCAGCAGACCGCGGGCTGCAATGCCGCCCATCCCGTGGAGTCGCGGCTGTCGCGCTGCCTGTTGCACACCCATGACCTCTCGGGCGACTACCGGCTGCTGCTGACCCAGGAGGCCATGGCGCAGATGATCGGGGCGCGGCGCAACAGCGTGTCGCTGGTCGCCAACACCCTGCAACAGGCCAATTTCATTCATTACAGCCGCGGGCACATCCAGATCACCAACCTCGACGGCCTGCGCCAGACGGCGTGCGAATGCTACGCCACCGTAAAGGCCCAGTACGACCGGCTGCTCGGCGCGCGCTGACCGCCGCGCGCATGGTAAACTGCCGGCTAATGCCGGGCTGCAAACACCTTGTGTCCTGCTACCGGAACTGAAATTCGAATGCCGTAGACACGGGGGCAGCCCTCGCGCCGGGACGTGCCGCGCGACAGATGACCCGTGATCAAGGCAGGCCCATGTTTGAAGTCACGATCGCGCCCGCGCAGAAGGCGCTCGATGCCGAGCCCGCGCGCGAGCCGCGCGCTTACGAGGCGCTGGTGCGCGAGATCGGCGAGGACGGTGCCCGCGAAGTGCGGGATGTGTTCTGGAGCGAGACCTGTGCGCGCCTGCAATCGTTCCGCACGCTCTCGCTGGCGCAGCACCACGCCAAAATCGCGCGCGAGGCGCATTCGCTGAAGAGTGCGGCCGGGACGTTCGGCTATGTCAGGCTCGCGGCACTGGCGCTGCGACTGGAGAAGTCCGCAGAGAGGCTCGGCGATGGCGAATTCCGCGATCTCCTGGACCTGATGGACGCGGCCTATGCCGCCGCGCGCGCCCAGGAGCCGCAGGGCTGAAGCGCGAGGCCTTCAAAACCAATCAAAACCAATCGTCATCGCGCTTCGAATTGCCTTCAAGCATCTGCTTAAAGCGCGCGGTGCAGACTGCGCGAAACCCCGCCGTACTTCTACGGCTTGGGATTTTCACAGATGGCTAATCATAGGTGGCGATAGTCGCCGGAAACCAGGAGGGTTTCCATGTTCACCTACGAGACCGCGGACCAGAAGGAGGTTCGCCGCTTCCGTATCGCACAGTTCAACGGCCGCATGGCGACGGTGAAGGCTGGCGAGTCCACGGTGACCGGCTTCGTGCGTTCGGTGCTGGAGCATGAATCGAGCATGCCGCCCCGCTGGACCATCACGATCATCCCGAACGGGCCGAAGGAAGAGATCAAGCCGCTGCGCCCTGTCTCGCGCGCGCGTCCCTTCGCCGAAGATTATTTCTGAGCGCGATCGGGTTTCCAGACTTCCCGGGAGATCTCTCGGGGCCTTGTCCGCACCGCCTGCCGGCGATGCAACACATCAGCCTCAGTCGATCGAGTGCAGCAGCGCCGCGCGGACGAGATCCGCGGTGTTGCGCGCACCGAGCTTGCGCATCGCCTCGGCACGATGGCTCTCGAACGTGCGCGGACTGATCTGCATCCGAAGCGCGCCCTGCTTGTTCGAGTAACCTTCGCTGATCAGCCTCAGCACCTCGCGCTCGCGCTTGGTCAGCCGCTTCTGACCCGACAGGCTGAGCAGTTCGGCGCTCGGCACGCGCTGGGCTTGCTGGGCGCGGACGGCCTTCGATTCTGCGTCCTCGGCGCTGGACGGGATCGACAAGCCCCCCTTGTGAGGACCGGCAAGCTGCTTGACCAGGCCGCAAACGCGCTCGGTTTGTGCCAGCGCGTTCTCGACCACCCGCTGCAAATAGGCACGGTCGCCGGTCACGGGCGCGAGTTGGTCGCTGTGATGCTTGATCTCGCCCATGTAGAGCAGCAGGGCCGTCAGGGGGCCGTTGAGCTCGCGGGCGATGGCAGCGGCCATTTCGTCGGCGGCCTTGGCCCGGGCGGCGCTCAGGCGGACGAAATCGAGCTCGTCAGTGGGAGCAGCGCTGCTTTCGTACCATTCCGACGGCCGCGAATCGGTGGCCGTATCATTCTGTGACCCCATGTCACTCGTTTAGCGGAACCGGGGGCGGTCTGTGGTTAACTTTTTGCTCCGTAAGACTACGGTGATTTTGTCGGTTTTGCGTTAAAGTGGCGGCACAGGCACAATTTGTGCTTGCGTTCGTCGCCGCTCGCCCACGCAGGGGTTGCGTTTTTCGCCAAAATCTTGGGCAGACAGGCGAAATCATCCTTAACCGCTGCTTTGGCGACGCCGCCCCCCCGGGTTTTACGGATTAATTAACGGCGACTTGCTTCTCTGAGGGGAAGTAGAGAGCGCGCAAATGCCTCCACGCATTGGGCCCGCACGCCCGCGGGAAACGCTGCGAAAGATTGCGTGCCATGAACGACATCGATCGGCTGTCGGAATTCCTGCAGAGGCTGACGCCGCTGTCGCGCAGCTGTCTGCTCAGCGAACTCGAACGGCTCGAGCTGTGCGGTATCGACATGCCCGGCTCGTCCGACATCCAGTCGCGCTTGCGCGCCGAGTTTCGCAAGGACGGATCGACCCAGGCGCGCGCCACCAGCCCGTCTCGCTATTTCTTCGCGCCGCTCGAACTGCTCCTGATCGATGGCGCGCCCGAGCACGCCAATATGGGGCGGATCTCGCGCAACACCCTCACGCCGATCTGGGAGTGGATCTGCCGCGACCTGCTGCCGACCATGGCACGCGACTACATCAAGGCGATCAACGACCGGGTTGCCGCCAACAACCCGAAGGAAGTCCTGAAGGTCGCCTCGACCTTCCAGATCAAGGTCGTCAAGGTCCTCGAAAGCACCTTCGCCACCGCGGAGAGCACCGAATTCGCGCGCGGCAAGCTCGCGCAATACACGGCCTCACGCAGCGCCTTCGACGACGTCAGGAAGATGCAGCACGTGCTGCGCGCAGGCGAGGCGCTGCCGAAGTTCAACGAAAAGCTGCCTGAGAAGATCGCGAAATTCGACGACGGCCGGGTTGCCCAGATCACCGCGCAGCTCGATGCCTTCAAGAAGACTCATCCCGATGCGCTGCCCTTCGCGCTGACGCTGGTGGCGAGGCGCCTGACGACGCCCTGGCAATTGGCGCGTCTCGCCACCAAGGCCGCTGCGAGCAAGAGCGTCACTGATGTCGCCGCGACGCCCTATGCCTGCGTCATTCCCATGGTGCTCGACCGGCTCGACGACAAGCGCCTCGCGCTTCGGATCGCGCTCCGGCACAACCGGGTCCTGGTCGCCCGCGACCTGCTCGCCGAGATCTACGACACCGAATATGCGCTCAAGGTGCGCATCGACGGCATCGAGGGTTGCGAATGGGGAACCCGGCTCCAGCAATTGATGGACGCGATCGCAGCGCTGGTGTCCGCCGAGGTGAGCCGCTTCCCGTCCAATGTCGGCCACATTCTCGGCTCTCGCCGGCTGCGCAGCCACGACACGCTCGGCGGCAAGCTGACTTATCTGGCCTGGAAGGGCCGCGACGCGGTGCAGGACGGCGCGGCGGCGTTTCGCAAATTGATCGGGCAGACCTGATATCGCGCGAGGTGCCTAAAGCATGATCCGGAAAAGTGCGGAGCGGTTTTCCGAAAAGATCATGCTTGAACAATAACCCAAAGCGCGATGATCGCATCGCGCTTTAATGCGCGCGCGGCAGGCACAGGAAGCGGTCGAGAAATCGCCCTGACATCACGACCCTGAACCACCAATACATCATTCGCCGCATCGTCATTGTCGTAATCCTCGACAGCCCACCACCGGCTGTGGGGAGCAATAGCGCAGGTGCAGCAATGCGCGTGTGATGCACTTCACATTTGCAGCCGCGGGCCCGGACGCGGTGTCGCAGAACCGTCACGAGCGAAAGCGAAACTTGCGCGCATCGCGCGAGCGCGAATCCTTCGAACGTCGCCGCCGCTCGCTCCCGATGCACCGCAAAGCCAGCGGGGAGAGCGACCGCGCAACGCAGCCCGCCCACCGCGGACGACGCGGTCCTGTTCACCGTCTTCGTCGCGGACGAGCGGACGCACACCCCCAAGAAACACCGGAAATTAATCTGCGCCGGTCTCGTCGTTGCTTCGAAAGGGCACACATCCGCATCGCTCGCTTCCATCCGTCGGCGAGCAGGACGCAGCTCAGATCGCGCGAGAGACATTTCGCGTGCGCTGGCAGGCGTTGCGCGCGCGGTGCCCGGGTATGCGAATTCTTTGCGAAGAGTCTGTCGACAAATTAGCTCGAATTGCAGGGCTTAACGTTACTCAGATAATTCAAGAACGATGTGAAGCTCTCCTTATTTGAACCCACGCTCGGCGTTTAAGAAACCGTCACGGAACGGGAGTGGTGTTGATGAACGATGGGATGGTTGAACTCGTCGGACGAAGGCCTGTGACCTTCGGACGACGAAAGGTAACGCCGCGCGCCTGCGTGGCTGACAGCAAGCGGCATCTGCGCGCCTTCCTCAGCGAGGTGCTGGAGGATCTCGGCTTCGTCACCAGCGAATGCGCCAGCTCGGACGAGCTGCAAACCGTGCTCGCCACCGAACTGCCGGACCTGATCCTGCTCGGCGTCGCCGCCGACGGCATCGAGCCGGGAAGATTCCTCGAAATATTGGTACGCGAGGCATTTGCCGGCAAGGTTCTCGCCGTCGGCGCCCGCGAGTCGATCATCGTCAAGGCCGTGCGGCAGGTCGGCGAGGAATATGGCCTTGCCATGCTGCCGCCACTCACCACGCCCTTTGCGGCGGAAACGCTCCGCGAGCGCATCGCCATGCTGCTGCCGGAGGAGCCGGCGCCGAGCCCGGCCGTGCATGTCGGCGAGGCCCTGCACGCCGGCTGGCTCGAGCTCTGGTACCAGCCCAAGATCGACGCGCGCACGCTGATCCGCAGCGGCGCCGAGGCGCTGGTGCGGATGCGCCATCCGACCTGGGGCGTGGTACCACCGGCCTATTTCATCCCGGAGCCGCACGATCCGCATTTCCGCGACCTGTCGGAATTCGTGATCGATCGCGCCATGCAGGATTGGCACTATCTTCTGGAGCAACAAAGCCCGGTCGATCTGTCGATCAATCTTCCCGCGTCCTATCTGAAGGAGCCGCAGGCGGTGCGCGATCTCTGCCGCCGCGTGCCGACGCATCCCGCCTTCGGCGGACTGACGGTCGAGATCGACAGCGAGGAGGCGATCCGCGACCTCGATTCCCTGACCGAGGTCGCGCGCGAGATCGGCCTGCACAATATCGGCCTGTCGATCGACAATCTCGGCGCCAACTGGCCCTCGCTGATGGGGCTGGACAAAATTCCCTTCGTCAAGCTGAAGGCCGACCGGCAATTCGTCACCGGCAGCGGCAGCGACCGGCTGAAGCGCACGGTGTGCCGTCACATCGTCGAACTGGCGCAGGGCTTCGGCGCGCGCGCGGTGGCGCAAGGCGTCGAGAGCCGTGCCGACCTCGTCGCGGCGAACGAGCTCGGCTTCGACCTCGTGCAGGGCTTCCTGTTCGGCAAGCCGATGCCGCTGAAGAAGTTTGCGCGGAGCGCGCTGACGCGGACGGTGATCGGGCAGCAGTGAGGCTGGGGCCTCAGGCAAACCGGCGCGCGAAGAAGACGCAGGCGACCACGAGGATCGTCGCGACGATCATGCTCCAGGCGACGGGCTCGTGCAGCAGCAGGCCGGCGAGCGCGAGGCCGAAGAACGGCTGGAGCTGCTGCAACTGGCCGACACGCGCAATGCCGCCGATCGCAAGGCCGCGGTACCAGAAGATGAAGCCGACGAACATGCTGAACACGGAGACATAAGCGAGCCCGATCCAGGCGGGCACGCTGACGCCGCTCCAGCTCGCCGGCCAGGTCAGAATCGCGAGCGGCACCATCAGCGGCAGCGCCAGCAGCAGCGCCCAGGAGATCACCTGCCAGCCGCCGAGCCGGCGCGACAGTGCGGCCCCTTCGGCATAGCCGAGCCCGCACAACACGATCGCGGCCACCATCAACAGGTCGCCGGTGAGCGCCGCCGCGCCGCCGTTGGACAGAGCGAAGCCCGCCACCGTGGCGCTGCCGAGGACCGCGAACAGCCAGAACAAGGGCTGCGGCCGCTCGCCGCCGCGCAGCACGGCGAAGACCGCGGTGGAGAGCGGCAACAAGCCGATGAAGACGATCGAATGCGCCGAGGTGATGTGCTGGAGCGCGAGCGCGGTCAGCAGCGGGAAGCCGACCACGACGCCGATGGCGACGATGGTGAGGGAGGCGAAATCCGCTCGTTGCGGCCGCGTCTGCCGCAGCACGCCCAGCACGGCCACACCGATCAGCGCCGCGATGACCGCGCGCGCCGAGGTCAGGAACAGCGCGGAGAAGCCGCCCACCGCGACGCGCGTCGCCGGCAAGGAACCGCTGAAGATGATGACGCCGAGCAGGCCGTTGCCCCAGCCGCTCCCCGCAGATTGCATGTCCGTTCCGCCTTTCCCGCGCCGCGATACTCGGCTGTCGGCGGTGGCACGGCCAGTAACAATCCAGTACAATCCAGCAAATCTGTATGGGTATGGAAGGCAATACACACCTTGGACATTGGAGCGCCATCCAAGGGTCGCGGCGGCACGCGGACCCTCGACGTGATGAGCGCGATCCGCGCCAAGGTTGCCGGCCGCGCGCTCGGTGCCGGCGACCGCCTGCCGTCGATCCGCAGCCTGGCCACCACGATGGGTGTGTCGCCGTCGACCGTCGTCGAAGCCTATGATCGCCTGGCCGCCGAAGGCCTGATCCGTGCCCGCCGCGGCTCGGGCTTCTATGTCTCGCCGACGATCATGCCGCCGCTTGCGCTGGCCGAAGCCGAGCCGCGGCGCGACCGGGAAGTCGATCCGTTCTGGGTCTCCAGGCAATCGCTCGATGCCGACGCCGCCGTGCCAAAGCCCGGCTGCGGCTGGCTGCCGGCGAGCTGGATGCCGGAGGCGAGCTTGCGCCGGGCCGTCCGTGCACTGGCGCGGGCCGATGCGGATCTGTTGACCGACTATGGCAGCACGCGCGGCGGAGCTTCGCTGCGCCGGCTGCTGCTCGCGCGCCTTGCCGAGGATGCGATTCCCGCGTCCGTCGATCAGCTCATGCTGACGGGCTCGGGCACGCAGGCAACCGACCTCGTCTGCCGCTTCCTGCTCCGGCCCGGCGACACCGTGCTGGTCGACGATCCCTGCTACTTCAATTTCCGCGCGCTGCTGCGGGCGCATCAGGCCAGGATCGTCAGCGTGCCCTATACGCCGACGGGCCCCGACCTCGCGCGCTTCGAGCAGATCCTCGGCAGCGAGCGGCCGCGGCTCTACATCACCAATTCGGCCCTGCACAATCCGACCGGCGCGACGATGTCGCTTGCGACCGCGCACCGGCTTCTGACTGTGGCCGCCGCGCACGACCTCACCATCATCGAGGACGACATCTTTGGCGATTTCGAGCCGGAGCGCTCGCCGCGCCTTGCCGCGCTCGACGGACTCACCCGCGTGATCCGCATCGGCAGCTTCTCCAAGACGCTGTCGGCCTCGGTACGCTCAGGCTACATCGCCGCGCGCGCCGACTGGATCGAGCATCTCGTCGACCTCCAGGTCGCAACCAGCTTTGGCGGCCCGAGCCCGGTCGCGACGGACATCATCGCGAAGGTGCTGGCCGGCGGCGGCTATCGCAAGCACATGGACGAGCTCCGGCAGAAGCTGACGCGGTCGCGCCGCGACGTCGCGCGAAAGCTTCAGGCGCTGGGCGTGGAACCCTGGCTGATGCCACGCGGCGGGTTCTTTCTCTGGTGCCGCCTCCCAGGCGGACAGGACGCCACCCAGATCGCGCGCACGGCGCTCGAGGACAACGTCGTGCTGGCGCCGGGCAACGTGTTCAGCGTGTCGCAGACCGCCTCGTACCTCATGCGTTTCAACGTCGCGCAGATGCACGATCCCCGGACGTGGGACGTGCTGCGGCGGGCATTGAAGGCGGCACCGAAATAATTGGTATAGCCGCTCCCGGTAAGGCTACAGAAAGAGGTTGCCGTACGGTGCCGCTGGATTAAGCTGCGGAGCTGTACATATTTTATCGCCTATCGATTCCGATCCCATCATTCCAGCTGAACGACATTCATGCGCTACTTCATGCTCGCTGCAATTGCCGCTCTCGGAATATGCAATTGTCCGGCCGAGGCCGAGACCCTGCAGAAGAAGTTCGGTCCCAGTTGGAATTGCAGTTACATCTCGGTCGAATTGCAGGGTCTGTATAACAAATGCATGGAGTGCGAAAAGCACGGGCAGCACATCGCTCAAGACGGCTGGGATTCCGGAGTATGCATTGACAAGGCTTCGTTGAGAGAAAATCTCACGACCCGGCCGGACTACGAAAGTCCCCAGGAGCAGAGGATGCGGCTGAACGGCGCGGCCGCCGTCGCTCGCGAGCTGCAGGAGCTTCAGCGCTGGCGCAATCAGCGCACGCCGCTGGACTCGGACGTTTCAGGTGACGGCGGCGGGCGAGTGGCCCCCAGCGCCCGAAGACCAAATTCCTCCCCAAGCGGAAATTCCTTCCCAACCAGAGAGTCGGGCGTCAGCGGCGCCGGCGAGCGAGCTGGATCAGGCTCGAATTCACCTGAAATCGGCTCAAAGCCATCCGGGTCGAACGCCGGCAGTCCAGCTCATTCGCCATCCGCGGCACCTGTCGGCGGCGTGCACATCGGAGCGGCTCCGACGGGGAAGGAAAGCGACCTGGGCGAGCTCAGGCGCAAGATTCTCAATTTGAAGAAGCCGGATACTTAACCTCGAAATTTCTCGAAGCGGGGAAATAGACCTCCATGATGCACAGAGTGCTCGTCAATCGGCGCGGCTTCCTGGCGTCGGGCGTAAGCGCGCTCGTCGCGCAACAGCCCCTGGCTGCGGCGGCGGCTGACAGCGCCTGCAAGGCTCCCCCCGCGACGTCGATCACGGACATGCGGGCGGACGTCGCGGTTTCGCTGCGCGAAGCCTTGAAGCGGGCGAAGTCGGGCGGACCAAAGCGGCTTACCGGGTTGACCCGCATCGACGCTGTCTGCCGGGACGACGACAACGACATCCTGCTTTGCGGAGTTGCCGAGAGGGGCCAACCCGATCTCTACCTCGACGATCTCATCGTCGCGATCAGGTCAGCCGACAAGAAGTACGGAAAGATCGAGCCGGGAATCTCTCTGGACCCGGACAGAAGCCAAACCCCCGGTCTCGACCAGATTGCCGGGCGCGACGCGGCCGCGAAGCAACAATACCTGCGGATGTGCTCGCAACAGCCGCAAATGGTTCGCGTGGACGCCCTGCCCAGGCATTCCCGCGTGACGAAGGTGCTCGTCGAAGCCGATTATCGCATGAAGCAGGTTTCGCAGGGCACGCTTCAATTGCCGGTTGATCCGCCCTTGCCCGGGACGTTCACGCGCCGGCTCAACCAGTCGCGGCAGATGCTTCGGGCTGGCACGTCCACGGGCGATTGGAGCAGCCGTCGCCGGTTCTGGTTTGAACCCGGCAAGTTCGAATATGCACACGATTATGAAACAGCGTTTCTGCAGTCGGCCCAAGTGATCCTCAGCGACGCGGATGCCGACGCAGATGCAGGTGCCAAGAGCGGGAACGAAGATCCCATCGCAAGGGAGTTCGCCTGTGATTGGACCGCTCGCATGGAGGAGACAATTCGTGCCGAGCCGATCTGGCGCGACATGTACAATATCTACCGGCATTTCGCGATTGCACATATCCTGAAGGAGCGGAACCTCTACGCGTATGATCTCACGCGACTGATCGACGCGCATGAGATCGATCACGTTGCATTGCCGGATTCGCTTCCAGGCTTGGGGCGCTGGGAAACCCTCGAAGAAGCGAAGGGCAACCGTCGTCTGACGCTGGTCTCGTCGGTCTGCGGTGGGGTTTCGCTCGGGCTCGCATCGCGTTTGACGGCGAACAGAGTCAGTTCTGAAAGCAAGTCGCCGTCGCAAATGGCACTGCTGTCGCGGGCGATCGTTCTTTCGAGACCGGAAAAATCATCGGTGAGCTGGACGGTTCCGCCGACGGCGCTACAAGCCGCTGCAAAGTGGTATGTGGAACGGGAAGAGCAGCGCTTACAAGCGGCGAGGGAGTCCGAGGAGAAGGAGCGCAAGGAAGCGAACGACACCAAGATGGGAATGGCGCTGCTGGGCGGGTTCGTGGTGACCGGAATACTGGCCGGGTGGCTGATGAATCGCCGCAGGGCGCCGGCCGCGGAATTGGCGGCCGCAGGATCGAACGGCTCGTCAACGCCACTCTCGGAGATTCCCGAAGAAGCAATGACGCCGGCGGCGTTTGCAGGCTTGCGACGCAACGATCTTTGCCCGTGCAATTCAGGAAAGCGCTTCAAACATTGTCACGGCGCACACGAGGCGATGTCGGATCCCGAATGAGCGCACGAAGCCGGGATCGCGGACGAAACGCCCGTGCAGGCACAGGCGACGACGTCCGGCTAATATAGCGGCTCCTCGTATACCGGCTCGCCGTCGAGCAGTAGCCGCTTGATGGCGGCGCGGCCTGAGGGCAGCACGGCGGCAACGATCCGCAGCTTCTGCTGGTTGCGGGCCTGCTCGAGCTTGCCGCCCTCGCCTTCGGGCACGAAATAGCTTTCGAGACCGTATTTGATCGTCAGCCTGTCGCAGAAGGTGCGGATGTTGGATCCGCAGGAATGGCTGACGCGGCCGCGGATCAGCACCTCGGGCGCCGTGACCGGCACCGGCTCGGCATGCGCCGAAACGGCGGCGTAGACGCCATCGGCATTGGGCGCAAGCTTGACGAACACGACGGGATTGCGCGCCTCGGCCGGCTTGCCGGCGAGCGCACCGGCCGGCAGCTGCGAGATGTCGTAGCGCAGCACGACATAGTCGCCGCGCAGGAGATCGCGCGGATCGACCGGCTGCGTCTGCAAGGTCACCTCGCGGCCCTCGCGCAAAATCTGCATGCGGTCGGCGACCATCAGCACCAGCAGAACGCATTGCAGCAGGACGGCGACACCGAACAGCACGGCCCTCGGGATGCGCTGCCAGAATTCGGAAACGGACGTGACCAGCCTGTTCATCGCGCGGCCCTCGGCAGCGCGCGATTGAGCGCCGTTGCAAAGACGACAGCGACGATGCCGGCCGCAGCAAGGAATGCCGAGCGGCGCAGCAACGAGCCCTTCACCGCCCAGGTGATGCCGGCGATCACACCGGCGATCCCGAGCCAGCCGGCGACGATGCGCGGGCGCACGTCATCGAGCACGCCTGACACGACGAGGCACAGCATGGCGCAAAGCAGCGCGGCATAAGCGAACCAGGGCTCGCCGGCCGTGGAGACCGGCCAGATCGGCGCGGCCAGCAACACCAGCCCGATCGCGCAGGCTGCGAGGATTTCACCTGCGCGCTTCGTCAGCGTGGCGGAGACGAGGGCGAGGATCACGCCTGCGGCCCCGCACAGGATCGCCCACAGCGGCTGGCCGGACGCGGTGCCGGTCCGGAAGCGAATGAAGTCGTCGACCGTCGTCACCTCCAGGACAGCGACAGCGGCCAGCGAGAACGCGCCGTAGATCGACAGGACGGTCCCGAGCCGGAGCGCCCTCGGCGAGGGCCAGGCTGCGAGCGCGAGCCCGGCGCCGAACAGCAGGGCGGCGCCGTTGGCGAGCACGAAGGACGGCTGGGCGCCGTCGAACTCGAAGCGGAGCGACGTCGCGATCCACCACGGCAGCACCGCGAGCGCGACGAGATGCGCGGCGGCGCGCGAATTCCAGGCGAAGGCAAGGCTTGCTGCGATCAGCCAGACCGCCACGAACGGAAGATGCAGGACGTCGGGCGCGTCGTAGATCCGCATGCAGGTCCAAATGCCGGCGGCGACGAGGCCGACCGCGAGCGCACCGCGCGAGCCGGTCAGCAGCGCCGCGGCGAGCGCGCCGATCGACCACAGCAGCATGCCGCCGGCAAAGTCGTCGCCGAGATGATACATCTGGCCGACCAGCGCGATGCCCGCACCGAAGATGATGGCGCCAACGCTGGCGCAGAGATCGGCGAGAACATTGCGGCCCGTCGTAGCGAACCAGGCCCCGAGGCTGCCTGTGACGACCATGCCGGCGAGCAGGATCGCGAACCGCACCAGCCGCGCGATCTCGGTCCAGTGCGCCGCCACGAAGGCAAGGAACGCGGCCGCGATCAACAGACCGCCGACGATGCCGACGACCACGGCGATGTTGATGCCCGCAGGCAGCGGCGGCAGCGCATGGCGGATGGAAGCGGCCGCCGCCGGCGCGATCACGCCATCGGCTTCCCATTGCGCAAGATCAGCTTCGAGGCGATCCCGGTAGGTCTTTTCGAACATTGGGGTGGGTTACCTCGGTGCCGGCGGAGGGTGGGGCATTGCTAGGTCGGATCGTGGGGGTGGTGGGTTCAAGCTGGCGCTGCTTTGGTGGGGGCACCGGGTTGTCGGTTGCTGCGTAGCAGGTCAACCAGTGAGGCTGCGTTCGCAGATCGCATGCGTGACCGCCAGAATGCCGCCCTGAAGTGTGCGCAATGTTCAGCCGGGATCCAACTCGCCTGTCCAGCGATCTCGTCCCTTCCAGAAGGAACACCTTGGGCAAGGCTCGCCCATCGGATAATCAACGCCTTCTTCGTGCGGACATCCAATGATTCCGTCCACCATCGCCACCGAGTGCACTGAGCTTTGACGCAGATGCGCAGCGATCTCCGAGAGAATTGTCCGATCGGTTCGCACGTCGCCGGCTTCCGAAAACCAGCGACGCAGATCGGGCTCAGCTCCTTCATACCGGATCACCGACACCGCAACCTTCGAGGCCCGCTGATTGTCGGGACCGTAGAAGGCAAGCGTACCGACCGGATAGCCACGCATCCCTTGCTTGGCCTTTTTGCGCAGCCATTTCTCGGGCTGCGGTCCGATTTTCATCGCCATCACTGGATACTTTACCGCTCGCGCTCACAGATTGATGGAGGTCGGGTCAATGGCGGAGAGGGAGGGATTCGAACCCCCGATAGGCTTGCACCTATGCCGCATTTCGAGTGCGGTGCATTCAACCACTCTGCCACCTCTCCTGAAGGCGCCATGGTAGGAGCAGGGCCCCTGTGGTTGGGGGCGTTAATAGGCGAGGATGGCGGGCCAGACAAGGCGCGCGGGGCGAAAATCAGACCGGTTTTCGGAACTGGCGAGGCCCTGTGACGGCGAAGATGCCGTTCGCGGCGGATTTCAGGGGCCGTTTGAAGGATTTGCGAGAGATGCCGCTCCACCGAAGGTGGCGCGCGCAAGGACTGAAGGGGGCTGGAGCGGTCCGAATCACCGATCGAAAAACGGGGTGGGACCGCCAGACGCGGTAAACACTGACGGTCCCGTGCCGCTCATTGAAATACTGGCTGGGAAGGGCGGCTTCGCCGGCCAGTGAGGCGACAATTCGACCCTAGCGTGCGGCCTCGGCGCCGCAACGCAATCCGGTCCTTAACCTAACCAGTCAAGGTTACTCCTTGTCGTTTTTCGTGCTGTCCTTGTTGTTTTCCTTGGCCTTTTTCTTGCCGTTCTCCGTAGTGTCCCGGTCCTTGCGGCGGTTGGTGAAGCGCGCATTGCCAAGACCCGTGCCGATGGTGAGCACGCCCCAGCGCTCGACGTCCTGCATGAACGGCACCTCGGAGAGGCCCTGAACCACGCCGTCATTGTGCATCAGGATCGCGGTGTCGTGCTCGCCGATCTCGGGGATGCCCTCGATCAGGCTCGCCGGCAGGTTGAACTTGCTGCTCTCCCAATTGCCCGGCAGGTTCTGCGCACCCTTCTCGATCGAGCCGTCGTCCTTGATCACGCCGGGACAGGCGATGCCGATGAAAGGCGCGAGCTTGAAGCCTTCGTTCTCGGCCTCCGTGATCAGCCCCTTCAGCATCTTGGTGAGCCGCTTGACCGCGCCTTCGCGCGTCGGCTCGTCGTCGGCGTGACGCCACAGCTCGGATTTCACGACCTTGGCCTTCGACAGGTCTTTTGCCTTTTTCCAAGCGGTTTCGACGAGGCCACAGCGGATATTGGTGCCGCCGATGTCGACGGCCAAAATGCTGTCATGGGCCTCGAAGATCCAGGACGGCGCCAGATGCAGCGCGCCGATCAGGCCGGCTTCATCCGGGTGATGGCGGATCGGCATCATGTCGATCTTGAAGTCCTCGGATTTCAGGATGATCTCGGCCCGCGCGATCGCGAGCTCACCGAGCCGGGAGTCGCGAAAACCGCCGCCGACCACGATGCGCTCGGTCTTGGCCCAGGCCTTGGTCTTGAGGAAACGCCGGGTGACATAAGCGAGCTCCTGGGCGAAGTCCTCGATCGCGCTGTGCACCACCGCGGAGGCCTCGACGTCGTCGCCGACCAGGATCGCATCCAGCGTCTTCTTGCTGATGTTCTCGGACGGCTCCTTGCCGAACGGGTCCTCGCCGCTCTTGCGCAGCGGCTTGCGCCAGCGGTCGAGGATGTCGCGGAACGCGCCCTTGCTGGCGCGGTCGCCGAGAAAGCCGTCCTCGTCCTTCATCTCGATGTTGAAGCTGTCGATCTCCACCGACGGCAGCCGCTCCGCGCCGTGATGGGCGATGCCCGTCGTCTTGACCAGTTCGTCTGTTGCCATGAGAGCCCTTGCCCGCTTACCTGTTCCGGCGGACTAACTGCGAGGGAACCGGTTTGTTGCAATGCCGGTCGGGATTCGGCCGAAGGCCGCAGGCCGGGCCAAATCCTTCAAATCCGGGCGCTTTTCGCCCGCTTTTCCTTGACTCTTCGCGGCCGGCGGCTATAAGTCCCACAATCGGCGCGGGGCGTTTCTCGCGCCGCTTGTTTTTGCGTGGGTTTTCAAAGGGATAACTCCCGCCCGCACAAAACTCGCATAACCCATAGCGACTGACAAAAAGCCGGCCCCGACGATATCCGTCGCGAGGCCGGGATTGAACACGGAGAAAAAAACGATGTTCGCAGTCATCAAAACCGGCGGCAAGCAATACCGCGTCGTGCCGGATGATGTTCTCGAAGTAGGCAAGATCGAAGGCGAAGTCGGCTCGATCATTCAGCTGAATGAAGTTCTGGTGGTCGGCGGCGACACGCCGGTGCTGGGTATTCCGACGGTCGCAGGCGCGTCCGTTGCGGTCGAGGTGCTCGACCACAAGCGCGGCCCCAAGGTCATCGCGTTCAAGAAGCGCCGCCGCAAGAATTCGCGCCGCAAGCGCGGCTATCGCGACGAGATCACGGTGCTCCGCATCTCCGAGATCCTGACGGATGGCGCCAAGCCCACCAAGGGCCCGCGTCCGAAGCGGGAGAAGGTGGCGAAGGAGCCGGCAGCGGAAGCCGCCGAGTAACGCGAAATCGATCACGCCAATTCACGAATTGATGCGTGAGAAATTTTGAAATGATTCCGTCAAGGAATTGATCTAGAAATACGCAGGATTTCGGAGACGAGCCATGGCTCACAAAAAAGCAGGCGGTTCATCGCGCAACGGTCGCGATTCCAAGGGTAAGCGCCTCGGCATCAAGGCGTTCGGCGGGGAAGTTGTGATTCCCGGCAACATCATTGCGCGTCAGCGCGGCACCACCTGGCACCCGGGCCTTAATGTCGGCATGGGCACGGACCACACTCTGTTCGCCAAGATCGAGGGTCGCGTCACGTTCCAGGCCAAAGCCAACGGCCGCACCTTCGTATCGGTGCTCCCGCTCGCAGAGGCGGCTGAATAGACGGTGGATCAAATTGGAGTCCGCCGGTCCTACCAAACCGGCGGAGTCCAGAGATCACAAGAGATCGAAGGCTCCAGGGGGAGGCGGGAAACCGGCCTCCCCTTTTCTTTTGACTTGCTCACTTTGACTTAGTGACTTTCACGGAGCCGGACATGTTGCAGGATTTCTCGAGCGCGACCTTGGCTGAGGCGAGACCTGGTGTCGTCGCCACCGAACGGCTGACCTTGCGGCGGCCGACCCTCGCCGATGTCAGGACCATCGCCCGGCTCGCCAACGACCGCCGCGTCGCCGAAAACACCCGCCGCCTCCCGCATCCCTATTCGCAGGACGACGCCGTCGCGTTCGTTCGCGCCACCGCCGCGCTCGGCAGCGAGACCGTGTTCCTGATCGAGCACGATACCGGGCCGGTCGGCATGGTCGGCATCGACTGCTCCACGCCCGGCAATGCCGAGCTCGGCTATTGGCTCGGCGTCGAGCACTGGGGCAAGGGCTTTGCCACCGAGGCCGCGCGCGGCGCGATCGACTTCTTCTTCGAGGAGTTCGAGGACGAGCATCTCTATGCCGGCGCGCGCGTCACCAATCCGGCCTCGCGCAAGGTGCTGGAGAAGTGCGGCTTCCAGTGGAGCGGCGTGCAGCTGCACCGCTTCCTCGCGCTGGGCTCCTCGACGCCGGTCGACTGCTTCCGCCTGTCGCGCGGCGTGTGGTCCTCGCTGAAGAGCTGGAGCAGCGCGCGAAGGATGAGGTAGGCGGGCGAGCCCGCGCCTCGTTTTCCGCTGTCGTCCCCGCGAAGGCGGGGACCCATAACCACAGGGAACAGTGCGAGGCGAAGCGTCCACTCCGAGCCTTCGCAAAACACTTCCCTGTGGGTATGGGTCCCGGGCTCGCGCTACGCGCGCCCCGGGACGACAGCGTGGCCTTGGCTACGCCGGCGGATTGATCTCTTCACTTGCGCGCCCCAAATCGCGCTCGCGCAGATAAATATAGAATCCCGCCCCGATGATGATCGCGGCGCCGATGAGCGTGGCCATCGACGGCACGTCGCCGAACACGACGAAGCCGAAGATCACGGCCCAGACGATCATGGAATATTGATAGGGCACCACGACGCTGGCCGGCGCCAGCTTGAGCGAGCGGTTGACGCAGAACAGCGCGGTGACCGAGACGCATCCCGCCAGCGCGAATATCACGAGGCTGCCCGGCGTCGGCGGCACCCAGTGGAAGGCCGACAGCACCGCGCCCAGCGAGAACGTGCCGACGAATTGCGAGGATGCCATCACGATATCCGGCGTCTTGCGCAGGCTGCGGGTGATCAGCATCAGGGTCGCAAACGACAGGCTGCCGCCGAGCGCGATCAGCGCCGGCAGGCTGACGGTCTGCGCCGACGGCCGCAGCGCGATCAAGACGCCGCAAAAGCCGATCAGGATC
The DNA here is from genome assembly GCF_036247965.1 of Bradyrhizobium sp. TM233. Classification (NCBI taxonomy): domain Bacteria; kingdom Pseudomonadati; phylum Pseudomonadota; class Alphaproteobacteria; order Hyphomicrobiales; family Nitrobacteraceae; genus Bradyrhizobium; species Bradyrhizobium sp. TM233. The sequence goes on along the minus strand of NZ_BTIG01000027.1, from coordinate 103,465 downwards.
GCGGTCCAGCGCCGCCAGCCGACCTTCTCGCCCAGGAAGATCGCCGACATCGCGGTGACGAAGATGGGACCGGCGAGATAATAGGTGATGACGTCGGCGAGCGGCAGATAGACGGTCGCGAGGAAGAAGGCGGCGACCTCGAGCGTCGAGAGCACGACGCGAAACAGCTGGAGCCACGGCCGCTCGAGGCTGACGAAGTCGTGACGCTGCCGCCAGATCAGCGGCGCGAGCAGCAGCAGCGCCGCGCAGGCGCGCAGGAACAAGAGCTGCCCCACCGAATAAGTCCCGACCAGGAACTTGCCCATGGCGTCGCCGAACGAGAACATGAAGATCGACAGCACCATCAGTCCGATGCCGGCGAGGCGCGCGGAGCGATCGTCATAGGCGGAGAGGTTCTTGAACAGGGGCATCGAGCGCCGTTGTAATGGCATGAGCCACAGGGACAAGCCCGCCACGCTGAATTGAACGGATTGTCGCACTCTTCGCATGGCGGTAGCGATAGAGACCGCACCGAGAAAAAGAGCACCGACATGACCGACTTCGATCCGGCCCGGCATCGCATGATCCCCACGCAACGCTGGTTTGAGGATTTCGTCGTCGGCGAACGCTTCGTGCTGCCGAGCCGCACGCAGACGACGGCCGTGTTCGCCGCGTTCCAGACCGCGAGCGGCGACACCCATCCGGTGCATTACGACGTGGAATATTGCCGCAGCCGCGGCATGCCGCACCTGCTCGCCCACGGCTTCCAGACGCTGATCCACACTGCGCCCGGCGCCGGCCTGTTTCCGTTCATGGTGGAGGACTCCCTGGTCGGCTTCCTGGAGCAATCGAGCCGGTTCCTCAAACCCGTGTTTGCCGATGACACCATCTATCCTGCGCTCGAGGTCACCGAGCTGGCGCCGGGCCGCACCACCGGCGCGGTGACGCTTCGCAGCACCGTGTTCAACCAGCGCAAGGAGCTGGTGCTGGAGGGGATGCAGAAATTCCTGATCCGGCGCCGGCCGACTGGTTAAGCAAGGGGCGAAATCGCGAGAAATTCGGCCGATTTGCGGGTCTATCCGGGTTGCCGGAGGGGGCCGGCTGGCCTACCTATGGCCCATGAAATTCCTCGACGAAGCAAAGGTCTATATCCGCTCCGGTGACGGCGGGAACGGCTGCGTGGCGTTCCGCCGCGAGAAGTTCATCGAATTCGGCGGTCCCTCCGGCGGCAATGGCGGCCGCGGCGGTAACGTGATCATCGAGGTCGCCGATGGCCTCAACACGCTGATCGACTACCGCTACCAGCAGCACTTCAAGGCCCAGAAGGGCGAGAACGGCTCAGGTTCGGACCGCCACGGCGCCAACGGCAAGAACATCGTGCTGAAGGTCCCCGTGGGCACGCAGATCTTCGACGAGGACCGTGAGACCCTGATCCACGATTTCACTGATGTCGGCGAAAAGTTCGTGCTGGCCGAGGGCGGCAATGGCGGCTTCGGCAACGCGCATTTCAAGACCTCGACCAACCGCGCGCCGCGCAACGCCAATCCCGGCCAGGTCGGTGAAGAGCGCTGGATCTGGCTGCGGCTGAAGCTGATCGCGGATGCCGGCCTCGTCGGCATGCCCAATGCCGGCAAGTCGACCTTCCTGTCCAAGGTCAGCGCGGCGCGGCCCAAGATCGCCGACTATCCCTTCACCACGCTGCATCCGCAGCTCGGCGTCGTGAATGCCGACGGCCGCGAATTCGTGCTCGCCGACATTCCCGGCCTGATCGAGGGCGCGCATGAAGGCACCGGCCTCGGCGACCGCTTCCTCGGCCATGTCGAGCGCTGCCGCGTGCTCTTGCATCTGATCGACGCAACCTGCGAGCACGCCGGCAAGGCCTACAAGACGGTGCGCAAGGAGCTCGACGCCTATGGCGGGCTGCTCACGGACAAGATCGAGATCGTCGCGCTGAACAAGATCGACGCCGTCGAGCCGGACGAATTGAAGAAACAGAAGGACCGGCTGAAGCGCGCGGCCAAGAAGACGCCGCTGCTGATGTCGGGCATCACCGGCGATGGCGTCAAGGAAGCCCTGCGCGCGCTCGTCGAGGTGATCGGCGAGGCCCCGGTGTCGGCCAAGGCCAAGAGCGCCGCCGAAGCGGAGCCGTGGTCGGCGTAATTGTCGTCCCTGCGCACGCAGGGACCCATACCGCGTGATCTCTCGATGCGGATGGTTGTAGTCCCGAGCGACGAATCTTCGCCAAACCACTCCCTGTGGTTATGGGTCCCTGCTTTCGCAGGGACGACAGCGGAGTGTGAGACTACGGGCACGCGCGTCACTGGCTTGTCTTCGCTAGCGCGATAGCGCAGCATCAAACAATCAAGAAAATGCAGGGGCGAGGCATGGCGCGCGCGAAGAACGTTCTCTGGATCATGTGCGACCAGCTTCGCTATGATTATCTCGGCTGCACCGGCCATCCCACGTTGAAGACGCCGAACATCGACGCCATGGCCAAGCGCGGCGTGCTGTTCAGCAAGGCCTATGTGCAATCGCCGATCTGCGGTCCGTCGCGGATGTCGTTCTACACCGGCCGCTACATGCGCTCGCACGGCTCGCACTGGAACGGCTGGCCGCTGCGCGTCGGCGAGCCCACGCTCGGCGATCACCTCAAGAAGATCGGCGTGCGCAACGTGCTGGTCGGCAAGACCCACATGGCGCCCGATCTGGAAGGCATGAAGGCGCTCGGCATTCCCCCGGAATCGATGATCGGCGTGCATGTCTCCGAGTGCGGCTTCGAGCCCTATGAGCGCGACGACGGCCTGCATCCGACCGGACGACCGCGTCCGAAATACGACGAGTATCTGCGCAGCCAAGGTTTTGAAGCCACCAACCCCTGGGAGCATTGGGCCAATTCCGGCGCGGCGGAGGATGGTTCGTTGCAGAACGGCTGGCTGCTGGTGCATGCCGACAAGGCCGCGCGCGTGCCGGACGAACATTCCGAGACGCCCTACATGACGCGCCGCGCGATGGACTTCATCAACGAGGCCGAGACCGACGGCCGGCCCTGGTGCCTGCATCTGTCCTACATCAAGCCGCACTGGCCCTACATCGCGCCGGAGCCCTACGCCAGCATGTATTCGACCGACGACATGATCCCGGTGATCCGCTCCGAGCGCGAGCGGCAAAATCCCCATCCGGTGTTCGGCGCCTATATGGACATGCGCTACTCCCGCAACATGGCGCGCAATGATGCCCGCGAGAAGGTGATCCCGACCTATATGGGCCTGATCACCCAGATCGACGACCAGATGGGCGCGCTGATGAAGTTCTTAGGCGAACGCGATCTGCTGGACACCACCATGATCGTGTTCACCTCCGATCACGGCGATTATCTCGGCGATCACTGGATGGGTGAGAAGGACCTGTTCCACGAGCAGTCGGCAAAAATCCCGCTGATCATCATCGACCCCTCCAGGGAAGCCGACGCCACGCGCGGCACCCGCAGCGACGCGCTGGTTGAAGGCATCGATCTCGCGCCGACCTTCGTCGATTATTTCGGCGGCAAGGTGCCGGGCCACATCCTCGAAGGACGCTCGCTGTTGCCGCTGCTGCGCGGGCCGACGCCGTCCGATTGGCGCAAGGTCGCGTTCTCCGAATACGACTACGCCATGCAGGACGTGCGACTGAAGCTGAACCAGCCGATCGAGCGCTGCCGCCTGTTCATGGTGTTCGACGGCCGCTGGAAATACATCCACGCCTCCGGCTTCCGCCCGATGCTGTACGATCTCGAAACCGATCCGCAGGAGTTCGTCGATCGCGGTGACGACCCGGAGTGTGCCGCCGTCATCGCGCGGTTGCAGGCCGAGCTGTTCGACTGGGCGCTGCATCCGACCGGCCACATCACCACACCGCGCGAGAAGATCGCGGCCTATGCCGATAACCAGCTTCAGGTGAAGGGCGGCGTTTTGATCGGCATCTGGGATGAGACCGAGCTCGCGGCGATCAAGGACGGCATCGCGCAGCGCGCGAAGATGTGAGTGAGCAAAGCGAGGCTCTCTCCATTCGTCATGCCGGGCTTGACGGCTGAGTATGTGGCGCCATCGGAGTTCAATTCTCGATCTTGTATCCCGTCGCCTTCACGATTGGCTGCCACAACGCGATGTTCGCAGCGAGCTCCTTCGTCAATCCCTCCGGCGTCGAGCCGACCGGGATCAGGCCGATTGCGGTGAGCTTCTCCTTCACCTCGGGCTTGGCGAGCGCGGCGCTCGCGGCAGCTCCCAGCTTGCTCGCGAAGTCCGGCGGACTGCCGGCCGGAAGCCACATGCCGTACCAGGCGTCGGCAACGAGATCGATGCCGCTCTCTTTCAGCGTGGGCACCTCGGGCGCGAAGGGCGAGCGCTCCGCGCTCGACACCGCGATGATCCTCACGCCCTTGGCCCGATGCTGCGGTAGCGCGTCGGCCAGCGTGGTGATCCCGAACGAAATGTGGCCGCCGACGAGATCATTGAGGATCGGCGCGCTGCCGCGATAGGGCACGCGGGTCAGGGGAATGCCGAGATCCTTCTCGAGCTTGGAGCCCATGAAATGCGGAATGGTGCCGTTGCTCGGCACGCCGAACGAGGTCTTGTCCGGATGCGCCTTCAGCCACGCCACGAAGCTCTTGAAATCGGCGGCCTCGACCGCCGGGTTGATCACCAGCGCGAACTCGAACCGCGCCAGCAGCGACACCGGCACGAAATCCTTGTCGGTGTCGAAGCTTGGCGCCGTCTCCACCATCGGCAGCAGGTACATGGTCGGCCCCGTCGTCACCAGCACCATGCTGCCGTCCGGGCTCGCGCCCTTCACCGCTTTGATCCCGATCAGGCCATCGCCGCCGGTGCGGTTCTCGACCACGATGGTCCGTTGCAGCACCGGCGCCATCTCCTGGGCGATCAGCCGGCACAACGTGTCGCCGCCGGCCCCCGCCGCAAACGGAAAGATGATCTTGGTCAGCCCGGCCTGCGCTTGCGCCCCACCGGCCTGCGCCAGCAGCGGCAGGCCGAAACATCCGGCCATGAATGTACGGCGATCCATGCGTTTCCCCTTTGACCCCATTTTGGTTGGTATCAGTTAGGACCAGAGCAGCGCCCCGGACAAGGCCGGCATTTGCCGTTTACCATTCTGGCCGCCTTGCGCCGGCCATCGTCCTGCTGCAAAAGCGGGCCTATCGGCGCCGCTTCTCGCTCCGCCGTTTCCAACGCAGAGCAGATCGCCCAAGCGCGCCAACACACATACACACATGGCCAGCCCCGAACTCAGTCAATTCCGCCGCATCGTCGTCAAGGTCGGCTCCGCGCTGCTGGTCGATTCCGACAAGGGCGAGGTGCGGGCGTCCTGGCTCGCCGCGCTCGCCGACGACATGGCCAAGCTGCACGAGGAGGGGCGCGACGTGCTCGTCGTCTCCTCCGGCTCGATCGCGCTCGGCCGCAGCCGCCTCAAGCTGCCGCGCGGCCCGCTCAAGCTGGAAGAGAGCCAGGCCGCCGCCGCCGTCGGCCAGATCGCGCTGGCGCGGATCTGGTCCGAGGTGCTCGGGGCCCACGACATCGACGCCGGCCAGATCCTGGTGACGCCTGGGGACACCGAGGAGCGCCGCCGCTATCTCAACGCGCGCTCCACCATCGGCAAGCTGCTGGAGTGGCGCGCGATCCCCGTGATCAACGAGAACGACACGGTGGCGACCAACGAGATCCGCTACGGCGACAACGACCGCCTCGCCGCGCGCGTCGCCACCATGGCGAGCGCCGACTTGCTGGTGCTGCTGTCCGACATCGACGGGCTTTACGACGCCCCGCCGAAGAACAATCCGAACGCCAAGCTCATTCCGGTGGTCGAGAGCATCTCCTCGGAGATCGAAGCCGTGGCAGGCGATGCCGAGTCCGAGCTGTCGCGCGGCGGCATGCGCACCAAGGTCGAGGCCGCCAAGATCGCCACCACCGGCGGCACGCATATGCTGATCGCCTCCGGCAAAATCGAGCATCCCCTGCAGGCGATCGCCGACGGCGGCCGCTGCACCTGGTTCCTGACGCCGGCCAATCCCATCACCTCGCGCAAACGCTGGATCGCGGGCACGCTGGAGCCGAAGGGCACGCTGACCATCGATGCCGGCGCGGTGACCGCGCTGCGCGCCGGCGCCAGCCTGCTACCGGCCGGCGTGATCAAGGTCGAGGGCCAGTTCGCCCGCGGCGATGCCGTGGTCGTGCGCGGCCCCGATACCAGCGAGGTCGGCCGCGGCCTGATCGCCTACGATGCCGAGGTCGCCGAGCGGATCAAGGGCCGCTCCTCCCCGGACGTGATGGCCATCCTCGGCATCAGCGGGCGCTCGGAGATGATCCACCGTGACGATCTGGTGGTGGGCGGGTAAGACGCCGCCTCCGTCATTCCGGGACGGTCCGAAGGACCAGACCCGGAATCTCGAGATTCCGGGTTCGGTGCTGACGCACTGCCCCGGAATGACAGCGCAAGTAAGGTCCGCGGACAGCCGGGGCTGGATCAGTGGCCAAACGGCCTACTCACTCGCGGAGCCCTGCCATACCCTGCCCGCCCTTCGCAAAAGCGGGATTTCCGTGCTAGGACACCGCCTTAGCAGAAGGTTTTGACCCCCATGGCCGCCCCCCTCAAAGCCGTTGACGGCAACGCCGATCGGACTAGCGATCTCTTGGCCCTGATGTCCGATCTCGGGACCCGCGCCCGCGCTGCCGCGCGCGTGCTGGCGCTGGCGCCGCCGGAGCAGAAGAACCGGGCGCTCGAGGCCATGGAGCGGGCGATCCGCGCGAGCTCTGCGGCGATCCTTGCCGCCAATGCCGAGGACGTCGCGGAAGCCCGCGCCTCCGGCAATGCCACCTCCTCCTTCATCGACCGCCTGACGCTGACGCCGGCCCGCATCGAGGGCATGGCCGAGGGCATCGGCATCGTGCGCGGCATCGCCGATCCCGTCGGCATCGTCACCGAGAGCTGGCAGCGGCCGAACGGCATGACCATCGAACGCGTCCGCGTGCCGCTCGGCGTCGTCGGCGTGATCTTCGAGAGCCGGCCGAACGTTGCGGCCGACGCCGGCGTGCTGTGCCTGAAGTCAGGCAATGCCGTGATCCTGCGCGGCGGCTCGGACAGTTTTCGGTCCTGCCGCGCGATCCATGAATGCCTGGTACAGGGCCTGCGTGAAGCCGGCCTGCCCGAAGCTGCGATCACGCTGGTGCCGACGCGCGACCGCGCGGCGGTCGGCATGATGCTCTCTGGCCTGAACGGTACCGTCGACGTGATCGTGCCCCGCGGGGGAAAAAGCCTCGTCGCGCGCGTCGAGCAGGAAGCGCGCGTGCCGGTGTTCGCGCATCTCGAAGGCGTCAATCACGTCTATGTCGATGCCAGCGCCGACCTCGCCATGGCGAAGTCGATCGTGCTCAACGCAAAAATGCGCCGCACCGGGGTCTGCGGCGCGGCCGAGACGCTGCTGGTCGATCGCGCTGCGGCCGGCAAAACTCTGAAGCCGCTGGTCGAGATGCTGATCGAGGCCGGCTGCGAAGTGCGCGGCGACGAGACGGTGCAAGGAACGGATGCGCGCGTAAAGCCTGCAAACGAAGACGATTGGGACACCGAATATCTCGACGCGATCATCGCGGCAAAGGTCGTCGACGGCGTCGACGGCGCGATCGCACACATCCAGAACCACGGCTCGCATCACACCGATGCGATCGTGAGCGCGGATGAGGTGGCTGCGAAGAAATTCCTGAGCGAGGTCGATTCCGCGATCGTGCTGCACAACGCCTCGACGCAATTCGCCGATGGCGGCGAGTTCGGCTTCGGCGCCGAGATCGGGATTGCGACCGGCCGCTTCCACGCCCGCGGCCCGGTCGGGGCCGAGCAGCTGACGAGCTTCAAATATCGCGTTCACGGCACCGGACAGACACGGCCGTAAGTAACGTCGCGGGGCGCGGACATTGAGTAACAATTTCGTCGCCCCCCGCTTCTTCGCGCAGGCGATACCGCCCTACACCGAAGGCATGCGCATCGGCCTGCTCGGCGGCTCGTTCAATCCGCCGCACCAGGCGCATCGCGCGATCAGCCAGTTCGCGCTGAAGCGCCTTCAGCTCGACCGCGTGTGGTGGCTGGTGACGCCGGGCAATCCGCTGAAGGAGAACGGTAAGCTGCATGAGCTCGGCGCGCGCATGCAGGCCGCGCGCGACGTCGCCAACGATTCAAGGATCGAGGTCAGCTGTCTCGAATCCGTCATCCGCACGCGCTACACTATCGACACGATCAACACCTTGCGCCGCCGCCTCAGCGGCCTGCGCTTTGTCTGGATCATGGGCGCCGACAATCTCGCTCAATTCCATCGTTGGCAGCACTGGCGGCGCATCGCCGACCAGGTGCCGATTGCAGTCATCGACCGCCCGCCGCAGAGTTTTCGCGCCCTCGCCTCCCCCGCCGCCCAGGCGCTGGCACGCTATCGCCTGCCCGAGAACAAGGCAGCGCTGCTTGCGGATCAGCCGGCGCCGGCCTGGGTTTTCCTGACCGGAATGAAGCTGAATCTGTCCTCGACCGGCTTACGGAACCCGGACGGGAGCTGGAAAGGTACAATGTGAGGACGAGCGTGCAGATGTAGTATGGGTTTCGGGCTCTCTGGCATATTGAAACCCTTAACCCCACATGATGTAGTGTAACCAGTGAGCGCCGGATTCGGCGTTCGCGATACAGTGAAAGGAATGGTCCCTGACCGCATCTGTATTGTCCAAGTCAGCTTCAACCAAGTCTGTTTCACCCAAGGTTGCCAAGCCGACGCGTAAGACATCGACCAAAGCTGCGGCCTTGAAGGCGCAACCCGACGCCGACAAGACGCTGAGCCTGATCCTCTCCCGCCTCGATGACATGAAGGCGGAAGAGACGGTCACCATCGACCTTCGCGGCAAATCGGCGTACTCCGACTACATGATCGTCACCACCGGCCGGGTGAACCGGCACGTTGGCGCGATTGCGGAAAACGTCGCCAAGGGCCTCAAGGAAAACGGCATCAAGAACATCCATGTCGAGGGCTTGCCCAATTGCGACTGGGTGCTGATCGATTCCGGCGACGTGATCGTGCACGTGTTCAGACCCGAGGTCCGCGAGTTCTACAATCTCGAGCGGTTGTACACGCAGGGCCCAGGGGCTGCGAAGGCGATCGCGGCGAAGGCGATCTAGGCTCATCGAGCCGATTTCGAATCGGCTGACGCGCATGCTAGCGTCGCGCGCGCGCCATTTGCGCGCGGTCTTGAAAACACGACCCTGATATCATGCGCGTTGCTGTCATTGCGGTGGGCCGGCTGAAGCAGGGCCCCGAACGGGAGCTTGCCGACCGCTATTTCGAGCGGTTCGACGAGGCCGGCCGCAAGCTCGGATTCCGCGAACTCCTGGTCCACGAAATCTCCGAGAGCCGCGCGCGCGACGCCGCGACACGGATGACCGAAGAGGCGGCCGCGATCTCCGCGCAAATCCCGGCCAAATCGATCCTGGTGGCGCTGGACGAGCGCGGGCAAAATCTCGACTCCACCGTATTCGCACGGCATCTGTCGCGCTGGCGGGACGAAGGTGCCGGACATACTATCTTCGTGATCGGAGGGGCGGACGGACTTTCGCCCGAATTGCGCCGTAAGGCCAAGCTCGCGATCGCGTTCGGCTCTGCGACCTGGCCGCACCAAATGGTCCGCGTCATGCTTCTGGAACAGCTTTATCGGGCCGCCACCATTCTGGCCGGCCACCCCTATCACCGCGCGTGATGCGCGCCACAACGAGCACCTTTGCCGACACGATGCGAGCGCCGCTCCTCAACCTGTTGCTGATCACAAGCGTTGCCGGCGCAAGCCTCGCGCAAGCTCAGACGCAAGGTCAGTCAGTTGCGCCCGCGCCGCAGACCGCCGCCGTCTCGCCCGACGCCATCAAGCAGCGCGAGCAGGAGCTGGAAGCCGCGCGCGCCAGGCAGAAGAGCGCGGAAGAGGCCCAGGCCAAGCTCAAGGCCGAGATCACCTCGATCGGCCAGGACCGTACCCAGCTCAATCAGCAGCTGATCGACACCGCCGCCAATGTGCGCAGCGTCGAGACCAAGATCGACGAGACTGAAGCCCGGCTGCGCGCGCTCAACGGACGCGAGCAGGCGATGCGCAGCTCGCTCGATTCGCGCCGTGCCGACATCGTCGAGGTGCTGGCGGCGTTGCAGCGGGCCGGACGGCGCACGCCGCCGGCGCTGCTGGTGCGGCCGGAAGATGCGCTGCAATCACTGCGCACGGCGATGCTGCTCGGCGCCGTGGTGCCGGAGCTGCGCGGCCGCGCCGAGAAGATCGCAAGCGAGCTCGGCGAGCTCGTGGCCTTGCGCAAGACCATCGCCACCGAGCGCGACCAGCTCGCCTCCGACCGCGACAAGGTCAGGAGCGACCAGACCCGGCTCACCGCCCTCGTCGACGAGCGGCAGCGCCAGCAGGCTTCGCGCGAAAAGGACCTCGATGCCGAGAATTCGCGCGCCATCGCGCTTTCGAGACAGGTCGGCGATCTCCAGGGCCTGATCACCAAGATGGAGCAGGATCTGCAGAGCGCCGCCAAGGCCGCCGAGAAGGCAGCCGAGGCTGCAAGGCAGGCCGAGGCGAAGGCGGCCGCCACCGAGGCCAAGGCGGCGGCCAGCGCCAGCGCCAAATCCGGCCCCGGCGTGTTCAAGGACCGGTCCCGGACCACCCCCGCGATCGTCTTTGCCTCCGCCAAGGGTCTCCTGCCTCTTCCGGTTAACGGTAACAAGATCAGGGATTTCGGCGGTTCCGACGGGGTCGGCGGGGTCCAGAAGGGCATTTCGCTGGCGACCAAGCCCGGCTCCCAGGTCACAACGCCGTGTGACGGCTGGGTGGTCTATTCAGGCCCGTTCCGCAGCTATGGACAACTCTTGATCCTCAACGCCGGGGGCGGGTATCATGTCCTGATCGCCGGGATGGAGCGCATTTCGGTCAACATCGGACAGTTTGTGCTCACGGGGGAGCCGGTCGCGACGATGGGGTCGACCTCTCAGGTCGCTTCCATTCTTGCGACGAACGCGAGTCAACCTGTGCTGTATGTCGAGTTCCGTAAGGACGGCACTCCAATCGATCCAGGCCCATGGTGGGCCGCAAATGAAGGCGAGAAGGTTCGCGGATGATGCGCAAGACTTCAGTAATCCTCCTCAGCGCGGCCACCGGCGCGGCGCTGATGCTGTTCGTGACCCAGCCGCGCGCGGTGTTCATGGGCTCCAGCGCGCGAGCCGCCACTGCAGACACCTATCGCCAGCTCAATCTGTTCGGTGACGTCTTCGAGCGCGTGCGCTCCGACTATGTCGAGAAGCCCGACGACACCAAGCTGATCGAATCCGCCATCAGCGGCATGCTCACCGGCCTCGATCCGCATTCGAGCTACATGGATGCCAAGAGCTTCCGCGACATGCAGGTGCAGACCCGCGGTGAGTTCGGCGGCCTCGGCATCGAGGTCACGATGGAAGACGGCCTGATCAAGGTGGTCTCGCCGATCGACGACACCCCGGCTTCGCGCGCCGGCGTCATGGCCAACGACATCATCACCAATCTCGACGACGAGGCGGTGCAGGGCCTGACCCTGAACCAGGCGGTCGAGAAGATGCGCGGCCCCGTCAACACCAAGATCAAGCTCAAGATCATCCGCAAGGGCCAGGACAATCCGATCGACGTCACCCTGGTGCGCGACAACATCCGCGTCCGCTCGGTGCGCGCGCGCGTCGAGGCCGACGACATCGCCTATATCCGCATCACCACCTTCAACGAGCAGACCACCGAAGGCCTGAAGCGCGAGGTCGCCAGCCTCTCGAATCAGATCGGCGACAAGCTGAAGGGCTACATCATCGACCTCCGCAACAATCCGGGCGGCCTGCTCGAGGAAGCGGTCACCGTGTCCGACTCGTTCCTGGAGAAGGGCGAGATCGTGTCGACCCGCGGCCGCAATGCCGAGGAGACCCAGCGTCGCACCGCGCATTCGGGCGATCTGACCAAGGGCAAGCCGGTCATCGTGCTGGTCAATGGCGGCTCGGCCTCGGCGTCGGAGATCGTCGCCGGCGCGCTGCAGGACCACAAGCGCGCGACCATCGTCGGCACGCGCTCGTTCGGCAAGGGCTCGGTGCAGACCATCATCCCGCTCGGAAGCGGCAATGGCGCGCTGCGGCTGACCACGGCGCGCTACTACACGCCGTCGGGCAAGTCGATCCAGGCCAAGGGCATCGTGCCCGACATCGAAGTGCTGCAGGACGTGCCGGACGAGCTGAAGTCGCGCACCGACACCAAGGGCGAGGCTTCGCTGCGCGGCCATCTCAAGAACGACGGCGACGAGAAGACCGGCTCGCAGTCCTACGTCCCGCCGGACGCCAAGGACGACAAGGCGCTCAAGCTCGCCGACGACCTGCTCCACGGCATCAAGAACAGCGCCTCCGCCGCGCCCACCCCGGGCAGCGACAACAAGACCACGACCGACAAGCCCAAGGCGGCGAACTAAGTCGGCGAACTAAGTCGGCGAACCAAGGCGGCGCATCGCGCGATCTGACGAAAGGGGCGGCTCCAGGAGCCGCCCTTTTTGCTTGGAACTCATGCCATCCCCGGCCTATCCCGGCCTGCCGTCGCTTGACCCCGGCGTGGTATCGTCATTGGCAGTGATTCGGGATCGCGCATGACTGAAACGGCCGATGATCTGAGCGCCCCGCTCGGACAGGACAAGCCGCGCCGGAAACGCCGGCTGCGGCTGCCGTTCACGGCCATGCAGGTGCTCGCCGTGCTGCTCGGCCTGTTCCTCCTCACCTTTGCCGGCTTCGCCATCTTCAACAAGGATCCGCTCGGCGGCGAGCCGATGACGCGGATCGCCATCAGCGAGAAGGGCGCCGACAAGGCTGCCAACGAGAAGCCCGCCGCCGGCCAGGACAGCAAGCCAGCTAGCAAGCAGGACGGCAAGCACGACAGCCAGGAGGCGCCGAAGCAGGCCGCCCCCGGCGAGCAGAAGACCGTCACCATGATCGACGGCTCCACCGGCGCCCGCCACGACGTGGTGATCGGCGAGGACGCAGGCGACAAGGCCGGGGCCGCTTCGGCCCCGCCGCCGGTCATGGCCGGGATCAATCCGAAGCTGCTGGAGAAGTCACGCTACGGCATGATCCCGGTGGTCGCCGACGGGCTGAAGCCGTTCAACGTCTATGCGGCGGACGCCGATCGCGCCAAGGCCGCCAAGATGCCCGTGGTCGCCATCGTGATCGGCGGCCTCGGCGTCGGCGCCGCCAAGACCACCGATGCCATCATGAGGCTGCCGGCGGCGGTGACGCTGGCTTTCACGCCCTATGGCACCGATCCCGGCAAGCTCGCCGAACGGGCCCGCGCGCAGCGCCACGAGATCTTCCTCCAGATCCCGATGGAGCCCTACGACTTCCCCGACAATGATCCGGGACCGCAGACGCTGCTGACCTCGCTCAGCGCCGACCAGAACATGGACCGCCTGTACTGGCATTTCAGCCGGATGCAGGGCTATGCCGGCATCACCAATTTCATGGGCGCCCGCTTCATCGCGACGGAGCCGGCGATGCAGCCGATCATCCGCGAGGCGGCCAAGCGCGGCCTCGGCTTCTTCGACGACGGCTCCTCGCCCCGCAGCATCGCAGTCCAAGCCGCGGCGAACCAGACCATGCCGTTCGGCAGGGGCGACATCGCGATCGACGTGGTGCCGACCCCGACCGAGATCGACCGCGCCCTGAACAAGCTCGAATCGACGGCCCGCGAGCGCGGCGCGGCTGTCGGCACGGCTAGCGCCCTTCCCGTCTCGATCGAGCGCATCGGCGCCTGGACCAAGACATTGGGCGACCGAGGTATCCTTTTGGTGCCATTGACAACCGCGATGCTGAAATCAAAATCCAGCTAAATCAACGGATTGGTACGGCACGGGTCCCGCGGGACCGGTCAAGCCGCAACCAGCAGCATGCGAGAGGTCTGGCGGAATGGCGCGTTACGAGGATCTGCCCTACCGGACCTGCGTCGGTGTGATGCTGATCAACACAGAGGGACTGGTGTTCATCGGCCGCCGCGCCGGCGGCATCGAGCATGTCGACGACACCCATGTCTGGCAGATGCCGCAAGGCGGCGTCGATCCCGGCGAGGACACCTGGGATGCCGCGAGGCGCGAGCTCTACGAGGAGACCAGCGTGCGCTCGGTCGAGCGGCTCGGCGAGGTCCCGGACTGGCTCACTTACGACATTCCGCGCACGGTCGCCGGGCGCGCCTGGAAGGGCCGCTACCGCGGCCAGCGCCAGAAATGGTACGCGGTGCGCTTCACCGGCAAGGACAGCGAGATCAATGTCGAGAGGCCCGGCGGCGGCGGCCACAAGGCCGAATTCGTGAACTGGCGCTGGGAACCGATGAAGAATCTGACCGGGCTGATCATTCCTTTCAAGCGCCCGGTCTATGAGCGCGTGGTGCAGGAATTTTCCGCGCTGGCAGACCAATAAATCGAATTGTCGTCCCGGCTTCGGTGCTAATGCACCCGGGAATGACGATGAGAGATTTACGCGTGACGAATGAAAAGCCCTACCGCCCCAACGTGGGGATCGCTCTCTTCAACACCGAAGGCCGCGTGCTGATCGGCCACCGCTTCAAGGGCGACGGACCCGAGATCATCCTGCCCGGGCTCGACTGGCAGATGCCGCAGGGCGGCGTCGACGACGGCGAGAATTTGCGCGATGCCGCGCTGCGCGAGCTCTGGGAGGAGACCAGCGTCAAGAGCGCGGACTATCTCGGCGAGACCGACTGGCTCACCTACGAATTCCCGCCCTATGACGGACCGCAGACGCATCGGCTGGCCAAGTTTCGCGGCCAGCGGCAAAAATGGTTCGCCCTGCGCTTCATCGGCAAGGATGACGAGATCGACCCGCTGACGCCGCGCAACGGCCAGCCCGCAGAGTTCGACGCCTGGCGCTGGGAACGCCTCGACCGCGTCGCCGACGTCGTGGTGCCGTTCCGGCGTGAGGTTTATCAGGCCGTCGCACAGCAGTTCGCGGCCTTCGCGAGCTAAAACTGCGAAAACAACCCCATGCACAGTAGAATGGGGTTGAAATGGTTGAAGAATTTTTGCCGGCGGTTTGCATGTGAGGGGGCACCAGATCTCTCATTCCCTCCCCCTTGTGGGGGAGGGGCAGGGAGGGGGGTGCCACACGGGGACTCTATCGATCGCGCACGCGCTTGTGCGTCATCAACAACGGGCACCTCTTGCTGGGCCACCCCTCTCCCTAGCCCTCCCCCACAAGGGGGGAGGGAACGCACCTTTGTTGGCGCGTTCGTCGGGCCCAATCAGAGCAAGCCCCTAATTGATCGGTCCCACCGTGAACGGCCCGATCGCAATCACGTGGCAATCGCTGTCGCGCTTGGCGCAGTCGGCGAGTGCGGAGGTGACGGCGGCCTGCTCGTCGGCGGACTTGAGGCCGAGGCCCGGCCGGCCCGCGGTGCCGACCGCGACCGCGTTCCAGCCCATGGCGTCACCGAGCTTGCGCACGACCTCGCCGCGCGCATCCGCCATGATCGAGGCGTTGGAGGCGGCATTGAAGAAGCCGGTGATCCTGAACAGCGTCGGGATCGGCACGACGAAATTGTCGTCGATCGCGACCACGAGGCACGCCACGCCGGCAATCGCGCCGCACGATTCCAGCGAACGGCGCGCTGCATCTTCGGCGGACGAGGCGCCGAGCACCATGAAATATTGTCCGCCGGGGCCGAGCGCGACCGAGCGGGATTTCGCCGCCGGCACGAACATATTCTCGAGCCGGACCTTTTGCGGTTCGCGCACCATCGGAAACTCCTTCGATGCGAAGCTCCGCTCGGTCATGGCGTCGTGCCTGAAATAGGGAGACGGCGGCATCGGCGGCTTGCCGTGCGTGTAGACGACGTTGTTGCCGACCGCATAGAGCTCGCAGCGCCGCGGCGATTGCGCGGCATCGGCGCGCTTCTGGCACTGCTCGAGCGCGGTGTTGCGCGCGGCCTCCTCGTTCGGCTGGTTCAGGGCCGAGCCGGTGAAGCCGCCGACATTGAGCGCGAAGGCCTTGTAGTCGCCGGCGGTGGAATAGTCTCCGGCAAGAAAGGTGCGGACGCGCTCGTTGATGAAGGGCACGCTGTCGGCCGCAAACTTGCCCGCTATCGGCGCGGCCGAGGGTGACGGCGCAGGCATCGGCGCCATCGCAGCGCCAGCATTCTGCGGCGCCATCGGCAACATCGGCGCCTTGGCGAGCTGGGTCGGCGCGGAGCTCGGCTCCGCGCTTGGTGCTGCGGCCGGAGTCGCCGCGACATTCGCCGTCTGCTTGAGCTTGGTGTTGTAGAGGAGGCCGGTGACGCCGATGGCGACGGTCGAGACGACCGCGACCACCAGCGGCCACATCCACACCGGCGCCGCGGCGAGCTTTGAGCCCGCCTTCTTCAGCTGCGGCTTGGTATAGCTGCCGTCCTCGCGCCGCATCGCCACCATGTAGGCATGCACCGGCGTCGGGATGTTCTTGACTTCCTGCGCGCCGATATCGGCGAACTGCACCGAGAGCTTGTTGGCGACCTGCTCATGCACCGCGCGCGAGACGCAGATGCCGCCGACCTCGGCGAGTCCCTCCAGGCGCGCGGCGATGTTGACGCCGTCGCCGAGCAGATCGCCGTCGCGCTCGACCACGTCACCGATGGTGATGCCGATGCGGAACGACATCTGCCGGCTCGGCGGATAGGCCATATTGCGGGTCCGCAGGGATTCCTGGATGTCGATCGCGCAACGCACCGCATCGACCGCGCTCGGGAATTCCGCGAGCACGGCATCGCCCGCCGTATTGAAGATGCGTCCGCCGGCCCTCGCGATGAAATCGTCGACGACCTCGCGATAGGAGGCCAGACGCCGCAGCGTCTCCTCCTCGTCTTCGGCAACCAGTCTCGAATAACCGGCAATATCGGCTGCGAAAATCGCTGCGATCTTGCGTTTCATCTGCGACCCGCCCCGGGAACAAATTCGCAAGGCAGAATGCCGTTATCGGCGGCGCGGTGCAACAAAGTTTCAGCGCCCGCCACGGGTGTGACGAGCGCTGCACTTGGCCAGGGAATGTGTTGCAGGATTTCTCGTTCGAGCCCCGGAGCGGTGCCCCGGGGCTTAGTGCATAGCCGTCGAGCTGAGCTGCTGCTGGATGCTCTTGAAGTGGTCGAGCCGCTCGATCGCCTGATCGAGCTCGCCGCCTTCGTGCTCCTTCAGCCCCTCTTCCATCTCCGAGACGGTCGCAGCGAACTGGGCGCGGTCGAGCTCGGCCAGCGACGTCGCGACGTCGGCGAGCACGGTCAAGCCCTTTTCGGAGACTTCGGCAAGGCCGCCGAGCACGATGATCTTCTCGTGCTTGCCGCCGGTGGTGATGGTGAGGATGCCCGGACGGATCGCAGCCACGACCGGCGCATGTCCTGCCAGCACGCCGAAATCACCCTCGACGCCGGGGATGTCGACCTGATCGACCTCGCCCGAGAAGGCGAGCTTTTCCGGAGAGACGAGATCGAAGTGGAAGGTGGCCATAACAAACCTGCGAATGGTGAGTAGCGAATGGCGAGTGGTTGAAACAGGGAGCAGCTATTCGCCACTCCCTATTCGCTATTCGCCAGCTCAGGCGGCTTCCGCCGCCAGCTTCTTGCCCTTCTCGACGGCTTCTTCGATCGTGCCGACCATGTAGAAGGCGGCTTCGGGCAGGTGGTCGTACTTGCCTTCCACCAGGCCCTTGAAGCCCTTGATGGTGTCGGCGAGCTCGACGAACTTGCCCGGCGATCCCGTGAAGATTTCGGCGACGAAGAACGGCTGCGACATGAAGCGCTCGACCTTGCGGGCGCGCGCCACCGTCAGCTTGTCCTCTTCCGAAAGCTCGTCCATGCCGAGAATGGCGATGATGTCCTGGAGCGCCTTGTAGCGCTGCAGCACCTGCTGGACCTGACGGGCAACCGCGTAGTGCTCCTCGCCGACGACCAGCGGGGAGAGCATGCGCGAGGTCGAGTCGAGCGGATCCACCGCGGGGTAGATGCCCTTTTCGGCGATCGAGCGCGACAGCGTGGTGGTCGCGTCAAGATGCGCGAACGAGGTCGCGGGCGCCGGGTCGGTCAAGTCGTCGGCCGGAACGTAGATGGCCTGCACCGAGGTGATCGAACCCTTCTGCGTGGTGGTGATGCGCTCCTGCAGCGCGCCCATGTCGGTCGCGAGCGTCGGCTGATAACCCACCGCCGAAGGAATACGGCCGAGCAGCGCCGACACTTCCGAGCCGGCCTGGGTGAAGCGGAAGATGTTGTCGACGAAGAACAGCACGTCCTGGCCCTTGTCGCGGAAGTCTTCCGCGATGGTGAGGCCGGTGAGCGCGACGCGGGCGCGCGCGCCCGGCGGCTCGTTCATCTGGCCGAACACCAGCGCGCACTTCGACTTCACGTTCGGATCCGGATTCTTCGGATCGGCGTTGACCTTGGACTCGATGAACTCGTGATAGAGGTCGTTGCCCTCGCGGGTGCGCTCGCCGACGCCGGCGAACACGGAGTAACCGCCGTGCGCCTTCGCGACGTTGTTGATCAGCTCCTGAATCAGCACGGTCTTGCCGACGCCGGCGCCGCCGAACAGGCCGATCTTGCCGCCCTTGGCGTAGGGAGCCAGGAGATCGACGACCTTGATGCCGGTGACCAGAATCTCAGCTTCGGTCGACTGGTCGGTATAGCTCGGCGCGTCCTGGTGGATGGCGCGCAGGCCTTCGGACTTGACCGGGCCGGCTTCGTCGATCGGCTCGCCGATGACGTTGATGATGCGGCCGAGCGTGCCTTCGCCGACGGGAACGCGGATCGGCGAACCGGTGTCAGTCACTTCCTGGCCGCGGACCAGACCTTCGGTCACGTCCATCGCGATCGTGCGCACGGTGGATTCACCGAGATGCTGCGCAACTTCCAGCACGAGGCGGATGTTGCCGTTCTTGGTTTCCAGCGAATTGAGAATGGCCGGGAGGTGGCCCTCGAACTGAACGTCGACGACGGCGCCCATGACCTGGGTGACGCGACCGACCGGGTTAGCTGCTGTAGCCATGAAGCTCTCCTTCGAAATTCTTTACTTGAACGACCGTCGTTGAGTTCGTGCGTCAGACCGCCTCGGCGCCGGAGATGATCTCGATCAGCTCCTTGGTGATCTGGGCTTGACGGGTTCGGTTGTAGATCTGGGTTTGCTTGCGGATCATTTCGCCGGCGTTGCGGGTGGCGTTGTCCATCGAGCTCATCTGCGCGCCGTAGAACGAAGCGTTGTTCTCGAGCAGCGCGCGGAAGATCTGCACCGCGATGTTGCGCGGCAGCAGGCCCGAAAGGAGTTCGTCCTCCTCCGGCTCATATTCGTAGGACGTCGTCGGCGCGTTCGCCGCCTTCTCTTCCACGACCAGCGGAATGATCTGCTGCGCGGTCGGGATCTGGGCGATCACCGACTTGAACTGCGCGTAGAACAGCGTGCAGACGTCGAACTCGCCGTTCTCGAAACGGGCCAGCACCTTCTTGGCGATGTCCTCGGCGTTGACGAAACCGAGCTGACGAACGCTGCGCAAATCGAGATGCTCGACGATCTGCTTGTCGAACAGGCGGCGGAGCTGCTCGTAACCCTTGCGGCCGACGCAGAAGAATTTGACTTCCTTGCCCTGCGCCATCAGCGCCTGGGCACGCTCGCGCGCGAGGCGCACGATCGAGGAGTTGAAGGCACCGGACAGGCCGCGCTCGCCGGTGCAGACCAGCAGCAGGTGGACCTGGTCCTTGCCGGTGCCGGCAAGCAGCGCCGGCGCGCCGGGCGAACCGGCGGCAGCGCTGGCGATGTTGGAGATCACCGCGCTCATCTTGTCGGCATAGGGGCGCGCCGCTTCGGCCGCCTGCTGGGCGCGGCGCAACCTGGACGCAGCGACCATCTGCATGGCCTTGGTGATCTTTTGCGTCGCCTTGGTGGAGGCGATGCGCACGCGCATGTCTTTAAGTGACGCCATTCTTCGTTCACCCCGGCGGTTCGATCTCTTGGATCAAGCCGCTAGCCTATCCCAGTCGTCATGCCCGGGCTCGTCCCGGGCATCCACGTGCCGCCTCACACGTCGCTAGACGTGGATGGCCGGGACTTCAATTGCGAAGACGCGCTTCGCGCTTTAGCCCGGCCGCGACGGTTCTCTCTTACGCGAAGCTCTTCGCAAAACCTTCGACAACCGACTTCAGCTTGGCAGCCACGTCGTCGGAGAGGTCGCGGGTGTCGCGGATCGAATTGAGGATCTCGACGTTCTTGCCGCGCAGCAGCGACAGCAGGCCGTCCTCGAACGCGCGCACCTTGTTGACCGGGAGCGGATCGAGATAGCCGTTGGTGCCGGCCCAGATCACGCAGACCTGCTCTTCCATCTTCAGCGGCGCGAACTGCGGCTGCTTCAGGAGCTCGGTCAGGCGCGAGCCGCGGTTCAGCAGGCGCTGGGTCGAGGCGTCGAGGTCGGAGCCGAACTGCGCGAACGCCGCCATTTCGCGGTACTGCGCGAGCTCGCCCTTGATCTTGCCGGCGACCTTCTTGGTGGCCTTGGTCTGCGCCGAGGAGCCGACGCGCGACACCGACAGACCGACGTTCACCGCGGGACGGATGCCCTGGAAGAACAGGTCGGTTTCCAGGAAGATCTGACCGTCGGTGATCGAGATGACGTTGGTCGGAATGTAGGCCGACACGTCGTTGGCCTGGGTTTCGATGACCGGCAGTGCCGTCAGCGAGCCCGAGCCCTGGTCCTTGTTCAACTTCGCCGCGCGCTCGAGCAGGCGGGAGTGCAGATAGAACACGTCGCCGGGATAGGCTTCGCGGCCTGGCGGGCGGCGCAGCAGCAGCGACATCTGGCGGTAGGCGACGGCCTGCTTGGACAGATCGTCATAGATGATGACGGCGTGCATGCCGTTGTCGCGGAAATACTCGCCCATGGTGCAGCCGGTGAACGGCGCGATGTACTGCATCGGCGCCGGATCCGACGCGGTGGCGGCGACGATGATCGAATATTCGAGCGCGCCCTGCTCTTCCAGCACCTTCACGAACTGGGCGACGGTCGAACGCTTCTGGCCGACCGCGACGTAGACGCAGTACAGCTTGATGTTCTCGTCGGGCTGCGCGTTGAGCGGCTTCTGGTTCAGGATGGTGTCGAGCGCGATCGCGGTCTTGCCGGTCTGACGGTCGCCGATGATCAGCTCGCGCTGGCCACGACCGATCGGGATCAGGGCGTCGATCGCCTTGAGGCCGGTCGCCATCGGCTCGCTCACCGACTTGCGCGGGATGATGCCGGGCGCCTTGACGTCGACGCGCATGCGCTTGTCGGCCTGGATCGGGCCCTTGCCGTCGATCGGATTACCGAGACCGTCGACGACGCGGCCGAGCAGGCCCTTGCCGACCGGCGCGTCCACGATGGCGCGGGTGCGCTTGACGGTCTGGCCTTCCTTGATCTCACGGTCGCCGCCGAAGATCACGACGCCGACGTTGTCGGTTTCGAGGTTCAGCGCCATGCCGCGGGTGCCGTTCTCGAACTCGACCATTTCGCCGGCCTGGACGTTGTCCAGACCGTAGACGCGAGCGATACCGTCGCCGACGGACAGCACCTGTCCGACTTCGGAGACTTCAGCTTCCTGGCCGAAATTCTTGATCTGGTCCTTGAGGATCGCGGAAATTTCCGCGGCGCGGATGTCCATCAGCCTGCCTCTTTCATCGCGTGCTTGATCGAATTGAGTTTGGTGCGAAGCGAACTATCGATCATGCGGCTGCCGAGCTTGACGACGAGGCCACCGATGATCGAGGGATCGACATTCACGTTGAGCGCGACGTCCTTGCCGGTCACCGACTTCAGGGCAACCTTGAGGGCGTCGAGATTCTTGTCCGAAAGCGTTTCCGCCACGGTGACGTCGGCCGTCACCTCGCCCTTGAACCTGGCAACCAGGGCGCGGTAGGCGCGAATGACGTCAGTCACCACGAACAGGCGGCGATTGGCGGTCAGGACCTTCAGGAAATTGGCGGAGATGCCGGCGATGCCGGCCTTGGCCAGCACGGCCGAGAGGGCCCTGGACTGGGCATCGGCTGCGAAAACCGGGCTGCGGACGAGGCGCTTCAGATCGGCGCTCTCATTCAGCATGGCCTCGAATTTCTCGAGATCGGCTTTGACCTCGTCGACCACTTTCTGGTCGCGGGCCAGTTCAAACAAGGCCGTTGCATAACGGCCGGACACACCTGAAACGGACGTATCTTCTGCAGCCACAGACGCGCTCTTTTTGCTGTCAAACTCGCAAGGGAAAAACCGTCGCCACAAAGCGGCGCCAAGCGATCCAAGCCCTTGGAATTCAAGCGGGACTTCGATTTCCGGCCGGCACGGGACGTGCCGGATCCGTTAAAATCGCGGCTTTGCTAACATAGCAGGCGCGCAGGTGCAACATGACGCCAAATTAAAGGCACCGGGTTCTGTCGCAGTTCGTCGCACGCCGGATGCAGCGATCGCCACCGATACGACCACCGTATCCAAGGACTGATCAAGAACTTGATCAAGTCCTTGGGTGACGAGGTGCCGCCTCGCGGAATTGTCGCGCGGGACTTCAGCGCGGCCCCCCTGTTGGTTCCTGCCCTCAGCGCATAGCGGCCATGAACACGGATCGCAGAGGTGTGATTCCGGCCTCGTCAGCTCCACTCGCCGAATACTTACCCAATTCTAAACGCTCGCGGCGATGACTTCGTTTTACAGTATTCATAAGTAATTCATAAGTTAACAAATCGTTAAAGGCGAAGATTACGGAACATCGTCTGAATATCTGGTCCCGGTAACAAGATATTACATGACGACACAGAATGGATTTACTGCCCAATTCACGCCTCATTAGGAATCGAAACGCCAACTCGCTCACAAACTGATGGGGGCTCCACTAGCCACATATGTGGCAATACTAGCTTAGGGACCACTAAATGCTGTCTTTGAAGACGCTGGGCGTTGTGACCCGGCCGCGTACGGCGATCGCTTTCATTGCCGCAACTCTCCTCATCGGTGGAACTGCCACCGAGGCTTCCGCCAAATCCCGGCATCACCGGCATCATCATCACCGCCACCACGCTCAGACCGATACCAACGCGACCTCCGATTGGCGCAACGCCAATGCGTCGATGACGCCGACCTCGGGCACGGGCCACAGCTTCTCCGGCATGGCCTCCTTTTACGGCAACGAGTCCGGCAGCCGCACGGCCTCGGGCCAGCGCTTCAACCAGAACGCCCTGACCGCGGCGCACCGCTCGCTGCCGTTCGGCACCAAGCTGCGCGTCACCCATGGCGGCCAGAGCGTCGTCGTCACCATCAACGACCGCGGGCCGTTCATTCGCGGCCGTGTGCTCGACCTCTCCACGGGTGCCGCCCGCGCCATCGGCCTCACCAGTCGCGGCGTCGGCCGCGTCACCGCGGAAGTCGTCTCCTAAGGCGCGATAAAGCGTCTCATCGAGCGCGCGCAGTTTTCATCAGTTTGATGCGCGCATGAAACAAGCCCGCGGTCTTGGGGGACCGCGGGCTTTTTTATTAGTTTATTGGCTCGTCATCGCCGCTCGTGTCCCGGACAAGCTGCAACGCGTGAGCGTTGCGGCGCAGAGCCGGGACCCAGAAGCAGGGAGCTTCTGTGCAACATGGGCCCCGGCTCAGCAGCGCAGCGCTGAAGAGCGCTGCGCTGCGTCCGGGGCACGAGAGGGGAGAGAGCGGTGGCCCGCTATAAGAAGCTCTGCGGATCAACATCCACTTCGAGCTTCTGATTGCCCGTCGGCTTCGGGCAGACCGCGAGCCAATTGCGCAAGTAGTCCGAGAGGTCGAAACCGCGCGCCGATTTCACCAGGATGCGGAAGCGGTAGCGGCCCTTGATCACGGCGAGCGGCGCCTCCGCCGGTCCCAGCACCACGACGCGCTCGTCGCGCGGGGCGAGCGCGACGAGGCGGCGGCCAAGGCCTTCGGCGCTCGGGCGGTCGCCGGCGGAGATGATCAGGCTGGCGAGCCGGCCGAACGGCGGATACAGCGTGCGTTCGCGTAAGTCGATCTCGCTGTCGTAAAAGGCCTCGCGGTCGCAGGCGATCAGCGCCTTCATCACGGGATGATCGGGCTGGTGGGTCTGGAGATAGCCGACACCGCGGCCCTGCTCGCGGCCGGCGCGGCCGATCACCTGGTTGAGCAATTGCCAGGTGCGCTCCGCCGCGCGCGGATCGCCGTTGGAAAGACCAAGATCCGCATCCACCACGCCGACCAGATTGAGCCGCGGGAAATTGTGGCCCTTGGCGACGAGCTGCGTGCCGATGATGATGTCGACGCGGCCCTCCGCGATCTCGGCAAGCTCGCTGCGCATGGTCTCGATCGAGGTGATGAGATCGCTCGACAGCACCATGGTCCGCGCCTGCGGAAACAGCGCGGCGGCCTCCTCCTGCAGGCGCTCGACGCCGGGCCCGACCGCCACCAGCGATTCCTCGGCCGAGCAGTTCGGACAGAGATGCGGCCGCGGCATCGAGAAGCCGCAATGATGGCAAACCAGGCGCTGACGGAAGCGGTGATCGACCAGCCAGGCATCGCAGATGGTGCAGGCGAAGCGGTGGCCGCAGCCGCGGCACAGCGTCAGCGGCGCATAGCCGCGGCGATTGAGGAACAGCAGTGCCTGCTCGCGCTTTTCGATCGCGCCTCTGATCTCGCCGGCCAGCCGCGGCGAGATGAAGCGGCCGCGCGCGGGCGGCTCGCGGCGCATGTCGATGGCCTCGATATGCGGCATGTGCTGGCCGCCGAAGCGCGAGGGCAGCGCGATGCGCTGATAGCGGTTCTTGCGCGCATTGACCTCGGACTCGACCGACGGCGTCGCCGAGGCCAGCACGACCGGAATCTTGGCGATATGCGCGCGCACCACCGCCATGTCGCGGGCGTGATAGTGCACGCCCTCGTCCTGCTTGTAGGCCTGGTCGTGCTCTTCATCGACCACGATCAGGCCGAGATCGGCGTAAGGGAGAAACAGCGCCGAGCGTGCGCCGACCACGACCGGCGCGGTGCCTTCGGAGATCGCCGCCCAGTTGCGCGCGCGGGTGCGCGGCGTCAGCTCGGAATGCCATTCGATCGGCCGTACGCCAAAGCGCTGCGCGAAGCGGTCGAGGAACTGGCCGGTGAGCGCGATCTCCGGCATCAGGATCAGAGTCTGCTTGCCGCGACGGATGGTTTCAGCAATGGCCTCGAAATAGACCTCGGTCTTGCCCGAACCGGTAACGCCGTCGAGCAGCGCGACGTGAAAGGTACCGTTGGCCGCAAGCGCGCGCATCGCGTCCACACCGGCACGCTGCAACGGCGAGAAATCCGGCCGGCCGAAATCCGGATCGGGCACGGGCGGCGGCGCAGGCGGCGGCATCGGCTCGACCGTGAGCGTGCCCTCGTCGACGAGCCCGTCGATCACGCCGGCCGAGACGCCGGCTTCCTTGGCCGCCTCCGACTTGCCGTGCAGCAGCCGGTCCGACAGCACCTCGATCACGCGCTGCCGTGCCGGCGTCAGCCGCCGCGGGGGATCGCCGACCAGGCGCACGCCGGGGCGGACCCGCTCGGGGCCGAGATTCTCGCCCATGCGCAGGCACATGCGCAGCACCATGCCGCGAGGGCTCAGCGTGTAATTGGCGACCCAGTCGACCACCGCCCGCAGCTCGGGCTTGAGCGGCGGGATGTCGAGCTTCTCGCTGACCTCCTTGAGGCGGTTGTGCAGGCGTGGGTCAGGATTGGCGTTTTCCCCCCAGACCACGCCCAGCACCTCGCGCGCCCCGAGCGGCACACCGACGAGATCGCCCGCCTTCAGCTCCATCCCGCGCGGCACCTTGTAGGAATAGGTCTGGTCGAGCGCGACCGGCACCAGCACGTCGACCATGCCGGTCGCGTTGGTGGGGGCGGTGGTGCTGCGCGAGGTGTGATCCATGAACCAAGAATCGGAACCGGGGGCCTCAAGGCTAGCGCCCTGAGGCAGCCTTAGCGAACGATAAACGAGTGTGATGCGATATACTGAGTGGAATCACCACGTCCAGTGCGCATGAGCAAAGCCGTCACCCCACCTATCGAGCTCGCCAGCGCCGATCCCTCGATCGCGCAGGAGATGACGCGCTGGCTGTCGCATCTCGGCGCCGAGCGGCGGTTGTCGCCGAAGACGCTGGAAGCCTATGGCCGCGACTTGCGGCAGTGCCTGGATTTCCTTTGCAGCCATTGGGGCGAACGCGTGACGCTCAAGCGCTTCGCCGCGCTGGAAGCCACCGACGTCCGCGCCTTCATGGCGATGCGTCGCGCCGACGACATTGCCGGCCGCAGCCTGATGCGCGCGCTGGCGGGCCTGCGCTCCTTCGGCCGCTTCCTCGAGCGCGAGGGCAAGGGCAAGGTCGGCGCACTCTCGGCGATCCGTGCGCCGAAGGTGGCCAAGACCTTGCCGAAGCCGCTGCCGATGGCATCGGCCAAGCGCCTTGCCGATGCCGACGAGCGGGCCGGCGAGGATCGCGAGACCTGGATTTTGGCGCGCGACGCTGCCGTGATGGCGTTGCTCTACGGCTCCGGCCTGCGCATCTCCGAAGCGCTCGGGCTGAAGCGCCGCGAGGTGCCGCGTCCCGGCGAGGGCGACGTGCTGATCGTGACAGGCAAAGGCAACAAGACCCGGATGGTGCCGGTGCTGCAGAACGTGCTCGAGCTCGTGCAGGAATATGTTGCGATGTGCCCGTATCCGCTGCCCGCCGAAGGCCCGATCTTCGTCGGCGCGCGCGGCGGTCCCTTGAGCCCGCGCATCATCCAGCTCGCGATGGAGCGGCTGCGCGGCGCGCTCGGCCTGCCCGACAGCGCCACGCCGCACGCGCTGCGGCACTCCTTTGCCACTCATCTTCTGTCACGCGGCGGCGATCTGCGCGCCATCCAGGAATTGCTCGGCCATTCCTCGCTCTCGACCACGCAGATCTATACCGGCATCGATTCGGAGCGACTGCTAGAAGTCTATGCCAGCGCGCATCCAAGGCGCTGAACGCCCCTGATTCCTGACATGAAGCTGTCACAGCGAGCGTGCCTCTTGCGCTCGCCGCGCGGTTCGGTCAATCGTTGTGGAACCGAGGCAGGAGAGACTTATGAGCGCACATGAAAGCATGGAGCATGCCGAGCACGCCGAACACGCGTCCGGCTCGAACAAGAAGATCGCGCTCCTGATCGCCGTGCTGGCGCTGTTCCTGGCGATCTCGGAGACGCTCGGCAAGGGCGCCCAGACCGAATCGATCAGCAAGAACGTCGAGGGCGCCAATCTCTGGGCGTTCTTCCAGGCCAAGAGCATCCGCCGCACCGTGGTGGTGACCGCGGCCGAGCAGGGCAAGCTGACGCTGGCCGGCACCACCGACGACGCCATGAAGGCGACGGTGCAGAAGCAGATCGACGACTGGACCAAGACCGCGCAGCGCTACCGCTCCGAGCCCGAGACCGGCGAAGGCACCGAGCAGCTCGCCGAGAAGGCGAAGCATGCCGAGCACGAGCGCGACGAGGCGACCGCGAAATACCATCACTTCGAGCTGGCCTCGGCCGCCTTCCAGATCGGCATCGTGCTGGCCTCGGCCACCATCATCACCGGCATGTTCGCGCTGGCCTATGTCGCCGGCATTCTGACGCTGGGCGGCATCCTCATGACCGCGCTCGGCCTGTGGTGGCCGCATCTGCTGCATTTGCATTAGTTGGAGCAGGCGGCCGCGCTACGAACTCCGTCATCCTGAGGTGCGAGGCGCGCGATGCACAGCATCGCGCGGGGAGCCTCGAAGGATGAACGGCCACCGCTATGGCTGCATGGAAACAGCCGGGCCGTCGCTCTTCGAGGGCCGCTGAAGGAGCGGCCGCCTCAGGGTGACGGTGAGAGACTGAATGTGCGGGCAGCTCACCGCGCCTGATGCACGCTCTTCCTGAAACGCTGGATCAGACGCAGCGTACGTGACGACCAGCCTTCGCCGTTGCCGGCGATCAGCTCGCGGATGCGGCGCTTGATCGGGTCGACCAGCTCGGCGGCCTTGGCGCGCAGCTTCAGCACCAACGCGTAGATCCGCTCGAACCAGTGCATCTCCAAGAGCTTGTCGCGCGTCACGTCGAACACGAAGGCGGTGACACCGACGCCGAGCATCTTCGCGAAAACGATCGTGAAGACCGCGCTGGTCCAGTATTCATGCGTGAGCAGCCACAGGCCGACCAGCTTGAGCGGAAACAGCGGGACGATGGGGACCGCGAACACGATCAGCGTCATGGCCGGCGACAGCGCATCGACGCGCTCCGTCAGCCATTGCTTGAAGCGCGCCAGCGGGATGGCCGCGACGACCTTTGCAACGATCGGCTCGAGATGGTCCCACAGCCAGGCTTCGATCAGGAAGACGATCGCAAGCAGGACCCAGACCGGTTGAAGAACGCGGCGCAGCATGTGTTTCCCGCCCCGATTCAGCGCTGGGCGCGTGTCTACATATGGATGGCCCGCTTGCCGACTGCAAGCGCGGCTTCCTTGATGGCCTCCGAGCGGGTCGGATGCGCGTGGCAGGTGCGCGCGAGATCTTCCGCACTGCCGCCAAACTCCATGAGGACACAGGCCTCATGGATCATTTCGCCGGCTTCGCGGCCGATAATGTGCACGCCGAGCACGCGATCGGTCTTCGCATCTGCGAGAATCTTCACAAAGCCGTCAGTGGTCTGGTTGACCTTGGAGCGGCCGTTGGCGGTAAAGGGAAATTTCCCGACGGTATAAGCCACGCCCGCCTGCTTCAGTTCCTCCTCGGTCTTGCCGACGGAGGACACTTCCGGCGTGGTATACACGACGCCTGGGATCACATCGTAATTCACGTGGCCGGCTTGGCCGGCGATGATCTCGGCCACCGCCACGCCTTCATCCTCGGCCTTGTGCGCGAGCATCGGGCCTGCGACGACGTCGCCGATGGCATAGACGCCCTTCAGGCTGGTGGCGAAATGCGGATCGATTTGCACGCGGCCACGATTGTCCAGCGCGACGCCGGCCTCCTTCAGGCCAAGCGCGTCGGTGTAGGGCACGCGGCCGATGCAGACCAGAACGACGTCGGCTTCCAGCGTCTCGGCGGCGCCGCCGGCGGCGGGCTCGATGGTCGCCTTCAGCGTCTTGCCTGAGCTGTCGACCGCGGTGACCTTGGCGCCGAGCTTGAACGCAAAGCCCTGCTTCTCGAGGATGCGCTGGAATTGTTTTGCAATTTCGCCGTCCATGCCGGGCAGGATGCGGTCGAGGAATTCAACGACGACGACTTCGGCGCCGAGACGATGCCAGACCGAGCCGAGCTCGAGGCCGATCACGCCGGCGCCGACGATCAAGAGCTTGCCGGGGACCTTGTCCAGCGACAGCGCGCCGGTCGAGGATACGATGCGCTTCTCGTCGATCTCGATGCCCTTGAGGCGCGCGATGTCCGAGCCGGTCGCGATCACGATGTTCTTGGTGTCGATCGTCTGCGACTTGCCGTCGGCGGAGACTTCCACCTTGCCGGTCCCCAAGATCTTGCCGGTGCCCTTGAGCACGTCGATCTTGTTCTTCTTCATCAGGAACTCGACGCCCTTGACGTTGCCGTCGATGCCCTGCTGCTTGAAGTTCATCATCGCGGGAAGATCGAGCTTCGGCGACGACACCGACACGCCCATCTTGGCGAAGGAATGCCCGGCTTCCTCGAACATCTCGGACGCGTGCAACAGCGCCTTCGACGGCATGCAGCCGACATTGAGGCAGGTGCCGCCGAGGGTTGCGTTCTTTTCGACCACGGCGACCTTCATGCCGAGCTGGGCTGCGCGCACCGCGCAGACATAACCGCCAGGTCCGGTGCCGATGACGACGAGATCGTAGGTAGCCATGAGAGAAAGTCCCGTAAGGTTAGGCGTGATGAGGATGCGTCAGCGTCCGCCGGTGCGTCAGCGTCCGCCGGACACATCGAGAATGGCTGAGGTGACATAGGAGGCCTCGTCCGACATCAGCCAGACGATGGCATTGGCGATTTCATCTGATGTGCCGACGCGCTTCATCGGCACCAGATGGGCCAGGCGATGGGCGCGGTCGGGCTCCCCGCCGGCGGCGTGGATTTCGGTGTCGATCAGGCCGGGACGGATCGCGGCGACGCGGATGCCCTCCCCCGCGACCTCGTGGCCGAGGCCGACGGTGAAAGAATCGATTGCGCCCTTCGACGCCGCATAATCGACATAGGTGTTGGGCGAGCCGAGCTTGGCGGCGACCGACGACAAATTGACGATGACGCCGCCCTTGCCGCCGTGCTTGGTCGACATCCGCTTCACCGCTTCGCGCGCGCAGAGGATCGAGCCGGTGACGTTGACCGCCATCACGCGCTGGATGCGCTCGGCCGACATCTCGTCGACGCGCACGCCGCTCTGGCCGACGATGCCGCCATTGTTGACGAGCGCCCCTAACGTGCCGAACTTGTCGGCCGCCTTGAACAACTCGAGGATGTC
Source organism: Bradyrhizobium sp. TM233 (assembly GCF_036247965.1). Classification (NCBI taxonomy): domain Bacteria; kingdom Pseudomonadati; phylum Pseudomonadota; class Alphaproteobacteria; order Hyphomicrobiales; family Nitrobacteraceae; genus Bradyrhizobium; species Bradyrhizobium sp. TM233. Next base: position 72,957 of record NZ_BTIG01000027.1, on the reverse strand, counting down.
GCCTTCCTCGGCGACATCGCACTTCACCGCGATCGCCTTGCCGTTGCTGGCCTCGATCAGCGCGACCACCTCGTCGGCGGCCTTCTTGTTGCTGGCATAGCCGACCACGACGCGGAAGCCGCGCGCGGCCGCCGCAATCGCGGTCGCCCGCCCGATGCCGCGGCTGCCGCCGGTGATGACAACGACTTTATCCGTCACGCGCGCCTCCATGGTTCGACACGCGCCGTCGCGAATGGCGACGGCGCTCGCAGAGCATCAAGGATCAGAGATCGAGCACCAGACGCGCCGGATCTTCCAGGCTCTCCTTGACGCGAACCAGGAAGGTGACGGCTTCCTTGCCGTCGATGACGCGGTGATCGTAGGACAGCGCCAGATACATCATCGGGCGGACCTCGATCTTGCCGCCGACGACCATCGGCCGCTCCTGGATCTTGTGCATGCCGAGGATGCCGGACTGCGGCGCGTTCAGGATCGGGGTCGACATCAGCGAACCGTAGATGCCGCCATTGGTGATGGTGAAGGTGCCGCCCTGCATCTCGTCGATCTTGAGCTGGCCGTCACGGGCACGGCGGCCGAAATCGGCGATGCCCTTCTCGATGTCCGCGATCGACTTGTGGTCGCAGTCGCGCACCACGGGCACGACGAGGCCCTTGTCGGTGCCGACGGCGACGCCGATGTGATAGTAGTTCTTGTAGATCAAATCGGTGCCGTCGATCTCGGCGTTGACGGCCGGGATGTCCTTCAGCGCCTGCACGACGGCCTTGGTGAAGAAGCCCATGAAGCCGAGCTTGGAGCCGTGCTTCTTCTCGAACGCATCCTTGTAGTGGGCACGCAGCGCCATCACGTTGGTCATGTCGACCTCGTTGAAGGTCGTCAGCATGGCGGCGGTGTTCTGCACGTCCTTGAGGCGGCGCGCGATGGTCTGGCGCAGCCGGGTCATCTTGACGCGCTCTTCGCGGGCGGCGTCATCGGCCGGCGACGGCGCGCGGACCTGCACGGCGGCGGCGGGCTGGTTGACCGGGGTCGGCGCCGAGGCCGCACGCTCGATCGCAGCCAACATGTCGCCCTTGGTGACGCGACCATCCTTGCCGGAGCCGGGAACGGTGGAGGCATCGACGCCGGTCTCAGCCGAGAGCTTGCGCACGGACGGGGCGAGCGGCGCGTCGGCCGGCGGCGCCTTCGCGGCCGGGGCCGGCGCGGAAGCAGCAGCGGCGGCAGGAGCGGCAGCGGCGGGCTTGGCGGGCGCGGCGGCCGGCTTGGCAGCGCCTGCGGCCCCTTCCGTGATCTGGCCGAGCAGCGCGCCGACCGCGACGGTGGCGCCATCGGCGGCGATGATCTCGCTCAGCGTGCCGGCGGAGGGCGCCGGGACCTCGATGGTGACCTTGTCGGTCTCGAGCTCCACCAACGGCTCGTCGACGGCGACGGGGTCGCCGGCCTTCTTGAACCAGCGGCCGATGGTGGCCTCGGTGACGGATTCGCCGAGCGTCGGCACACGAATTTCAGTCATGGTCTTTTCCTTAAGGGATCGCCGGTGCGGTCATAAGTCGGTCGTCAATGGCCCGCGAAAAGCAAGCCATCCAGCGAGCCGGGACGTTCGCAGTCGCGACCTACTGGATGCCCCGCTCTTCCGAGCGGGGCATGACGCAGTTAAGAAAGTTCAGCTCAGTGCTTCGTCCAGGAACGCCTTCAACTGCGCCTGATGCTTGGACATCAGACCAGTGGCGGTCGCGGCGGAAGCGGCGCGGCCGACATAACGCGGACGCCGGCTCACGCCGTTCACCTGGTTCAGCACCCATTCCAGATAGGGCTCGATGAAGTGCCAGGCACCCATGTTGCGGGGCTCTTCCTGGCACCACACCACTTCGGCCTTCTTGAAGCGCGACAGCTCGGCCACCAGCGCCTTCAGCGGCACCGGATAGAGCTGCTCGACGCGCATCAGATAGATGTCGTCGATGCCGCGCTTCTCGCGCTCCTCGTAGAGGTCGTAATAGACCTTGCCGGAGCACAGCACGATGCGGCGGACCTTCTCGTCCGGAACGAGCTTCATGGCTTCGTTCGGCAGCATCTGGGCGTCATCATAGAGGATGCGGTGGAAGGTCGTGTCCTTCGCAAGCTCCTCGATGCGCGATACTGCCCGCTTGTGACGCAGCAGCGACTTCGGCGTCATCACGATCAGCGGCTTGCGGATCTCGCGATGAAGCTGGCGCCGCAGCACGTGGAAGTAGTTCGCCGGCGTGGTCGGGTAGACCACCTGCATGTTGTCTTCGGCGCACATCTGCAGGTAACGCTCGAGTCGCGCCGAGGAGTGCTCCGGTCCCTGCCCCTCATAGCCGTGCGGCAGCAGGCAGACGAGGCCGGACATGCGCAGCCATTTGCGCTCGCCCGAGGAGATGAACTGGTCGAACACGACCTGCGCGCCGTTGGCGAAGTCGCCGAACTGGGCTTCCCAGAGGGTCAGCGTGTTCGGTTCGGCGAGCGAGTAGCCGTATTCGAAGCCGAGCACGGCTTCTTCCGACAGCAGCGAGTTGATGACCTCGTAATGGCCCTGCTCGTTGCCGAGATGGTTGAACGGCGTGTAGCGGCTCTCGTCCTCCTGGTCGATCAGGACCGAGTGGCGCTGCGAGAAGGTGCCGCGCTCCGAATCCTGTCCGGACAGACGGACGTGGTGGTTTTCGTGCAGCAGCGTGCAGAACGCCAGCGCCTCGCCGGTCGCCCAGTCGATGCCCGCGTTGCCGTCGATCGCCTTGGCGCGGTTTTCCAGGAAGCGCTGGATGGTGCGGTGGACGCGGAAGCCGTCCGGCACCTTGGTGATCTTGCGGCCGATGTCCTTCAGGATCGGAAGATCGACGCCGGTGACGCCGCGGCGGGCGTCCTCTTCCTGGTCGGCGATCTTGAAGCCCGCCCACTTGCCGTCGAGCCAGTCGGCCTTGTTCGGCTTGTAGGAGGTGCCGGCCTCGAACTCGGCATCGAGCCGGGCGCGCCAGTCGGCCTTGGCCTTGTCGACCTCGCCCTGGGTCATCACGCCTTCGCCGATCAGGCGGCGAGCGTAGAGCTCGAGCGTCGAGGGATGCGCGGCGATGCGCTTGTACATCACCGGCTGGGTGAAGGCCGGCTCGTCGCCCTCGTTGTGGCCATGCCTGCGGTAGCAGAACATGTCGATGACGACGGGCTTGTGGAATTTCTGCCGGAACTCGGTCGCGACCTTGGCCGCGAACACCACGGCTTCCGGATCGTCGCCGTTCACGTGGAAGATCGGCGCGTCGATCATCTTCGCCACATCCGACGGATAGGGCGAGGAGCGCGAGTAACGCGGATAGGTGGTGAAGCCGATCTGGTTGTTGACGATGAAGTGCACGGAGCCGCCGGTGCGGTAGCCCTTCAGGTCGGACAGACCGAAGCACTCGGCGACCACGCCCTGGCCGGCGAACGCGGCGTCGCCGTGCATCAGCAGCGGCATGACGGAGATGCGCATGTCCGGCGGATCGCCGTGCTGGTCCTGCTTCGCACGCACCTTGCCGAGCACGACGGGATCGACGATCTCGAGATGCGAGGGATTGGCGGTCAGCGACAGATGGATGCGGTTGCCGTCGAACTCGCGGTCCGAGGATGCGCCGAGATGATATTTGACGTCGCCCGAGCCTTCGACCGCGTCGGGGTTGGCCGAGCCGCCCTTGAACTCGTGGAACAGGGCGCGGTGCGCCTTGCCCATCACCTGCGTCAGCACGTTGAGGCGGCCGCGATGCGGCATGCCCAGCACGATCTCCTTCACGCCGAGATTGCCACCGCGCTTGATGATCTGCTCGAGCGCGGGGATCAGCGATTCAGCGCCGTCGAGACCGAAGCGCTTGGTGCCGGTGAACTTGGTGTCGCAGAACTTTTCAAAACCTTCGGCTTCGACCAGCTTGGTCAGGATGGCTCTGCGGCCTTCGCGGGTGAACGAGATCTCCTTGTCCGGACCCTCGATGCGCTCCTGGATCCAGGCCTTCTGCGCGGCGTTGCTGATGTGCATGAACTCGACGCCGAGCGTCTGGCAATAGGTGCGCTCGCAGATCGCGGTGATCTCGCGCAAGCTGCCGTATTCGAGACCGAGCACGTGGTCGAGGAAGATCTTGCGGTCGAAATCGGCTTCGCTGAAGCCGTAGGTGCGGGGGTCGAGCTCTTCGCGGTTGCGCGGGGCCTCGATGCCGAGCGGATCGAGCTTGGCGTGGAAGTGACCGCGCATGCGGTAGGAGCGGATCAGCATCAGGGCGCGGACGGAGTCGCGCGTCGCCTGGAGCAGGTCGGCGGAGGAGAGGCCGGCGCCCTTGTCGCCCCCCTTATCGCCTCCCTTGGCCTGCGCCTTGGCGGCGATCTTGGCACCGACCGCCTTCTCGACTTCGGCCCAGTTGCCGTCGAGGGCGGAGGTGAGATCGTCCTGCGGGGTCAGCGGCCAGTTGGTGCGCTCCCAGGACGGGCCCGCGGCGTTCTTCCGGACGTCAGCGGGCTGGTCGTTCAGGCTCTTGAAGAACTCCTGCCACTCGGCGTCGACCGAGGATGGGTCCTTCTCGTAGCGGGCGTAGATTTCGTCGATGTAGGTGGCGTTGGTGCCCTGCAAAAAGGAGGACAAGGCAAAGGCTGCGTTCGCGTCCTGGCGAGACATACTGGAGTTCCTGGCGATTTCGGTTCGCGCATAACAAACGGCGCTGGCACCGAGCTCCCCGGCAGAGGCTCGGTGCGACAGGCACCCTTTACCCTATTTGCTGCGAAACTTCGCCCGGAAAAGTACGAAGAAGTGAATTAGCCTTTCAACTTTTCGGCAAGCGTATGGCCGAGGCGGGCGGGCGACGGAGACACTGTAATCCCAGCCGATTTCATCGCCTCGGTCTTGGAACCGGCGTCGCCCTTGCCGCCCGAGATGATCGCGCCGGCATGGCCCATGCGGCGGCCGGGAGGGGCGGTGACACCGGCGATGAAGCCGACCATCGGCTTCTTGCGGCCCCGCTTGGCCTCGTCCTTGAGGAACTGGGCGGCGTCCTCCTCGGCGGAACCGCCGATCTCGCCGATCATGATGATCGACTCCGTCTTGGGGTCGCCGAGCAGCATTTCGAGCACGTCGATGAACTCGGTTCCCTTGACCGGGTCGCCGCCGATGCCGACAGCGGTGGTCTGGCCGAGGCCTTCCTGGGAGGTCTGGAACACGGCTTCATAGGTCAGCGTGCCCGAGCGGGAGACGATGCCGACCGAGCCGGTCTTGAAGATGTTGGCGGGCATGATGCCGATCTTGCACTCGCCGGCGGTCATGACGCCCGGGCAGTTCGGCCCGATCAGGCGCGACTTGGAAGCCGCGAGCGAGCGCTTCACGCGCACCATGTCGATGACGGGAATGCCCTCGGTGATGCAGACGATCAGCGGGATCTCGGCGTCGATGGCTTCGCAGATCGCATCCGCGGCGCCCGGCGGCGGCACGTAGATCACCGACGCATCGGCGCCGGTCTTCTCACGCGCATCGCGCACGGTGTCGAACACCGGCAGGCCCAGATGCGTCGCGCCGCCTTTGCCCGGCGAGGTGCCGCCGACCATCTTGGTGCCATAGGCGATCGCAGCCTCGGAGTGGAAGGTGCCGTTCTTGCCGGTGAAGCCCTGGCAGATGACCTTGGTGTTCTTGTCGATCAGGATGGACATGAGGTCTGCTTTCGCGAAACTAACAGAGTGAGAGGGTCAGTGGATGCGGCGGTAGACGCCGGTGAGCACGTCGGCCCAGCCTTCCGCGTCCGGCGAGAACTGGATCTTCAACGAGTAGGAATCCTCATTGATGATTTCGTAGACGTGGCGCGCATTGCCGCGGAGCGAGCCGCGCACCAGCGTCAGGGTCTTGCCGACCCACCCGCCGGAGGCGGGCGAAGGCGGCGTGTAGCCGAGCGAATCGTACCAGAACAGTTTGTAGGTCCGGTCGTCGCGGTCGTAGGTGAAGATGCCGTGGGTGGCGAAGATCTGCTTGCCGTCGCGCATCTGGACACTGTCCTGGATCAGATAGAACCCATTGAGATCCATGCGCGCGACGGTGCGCGATGTCGCCGGCCCGCCCGCATTCCAGCGCGACGGGAAGACCACCTCTTCGCCATCCCATTCGCCGGCGAACGCGGCGAGGCGCGCGTGCTCGGGAAGCGGAGATGATGCGGCGAGATGGTCCTGGGCCATGGCCTTAGCCTCCCTTGACGGCCTTCACGATCTTCTGCGCGGCGTCGTCGAGATTGTCGGCGGGCACCACGTTCAGTCCCGATTCATTGATGATCTTCTTGCCGAGCTCGACATTGGTACCTTCGAGGCGGACCACCAGCGGCACGCTGAGGCCGACTTCACGAACGGCAGCCGTGACGCCCTCGGCGATCACGTCGCACTTCATGATGCCGCCGAAGATGTTGACCAGGATGCCCTTCACGTTGGGATCGGCGGTGATGATCTTGAAGGCGGCCGCGACCTTTTCCTTGCTGGCGCTGCCGCCGACGTCGAGGAAGTTCGCCGGCGCCATGCCGTAGAGCTTGATGATGTCCATCGTCGCCATGGCGAGGCCGGCGCCGTTGACCATGCATCCGATGTTGCCGTCGAGCGTGACATAATTGAGATCATGCTTGGACGCCTCGATCTCCTTGGCGTCTTCCTCGGTCTCGTCGCGCAGCGCGAGCACTTCGGGGTGACGGAACAGCGCGTTGTCGTCGAACGACACCTTGGCGTCGAGCACGCGGAGCTGGCCCTGCTTGGTCACGACCAGCGGGTTGATCTCCAGCATCGACATGTCCTTGGCGACGAACGCCGCGTAGAGCTGCGCGGTGAGCTTCTCGGCCTGCTTGGCGAGATCACCGGAGAGCTTGAGCGCGTTCGCAACCGTGCGGCCGTGATGGCCCATGATGCCGGTGGCGGGATCGACGGAGAAGGTCACGATCTTCTCAGGGCTGTTGTGCGCGACGTCCTCGATGTTGACGCCGCCTTCGGTCGACACCACGAAGGAGACGCGCGAGGTCTCGCGGTCGACCAGGATCGAGAGATAGAACTCCTTGTCGATGTCGGAGCCGTCCTCGATGTAGAGGCGGTTGACCTGCTTGCCGGCGGGACCGGTCTGGATCGTCACCAGCGTGGCGCCGAGCATCTGCTTGGCGAACTCGGTGACCTCCGCGGCCGATTTGGCGATGCGGACGCCGCCCTTGTCGCCGGCCGAGGCTTCCTTGAACTTGCCCTTGCCGCGGCCGCCGGCGTGGATCTGGCTCTTCACCACATAGACCGGACCCGGCAGCGCCTTCGCGGCGGCTTCGGCGTCGGCGGCTTTAAGGACCGGCACGCCCTTGGAGATCGGCACGCCGAACTCACCCAGCAGCGCTTTGGCCTGATATTCATGGATATTCATATGGTCGCTCCCTGAACCCGCGGGCGGTGACCTCTAGGGCCCACCTCAGTCTTGTGGCTGGCATACCATATACCACAGGAACTGCAACCGGGATTCTTTGACATCGATCTCTGGACTGCCGACCCGGGGCCTGTCCCGACAACCGGGCCCCGGAAATGAAACCGCCGAAGACCGGTTTTCGGGCTTCGGCGGGAAGTGCTTGACCCTTAGCGGCCGAGAAGATCGGGGGCGATCTTCTTGCAGGCGTCGACCAGGCCCTGCACCGCGCCGACCGACTTGTCGAAGGCCTCGCGGTCCTTGCCGGCGAGCTCGATCTCAACGACGCGCTCGACGCCCTTGGAGCCGATCACGACGGGCACGCCGACATACATGTCCTTCACGCCGTATTCGCCGTTCAGGTACGCGGCCGAGGGCAGCACGCGCTTCTTGTCACGCAGATAGCTCTCGGCCATCGCGATCGCCGAGGCGGCCGGCGCGTAGAAGGCCGAGCCGGTCTTGAGCAAATTGACGATCTCGGCGCCGCCGTTGCGGGTGCGGTCGACGATCTCGTCGAGACGCGCCTGCGAGGTCCAGCCCATCTTGACGAGATCGGGCAGCGGAATGCCGGCGACGGTGGAATACTTCACCAGCGGCACCATGGTGTCGCCATGGCCGCCGAGCACGAAGGCGGTGACGTCTTCGACCGAGACGTTGAACTCATCGGCCAGGAAGTAGCGGAAGCGCGCCGAATCCAGCACGCCGGCCATGCCGACGACCTTCTTGTGCGGCAGGCCGCTAGCCTTCTGCAGCGCCCAGACCATGGCGTCGAGCGGGTTGGTGATGCAGATGACGAAGGCGTCCGGGGCGTACTTCTTGATGCCGGCGCCGACCTGCTCCATGACCTTGAGGTTGATGGAGAGAAGATCGTCGCGGCTCATGCCGGGCTTGCGCGGCACGCCGGCGGTGACGATGCAGACCTTGGCATTGTCGAGCGCTTCATAGGAGTTGGCGCCGGTGTAGTGGGCGTCAAAACCGTCGACCGGCGAGGACTGCGCGATGTCGAGCGCCTTGCCCTGCGGCACGCCTTCGGCGATGTCGAACATCACCACGTCGCCCAGCTCTTTCAGGCCGATGAGATGAGCCAGCGTTCCGCCGATCTGACCGGAGCCAATCAAAGCAATCTTGTCGCGCGCCATGTGAGCCTGTCCTTTAGACACGTAAGGTGGGGAAAACTGAGAGGCTGGTTATCCCTTTCGCCTCCCCCGTTCAAGTCGCCGGATGCCCATTTGTCGGGCTTGGCGCGTATACAAGCGCAACCCCGTCATTCCGGGGCGCGACGAAAGTCGCGAGCCCGGAATGACGGGGAATTGGAATAGGAATAGGACTTAAGTCTCTACCAGCCCCTTGGTGGAGCCGCTGGCGGTGGAATCCTTGCGGCCGTGAGCCAGCGCCAGATAGGATTCCGAGCTCATCTCGATCAGGCGCGAGGCCGTCCGCTTGAACTCCATGGCCTCAACGCCCTCATGTGCCAGGTAGAGCGAGATCGGGTTGGCGTCGGCCGAGGCCATCAGCTTCACCGCATTGTCATAGAGCGCGTCGATCAGCGTGATGAAGCGCTTGGCGGCGTTGCGCTGGGACAGGTCCATCACTGGAATATGGTCGACCAGGATGGTGTGATAGTCGTGCGCCAGCCTAAGGTAGTCCGATGCCCCCAGCGGCTTCTCGCAGAGATCGGCGAAGGTGAACCGGGCCACGCCATGGGCCGAGCACGGCACGTGCAGGATGCGGCCCTTGATCGAAATGTCGCGCGAGCGGCATTTGGCGCTGCCCGACATCCGCGACCAGGCGCGGTCGAGCGCCGCGTCCGCGTCAGCGTCCGCCGGCGTCAGCCACATCGGCACGCCCTGCAGCTTTTCGAGGCGGAAGTCGGTGCGCGCATCGAGCCGCGCGACGTCCATGTGGTCGGTGATCTGCTTGATGAAGGGCAGGAACAGCGACCGGTTCAGGCCGCCCTTGTAGAGATCGTCAGGTGCGACGTTGGAGGTCGCGACCACGACGGTGCCGAGCTCGAACAATTTTGCGAACAGGCGGCCGAGGATCATCGCGTCCGCAATATCGGTGACGTGGAATTCGTCGAAGCAGAGCAGCCAGCTCTCCTCGAAGATCGCATTCGCGGTCAGCGCGATGACGTCGCCGTCGGCGATCTCGCCGCGCGCGATGCTCTGGCGATAGTCATAGATGCGCTCATGCACGTCGGCCATGAATTCGTGGAAATGCGCGCGCCGCTTGTGCTCGACCGAGGCGTGCTGGAAGAACAGGTCCATCAGCATGGTCTTGCCGCGGCCAACCTCGCCATGGATGTAGAGCCCGTGCGGCGGCTCGTCCTTGTCGCTGCTGCTGAACAGGCGAGCGAGCAGGCCCTGCTTGCGCTGTGGGTTGTAGTTGGCGAGCCGGAGATCGAGCGCAGCATAGGCTTCGGCGACCTCGGCCTGCGCGGCGTCCGGCTCGATCGCACCGGAGGCGATCTGGGCCTGATACGCGTCGCTGAAGGGGGAACTGGGGGTCGAGAGCATGGCCCTTTACCGCCAGAGACGGACGGAAATTGCAACGGTATATTGGCGCAAGGGGCGTATGCGCTTACCCTCATCTACGCGGGTGCGGGCGGATGATTGAAATATCAGAGAGTTAAGCGGCTATTTTGAGGTTCCTGACATGACTCTTAGTATCGAGGACCCCGAGACTGAGCATCTCGCGTGGAGGCTGACGCAACTCACCGGCGAGACAGTTGTGACCGCAACGAAGCGGGCTATCGAGGAGCGGCTTAGCCGGATCGACAATCAGCGCCGCAAGACTGCTCTCTTGGACGATATGGCCGCGATCCGCCGACGCTGGAGCGAGCTGCCGGTGATAGCCGACCAGACGGCAGACGAAATTGTTGCCTATGACAAACACGGATTGCCATTCTGACGGCGATAGACGCTACGCGTCTACGCGCCATACGGCCCCATCTTCTTGCGCGCCGCTTCTCACTCACACAGCTCGTAGGCGTCCTCGACCACGTACGGACCGCCGCCGGTCGATGCCCGCGACGAGAACAGCACGAAGCGCTCGGCCATGAACGCCTTGCTCGGGAAGTAGCCGCGCAGCGAGAGATAGTCGGCGACGTCGCGATCGCTGGCATCGTGCAGACGGGCCAGCGTCACATGCGGGATGTATTTGCGCCCCTCGGGGTTGAGACCGATCCGCTGCATCATCCGTTCGAGCTCGGCCTGCAATTCCATCAGCGGCTTGCTCGGCGCGATCGTCGCAACGACTGCGCGCGGCTTGCGGCCGCCGAAACTCATGAGCCCCTGCACCTTCACCTCGAACGGCTTGCGGTCGACGCGAAACAGCATCGATGCGATCTCGTTGGCTGACATGCCGTCGATATCGCCGATGAAGCGCAGGGTGACGTGATAATTTTCGGGATCGATCCAGCGGGCGCCGGGAAGGCCACCCCGCAAGTTGGAAAGCGTCTGGCTGACTTCGGCCGGGATTTCCAGACCAGTGAACAAACGCGGCATCGTTTCGCACTCCCGATGCTTGGGCATGATCCCTGGGAAGGATCATATCCAAATTTTAGAGCCGGTGACGAATCACCGGTACCCTGATTCCTATCGCGTTTGTGTGACTCTGCGAAGCATCGCGCGCCTCACCCCGGTAAAACCCTGGGTATGAGGCTTGGCGCTGCCTGCTTTTCAACGGCGTTGCTCAGTGATCGTGCCCAGGAATGCCTCCGCGGTGGGCATGATGTTGCCGACGATGATGTCGACGCCTTCAGCAGTCGGATGAATGCCGTCGGCCTGGTTGAGCTTGGCGTCGGCCGCAACGCCGTCGAGAAAGAACGGATAGAGCGGCACGTCGAATTTCTTTGCCAGGTCCGGATAAATCGAATTGAAGCGCGCGGCATAATCGGCGCCGTAATTCGGCGGCGCCAGCATGCCGCACAGCATCACCGCGATCTTGCGCGCCTTCAGCCGCTGGACGATGTCGGTCAATGCGGCGCGCGTCAAATCGGGATCGATGCCGCGCAGGGCGTCGTTGGCGCCGAGCTCGACGATGACGCCGTCGGTTCCGTCGGGGACCGACCAGTCGAGCCGGTCGCGGCCACCCGAGGAAGTGTCGCCGGACACGCCGGCATTGGTCATGTCGACGGCTATACCTTTGTCCTGTAAAGACTTTTTGAGCTTGGCCGGGAACGCATCCTGGGCCGAAAGGCCAAGGCCCGCACTCAAGGAATCGCCGAGGACCACGAGCCTGACCGGCTTGGCCGCCGGCTGGGCCTGCAACGACGGCGCTGTCGCGATCGTCATCAAACCGAGCATCAACACGGCTATGTGCATGAACAATCCGTAACGCCTCTCGACCGCGCTAGCGGAGTTGCCATATGACCGGACCATGGACACTCGCATAGATTCCTCTTCGCTTGCCGCCGCCTCGGCGGACACCATCGCCATCTCCAACGTCAATCTCTCATTGGGCACGGGCGCGGCACGCGTTCACATCCTCAAGGATATCAGCCTGCGGGTCGCCTCGGGCGAGACGATCGGCCTGATCGGCCCGTCAGGCTCGGGCAAATCCACGCTGCTGATGGTGATGGCGGGGCTGGAGCGTCCTGATAGCGGAGAGGTGGTGGTATCGGGCACGCCTTTCAATGCCCTCGACGAGGACGCGCTGGCCCGCTTCCGCGGCCGCCAGGTCGGCATCGTCTTCCAGTCCTTTCATCTGATCCCGACCATGACGGCGCTGGAGAACGTCGCGGTGCCGCTGGAGCTCGCCGGCAATCCCGATGCCGCAAAGCGCGCGGCAGAGGAGCTGCAATCGGTCGGGCTCGGCGACCGCCTGCATCACTATCCGACGCAATTGTCCGGCGGCGAGCAGCAGCGCGTCGCGCTCGCCCGCGCGCTGGCGCCCGATCCCGCCATCCTGGTCGCGGACGAGCCGACCGGCAATCTGGATGAGGCCACGGGAAAGCAGATCGTCGACCTCTTGTTCAGCAAGCACGCCGAGCGCGGCATGACGCTGGTGCTGGTGACGCACGATTCCTCGCTCGCGCATCGCTGCGATCGCGTGATCCGCCTGCGTTCGGGCCGCATCGACACCCAGTCTGCACCGGCATGAGCATCGCGGCCGAACCGTTCGCGAAGCCAAACGGCATCGCGCTGTCGCTGCGTTACGCGCTGCGTGAGTTGCGCGGCGGCCTGCGCGGCTTCTACGTCTTCATCGCCTGCATCGCGCTCGGCGTGATGGCGATCGCGGGCGTCGGCTCGGTGTCGGCGAGCCTCTCCGACGGCCTTGCCCGCGAGGGCCGCACGCTGCTCGGCGGCGACGTCTCGTTCGTGCTGTTCCAGCGCGAAGCGAAACCTGAAGAGGTCGCCTTCCTGCGCTCGCGCGGCACGGTCTCGACCGCGGCGACCTTGCGCGGCATGGCGCGCGCGGCCGATGGCCAGCTCGCGCTGGTCGAGATGAAGGCGGTCGACGACACCTATCCGATGCTGGGACAGCTGACGCTGGCGCCACAGCTGGCGATGTCCGACGTCCTTGCGGAACGTGACGGTGCATTCGGCGCCGCCGCCGATCCGACGCTGCTGGCGCGGCTCTCGCTCAAGACCGGCGACCGCGTCACCATTGGCGCGGCGACATTCCAGATCCGCTCGACCGTCGAAGCCGAGCCCGACAAGCTCGCCGGCGGCATCGGCTTCGGCCCGCGCTTCCTGATCAGCGAGGCAGGTTTGCGCGCTACCGGCCTGATCCAGCCCGGCAGCCTGGTGCGCTGGGTCTACCGGGTGAAGTTGCCTGATTCGGCGAACAGCGAGCGCGCCACCGAGACCTTCATCGCGGACGCGCGGAGCGCCGCGCCGCAGGCCGGCTGGGAGATCCGCAGCCGCTCCAACGCATCGCCGCAGCTCGAACGCAACATCAACCGCTTCACGCAGTTCCTGACGCTGGTCGGCCTTGCCGCGCTGCTGGTCGGCGGTGTCGGCGTCGCCAATGCCGTGAAGAGCCATATCGACCGCCGGCTCGAAGTGATCGCGGCCCTCAAGGCCGTCGGCGCCACCGGGCGCGACGTGTTCGGCATCTATCTTGCGCAGGTTCTCCTGCTCGCGGGCATCGGCTCGATCATCGGCCTTGCACTCGGCGCCGCGATGCCGTTCGCGATCGTCGGCCTGTTCGGCAAGCTGCTGCCGCTGCCGGTGGTGCCGGCCGTGCATGCCGACGAGCTTGCGCTGTCCTTCGTTTATGGCCTCCTGACCGCGCTCGCCTTCGGCCTGTGGCCGCTCGGACGCGTCCACGACGTGCCGGTGGCCGCGCTGTTCCGCGACACCATCAGCTCGGAATGGCATCGGCCGCGCGCGAGCTATCTCGTGTTCATGGCCATCGTGATCGCGCTGCTGATCGCGGTCGTGATCGGACTGTCGTTCGACAAGCGCATCGCGGCGGTGTTCGTGGCCTCCTCGGTCGTCGTGTTCGCCCTGCTGCGCGGCATCGCCGCGCTGCTGATGGCCATCGCGCGGCGGCTGCCGCGGACCCGGCTGCCGATGCTGCGGCTGGCGATCGCCAACATCCACCGGCCGGGCGCGCTGACGCCCTCGGTGGTGCTGTCGCTCGGGCTCGGGCTCGCCGTGCTCGTCACCATCACCCAGATCGACGGCAATCTGCGCCGGCAGTTCCTCGCAGCACTGCCCGACCGCGCGCCGTCCTTCTTCTTCATCGACATCCCGAGCACGCAGGCCGAACAGTTCGACGGTTATCTGCGCCGGATCGCGCCGGGCGCGACGGTCGAGGACGTGCCGATGCTGCGCGGGCGCATCGTCGCCGCGCGCGGGGTGCGCGCCGAGGAGCTCAAGCCGACCACCGATTCCGAATGGGTGCTGCAGAGCGACCGCGGCTTGACCTATACCGGCGAGCTGCCGAAAGGCTCCAAGGTGGTCGAGGGCGAATGGTGGAGCGCGGATTATTCCGGCCCGCCGCTGGTCTCGATGGAGAAGAAGATCGCCGACGGGCTCGGCCTCAAGCTCGGCGACGAGATCGTGGTCAACGTGCTCGGCCGCGACATCCCGGCCAAGATCGGCAATCTGCGCACCATCGACTGGCAGGGGATGGGCATCAACTTCGTTCTCGTGTTCTCGCCGAACGCCTTCAAGGGCGCCCCGCACACCCACATCGCGACGCTGACGGAAACGGGCGGAACTGCCGCCGGCGACGGCAAGATCATCAAGGAGGTCGCCGACGCCTATCCGATGGTGACGAGCGTGCGCGTGCGCGAGGTGATGGAGACGGTCGGCTCTGTCGTGACCAATCTGGCGCTGGCGATCCGCGGTGCCAGCGCCGTGACCCTGATCTCGGCGATCCTGGTGCTCGGCGGCGCGCTCGCCGCCGGCCATCGCCACCGGGTCTACGATGCGGTGATCCTGAAGACGCTCGGCGCGACGCGGTTGCGGCTGCTCGGCGCCTATGCGCTCGAATACCTCCTGATCGGGCTCGCGACCGCGGTGTTCGGCGTGATCTCCGGCAGCATCGCGGCCTGGATGATCGTGACGCGCCTGATGACGCTGAGCTTCGTCTGGCAGGCCGGCAGCGCGGCCGGCGTGGTCGCGGCCGCTCTGGTCGTCACGGTCGGGCTCGGGCTTGCCGGCACGCTGCTGGCGTTGAACAAAAAACCCGCCACGGTGTTGCGGAATTTGTGACAAATGGTAGCGGGTCGCCGCAGGAGAGCGGAATCGCACGATTCCCGCGATTAACCACGACTGCTCGTCAGGTTCGCGTCAGGATTGCCGCCAAGGGCGACATTCAGCCGCGCGTGGAAGGTTGCAGCGAATGTGTTAGTTTCCCACATATCGAATGGGTTCGGAGCCCCGAATGTTAGCCAAAATTTAGTCGGCAGGCATTGGTATCCGAGATAGAATTTGACGAACCGGCGGCATGGCGACCCTCATGCCGGACCGGACCAACCAACGGGAATTCGACCATGTCGGACCTAGACCGTAACTACGCTTCTCCTTTCGGCAGGGCCGCCGGGCGTGTTGACGCCGCGACGGTCGATGCCGGCCTGCGCGCCTATATGCTGCGCATCTACAACTACATGAGCATTGGCCTGGCCATCACCGGCCTTGCCGCGCTCGGCGTCTACATGGCTGCCGTGACGGACGTGCCGACCGCGGACGCCGTCCGCGTCGGCAAGCTGTTCCTGACGCCGTTCGGCTACGCGATGTTCGTCAGCCCGCTGAAATGGCTGTTCATGCTGGCGCCGCTCGCCATGGTGTTCGTGATCTCGGCGGGGATCAACCGTCTCGCTCCCTCGACCGCCCAGATCCTGTTCTGGGTGTTCTCGGCGCTGATGGGTATCTCGCTGTCGTCGATCTTCCTGGTGTTCACGCACACCTCGATCGTGCGGGTGTTCTTCATCACCGCGGCCACCTTCGGTGCGCTGAGCCTCTACGGCTACACCACCAAGCGTGACATGACCGGCATGGGCTCGTTCCTGTTCATGGGCCTGATCGGCATCATCATCGCGAGCCTGGTGAACCTGTTCCTGGCGAGCTCGATGCTGCAGTTCATCGTGTCGGTGGTCGGCGTGCTGGTGTTCGCGGGCCTCACCGCCTGGGATACCCAGCGGCTGAAGAACGACTACATCTACGGCTACGCCTCGGCCGGCGGCGACATCGCAGAGCGTGCGGCCATCACCGGTGCGCTGTCGCTGTACCTGAACTTCATCAACCTGTTCACGCTGCTGCTGCAGCTCCTCGGCCAGCGCGACTAAGCGATAGACCAGGACGAACGGACACAAACCCCGGCCGAAAGGCCGGGGTTTTTGTTTGAGCCGTGGCCTCTCCTCGTCATTGCGACGAAGCAATCCAGAGTCCCTCCGCAGACGCATTACTGGATTGCTTCGCTGCCCGCGCAATGACGGGTGTGGCAACACCGTTGCCCCTTCCAGCGGCCGCGGGAAGGCTCTAATCTTCTCCCATGTCCGCACCTGAAATCAGGCCCACGACCGAGGCCGACCTTCCCGCCATCACCGCCATCTATCAGCAGGCCGTCCGCGAAGGCACCGCGACGTTCGAGCTGGAGCCGCCCGACCTCACGGAGATGACGCGCCGCTATCGCGCGCTGGTCGACGGCGGCTATCCCTATTTCGTCGCCATCCTCGACGGCCGCGTGGCCGGCTATGCCTATGCCGGCGCCTACCGCCCGCGCCCGGCCTACCGCTTCACGGTCGAGAACTCGATCTATCTCGATCCCTCCTTCCACCGCCGCGGCGTCGGCTCCTTGCTGCTGGAACGGCTGGTCGCCGAATGCGAGGCGCGCGGCTTCCGCCAGATGATCGCGGTGATCGGCGATTCCGCCAATGCCGGCTCGATCGGCGTCCACACCAAGGGCGGCTTCAAGATGATCGGCACGCATCCCAATGTCGGGCTGAAATTCGGCCGCTGGCTGGACACGGTGATGATGCAGCGCGACCTCGGCGAGGGCGCCAGCACGGTGCCGGGGAAATAATCCGGTCTCGTAGGGTGGGCAAAGCGCAAGCGTGCCCACCATTCGTCACGATAGAGAAAGTACGTGGGCACGGCGCGGTGCGCTTTTGCCCACCCTACGGCACCGTCTGTGCCGCTACACCACCGCCAGCTTCCGATCGATCACCAGCAGCACGCGCTCGAGCTCATGGCCGCGGCGCAGGATCAGCCCCGTCGCCGAGATCACGCTGTACATGCCCTGCTTGCGCGCCAGCCGCGGATCCTTCTCGATGCGATAGATCGGCACCTCCGAGGCACGGCGATAGACCGAGAACACGGCGCGGTCCTTGAGGAAGTCGATGGCATAATCGCGCCACTCGCCGTCCGCGACCATGCGGCCGTAGAGATTGAGAATACGGTGCAGCTCGAGCCGGTTGAACGTCACCCGGCTCAATTGCGTCGTCGCAGCGGCGGGGCGCGCCGCCGCGCGCTGCTCGCTCGGATCGGCATCCTCCGACAGACTCATGGAGCGCTTCCTCATCGCACGGCATGACCCGATCCGCGAAGACCGTCCCGGGAACCTGGATCATGACAGCTGCATGATTGCGCCAACCGGCCACCGCCGCAAGAGGCTCCTGATTCAACCGGTCGAATCGAGTGCGACTCAGTACACACGCTATGGTGGAACTCCCTCGCGGCAAACCGTCACGGGATCGTTAGCAGGAATCATACTCTCGCCGCTTTTCCGCCTAGCGACTGCCGCCCTGCATTGCGACAAGACTCACGTGCGTTGACCCGGTCCTTTCGGTTCCGGATTCCTCAGCCCCCAGCCCCCCGGGGTCGAACAGGATCGGGTCTGTACGCGCAACAAGGAGGGCCAACGCAAGTTGGTCCTTTTTTGTTTGTGTCGGGATGTTTCCAGCGCGACCGACCTTCACCCCTAACATCCGTGCGAACACTATCTCTCCTCCTCCTGAGGAGCCGCGAAGCGGCGTCTCGAAGGATCGAGGCCGAGCCGCATAAGCGGGGGCCTTTCGTGGTTCGAGACGCGCGCAAGGACGCGCTCCTCACCATGAGGGTTGAGAGCAGTACGACTCTAGCGAGAAATCCGAATCAGTGCAGCGACGTGTACGCCGCGCCCAGCATCGAGCCGGGCTTGTCGCGGCTGCCGTCCTGGACATAGACCACCGCGCCGTCGACGCCGTCGCGCGTGAGGTTCTCGATCGGCACCGTCCAGCTTTCCGAACGCCCGGTCCAGTCGCCGACCTTGAGCAGGTTGCGCACCACGTTGTGATAGGTGACCTGCTGTCCACGGTTCTCACCGCGGGTGATCGCGATCGGGACCGACTTGGCGATCGAACAGATCCAGACCTCGCCATGCGAGATGCCCGGCTCGTTGCTCGCCGCCACCGACACGTTGATCTGCTTGCCCGCGAGCGACATCGTCACCGGCACGCTCATCACGCCCGTGCCCTTGTCGGTCTTGCCGATCGCGCTCTCGATGCCGGCACGATCGCTGCCGATGACATGGGTGGAGCCGTTGACCACGACCTGCGGCGTGTAGACCTCGCGGTCGCCGCGCATGCGTGAATAGGCACGCTGCCGTGCAGAGAAGCGCGAATCCGCCAGCGTGTCCTTCCAACCAAGATAGTCCCAATAGTCGATCGGCATGCTCAGCGCGATGATCGACGGGTCTTTGGAGAGATCGCCGATGATCTGGTCGGCGGGCGGGCAGGAGGAGCAGCCCTGCGAGGTAAACAATTCGACAACGGCGCGGGGATCAGCCTCGGCAGGACGGATGACGGCGACGATCGCACAGATGCCGAGAGCTCCCGACCAGAGGGCACCGGACCAACGTGAAACCAGATGAGAAGCCGTCATTGTTGTCATGTCGAACGCCGCACACCATTGCTCGTGGAAAGGGAGATCTTATCGCCGGATGGTCACCGTAGTCTTACGGGGCGCGACACACTCGACCGTCCAGGCCGACCGTCCGAAAGGAGGTTTTCCGCCGGGCGGGCCCATCTGGAGCATGCCGCAAACGCACGAAGGCGGCCTTGTGATAGGCCGCCTTCGTTTAACCTTCTACTCACGTCGCGGTGAGCCACCGTTCACAAATTCGCGCTTAGGCCGCGAGCTTGCGCAGCACGTAGTGCAGGATACCGCCGTTCCGGTAGTAATCGAGCTCGTCCAGCGTATCGATGCGGCAGAGCAGCGAGACGCGCTGCAGCGAACCGTCGCCGGAGACGATCTCCGCGGTCAGCTTCTGGCGCGGCTTGAGGTCGCCGACGAGGCCACGCAGCGTGACCTTCTCGTCGCCCTTGAGGCCGAGCGACGACCAGGAGGTGCCTTCCTCGAAGGTCAGCGGCAGCACGCCCATGCCGACCAGGTTGGAGCGATGGATGCGCTCGAAGCTCTGGCAGATCACGGCGCGCACGCCGAGCAGACGGGTGCCCTTGGCGGCCCAGTCGCGCGAGGAGCCGTTGCCGTATTCGGCGCCGGCGAACACCACCAGCGGCACCTGCTCCTGCTGGTATTTCATCGCGGCGTCGTAGATCGACATCTGCTCGCCGTCGGGCCAGTGCTTTGTCAAACCGCCTTCAGGGATATTTCCGTCCGCGCCCTTCAGCATGAAATTCTTGATGCGGATGTTGGCGAAGGTGCCGCGCATCATCACTTCATGGTTGCCGCGGCGCGTGCCGTACTGGTTGAAGTCGGCGGGACGCACCTGGTGCTCGCTGAGATATTTTCCGGCGGGCGAGGTCAGCTTGATCGAACCGGCCGGCGAGATGTGGTCGGTGGTGATCTTGTCGCCGAACATGGCGAGGATGCGCGCCTCGACGATGTCGGTGACCGGCTCCGGCTCCTTCTTCATGCCGTCGAAATAGGGCGGGTTCTGCACATAGGTCGAAGACATGTTCCAGCGATAGGTCTCGCTCTCGACCGTCTTGATCTTGCGCCAGTTGGTGTCGCCCTTGAACACGTCGGCATACTTCTTCTTGAAGATCGACGCGGTCACGAACTTCTTCATGAAGGCGTTGATCTCCTTGGTCGTCGGCCAGATGTCCTTGAGGTACACCGGCTTGCCGTCCTTGCCTTCGCCGAGCGGCTCGACCGCGAGGTTCTTGGTGACGCTGCCCGCGAGCGCGTGCGCGACCACCAGCGGCGGCGAGGCCAGGTAGTTCGCCTGCACGTCCGGCGAGACGCGGCCTTCGAAGTTGCGGTTACCCGAGAGCACGGCGGCGGCGACGATGCCGTTGTCGTTGATCGACTTCGAGATCTCCTCAGGCAGCGGACCGGAATTGCCGATGCAGGTGGTGCAGCCGAAGCCGACCAGGTTGAAGCCGACCTTGTCGAGCTCCTTCTGCAGACCGGAATCGGCGAGATAGCCCGCGACGACCTGGCTGCCCGGGGCGAGCGAGGTCTTGACCCACGGCTTGGCCTTGAGGCCCTTCGCCGCGGCGTTGCGCGCCAGCAGACCGGCACCGATCAGCACGCTCGGGTTCGAGGTATTGGTGCAGGAGGTGATGGCGGCGATCACGACGTCGCCGTGACCGATGTCGAACTTCTTGCCTTCGACGGCGAAGCGCTTGGCCGGTTCCCCGGCCTTCTTGTACTCGGTGTTGAGCGCGAGCGAAAACCCTTCGGCGACCGACGGCAGCGCGATGCGGCCCTCGGGACGCTTCGGACCGGCCATCGAGGGAACGACGTCGGCGAGGTCGAGCGTCAGCGTCTCCGTGAACACCGGGTCAGCCGACTTGGCGGTGCGGAACAGCCCCTGCGCCTTGGCATAGGCCTGCACCAGCGCGACGCGCGCCGGAGCGCGGCCGGAGGTCTTGAGGTAATCGATCGCGGCGGCGTCGACCGGGAAGAAGCCGCAGGTCGCGCCGTATTCGGGCGCCATGTTGGCGATGGTCGCCTTGTCGGCGACGGAGAGATTGTCGAGGCCGGGGCCGAAGAACTCGACGAACTTGCCGACCACGCCGAGCTTGCGCAGCATCTGCGTGACGGTGAGCACGAGGTCGGTCGCGGTGACGCCCTCCTTCATCGCGCCCTTCAGCTTGAAGCCGACGACGTTGGGCAGCAGCATCGACAGCGGCTGGCCGAGCATGCAGGCTTCCGCCTCGATGCCGCCGACGCCCCAGCCGAGCACGGCGAGACCGTTGACCATGGTGGTGTGGGAGTCGGTGCCGACCAGCGAATCCGGATAGGCGACCTCGAAGGTGCCGGTCTTCTTGCCGACCGTCATCTTCTCCTTCTTGGTCCAGACCGTCTGGGAGAGATATTCGAGATTGACCTGGTGGCAGATGCCGGTGCCCGGCGGCACGACGGAGAAGTTCGAGAACGCCTTCTGGCCCCACTTCAGGAACTCGTAGCGCTCCTGGTTCTGCTTGTATTCCTCGGCGACGTTCTTGCCGAACGCCTTGTTGTCACCGAAGAAGTTCACGATCACGGAATGGTCGATGACGAGATCGACCGGAACCAGCGGATTGATCTTCTCGGCATCGCCGCCGAGCTTCTGCATCGCGTTGCGCATCGCAGCGAGATCGACCACCGCGGGCACGCCGGTGAAGTCCTGCATCAGCACGCGCGCCGGGCGGAAGGCGATCTCATGCTCCAGCGACTTCTTGCGCAGCCATTTCGAGACCGCGACGATGTCGTCTTTCTTGACCGAGCGGCCGTCCTCGTTGCGCAGGAGGTTCTCGAGCAGGACCTTCATCGAATAGGGAAGTTTGGAAATTCCCTTCAGACCATTCTTCTCGGCCGTGGGCAGGCTGTAATAGACATAGGTCTTGGCGCCGACCTTGAGGGTCTTTTTGCATTTGAAGCTGTCGAGCGAGGTCATGTAGGAATCCCAATTGTTAGTTATACCCGGCAG
The DNA here is from genome assembly GCF_036247965.1 of Bradyrhizobium sp. TM233. Lineage (NCBI taxonomy): Bacteria > Pseudomonadati > Pseudomonadota > Alphaproteobacteria > Hyphomicrobiales > Nitrobacteraceae > Bradyrhizobium > Bradyrhizobium sp. TM233. The sequence goes on along the minus strand of NZ_BTIG01000027.1, from coordinate 51,227 downwards.
GGTATTTTAACACCGTCAGCGTATCAGGCTGGGCCGCTTGCAGGGGCAGGTTGAGTTGCTGCATCAAGTAGTTCCGGGCTTATAGAAGCTTTCTAACCGCGCCGCCACAGCCACAATCCGTACCGCAGCATACGCGAGCCAAAAATTCCCATGCGCTACCCCAAGTTTTCCTGAGGCCCGGCGGTGAGCGGGGTGGCACGAGGCAAGATGCAGCTTTCCGGACGCGGGGTCGTTTGCGTGCGTGGCGGCCGCGAGGTGTTTGCGGGGCTCGATTTCGAGGCTATCGCCGGCGAAGCGGTGGCGGTCGTCGGCCGCAACGGGTCGGGCAAGACCTCGCTGCTGCGGCTGATCGCCGGCCTGCTGGTTCCGGCGGGCGGGACGATCGCGCTGGAGGGCGGCGATGCCGAGCTGACGCTGCCCGAGCAGTGCCACTATCTCGGCCATCGCGATGCCCTGAAGCCGGCGCTCAGCGTCGCGGAAAACCTGATGTTCTGGGCCGATTTCCTTGGGGGCGAGCGTCTTGACTTCGCCGAGAGCCTCGCCACGGTGGGGCTCGAGCATGCCACCCACCTACCCGCCGGCTTCCTGTCGGCCGGCCAGCGCCGCCGGCTGTCGCTGGCGCGCCTGCTGACCGTCCGCCGCCCGGTCTGGCTGCTGGATGAGCCGACCAATGCGCTGGACGTGACCGGCCAGGACATGTTCGGCGACCTGATGCGCGAGCACCTGTCGCGCGGCGGCATGATCGTCGCGGCGACCCATGCGCCGCTGGGGATCGAGTCGCGGGAGCTGCGGATCGGGGGTGTGGCGTGATTCGCATCGACCCTCAGCTTTCCGAGCGGCTGGCCCCCGGCCTCTCCGTTCCCTCCCCCCTTGCGGGGGAGGGTCAGGGAGAGGGGTGCCACACGGCAAGACCTGTCGGTTCTGGCGTTGCGGAGGCAGGCGTTTTGTTGCTGGCGGCTCGCCTCAAACGAGTATCTCACCTGGGGCTACCCCTCTCCCCCGCCCTCCCCCGCAAGGGGGGAGGGAGCGCAGTGTGCCTATGGCGGGAGCCGGGCTCCCATAGCCGCCTCGCCGCGGGAGTCACCCCATGACCGCCCTCTCCGCCCTCATCCGCCGGGACGTCCGGATCGCGCTCCGCGTTGGCGGCGGGGCGCTGATTGGCGTGCTGTTCTTCCTGACCGTGGTGGTCTTGATGCCGTTCGCGGTCGGGCCGGATCTGGCGCTGCTGTCGCGGCTGGGGCCGGCCATCCTCTGGCTCGGCGCCCTGCTGGCGAGCCTGCTCACCCTGGACCGGCTGTTCATGGCCGACCACGAGGACGGCTCGCTCGACCTGATCACGATGAGCCGGACCCCGCTGGAACTCGCCTGCGCCGCCAAGGCGCTGGCGCATTGGCTGGCCGCCGGCCTGCCGCTGATTGTCGCAACCCCCGTGCTCGGCCTGCTGCTCAACCTCGACATGATCGCGACCGGTGCGGTGGCGCTGACGCTGCTGGCGGGCACCCCGGCGCTGACGTTTACCGGCATGATCGGCGCGGCGCTGGCGGTGACGCTGCACCGCGGCGGGCTGCTGATGGCGGTGCTGGTGCTGCCGCTGTCGATTCCCGTCCTGATTTTCGGGGTTGCGGCGTCGCAGGCCGTGATCGTCGGCCCGATGACGTTCGGCGCGCCGTTCTCGATCCTGTGCGCGCTGTCCCTGGTCAGCCTCGTGATCGGCCCATTCGCAGCCGCAGCGAGCCTGCGGCACGGGCTCGACTGAGATGCACTCGACTGACCTTGACCCCGATCAACTTTCGTTCCTCGCTTTCGTGCTGATTGCCTGAGCGGCCACCGATGATTATCAGGGTACCATGACGCTGATCGACCTCGCCAACCCCACGCGGTTCCTCGCGCTGACAGCGCGGGTCCTGCCGTGGCTCGCGGCCGCGACCGTGCTCCTGCTCGCGATCGGTCTCTATCAAACCGCGCTGGCGCCCGACGACTACCAGCAGGGCGCGACCGTGAAGATCATGTTCATCCACGTGCCCAATGCCTGGCTGTCGATGTTCGTCTGGGGTGTGATGAGCATCGCTTCGCTCGGCACGCTGGTGTGGCGGCATCCGCTCGCCGACGTCGCCGCCAAAGCCGCAGCGCCGATCGGCGCCGCCTTCACCTTCCTCGCACTGCTGACGGGCTCGCTGTGGGGCCGGCCGATGTGGGGTACCTATTGGGAGTGGGACGCGCGGCTGACCTCGGTGCTGATCCTCTTCCTGATGTATCTCGGCCTGATGGCGCTGTGGCGCGCGGTCGACGATCCCTCGCGCGCGGCGCGCGCTGCCGCCGTGCTGACCCTGGTCGGCGCGCTCAATTTGCCGATCATCAAGTTCTCGGTCGATTGGTGGAACACGCTGCACCAGCCCGCCTCGGTGATGCGCATGGGCGGCTCGGCGCTCGACAAGTCGTTCCTGATTCCGCTGCTGGTGATGGCGATCGCCTTCACGCTGCTGTTCGTCACACTGCATCTGGCGGCGATGCGCAACGAGATCCTGCGCCGCCGGGTCCGCTCCCTGCAGATGATGCAGGCGAGCCGCGTGGCGTTCTCGAACGAGATGGGCGCCACCTCTCGCGGGCAAAGCGCGTCGAACGAAATTGGGGCCGCAGGATGATGTCGCTCGGTCCTTATGCGTCCTTCATCGTGACGTCCTATGCCGCAGCGGCCCTCGTGGTCGCGATCCTGATCGGCTGGATCGCGCTCGACTATCGCAACCAGACGCAGCGCCTGCGCGAGCTCGACCGCAGCGGCATCACCCGCCGCTCCGGCCGCAGCGCCATGGACGCGTCATGAGCGAACAATCGACCTCCGCAGCGCCGCAGCGCCGCACCTTCCTGATGGTGCTGCCGCTGATCGCCTTCATCGGCCTTGCGCTGTTGTTCTGGTTCCGGCTCGGCAGCGGCGATCCCTCGCGGATTCCCTCCGCGCTGATCGGCCGTCCGGCGCCGCAGACGGCGCTGCCGCCGCTCGAGGGATTGCAGATCGACAATGCGCAGGTGCCCGGCCTCGATCCCGCCGCGTTCAAGGGCAAGGTCAGCCTGGTCAATGTCTGGGCGTCCTGGTGCGTGCCGTGCCATGACGAGGCGCCGCTTTTGACCGAGCTCGCCAAGGACAAGCGCTTCCAGCTCGTCGGCATCAATTACAAGGACGCGTCCGACAATGCGCGCCGCTTCCTCGGGCGCTACGGCAACCCGTTCGGCCGCGTCGGCGTGGATGCCAACGGCCGCGCCTCGATCGAATGGGGCGTCTACGGCGTGCCCGAAACCTTCGTCGTGGGACGCGAGGGCACCATCGTCTACAAGCTGGTCGGCCCGATCACGCCGGACAATCTGCAGAAGGTGCTGTTGCCGCAGATGGAGAAGGCGCTGGGGGCAGGCTCGTAAGGCAGCTCGTGCCCCGGACGCAGCGCAGCGATCCTTCATCGATGCGCTGCAGAGCCGGGGCCCATCTCACCACGGCCGCATTGCCGGAAAGAGCCTGGGTCCCGGCTCGCGCTTCGCGCGTCCGGGACACGAGAGCTTACCCCTTCCTGACATCCCCCGCGTCGGCCTCGCTCGCTTCCAGCGACGCCGGCTCGAGGTGGTAGCGCTTGGTCAGCGGCATCTGGGCGATGGCGAAGACCATGGTCAGCGGGGTCACGCCGAACACCTTGAAGTTCACCCAGAAGTCCGTGCTCTGGGTGCGCCAGACGATCTCGTTCAGCACCGCCATGCCGGCGAAGAACAGCGCCCACCGCAGCGTGAGGATGCGCCAGCCCTGCGGCGTCAGATTGAACATCTGGTCGAACATGACGGCGATGAAGGAGCGGCCGAACAGCAGCCCGCCGCCGAGGATCGCGGCGAACAGGCCGTAGATGATGGTCGGCTTGAGCTTGATGAAGGTCTCGTCGTGCAGCACCAGCGTCAGCGTGCCGAACACCAGCACGATCACGCCCGTGACGATCGCCATGATCGGAATGTGGCGCGTCACCACGTAGGAGGCGACCATCGCCGCGACGATCGCGACCATGAAGGCGCCGGTCGCCGCGAACAGATTGAACTTCGCATTCACGAAGAAGAACACGAGCAGCGGACCGAGCTCGGTCGCGAGCTTGAACAGCGGATGCGGCTGGGTCTTGTCCATTCTTCAGCTTTCGATTCCGGCGATGGCGCGGGCGAAATCGCGCGCGGTGAACGGCGCGAGATCGTCGACGCCTTCGCCGACGCCGATGAAATGCACCGGCAGTTTGAACTTCTCCGCGAGCGCCACCAGAATGCCGCCGCGCGCGGTGCCGTCGAGCTTGGTCATCACGAGGCCGGTGACCCCGGCGGTGCGATGGAAGGCCTCGACCTGCGACAACGCGTTCTGACCGACGGTCGCATCGAGCACAAGCAGCACGGCATGCGGCGCAGTGTCATCCACCTTGCGGATCACACGCACGACCTTTTCGAGCTCGTTCATCAGCTCGGCCTTGTTCTGCAGCCGGCCGGCGGTGTCGATCAGGAGCACGTCGATGGCCTGCTCCTTCGCCGCCGTCAGCGCGTTGAAGGCGAGGCTCGCCGAATCCGAGCCCTGCGCGCCCGCGATCACGGGCGTCCTGGTGCGCTCGCCCCACACCTTGAGCTGCTCGATGGCGGCGGCGCGAAACGTGTCGCCGGCGGCCAGCATCACCTTGCGGCCTTCGGAGGCGAATTTCTGCGAGAGTTTTCCGATGGTGGTGGTCTTGCCGGAGCCGTTGACGCCAACCACGAGGATCACGAACGGCTTGTTGGCCGTATCGATCTCGAGCGGCTTTGCCACCGGCGCCAGCACCTTCTCGACCTCGGTGGCGACGACGTCCTTGACCTCGTCCGCCGAGATCGCCTTGTCGTAACGCCCGGTGCCGACGGCTTCGGCGATCCGGACCGCGACGGAGGTGCCGAGGTCGGCGCGCAGCAGCACGTCCTCGATGTCGTCGAGCATGGCGCGGTCGAGCTTGCGCTTGGTGACGAGGTCGGCGACCGCGGTCCCGAGCGAGGACGAGGTGCGCTTCAGCCCGTTGGACAGGCGGCGCCACCAGCTCAGCTTGGGGGGATCTGACGTGGTATCGTTCATGGTGGCGGTGTGTTAGCCGTTCCCGCTGTTAAACGAAAGTCTTGACCGAAAGTCCTGCAATTGCTCGATGTTCCCCAATTGACCGCCGACGAGATCCTTGCGCGCGTGCTCCATCGCGACGGGCTGATGCTGATCATCGACAAGCCGGCCGGCCTTCCCGTGCATCGCGGGCCCAAGGGCGGCGCCAATCTGGAGGCCTCGTTCGACGCGCTCTGTTTCGGCCTGCCGCGGCCGCCGGTGCTCGCTCACCGCCTGGACAAGGACACCTCCGGCTGCCTCGTGCTCGGCCGCCACCGCAAGGCAACGGCCTCGCTCGGCCTCCTCTTCAAGCACGGCAAGATCGGCAAGACCTACTGGACCGTGGTCGAGGGCGGCCCCGCCGAGGACGAGGGCACCATCGACATGCCGCTCGGCCGGCTCAACGCCGAACGCGGCTGGTGGCAGAAGCCAGATCCCGAGGGACAGAAGGCGATCACCAACTGGAAAGTGATGGGCCGGGGCGACGGCTTCACCTGGCTTGCCATGGAACCGGTGACCGGGCGGACCCACCAATTGCGGGTGCATTCGGCCGCGACCGGCTGGCCGATCTTCGGCGATAACATTTACGGCAACGGCCCGCGTTTCGGCGAGCCAAAGCTGCATCTGCATTCCCGCGAGATCGTGGTGCCGATCTCCCGGAACAAGGAGCCCGTTCGCGTCGTGGCGCCGGCCCCGCCCCACATGCACGAAAAGCTCCGCGGCTGCGGCTGGAACGGGGAGTAGCGCCGCAAGCGGGGGAGGGAGCCCACCGCCTTCGCGGCGACTGCTGCACCTACTGGTCCCGTCCCATGGTTTACGAAACGTTCAGTGCTCGCCGCTAATGATGACGGTCGCTTAGAACAAGCTTCTGTAACCGCTCAGGACGAGCAAGGCGTGATGTCCAAGGCCGAGCTATCGATCATCGAAGAGGTCGAATCCGCGATTCGCGCAGGCTCGGCGGAAAAGGGCCTGGAAACCGCCCGGCGCGTCACCGATCTGTTCCTCTCCTCCGCCGGCAGTTTCGACGACGAGCAGATCGCGCTGTTCGACGAGGTGCTCGAGCGCCTGATCGGCACCATCGAGCTGCGCGCGCTTGCCGACATGGGCGCACGCATCGCGCTCGCCGAGATCAGCGCGCAGCTGGCGCCGATCGCGCAGGCGCCGCCCTCGGTGATCCGCCGCCTCGCCAGCAATGACGAGATCCGCATCGCCGGTCCCGTGCTGCAGGAATCCGCCCGTCTCGACGACGGCGAGCTGGTGAAGATCGCATCATCCAAGGGCGAGCCGCATCTGCTCGCGATCGCCGGCCGCTGGTGGCTGAAGGAGATCGTCACCGACACCTTGCTGGCGCGCCGCTATCCCAGCGTCAGCCGGCGGCTCGCCGCCAATCCCGGCGCGCGCGTCTCCGGAAATGGATTCGCCGTCATGGTCGCCCAGGCCGAGGCCGATCCCGAACTTGCCGTCAGCGTCGGCGTCCGCGTCGACCTGCCCTCGGAGCTGCGCCGCCGGTTGCTGCGCTCGGCGAGCGATGCCGTGCGCGCCCGTCTGCTGTCACGCGCGCCGCCGCATCTGTTCGAGGAAATCCAGAGCGCGATCACCGCCGCCACCGTCGGCGTCGATCGCGAGATGTCGGGCGTCCGCGATTTCGAAGGCGCCAAGCGGGCGATTGCAATGCTCAAGGCGACCGGCCAACTCAGCGAAGCGGCGCTGCTCGGTTTCGCCACGCAGCGGCGCTATGAAGAGACCGCCGCAGCGCTGGCCGCATTGTCCGGATCGACCGTCGAGGTGATCCGCCCGCTGATGCAGAGCCTGCGCGACGACGGCTTGCTGGTGCCGTGCAAGGCGGCGCAGCTCAGCTGGGAGACCACCACCGCCGTGCTCGAAAGCCGTTTTGCGACGGGTGCGATGAAGCCGGCGGATCTGGCAAGAGCGCAAAATCACTACGCGCGGATGACGCCGGAGAATGCCAAGCGGACGCTGCGGTTCTGGCAGGTACGGGCGTCGTAGGACGGGCGCTATTCGCCAGGCCAACGGTGTCATCCCCGCGAAGGCGGGGATCCAGTATTCCAGAGACGTCAGTGAGATGCGGAGAAGCCGCGGCGTACTGGGTCGCCCGGTCGAGCCGGGCGACGACACTGACTACGTGGTGAGACGCTCGCCATCACTGGCAGCAATCTTAAGCGGCACCACACTGCCAACCCGCTCGCCCGCAATCGCCACCGGCAGGTAATGCTCCGTGCGGCCCTGCGTCTCACTCTCGATCAGCACATCGCGCGTCGCGCCGATCTCGGCTTGCAGCCGCTTGCGCAGTGCTGTTTCGCCAGCCGCACGCAGCCGCTTCGCACGCTCCTTGATCGCGCCGCCCGCAACCTGCGGCATCCGCGCGGCCGGCGTGCCGGGGCGGGGCGAATAGGGGAAGACGTGCAGGAATGTCAGGCCGCAGTCCTCGACGAGATCGAGCGAGCGCGAGAACATCTCTTCCGTCTCGGTCGGGAAACCCGCGATGATGTCGGCGCCGAAGGCGACATCAGGGCGCAGGCGGCGGACCCGCTCGCAGAATGCGATCGCGTCCCGCCGCGAATGCCGCCGCTTCATGCGCTTCAAGATCATGTCGTCGCCGGACTGCAGCGACAGATGCAGATGCGGCATCAACCGCGCATCGCCGGCGATGGCATCGAGTAGATCGTCATCCGCCTCGATCGAATCGATCGATGAGATGCGCAGGCGCTTCAACTCCGGCACATGCCGCAAAATCTGCTTCGTCAGCATGCCGAGCTTCGGTGCACCGGACAGGTCAGCGCCGTAGCTGGTGAGGTCGACGCCGGTCAGAACGATCTCGGCATGGCCGCGTTCGGCCAGCGTCCGCACCTGTTCGACCACCGCGCCCATCGGCACCGAGCGCGAATTGCCGCGGCCGAACGGGATGATGCAGAAGGTGCAGCGATGATCGCAGCCGTTCTGCACCTGCACGAACACGCGCGGAAGGCCACTCGCATAGCCGTCGATGAGATGCGGCGCCATCTCCCTGATAGCCATGATGTCGCTGACGGCGATCTTCTCGCCGGCGCCGAGATCGAAGGCATTGCGGGCGTCGCGCCACGCGGATGACCGCATCTTGTCGTCATTGCCGACGACGCGATCGACCTCGGTCATGTCGGCGAACATCGCAGCTTGCGTCTGCGCCGCGCAGCCGGTGACGACGATGCGCGCCTCGGGCCGCTCGCGCTTCAGTTTGCGGATCGATTGCCGCGCCTGCGCCACCGCCTCATTGGTGACGGCGCAGCTGTTGATGACGATGGTGTCTGAAAGCCCTGCGCCCTCGGCCTCGCGGCGGATCACCTCGGCCTCGAAGGCATTGAGGCGGCAGCCGAAGGTGACGATGTCGACGGCCATCAGGCGGCCGGCGCGAACAGCGCCGGATCGAATCGGCCCTCATATTCGAAGGTCGCGGTGCCCGTCATCAGCACGTGGTCGTCGCGCTCGCGCCATTCGATGCCGAGCTTGCCGCCGGGCAGCGTGATCTCGACCTTGCGATCGGTCCGCTTCAGGCGGGCCGCGCCGACGGCCGTGGCGCAGGCCGCCGAGCCGCAGGCCTTGGTCAGCCCGGCGCCACGCTCCCAGGTGCGGATGGTGATGTGCTTGTCATCGACGATATGGGCGAGCGTGATGTTGGCGCGCTCCGGGAAGATCGGGTGGTTTTCGAGCAGCGGACCGAAACGCTCGAGATCATAGGCGTTGACGTCATCGACCCAGAAGATCGCATGCGGATTGCCCATGCTCACCACGGAGGGCGAATGCAGGATCGGATTGTCGATCGGCCCGATCTGCAATTCGATGTAGCGGGTGTCGCGGAACTCTTCCGCCAGCGGAATGTCCTGCCAGCCGAACTTCGGCACACCCATGTCGACGGTGTAGAGATCGGGCGCCGGGCCCTGCCAGGCGTTGAGCAGGCCGGCCGCGGTCTCGAACGTCGCATTGGTCTGCCCGTTCTTCTCGAAGATGCGCCGCACCACACAGCGCATGCCGTTGCCACAGGCGCCGGCTTCCGAGCCGTCATTGTTGTAGATGCGGATGAAGGCTTCGGTGCCCTCGAGCCGCGGCTTCTGCAGCACCATGAGCTGGTCGTAGGCGACGCCGCCATTCGCGGACGCTACCGCGCGGGCGTCGTCCGGCGTCACCGGCCCGGCGGAATCGCGCATGTCGACAACGACGATCTCGTTGCCGATGCCGTTCATCTTGGCAAATGCGTGGTTGGCCAGCGCGCTCATAAAAATTCCTGAATTTCGCCTGTCTTATATGGCGATCCTTGCCGGCTTGGCCAGAGTTTTGCCGCTGGGCGCCAGCAGGACTGCCTGGACAACTGTCATGACGCATCTGTCATGGGACGAATTTGGCGCTTGCGTGTTAGAACGGCGAAAGTTGGCGCGAAGCGGGATGCGCGGCCGGGCGCAAAGCCGGGCAGGCCTTGGTGGTTCAGGCCTTGGTGACTAAGGCCTTGGGGAGAATAATATGTTCAGGTTTCGTCGTCTCGCTCTGGCCGCGCTGATCCCGGCGGCGGCCTTGTCGCTCGGCCTCTCTGAGGTTCTCGCGCAAACCCCGAGCCCGGCACCGGCCGCCTCGGCAAGTCCCTCGCCCGCCCCGTCGGCCTCTCCCGCCCCGGCCGCGAGTGCGTCGCCCGCGCCGGCAGCCACGCCCTCACCCGCGCCATCGCCTGCGGCCAGCGCGTCGCCGGCCCCGACAAATTCGCCCTCGCCCGCCGCCAGCGCCTCACCCAGCCCGACGGCCCCGCCACCGGCCGCCGCCGCGACACCCGCCCCGGTGCAGACCGCCGATCCGTTCGGCCTGGAGACCACGCTCGAGGCCAAAAAGGTCGTGATGGTCAAGGGCACCGCCAATTGGGACTCGGCCTTCGACACGCTGATCGACGCCTTCAAGGCGCTGAACACGCTGCTGGACAAGCAGGGCATCAAGCACGCCGGCAATGCGATGATCGTCTACACTTCGACCGACGACACCGGTTTCACCTTCCTTGCCGAGATCCCGGTCGAGCAAGATCCCAAGAACCTGTCCAAGGACATGAGCATCGGCAAGTCGCCGGAGGGCAAGGTGCTGAAATTCGTCCATCGCGGTTCCTACGACAACATGGACAACACCTACGAGGCGATCACCAATCACCTTGACGACAAGAGGCTGGAAGCCAAGGACACCTTCATCGAGGAATACCTCACCGATCCCCTCAAGACGGCCGAGGACAAGCTCGTGATCAATGTTTTCGTGCCGCTGAAGTGAGATCAATGAAAAAGCCTGCCGTACTTGCTACGTCCCTTGCCGCCGCTTTCGCCACACTGCTGACAATGCCCGCGCTTGCCGATGACTTTCCATCCGCCATTTCGGTGAGCGGCGAAGCCAACATTTCCGCGGCGCCCGATCTCGCGCAGATCGACGCCGGCGTCGCCAACGACGCCAAGACGGCGAAGGAAGCGTCCGATGCCAACAACGCCGCGATGGGCAAGGTGCTGCTGGCGCTGAAGGGCGCCGGCATCGCCGAGAAGGACTACCAGACCTCGCGGCTGTCGCTGCAGCCGCAATACGGCCAGAACAAATCCACCGGGGCATCCCCAGTGGTCGGCTTCCGCGCCTCCAACCGCGTCACCGTGAAGATCCGCGACGTGACCAAGGTCGCCGGCATCATCGATACGCTGGTCAGCGCCGGCGCGAACGACATCGGCAACATCTCCTTCGAGGTGACGCAGGCCTCAAAGCTGCTCGACGACGCGCGCGAGCAGGCAGTCGCGGACGCCCGCCGCAAGGCGGAAATCTACGCCAAGGCCACCGGCGTGACGTTGGGCGCGCCGCTGAGCGTCTCCGAAGGGGGCGCCCCGGTGCCGCTGTTCAAGGCGCGGATGGCAACAGCGCCGATGGCAGCGCCGCAAGCCGCGGTTGCGCCCGGCGAGGAAACGCTATCGGTCACGGTGAATGTGAGCTGGGCGATCAAGCCCAAAGAGCAATAAGTCTCGTGTCCCGGACGCGCTGCAGCGCGTAGCGATGCTGCGCAGAGCCGGGACCCAGAAAGCAACACGGGATGTACGGCAACATGGGCCCCGGCTCAGCAGCGCACCACTACGTGCTGCGCTGCGTCCGGGGCACGAGCTGTGGGCGCGGAGAGACCTAAATCTCCACCACCTGCCCCGGCTTCATCGCGACGAACCGCTGCTGCGGAATCTGCGCCGCATCGAGCGCATCCACCAGCGCCTTGGCCGGCGCATCGATCGCTTCATCCGTCAGCTGGAACGTGCCGTGATGATGCCCGAGCGCGGCGTCGGCGCCGCAATCGGCCAGCGCCTTCACGGCATCCTCCGGGTTCATGTGCTGGTCGCGCATGAACCAGCGCGGCTCGTAGGCGCCGATGGGGAGGATCGCCAGCCGCAGCTTGCCGTGCCTCTCGGCGACGCGGCGAAAGTGCCGGCCGTCGCCGTAGCCGGAATCACAGACGACGTAGATTTTCCCGGCCGGCGTCTCCAGCACAAAACTCGCCCACAGCGCCTTGTTGCGGTCGAACATGCCGCGCGCCGTCCAATGCCGGGTCGGCACCAGATGCACGGCGATGCCGCCGCCGAGCTCGACGCGATCATGCCAGTCGAATGCCTCCACCTTGATCGTGGAATCCCAGCTGCGCATCGTCACGTCGTTGCCGAGCGGGGTGACCACGCGCGGGGCAAAATTCTTGGTGAGCCGCGACAGCGTCGCGATGTCGAGATGGTCGTAATGGCCGTGCGAGACCAGCACGACATCGATCTTCGGCAGCTTCTCGAAGGCGATGCCGGGATCGTTGTGCCGCTTCGGCCCGGCCCAGGCGACCGGCGAGACCCGCGTCGACCAGACGGGATCGACCAGGATATTGAGGCCGCCGGTCTGGATCAGCCAGCTGGCATGGCCGACGAAGGACAACCGCACCTTGTCGCCATCGACCCGCTCCGGCGGGGTGTCGGCATGGGGGCTGGGCGCCCAGTCGGGCCAGGTGGCGCGCTGCCGCTTGCCGCTGAACTGCCAACGCAGCACCTCGCGAAGCGATTTCGGCGGCGCGCCGTCCGGATCGAAGAAGTTCAGGCCGTCGAAATGGTCGGAGGCGGGACCGTCGTAGGTTTTCATGCGGGACATCCAGAGGGACGGGAGACCGACCAGGGCGCCGGCCCCGGCGAGCAGCCCGAAAACGCGGCGGCGGGTGATCGGCACAGGCAGGCTTCAAGACTGGTGGCGGAGGTAAGTCATCACCTTCTATATGGGCGTGGCCAAACGAAAAGGAACCGGTGGTTAAAAGTGACGCAAATTCAGTATCTTACCCTGGCAAAGCCGCCCCGGCACCCTAACTTTCCTTGACTTTTGGGCGTGAGCGGCGTTTAACCCCGCCACTTTCTCGGAAAGGCTTTCTTTTCGACCCGCCGACTGGTCCTGAGGGACTAGAGGTCAACGCCCGACAGCGCTATGCGCCCTCGGGCGTAAAGGTGTTTGGAAGATCGTCTTTTTGACGAGCAGGACAAAGGACAACGGCATTGTTCGACAATCTGTCGGAACGGCTTGGTGGCATTCTCGATCGTCTGACGGGGCGCGGTGCGCTGACCGAAAAGGACGTCGACGCCGCGATGCGCGAGGTGCGCCGCGCGCTGCTGGAGGCCGACGTCGCGCTCGAGGTGGTTCGCAGCTTCACCGAGCGCGTCCGCGAGCAGGCGATCGGCGCCACCGTCGTCAAGTCGGTCACCCCCGGCCAGATGGTCGTCAAGATCGTCCATGACGAGCTGATCAACACGCTCGGCGCCGAAAGCCAGACCATCGACGTCAATTCCGTGCCGCCGGTGCCGATCATGATGGTCGGCCTGCAAGGCTCCGGTAAAACCACCACCACCGCCAAGCTCGCCCGCCGCCTGGTCCAGCGCGACAAGCGCAAGGTGCTGATGGCCTCGCTCGACGTCTATCGCCCGGCGGCGATGGAGCAGCTGGCCGTGCTCGGCCGCGACCTCGACATTCCGACCCTGCCGATCGTGGCGGGACAGCAGCCGCCGCAGATTGCCAAGCGCGCGATGGAAGCCGGCAAGCTCGGCGGCTACGACATCGTGCTGCTCGACACCGCCGGCCGCACCACGCTCGATGAAGACATGATGGCGGAAGCGGCGGCGATCAAAGCCGCGGCCAATCCGCATGAAGTGCTGCTGGTCGCGGACAGCCTCACCGGCCAGGACGCGGTGAACCTCGCGCGCGCGTTCGATCAGCGTGTCGGCCTCACCGGCATCGTGCTGACCCGCGTCGACGGCGACGGCCGCGGCGGTGCTGCGCTGTCGATGCGCGCGGTGACCGGCAAGCCGATCAAGCTGATCGGCACCGGTGAAAAGACCGACGCGCTGGAAGATTTCCACCCCGATCGTATCGCCGGCCGCATCCTCGGCATGGGCGACGTGGTCTCGCTGGTCGAGCGCGCTGCCGCCAATATCGACGCCGAGAAGGCCGCGCGCACCGCCGAGCGCATGCGCAAGGGTCAGTTCGACCTCAACGACATGCGCGAGCAGCTGCTGCAGATGGCCAGCATGGGCGGCATCAGCGGGCTGATGGGCATGATGCCCGGCATCGCCAAGATGAAGAACCAGATCGCCGCCGCCGGGATCGACGACAAGATCCTGAAGCGCCAGGTCGCGGTGATCGATTCCATGACGCGCGACGAGCGCCGTCATCCCGATTTGCTCAAGGCCAGCCGCAAGAAGCGTATCGCTGCAGGGTCCGGCCAGAGCGTCGAGCAGGTCAACAAGCTGCTCAAGATGCACCGGAACATGGCTGATGTGATGAAGGCCATGGGCTCGGGCAAGCGCGGCCCGCTCGCCGGCATCGCGCAGGCCATGGGCTTCGGCGGCGGCATGAAGCCGCCCTCGCCGGAAGAGATGAAGGCGCTGCAGGAGAAGATGCAGAGCGGCGGCGGACAGGGTCTGCCGAGCCTACCGAAGGATTTGCCGGCCGGCTTGCGTCAGGGCCTGCCGAATGTGCCGGGGCTCACGGGCCTCAGCGGCAAGCCGATGCTGCCGGGCCTCGGCGGTTTTCCCGGCAAGAAGAAATGAGGAATTCGTCACGAGGGATCGCACGGTCCCGCGCGGCGCGAAAATACCAATCAACCGAACAAACTGTACTTTGAAGGAGAACTAGATGTCCGTCGTTATCCGCCTCGCCCGCGCAGGCACCAAGAAGCGCCCCGTCTATCACGTCGTCGTCGCCGATTCGCGCTTCCCGCGCGATGGCCGCTTCATCGAGCGTCTCGGCTATTTCAACCCGCTGCTGCCGAAGGACAACGAGACCCGCCTGAAGCTCGACATGGACAAGGTGAAGGCCTGGCTCGCCAAGGGCGCGCAGCCGTCCGACCGCGTGGCGCGTTTCCTCGATGCTGCCGGCGTCAAGAAGCGCGAAGCGCGCAACAACCCCGAGAAGGCCGTGCCGCGCAAGGAGCGCAAGGCGCAGGCCGAAGCCGCCGCGAAGGGCTAAGGCTAGATCATGTCGGCGCTGGTCTGCGTCGCGCGGATCGGCGCCGCGCATGGTGTGCGCGGTGCGGTCAAATTGTGGACCTTCACCGAGGATCCCTTTGCCGTCAGGCGCTACGGTCCGCTGCTGTCCAAGGACGGCAAGCGCCAGTTCGAGGTCGCGACGGCGCGCGAGGCCAAGGACCATCTGGTCGCGACGTTCAAGGGCGTCACGACCCGCGATGAGGCCGAGCGCCTCAACGGCATCGAACTCTACGTCGCGCGCGAAAAACTGCCCGCGACCGACGACGACGAATATTACCACACCGATCTGATCGGGCTCGCCGCCGTCACCACGGAAGGCGATGCGCTCGGCCGCGTGCTCGCGATCCATAATTTCGGCGCCGGCGACATCATCGAAATCGCCCCGCCGAAAGGCACGACGCTGCTGCTGCCGTTCACGAACGCGGTGGTGCCGGAGGTCGACCTCCAAGGCGGCCGTGTCGTGATCGCGCTGCCGCAGGAGGTCGAGGGCGAGGACAATGATCCCTCCACGAGTCGTCCCCGCGAACGCGGGGACCCATAACCACAGGCCGTGGTTTTTGGCTAAGCTGATGGCTCCAGCCATCGCAAAACTGGCTGCGGTGGTTATGGGTCCCGGATCTGCGCTGCGCTTGTCCGGGACGACGAGATATTGAGATCCGATGACAACCCCCTCACCCTGGCGCGCGACGGTGCTGACGCTGTTTCCGGAGATGTTTCCGGGGCCGCTCGGCGTGAGCCTGGCCGGCCGGGCGCTGGCCTCCGGGCTGTGGGAGATCGAGGCGCGGGACATCAGGGCGTCCGCCACCGACCGCCATCGCAGCGTCGACGACACCCCCGCCGGCGGCGGGCCGGGCATGGTGCTGCGGGCGGATGTTCTGGCGGCGGCGATCGATGCCGCAGAGATCGGCCCTGAGCGGCCGCGGCTGCTGATGAGCCCGAGGGGTCGGCCATTGACCCAGGCACGAGTCCGGGAACTCGCCAAGGGCCCCGGCCCCCTGATCGTCTGCGGGCGCTTTGAAGGGATCGACCAGCGGGTGATCGACGGGCGGGGCCTGGAGGAGGTCTCGATCGGGGATTACGTGCTGTCCGGGGGCGAAATCGCCGCTTTGGCCCTGATCGACGCCTGTGTGCGGCTGCTGCCGGGCGTGATGGGCAAGGAGGCCTCGGGAACCGAGGAAAGCTTCTCTGATAGCCTTTTGGAGTACCCCCAATACACCCGGCCGCAGCTGTTCGAGGGGGTGCCGATCCCGGAGATCCTGACCTCCGGCGACCATGCCAAGGTGGCCAGCTGGCGGCGGGCGCAATCCGAGGCGCTGACGGCGGCCCAGCGGCCGGATTTGTGGGCCCAGATCCCACCCAAGCCCCCGAATCGGGCCGGACGCCAAAAAACACCAAAAAACAAGACAGACGGGTGACAAACGCTCCGGCTTGCCTTATAGGAGCGGCCACATCCGCAATAGCTGGATAGACGAATTTCGCGCAGCCCCCGATCTGCGGCTGGGCGCGCCGATGGAGATTTACCCATGAACCTGATCCAACAGCTCGAGCAAGAGCAATTCGACAAGCTGTCCGCCGGCAAGGACATTCCGGAATTCGGTCCCGGCGACACCGTGATCGTCAACGTGAAGGTCGTCGAAGGCGACCGCACCCGCGTGCAGGCCTATGAAGGCGTCTGCATCGGCCGTTCCGGCGGTGGGCTCAACGAGAGCTTCACCGTCCGCAAGATCTCCTACGGCGAGGGCGTGGAGCGCGTGTTCCCGGTGATGTCGCCGATGATCGACTCGATCAAGGTGGTGCGCCGCGGCAAGGTGCGTCGCGCCAAGCTCTATTACCTCCGCAGCCTTCGCGGCAAGTCGGCCCGCATCGTCGAGAAGACTGAGCACGCCAAGGCCGTCAACGAGTAAGCTCCGCCATCAGGCAAGTTTTCGAGAAGCGCGGGGCTCGGCTCCGCGCTTTTTTGTTTGGCCACCGTCGTTGCGAGGAGCCCTTGCGACGAAGCAATCCAGACTGCCCCCGTAGATGCATTTCTGGATTGCTTCGCGGAGCCTGTCACCGGGCCGCGCTCCGCGCGGACCCGGTGGCTTGCAATCACGAACTTGAAGCCCTCGCGCTTTTACCGCTGCGTGCTATATAGCTTCTAGAATGTTTCCAGATCCGACCAGCCTCGCCCCCGTCAAGCGCATCGTCATCGACGATCGCTCGCGGCTGCCCGGCCGGTTCTTCGGACGCTTCGCGACCTCGGCAACGTCAGAGCTTAGCCGCGCAGCCTAAAAGCTGCGCTGACGATTTTGTTGCCTGCGCGCCGCGCGCGCCCATCCACTGACACAACATTCTTTCGGAGCTCAAGCTCATGTCCAAGCCGACCACATTGTACGACAAGATCTGGAACGACCATCTGGTGCACGAAGCCGATGACGGCACCTGCCTGCTCTATATCGATCGCCACCTGGTGCACGAGGTGACCTCGCCGCAGGCGTTCGAAGGCCTGCGCGCCACCGGCCGCAAGGTCCACTCGCCGGAAAAGACGCTCGCCGTCGTCGACCACAACGTGCCGACCACCGATCGCACCAAGCCGAATCCCGATCCTGAAAGCATCGAGCAGATCAAGGCGCTGGCCGAGAACGCCAAGGAATTCGGCATCGAATATTACAACGAGTTCGACAAGCGCCAGGGCGTCGTCCACGTCATCGGCCCCGAGCAGGGTTTTACCCTGCCCGGCACCACCATCGTCTGCGGTGACAGCCACACCTCGACGCATGGCGCGTTCGGCGCGCTCGCGCACGGCATCGGCACTTCCGAGGTCGAGCACGTTCTGGCGACGCAGACGCTGATCCAGAAGAAGGCGAAGAACATGCGCGTCACCGTCGACGGCAAATTGCCCGACGGCGTGACGGGCAAGGACATCATCCTCGCCATCATCGGCGAGATCGGCACCGCGGGCGGCACCGGCTACGTGCTGGAATACGCCGGCGACGCCATCAGCGCGCTCAGCATGGAAGGCCGCATGACGGTCTGCAACATGTCGATCGAAGGCGGCGCGCGCGCCGGCCTGGTCGCGCCCGACCAGAAGGCGTTCGACTTCCTGCGTGGCCGCCCCAAGGCGCCGAAGGGCGCGGACTGGGACGCGGCGATGCGCTACTGGGAGAAGCTGCGCTCCGACGAGGGCGCGCATTTCGACAGCGAGCTGCGCCTCGATGCCGCCAAGCTGCCGCCGATCGTGACCTGGGGCACCAGCCCTGAGGACGTCATCTCCGTGACCGGCATCGTGCCCGACCCCGACAAGATCGCGGACGAGGCCAAGCGTCTCTCCAAGCACCGCGCGCTGAAGTACATGGGCCTGACCGCGGGAACGAAGATCACCGACATCAAGGTCGACCGCATCTTCATCGGCTCCTGCACCAATGGCCGCATCGAGGATTTACGCGCGGCGGCGAAGATTGCCGAAGGCAAGACCGTCTCAGCGCATGTCAACGCCATGGTCGTGCCGGGCTCCGGCCTCGTGAAGGAGCAGGCCGAAGCCGAGGGTCTGGACAAGATCTTCATCAAGGCCGGCTTCGAATGGCGCGAGCCCGGTTGCTCGATGTGCCTCGCGATGAACCCGGACAAGCTGGCCCCGGAAGAGCGCTGCGCCTCGACCTCGAACCGCAACTTCGAAGGACGCCAGGGCTTCAAGGGCCGCACCCATCTGGTGTCGCCGGCGATGGCGGCAGCGGCGGCGATCGCGGGTCATTTCGTCGACGTCAGGGACTGGCGCTAAGCCGGTCCCTGCAATTGTAGCGATCGCGGCAACCGCCGTTAAACGATCGCCTGACACTCTCGTCCTCGCGAGGTTTTCGCGAGGACGCGCGCCATGGCCAACAAGCCTGAATATGTCGACCTGATCGGCGAGGCCACGCGCCAGCACCGCCGGCGCGCGCCACGCTTGCACATCGTCGCCAAGCCCGAGGTCGAGGAGACCTCGAAGCTCAGCCGCTGGCCGCCCGCGATGTTCAAGCAGTGGAAGGTCGAGACCCTGATGCGGTGGAAGTCCGCATCGTGGAAGCTGAGGGGTTGGCTCTAGGCCACCGGATAAACAAAGGGCGCCGCTAAGGCGCCCTTTTCGCTTCGATCGTGCTTACCAATACCGATACGGATGGTGCCAGCGATGCCAGCGGCAGATGCGGCGCGGGCCGTAATAGGTCCAGATGACCCGGCAGCGGCGCGGATAATGGTAGTAGGGATAATAGCCGCCGACATAATAGCGCCGGTGGAAGTGGCGATGGCCGTAGTGAGGCCGATAGATCCCGTAGCGATGAAATCCGCCGTAGCGGTGAACGCCGCCATAGCGATAGCCGCCATGGAAGGCCGGTGCGGCGCGGAAGCCGCCGATATGGCCGCCATGGAATCCACCGCCGCGGAAACCGCCGATATGTCCTCCGCCACCGCGGAAGCCTCCACCACCGTGAAAATGCCCGCCACCGCCATGTCCGCCGCCGCCGTGGCGAACCTGCGTGACGAGGTCGTCGGCCGCGGCCTTCGTCGCAGGTGACGTCGCCGGATTGATCAAGCTCAGCGCTTCAGCACGACGCGCGGTTCCGGCCGACAGCATCAGCGTCGTGGCGGCCGCAATTCCGAGCAGGCGCATCGGGCCTGCCCTGAGACCCAAACTCCTCAGCATGGACTCCTCCCTGAATCTGGACAGCGGAGTGGCGATGCTCGTTCCCGGCCCGCGTCATCCCTGTTCAATCGCAGTCGCTCCCGGGATTAAATTGCGGATAGCGATGTGAACGCGCCATGAATGAACGAGGCCGGCAAATTGCGATGCGACGCGGTGCCGCGACGAGAGGAGTTTTGGAAGATGACCGTCTACGCAATCGCGCAGCTGAAGATGACGGACCGCGCGGCCTATGACCGCTACCAGGCGCGATTCTTCGATGTGTTCAGGAAGTTCAATGGACGGCTGCTCGCCGCCGACGAGCAGCCGCGCGTGCTCGAGGGGGCGTGGCCGCACGACAAGCTCGTCATGATGTCGTTTCCCGACGAGGCCGCCTTCCTCGCCTTCTCGAATTCACCCGACTACGAGGAGATCTCGCGCGACCGCAAGGCGGGCGCGCAGGCGACCGTGCTGCTGGTCAAGGGATTTGCGCCCGCCGGCTAGCGCGTCACCAGAATGGCCCGTAGCCGAACACGAAGGGGGCGGGCACGCGGTAAGAATAGGGACGGTAGTGGACGGGCCGCGCGTAATAGCGCGGATCACGGCGCACGGCATGCCCTACGACGTAGGTCCGCGCAGGCCGTCGCACATCGAACATTGCGATCCCCGCCGAGGCCTCCGGAACCGTCACCCTCGGTGCTGCGGACGCGCAAGGCAGGCCCGCGGCCAGCGCGGCGGCAACGGCCCATGCAACCCATCTCGCCATGGCCACACCTCGAGGCCCCCCGTCGCGCACCGGCGTTGAACCGGCATTAGCCGGGGCGCCAATAGCAGCTCACACGCGGCACGATCACGGTGCCGCTCGGCCGGAATTCCTGCACATAGGTCGCATTGCATTCGCGGACCGCATTGGGACCGGGATTGTAGCGCGGGTAGACGCCGTCAGGGCTGTAGTAGGGCGTGACGCGCAGGCGCGAGGGCGGGCGCTTGCGCGGCGGTGGGATGTCGTCCGGCGAGGCCGCCTGCGCCAGCCTGACCCCGGGGGCCGCGCTCTGGGCCTCCGCGCCACCGCAAAACTGCGAAAACAACCCCATGCACAGTAGCGTCAGCGCTGTTTTCGCTCGCATTTTTCCGCCCACCTGAAACGTCCCGTTCGAGGCCCACGCTCCCCGTTTTGACGGCGCCCGTCAACCTCGCCGCGCTTTATAAAGCGGGATGCATCAGCGGGAAACCCGCGCTAAGACAACCCCATGTGGACGGAATTGAAAGCGCCCTCGCTGGCCGAGATGGAAGCGACGGCGCACGAGATCTTCGAGCGCCTGCCGGCGGAGTTTCGCAGGCTGTGCGAGGGCGTGATCCTCCGCGTCGACGACTTCCCGACCGAGGAGGTCCTGGACGAGATGGAATGCGAGAGCGAGTTCGACCTGCTCGGCCTGTTCCAGGGCGTCGGCCTGCCCCAGCAGAGCCTTGGCGACGTGGCGCGGCTGCCCAACATGGTCTGGCTCTACCGCCGGCCGATCCTGGATTACTGGGCCGAGCACGACGAAAGCCTCGGCCACATCGTCCGCCACGTCCTGATCCACGAGATCGGCCACCATTTTGGTCTGTCGGACGACGATATGGCGGCGATTGAGGCGCGGGCGGGGTAGGGAGCGCACCTTCTCCGTGGCTTGATCCCGCCAAGCAGACTAGACCTGCCGAATTCGGCCTAGGATTTCCGCCCCGATCACGATAAATACCTGTTCCCCTAGACCCATCCGGGAAAGCGCAACCATGGACAAGTTCACCACGCTGGAAGGCGTCGCGGCGCCGCTGAAGATCATCAATGTCGACACCGACATGATCATTCCGAAGCAGTACCTCAAGACCATCAAGCGTACCGGCCTTGGCAAGGGACTGTTCTCCGAGCAGCGCTACAAGGACGACGGCAGCGAGAATCCGGATTTCGTCCTCAATCAGCCCGCCTATCGCAATGCGAAGGTGCTGGTCGCCGGCGACAATTTCGGCTGCGGCTCGAGCCGCGAGCACGCGCCCTGGGCGCTGCTCGACTTCGGCATCCGCTGCGTGATCTCGACCTCGTTCGGCGACATCTTCTACAACAACTGCTTCAAGAACGGCATTCTGCCGATCCGCGTCAGCCAGGAAGACCTCGACAAGCTGTTCGACGACGCCGAGCGCGGCGCCAACGCGACGCTGACGATCGACCTGCCGAACCAGGAGATCCGCGGCCCCGACGGTGGCAAGGTCAAGTTCGAGATCGACCCGTTCCGCAAGCACTGCCTGATCAACGGCCTCGACGACATCGGCCTGACGATGGAGAAGAAGGCCTCGATCGACACCTATGAGGACAAGCTCAAGCGCGAACGCGCCTGGGCCTGATCTCGCGTCTTCATTCAGCCCCGGTGCCGACTGCGCCGGGGCTTTTTCTTTGCCTCGCTTATCCCGTATAGCTTCGCCGCATGCTGCCCGACATCGTCACCTTCTGGCATGGCCCGATGGACGCGCTGCGCCAGACCTGTCTGCGCTCGCAGCTCGCTGCCGGCCACAAGGTCACGGTCTATAGTTTCGACACCATTCCCGGCCTGCCCGCCGGCGTCGCAAATGCAGACGCCGAAGCGATCCTGCCGCACGCGTTCTCGGAACGCTTGCGGCCCTCGCAACCGGACGGAAGCTGGCGCGACTGGACCACGCTGCAGTTCAGCGATTTCTTCCGCATGAAGCTGATGGCGAAGGATCTCGGCCTCTGGCTCGACGCCGATGTGCTGCTCTTGAAGCCCGTCGAGATCGATCCGGCAAAGCCTTACTTCGCCTGGGAGCGGCCGCGCCAGCTCGGCAATTCCGTGATCTACCTGCCGCCCCGGCACGCCATCGTCGCCGCCTTCGAGGAGCTGATGGAGCAGGAGGAGTTGACGCCGAACTGGCTGTCGGTCCGCCATCGCATCACCTTCATGATGCGCCGCCTGCGCGGCAGCTCGAACCGCCTCTCCGATATCCGCGTCGCGATCTTCGGCCCCGCGGCACTCACCGCGCTGGCGCGCCGCACCGGTGAGCTCGCTTGCGCGCTGCCGAAGCAGTCGTTCTACGCCGTGCATGCCGAACCAAAACTGTTCTTCGATCCCTCGAGCTATCTCGGCCTCGTCACCAGCCCCGAGATCATCGGCCTGCACATCTCGCCCAAGGGCCGCGGCGGCGAAAAGCCGATTCCGGGCAGCCTGTATGCCTGGGCGGCGGAGCGGTTCGGCTAGTTTCTCGTGCCCCGGACGCAGCGCAGCGCTTCTTCAGCGGTGCGCTGCAGAGCCGGGGCTCAGCAATGCCGCGAGATGGGTCCCGGCTCTGCGGAGCGGCACTTCGCGCCGCACCGCGTCCGGGACACGAGCTCTATTTCCCCGCCCTCTTCCAGTTTGATCCAGCGCAACGCGCCCCTGCATCATTGTGCTTAATTCGCTCCAGTTCCGCTGTCCGAAGGGAGCTTTCCATGAGCACCGCAACCAGGCCATATCCCATCGTCCAGGACCTCATCGATTCCTTTGCGAGCTGGCTGAAGCATCGCCGCGAGCTGAACGAGATGCGGCAGCTCGATCGGGCCGATTTCGACCGGATCGCGAGTGACCTGCGGATCGCGCCTGACGATCTCGAGGAACTGGTCCGCCACGGCAAGCACGCCGCCGACGAGCTGCCGAAGATGCTCGAACAGCTCGGCATCAGCGCCGAAGGGCTCGGCCGCGCGCAGCCGCTGCTGCTCCGCGACATGGAGCGGGTCTGCTCGCTCTGCAATCACAAGGGACAATGCGACCGCGATCTCGCCGACGGCACTGCCGCGGAGAATTATCACGGCTATTGCGGCAATGCCGCGACACTGGAATCGCTCGACCGCGCGGACGTTGTGCCGCGCTGAATTGCGATGGCGACTATCCGTTTAACATGGATAGAACGATGCGCGAGAGATCGGCAGGTCGTTCCACCAATTGGTCCGCGCCGGCCGTTTCGATCTCTTGCCGGCTGCCATATCCCCAGAGCACGCCGAGGCTGCGCATCTTGACTGCGTGAGCACCCATGATGTCGTGGCGGCGATCGCCGACCATGAGGCTGCGCGAAGGGGAGATATCCTGATCGGACAGGATATGGGCGAGCAGCTCCGGCTTATGATCCCGCTCGCCGTCAGGCACTGAACCGTAGATGCCGTCGAAGTGCGTCGCGAGATCGAGGTTTTCCAGAATTCGTCGCGCGAAAACTTCGCGCTTCGAGGTGGCGAGATAGATCCGCAATCCAGCGCGTCGCATCTCTGCAAGAGCGTCGCTTATTCCGGGATAGGGCTCGCTTCCGAGCAGACCAATTTCGCCGTAGTGCCGACGATACGCGACAGCGGCCTCATCGATCCGGTTGTCCCCGTACGCCTGCAGCAAACTCCGCAAGATGTCTTCGAGCGGCGGCCCGATGGCTATGTCGGGGGCGTTGCCGGGATCATGTCCGAGCGCACGCAATGCCGCCGAGCAACTCGCGACGATGCCCGGTCGGGAATCGACCAGCGTTCCGTCGAGATCGAAGAGGACGGAACGGGTCGGGGGCACCCCTCAGCTCTTCCCTATCGCCGCAATCGCATCCGCGATGGCGATCGTGCGCTTTGCCATGTCGGCGTGCAGGCGCTCCACCATGGCGCCGTCCAGGCGGATCGCGCCGCGCGAGGCGTTCTCCGGCAATTCGAACGCCGCGATGATCTTTCGTGCGCGCGCGACTTCCTCTTCGGGCGGCGTGAAGATCGCGTTGCAGGCGTCGATCTGCGAGGGGTGGATCAGCGTCTTGCCGTCGAAGCCGAGATCGCGGCCTTGCGCGCATTCGGTGGCGAAGCCGTCGGGGTTGGCAATGTCGCTGTAGGGGCCGTCGAGGATCTCGAGGCCATGGGCGCGCGTCGCCAGGATGCAATGGGTGATCATCGGGATCATCGCGGCGCGGCCCGGCAGCATCCGGATCCGCGTCTCGCGCGAGATGTCGTTGGGACCGAACACGAAGCCGGACAGACGCCGCGATGGATCGCGCCCGGCCTCGGCCAGTTCCTCGGCATGCAGCACGGCGCGGGCGGTCTCGATCATGGCCCAGACCTTCACGGTCGGCGCGGCACCAAGCTCGGTGAGACGGAAGCCGATTATGTCGAGATCTTCGATACTTGAAACTTTTGGAACCAGGATGCCATCGGGCGAAGCCTTCGCCGCCATGGCGACGTCGTCGGCCCACCAGGGCGTGTCGAGGCCGTTGGTCCGGATCAGGATCTCGCGCTTGCCAAAGCCCTTGGCTGCGATCGCGGCGGCAATGCCGTCACGCGCCACCGCCTTGGCCTCAGGGGCGACGGAATCTTCCAGATCGAGGATCAGGCCGTCGGCGGCGAGATTGCGCGCCTTTTCCAGCGCGCGGGGGTTGGAGCCGGGCATGAACAGATGGCTGCGGCGCGGGCGGGTCATGCGAGCGTTCCTTCCGGTTTCCTGAGGCGGTTGTAGAGCACGATCCGGAAAAGCGTGCGGCGGTTTTCCGGCAAGGATCATGCTCAAGCAAACAGCCACAGGCGATAACATCTGGCCTGCCTATTCGAAAGGCTTGTTCGCCCCGGCGGTATATGTTTAGGCATAGGCCATGACCGCATTCCCAGAGCATTTGCTGGAAGGCTACAGGGCCTTCGCCACCCAGCGGCTGCCGACCGAGCAGACCCGCTATCGCGACCTGTCGGTGAAGGGGCAGTCGCCGGAAGTGATGGTGATCGGCTGCTGCGACAGCCGCGTCTCGCCCGAGGTGATCTTCGACGTCGGCCCCGGCGAATTGTTCGTGGTCCGCAACATCGCCAATCTTGTGCCGGTGTATCAGCCCGACGGCAACGCGCACGGCGTCTCGGCCGCGCTGGAATACGCGGTGACGGTGCTGAAGGTGAAGCACATCGTGGTGCTCGGCCACGCCCAATGCGGCGGCATCCGCGCCTTCGTCGACAAGATCGAGCCGCTGACGCCCGGCGACTTCATCGGCAAATGGATGCAGATGTTCATCAAGCCGGGCGAAGTGGTCGAGCAGCGCGAGCGCGAGACCATGGCGCAGTTCGTCGAGCGCATCGAGAAGGCTGCGGTGTTCCGCAGCCTGGAAAACCTGATGACGTTCCCATTCGTGCGGAAGGCGGTCGATGCCGGCCAGATGCAGACCCACGGCGCCTATTTCGGCGTCGCGGAGGGATCGCTGTTCGTGCTGGACAAGGCGAGCAAGGAATTCAAGAACGCGCGCAGCGTGGGTTAAACCACGGATCTCGTAGGGTGGGCAAAGCGAAGCGTGCCCACGACCTTTATCGAAATCGAGAGAATGGTGGGCACAGCGCTTCGCGCCTTTGCCCACCCTACGGCAGCGTGCGTTACGCCGCCTTCTTCTTCGCGCTGATCAGCTTGCGGTTGATCAGCACTTCCGCGATCTGGATCGCGTTGAGGGCTGCGCCCTTGCGAAGATTGTCGGACACGCACCACAGCACGAGACCGTTCTCCACCGTCGCGTCCTCGCGGATGCGGCTGATGTAAGTCGCGTCCTCTCCGGCCGCTTCGTAAGGAGTCGCGTAGCCGCCGGGCTCGTGCTTGTCGATGACGAGGCAGCCCGGCGCCGTGCGCAGGATGTTGCGCGCTTCGTCCGCGCTGATCGGATTCTCGAACTCGATGTTGACGGCCTCGGAATGGCCGACGAAGACAGGCACGCGCACGCAGGTGGCGGAGAGCTTGATCTTGGGATCAAGAATCTTCTTGGTCTCCGCCATCATCTTCCACTCTTCCTTGGTGTAGCCGTCCTCCATGAAGACGTCGATCTGGGGGATGACGTTGAAGGCGATACGCGCTGGAAACTTCTTATTGACGATCTCGCTGTTGGTGTAGACGGCCTTGGTCTGCGAGAACAACTCGTCCATCGCGTCCTTGCCGGCGCCCGACACCGATTGATAGGTCGAGACCACGACGCGCCTGATCGTCGCCTTGTCGTGCAGCGGCTTGAGCGCGACCACGAGCTGCGCGGTCGAGCAGTTCGGGTTGGCGATGATGTTCTTCTTCTTGAAGCCTTCGGTCGCAGCCGCATTCACCTCCGGCACGATCAGCGGCACGTCCGGATCCATGCGCCAGGCGGACGAGTTGTCGATCACGACAGCCCCGGCGGCGCCGATCTTCGGCGACCATTCCTTCGACACCGAGCCGCCCGCCGACATCAGGCAGATGTCGACATCGGAGAAATCAAAGTGCTCGAGCGCCTTGCACTTCAGGGTGCGGTCGCCATAGGAGACTTCGACGCCGATGCTGCGGCGTGACGCCAGGGCCACGACCTCGTCCGCGGGAAATTTGCGCTCGTCGAGAATGTTGAGCATTTCCCGTCCGACATTGCCGGTCGCGCCGACGACTGCGACTTTGTAACCCATCGTTCACTCTCCGATGAAAAAGCCCGTTCCTGAAGCTGACGCTTAAACAGGAAGAGCAGCGCTTCTATGCGAGAACCGGCCTCAAGACAACGTTGGACCATGCCTGAAGGCCGTGGATGCAGTCGCTCGAGGCCAGCACGGCCGCAATCTCCACCCGGACCCATCTCTATCTGACGCTGGCAGCCTTCGCCGACGAGGTGGTCGGCACGCTGGCGCGCCTGATCGCCTATGTGGGGGCGCTCGCCCTGTTTGCCATCCTCGCCCTCGCGGCGCTCGGCCAGCTGCCCGATTGGCGCGATGATGAGCCCGCGCTGAAGCCAGGCTGGAGCACGGCCGATCGCTCGCACCCGGCCTTCGCCCTTAGCCGGATCGATTCATCAGAAAAAACAGCCTCTTACACCATCCTTCGGCATCCCGAAGGCGGCCGCCGGGACGTGATGCGCTGGGCGAGCGCGGCAGACCGGCCGCTGGCCGAGCTCGAGGTATATCGGGAAGGCGGCGAATTCGATGTGGCCCGTCCGGCCATGATGGACCTCGCCGTCCAGATGGGCCTTGGGGCTGCGACCCCGCTCGAGCAAGCCGGCCTGATCGAGACGAAATTCGGCGCCGTCGCGCTGTTCCGGCCGGTCGGCGCGGACAAGGGGAGCCCGGCCTGCCTCGGCTACCTCAAGCGCAACGAGGAGCCAGGCTTGCAGATCTCCGGCTTCTCCTGTCAGGGCGACACAATGCCCGCCCGGCGTGCGGCGATTGCCTGCACGCTGAACCGGCTGACGCTGCTGACCTCCGGCAACGAGCCGAAGCTGGCGGAATGGTTCGCCCGTGCCGAGCTGAAGCGCCGCGGCTGTGACCTCGTGGGCTCGCCGGACTGGCTGCTGGGCGCCGCCAACGCGCAATTGCGCGGGGCGCTTTGACCGGCATCAAGCTCAAGTGGCTGGTATTGATGCAACTTTTGCCAGCGCGCACGATTATTCCGAGCTGGTGTGACCCAATAGACCTAGTTGCGCTCACCCCGGCCGGGCTAGTATGGGGTGATATCGACTGGCGGTGCGCCGCCTGAAGGGGACGTGATGAGCTGGAAATTCTCTGCCAAACTGGCGACCTTGTTTGCGGCGGGCGCTGTGATTGCCCTGTCCCTTGCGACGCCAGCCTCGGCTGACAACAAGACCAAGCGCTATGACGAGCGCGGCCGCCACTATTACGGCCCGAGCGGCCCCAACGCCGTCTACCAGCAGGGCCGCACCCGCATCTATGTCAGCAAGCGCTCCTGGCTCGACGGCGGCACCGAGGTCAATCCGGGCGACCGCAAGTTCTCCGACTACGCCTTCCCGCCGGCGGTGGGCTATCCGACTTTCGCGCGCGAGAATCTCAACCGCCCGATCGATCGCCAGCCGCTTTCGCCGCCGCAGGACGTCGGCGGCTATCCGCAGAATTTCCCGCTGTACTGAGCGGACGGATCGACCGAATCAAAATGGCCGGGCTCGCGCCCGGCCATTTTGTTTTGGAAGGTGCCGTAGGGTGGATTAGCCGAAGGCGTAATCCACCACTGCTTGTCTCCGCGGAGACGAAAGAGGTCGGTTACGCCAAGCGGTCTGCGCTTCGCGCAGTCCACATGGCTAACCCACCCTACGATTCTGTGCCCGCCTTACGCGTGCAGCTTCTGCAATTCCTTCAGGATCGCTTCGCCCATCTGCGTGGTGGAAGCAGCCGTGGTGCCTTCCGACTTGATGTCGGCGGTGCGCAGGCCGCTGGCAAGCACCGCGGCGATCGCGGCGTCGACCTTGTCGGCGAGCGCGCCCATGTCGAAGGAATAGCGCAGCGCCATGCCGAACGACGAGATCATCGCAATGGGATTGGCGAGGCCCTGGCCTGCGATATCAGGCGCCGAGCCGTGCACGGGCTCGTACAGCGCCTTGCGCTTCTTGGTCTTCACGTCGACCTCGCCGAGCGAAGCCGAGGGCAGCATGCCGAGCGAGCCCGTCAGCATCGCCGCGATGTCGGACAGCATGTCGCCGAACAGATTGTCGGTGACGATGACGTCGAACTGCTTTGGCCATTTCACCAGCATCATGCCGCCGGAATCGGCGAGCTGGTGCTCGAGCGTGACGTCGGGATATTCGCGCTTGTGGACCGCCGTCATGACCTCGTTCCAGAGCACGCCCGACTTCATGACATTGCGCTTCTCCATCGAGGTCACCTTGTTCTTGCGCTTCCTGGCAAGCTCGAAGGCGACGCGGCCGATGCGCTCGATCTCATAGGTGTCGTAGACCTGGGTATCGACGGCGCGCTTCTGGCCGTTGCCAAGATCAGTGATGGTCTTGGGCTCGCCGAAATAGACGCCGCCCGTGAGCTCGCGCACGATCATGATGTCGAGGCCTTCGACGGCCTCGCGCTTCAGGCTCGATGCATCGGCCAGCGCCGGGTAGCACACGGCGGGGCGGAGGTTGGCGAACAATGCCAGATCCTTGCGCAGGCGCAGCAGGCCGGCTTCCGGGCGCACCTCGTAAGGAACGGCGTCCCATTTCGGGCCGCCGACCGCGCCGAAGATGATGGCATCGGCGGCAAGCGCCTTGGCCATGTCGCCCTCGGAGATCGACACCTTGTGCGCGTCATAGGCGGAGCCGCCGACGAGGCCGGTATCCGTCTCGAACTTGGCGATCCCGGCCGAATTGAGCCAGTCGATCAGCCGCTTCACCTCGCCCATCACCTCGGGGCCGATACCGTCGCCGGGAAGCAGCAGCAGTTTGTGGGTCGCCATGGTCGTATCCTCTGAGATCGAATTCGGCCGGAGTGCTAGAGCGGCGTTGCGCGCTTGGCAAGACACCATTGCCGGGGTGCGGCTGTGCAAGGCGGACGGGGCCTGCCACACTGGGCAGGCCGGAGTATCCCTTGCACGCCCAAGACTGCTTTCCTAAAGACCGCCGCTCGCCCTACGCGCATCCCGCGCGGCTGATCCTGACGCTGTCGCTGGCCGCCACGGTCGGGCTCGGCATTGGCCGCTTTGCCTATGCGCTGGTGCTGCCCGATATGCGGGAGGACCTCGGCTGGTCCTATTCGGCGGCTGGATTCATGAACACCATCAACGCCGTCGGCTATCTCGTGGGCGCGCTGGTGGCCTCGCGCCTGATCCAGCGCGTCGGCTGGGCGGCGGCGATCCGCGGCGGAACTCTGGCCTGCGTCGCCGCGCTCGCGACCTGCGCGCTGACGGGAAATTTCGTTGCGCTGAGCCTGGCGCGTCTGGTGCTGGGCATCGGAGCCGCGGCCGGCTTCGTCGCCGGCGGCGCACTGGCGGCGACCATTGCCCAGTCTCGCCCCGAGCGGGCCAATTTCCTGCTCAGCCTGTTCTATGCCGGGCCCGGCATCGGCATTCTGTCCTCGGGGCTGATCGCTCCGTTCACGCTGCAATATTTCGGACCGGGCTCGTGGTGGATGGTGTGGTGGGCGCTGACACTGCTGTCGGCCGCGATGACCGTGCCGCTGTTCCTGATCCGCATCGAGAGCAGCGTCCGCTTCTCCGAAGGCAGCCACGCCGCCTTCGCGATTCGTCCCGTGCTGATCTACCTCGCCGGCTACTTCCTGTTCGGCGCCGGCTACATCGCCTACATGACCTTCATGATCGCCTATGTGCGCGACGGCGGCGGCGGGGCCACCGCGCAAGCCGCGTTCTGGAGCCTGATCGGCCTGTCCGCCTTCGTCACACCCTGGGCCTGGCGGGGCGTGCTGGCGCTCGATCGCGGCGGGCTCGCCACCGCCATCATCCTCGGCACCAACGCAGCTGGCGCGGCCCTGCCGATGCTCGGGCATTCGCCGGCATGGCTCGCGGTCTCGGCCGTCGTGTTCGGCGTCGCCTTCTTCGCCGTGGTTGGCTCGACCACCGCCTTCGTGCGCTTCAACTATCCGCCGGCGATGTGGCCGACCGCGATCGCCGCGATGACGATCTCGTTCGGCGTCGGGCAAACGCTCGGGCCGATCGTGGTCGGCGCGATCACGGACGCGCTGGGGAGCCTGAGCTACGCGCTCAATGTATCGGCGGCGTTGTTGGCCTTGGGGGCGGTGGCGGCGCTGTGCCAGCGGAAAGTCGGGCCGGTCAAACAGATGGTGCCGTAGCTAGCTTCCGCTGAACGAATTATACCCCTGGTCTTCCCAATAGCCGCCCTTGTAGTCGTTGGTGACTTCCATCGAGACGACGTATTTCGGGTTCTTGAAGCCGAGTTTTGTCGGCACGCGGATCTTCATGGGGAAGCCGTAGGCGCGCGGCAAAATCTCGTTCGCGTATTTGAACGTCATCTGGGTCTGCGGATGCAGCGCGCTGCGCATGTCCAAGGGCGAATTGTAGCCGTCCTTGTCGGCGCACTGGAACCAGACGTATTTGGCGCGCGTGTCGGCGCCGATCAGTTTTAAGAAATCGCGCAAGGGTGTGCCGGTCCAGCTGCCGATCGCGCTCCAGCCCTCGACGCAGATGTGGCGGGTGATCTGCGTGACTTGCGGCAACTTGTAGAGCTCGTCCAGCGTCCACGACTTCTTGTTGTCGACGAGGCCGCGGACCTCGAGCTTCCAATCGGCGCCAGCAACATCGGGCGCGTCGTCGAGATCGTAATAGGCATTGAACGGAAACGGTTTTGTGATCGCGCTCTCGGGGAAGGTCGGTGCCAGTGCGTCGGGATTGAAGATGAAGGCCTGCACCGCGTCGTTGAATTTCGAGACCTGCTTCAGCATCTCCTCGGCCGAGGAGGAGTCGATCACATCGCAGCCGGTGAGCAGCGTCAGTGCGCCGAGGCTGGCGCCGCCCGCGATGAAGCGGCGGCGCGTGACGTCGGGCATGGTCTTGATGGAGTCCTTGATCAAGAGCCGCTTGTCGACGCCGGGGATCAGGAATGAACGCTTCGCCATGTTCTCCTCCTCAGCGGCCGATGATCATGGCGCGCAGGCTCTTCGGCACGAGCAGCGCGAGCAGGACGTGAACGACGAGGAACGCGCAGATCGCGGCCATGCAGAAGAAATGGATGTAGCGCGCGGTCGGGTAGTCGCCGAACAGCGTGACGAGGTAATAGAGCTGCACCGGCTTCCACATCCCGAGCCCCGTGAGCACGATCAGCACGCCGACCACGATGATGCCGGCATAGAGCACGCGCTGCACGTAATTGTAGACGGTGAGGTCGTCATGGCCGAGCTTGAAGGTCAGCGCTGCCCTGACGTCGTGGAGCACGCCCGACGGTGTAATCGGCAGCAGTTTCTTGGCGAAGCGGCCGGTGGCGAAGCCCGTGACGAGATAGGCGAGCCCGTTGATCATCAACAGCCACATCGCAGCAAAGTGCCAGAGCAGGCCGCCGCCGAGCCATCCGCCGAGCGTGTACTCGCGCGGAAAACTGAAGCCGAACAGCGGCGAGGCGTTGTAGATCTGCCAGCCCGACAGGATCATCAGGATCATGGCGAAGGCATTGACCCAGTGCATGACGCGGACCCAGGCCGGCTGGATCACTTTGGCCGGGGCGGCGCTGACCTGCTCGTCGGTGACTGTGAGGCTCGACATGATGGTTCCGTCCTGAACGTCGTGTGACACCGATTATACGCCGATGCGCCCGCTTTCGTTACGCCCTGTCCGCCATCGAATCGATAGCGTCTGGCTATGGCGGTCACAAAAAAGCGAGCCGGGTGCCCCCCGGCTCGCCGTTTCGTCGCATCCTGTTCGGGGGATGAAACAGGATCGCGCGGTGTTACGTCGCCGGCATCAGCACGGTGTCGACCACATGGATGACGCCGTTCGACTGGTTGACGTTGGAGATCGTCACCATCGAGGTGCCGCCCTTGGCATCGACGATCCAGACCTTGCCGTCCATCTTCTTGACCGTCAGTTCCTCGCCTTCGGCGGTCTTCAGCTTCTTGCCCTCGGTGAGGTCCGAGGCCTCGAGCTTGCCGGGCACGACATGGTAGGTGAGGATCTTGGTCAGCGTCGCCTTGTTCTCGGGCTTGACCAGATTGTCGACGGTGCCGGCCGGCAGCTTGCCGAAGGCGGCGTTGGTCGGCGCGAACACCGTGAACGGACCCTTGCCTTCCAGCGTCGGCACCAGGCCGGCCGCCTTCACCGCCGCCACCAGCGTGGTGTGGTCCTTCGAATTGACCGCGTTCTGGACGATGTTCTTCGACGGGAACATCGCGGCGCCGCCGACCATGACGGTCTTCTCCTCGGCGCGGACAGGCGCGACGACGGTCGCGGTGATGGCCAGGGCGCTGAAGGCGGCGGCGGCGAGATAGGCAATGCGCTTCGACATGGAAAGTCTCCCGATTGAATTGTAACCGGCGATGGCCGGTCTTGCGTTGGGGCAACAACGGCGGCTGCGACCTTTTGGCGTGAAGCAGCAGCGCCGTCGTTGGACCGAACTACGGGAGGGTTGGCGAAGTGGTTTCGGGGAAAAATTCTTTGTGATGCGTGAAACTATGTGGGGGGACGCTCGTGTGATGCACGAACGATCCGCCCACTCCGCTGTCGTCCCGGACAAGCGAAGCGCCGATCCGGGACCCATAGCCACAGGGAGTGGTTTGGCGAAGACTCGGAGTTACCGTCTCGCGCGACGTCTTCTCCCTGTGGTTATGGGTCCCGGGTTCGCGACGTTGTCGCGCCCCGGGACGACAGCGGAGATTGACGCGCGCGCTGCGCCTCAATCCCTGTTGTTCGGCGTCTGGATGAACCCGCGATTATGCGTCGGGCTGATCAACACCTCGTTGATGCAGACCCTTGCCGGCATGCTCGCGATGAACGCGATGGTGCGTCCGAGATCCTCCGATTGCAGCATCCTGGCCTGCTCGTCCTCGCTCGGCACCACCGGGCGCAGCTTGAGGATCGGCGTCGCCACCTCGCCCGGCATCAGGCAGCAGGCGCGCAGGCCGTTGACGCATTCGTCCATGTTGAAGGAATGGGTCAGCGCCAGCACCGCATGCTTGGTCGTGGTGTAGGCCGGGCCCGGCATCTTCGAGACGTGGCGGCCGGCCCAGGACGAGACGTTGATGATCGCGCCATCCTGCTGCTTGCGCATCGTCGGCAGCACCGCGCGCATGCAATAAAGCACGCCGTTGAGATTGACCTGGACCAGTCTGTCCCAGCCCTCCAGTTCCATGTCCTTCCAGCTCCGCTTGGGGACGTTGATGCCGGCGTTGTTGACCAGGAGGTCGATGCGGCCGTGCCTGGCGACGATCTGGTCGGCGGCTTTCTGGGCTTCCGCAGCGTTGGACACGTCCAGCGCGATGGCCTCGGCCGCACCGCCCGCCTTGCCGATTTTGGCAACCACGGTATCCAGGGCGTCCTTGCGCCGGCCCGAGACCACCACCGTCCAGCCGTCGGCAGCCAGCGCCTCGGCGCCGGCCTCCCCAATCCCGCTGCCGCCGCCCGTGACCCAGGCCACGCGTTTCCCATCTTTTGTCATGCAAACTGTCTCCGTTGCTTCATCGGGGCGGTTTTTGCTAATCCAGCCCTCGGTTTGACCGGCCTTCGCCGGCGAGGAATGTTGCATGAACCCAGCTGCCAACGCCAACCTGTTCTCCCGCCTGTTCGACGGCCTGGACGATCCGAAGCGCCTCGCGATCGAGACGCATGATGGCGGCCATATCAGCTATGGCGATCTGATCGCGCGGGCCGGGCAGATGGCGAATGTGCTGGTCGCGCGCGGCGTGAAGCCGGGCGACCGCGTCGCGGTGCAGGTCGAAAAGTCCGTCGCCAATATCGTGCTGTATCTCGGCACGGTGCGGGCCGGCGCGGTCTACCTGCCGCTCAACACCGCCTATACGCTGAACGAGCTCGACTACTTCATCGGCGATGCCGAGCCGTCGCTGGTGGTCTGCGACCCCTCGAAGGCGGAGGGCCTCGCGCCGATCGCCGCGAAAGTGAAGGCCAAGGTCGAGACGCTCGGAGCTGACAGCAAGGGCTCGCTGACGGAAGCCGCCGACAAGGCCAGCAGCGAATTCGCAACCGTCGCGCGGGCGAACGACGATCTCGCCGCCATCCTCTACACCTCGGGTACCACGGGCCGCTCCAAGGGCGCGATGCTGACGCATGATAATCTGGCGTCGAACTCGCTCTCGCTCGTCGGCTACTGGCGCTTCACCGACAAGGACGTGCTCATCCACGCACTGCCGATCTATCACACGCACGGCCTGTTCGTGGCGACCAACGTGACGCTGTTCGCCCGGGCGTCGATGATCTTCCTGCCGAAGCTCGATCCGGATTTGATCATCAAGCTGATGGCGCGCGCCACGGTGCTGATGGGCGTGCCGACCTTC
This sequence comes from Bradyrhizobium sp. TM233, assembly GCF_036247965.1. Lineage (NCBI taxonomy): Bacteria > Pseudomonadati > Pseudomonadota > Alphaproteobacteria > Hyphomicrobiales > Nitrobacteraceae > Bradyrhizobium > Bradyrhizobium sp. TM233. Next base: position 16,257 of record NZ_BTIG01000027.1, on the reverse strand, counting down.
TACACGCGGCTGCTGCAGAATTCTGCGCTGTCGCGCGACTCCACGAAGCATATGCGGCTGTTCATCTCGGGCTCGGCGCCGCTGCTGGCGGAGACCCATCGCGAATGGTCGGCGCGCACGGGGCACGCCGTGCTCGAGCGCTACGGCATGACCGAGACCAACATGAACACGTCGAACCCCTATGACGGCGAGCGCGTGCCCGGCGCAGTCGGCTTTCCCTTGCCCGGCGTCTCCGTGCGCGTGACCGAGCCCGAGACCGGCAAGGAGCTGCCGCGCGAGGAGATCGGCATGATCGAGGTCAAGGGCCCGAACGTCTTCAAGGGCTATTGGCGCATGCCGGAAAAGACCAAGTCCGAATTCCGCGACGACGGCTTCTTCATCACCGGCGACCTCGGCAAGATCGACGGCAAGGGCTATGTCCACATCCTCGGCCGCGGCAAGGATCTCGTGATCTCCGGCGGCTTCAACGTCTATCCGAAAGAGATCGAGAGCGAGATTGACGCCATGCCCGGCGTGATCGAATCCGCCGTGATCGGCGTGCCGCATGCCGATTTCGGCGAGGGCGTCACGGCGGTGCTGGTCTGCAACAAGGGCGCCGACGTCACTGAAGCCGCCGTGCTGAACGCGCTCGACGGACGGATCGCAAAGTTCAAGATGCCCAAGCGCGTCTTCGTGGTCGACGAGCTGCCGCGCAACACCATGGGCAAAGTGCAGAAGAACATCTTGCGGGATACGTACAAGGATATTTACGCGAAGAAATAGGGCTGGCGTTCGCCGTCCTTGCGGATGAAGCCGTAGGGTGGGTTAGCCGAAGGCGTAACCCACCTCTTTGCGTTCCGCGGCGGCAGAAGCGGTGGGTTACGCTTCGCTAACCCACCCTACGACGCTGCGCTCGAATGACGGTGGACGCGGCGACTACAGCCCGCCCACCAGACTCATCACGAACCGGCTGCCCACGATCAACAGATAACACCCGAACGCGACCTCCAGCGTTCGCTTCGACATCGCATGCGCGGCTCTCACGCCGAGCGGCGCGGTGACGAGGCTCATCGGCATCACGAGCACGGCGCCGATCAGCGAGACGTAACCGAGCGCGAACGGGATCTGCAGGGCTGCGATGGTCGGATAGTTCGCCGCCGCCGGCCAGCCCGCATAGATGTAGCCGAGCGCGCCGGGGATCGAGATCAGCACCGCGAGTGCGGATGACGTCGCGACCGCCTGATGGATGGGACGGCCGTAGAACGTCATCAAGAGGTTCGAGAACAGGCCGCCGCCGATGCCCATCAGCGTCGAAAGAATACCGACGCAGAAGCCGTAGACGCGCATCAAGGGACCCTTCGGCAGATCGTCGCCCAACTTCCAGCCTTCGCGCGCGAAGATGAGCCGCGCCGCCGCGGAATAGGCGACGCAGACGAACACGATCTTGAACAGCCGCTCCGGCGCGTAGCGCGCGACGACGCTCCCCGAGACGACGCCGATCACGATCGGCAGCCACCACACCCGCAGGATGGCCATGTCGACGGCGCCGCGCTTGTAATGCGCCTGGAACGAACGGATCGAGGTCGGAATGATCACCGCGAGCGAGGTGCCGATGCAGAGCGGCATGCGCACCTCCAGCGGCACGCCGGCGATGCGAAAGCATTCGTAGAACACCGGCACGAGAATCGCGCCGCCGCCGATGCCGAACACGCCGGCCAGGAATCCCGATAGCGCGCCGGTTGCGATCAGCAGCAGCGCGAGTTCGACGATGTCCTTGATATCAAGACCTGCAATCACCCCTGACCTGCCCCCGGCGACTGGTCGCAACCTCTGCTAGACGTCGGTCGGAGACGGCTGCGGTCCCAGCTTTAGGCGATCTGGGGTGCCCGGTCGACGCACCGGACGTCCCGGCTGGGGTGGAATGCAGGCTGCGCATATCCGCAGTCCCAGGGAAACCGAGCCAGCGTCGGCGCGCCGGTCGCTTCGGCCCTGGAGGGGACGGCTACGGCTGCCATGAACCGGCGGATTCGAGCGGCGAGCGGCGGACAAGGGTTAGAGGCGTTCCAATAGTGATTTCAATGCGCCCTGCGCACACCACGAAGCAATGAATTTTCATTCTGAATTTCGCTGGCGGACCGGCGCTCTGGTATACCAAGCCCCTGATTGGCCTTGTATCATCAAGGCTCTAGAGCTGAACGATCGTTCGATTTATGGCAATTTGGAGATTGCGCAGGCCAAATCGACTCCGTAAATAGAGCCGACCTTTCCGATCCCCGCGCGCCCCCTGCTGGGCCGCCATAAAACATCAAAGCCCATGACCGCACGGATCGAACGACCCCTCTCGCCGCACATGCAAGTGTACCGCTGGACGCTGACGATGGCTCTGTCCATCATCCATCGCGCCACCGGTGTTGCCCTCTATTTTGGAACCCTGCTGCTGGTCTGGTGGCTGGTTGCCGCGGCTTCCGGCCCTGCCGCTTACGCGCACGTCCAGGCCTTCGCCGGCAGCATCATCGGGCGGCTGATCGTGTTCGGCTACACCTGGGCGCTGATGCACCATATGCTCAGCGGCATCCGGCATTTCGTGTGGGACCTCGGCTACGGCTTCAAGGCCAATGAGCGGGAAGCGCTGACCTGGGGCGCCCTGATCGGCGGCATCGCGCTGACCGTGCTGATCTGGATCATCGCCTATGCGAACGGAGGTGGACGATGAGCGCATCCGATACGCCGAAGCGCAGCCTGCGCACCCCGCTCGGCCGCGTCCGCAATCTCGGCGCCGCGCATTCCGGCACGTCCGATTTCTGGCGCCAGCGCATCACCGGCGTCGCCATGACGCTGCTGATGATCCCGGCGCTGGTGATCATCGTGATGCTGCTCGGCCGCAACCAGGTCTACGCTGCGCAGACCCTGAGCTCCATTCCCGTCGCGGTGATCCTGCTCCTCTTCATCTTCGCCAGCGCCTGGCACATGAAGATCGGCATGCAGGTGGTGATCGAGGACTACATCCACAACGAGAAGCTGAAGCTCGTCTCGATCATGCTCAACAATTTCTTCTCGGTCGCCGTGGCGCTCGCCTCGACCTACGCGATCCTGAAACTGTCCTCCGGAGTGTAACCCATGGCTACGGGAACATCGGCCACCACAACGAATAGCACGGGCAACGGCGCTCCCGCCACCAACGGCAAAGCCTATCCGATTGAAGACCACACCTATGACGTTGTCGTGGTCGGCGCCGGCGGCGCGGGTCTGCGCGCCGTGGTCGGCTGCAGCGAGGCCGGCCTGCGCACGGCCTGCATCACCAAGGTGTTCCCGACCCGCTCGCACACGGTCGCGGCGCAGGGCGGCATCTCGGCTTCGCTCGGCAACATGCACAGGGACGACTGGCGCTGGCACATGTACGACACCGTGAAGGGGTCGGACTGGCTCGGCGACCAGGACGCGATCGAATACATGGTGCGCAACGCGCCGGACGCGGTCTACGAGCTCGAGCATTGGGGCGTGCCGTTCTCGCGCACCGAGGACGGCAAGATCTACCAGCGCCCGTTCGGCGGCATGACCATGGACTTCGGCAAGGGCCAGGCGCAGCGCACCTGCGCCGCCGCCGACCGCACCGGCCACGCCATGCTGCACACGATGTACGGCCAGTCGCTGCGCCACGCCGCCGAGTTCTTCATCGAGTTCTTCGCCATCGACCTGATCATGGACGACCAGGGCACCTGCCGCGGCGTCATCGCGCTCAAGCTCGACGACGGCACGCTGCACCGCTTCCGCGCCCAGACCGTGATCCTCGCGACCGGCGGTTACGGCCGTGCCTATGCTTCCTGCACCTCGGCCCACACCTGCACCGGTGACGGCGGCGGCATGGTGCTGCGCGCCGGCCTGCCGATGCAGGACATGGAGTTCGTGCAGTTCCACCCGACCGGCATCTACGGCTCGGGCTGTCTCGTCACCGAGGGCGCGCGCGGCGAAGGCGGCTATCTCGTCAACTCCGAGGGCGAGCGCTTCATGGAGCGCTACGCGCCGTCGGCCAAGGACCTCGCCTCGCGCGACGTCGTCTCGCGCGCGATGACCATCGAGATCCGCGAAGGCCGCGGCGTCGGCAAGAAGAAGGACCACATCTTCCTGCATCTGGACCATCTCGATCCCGCGGTGCTGGCCGAGCGGCTGCCGGGCATCTCGGAATCCGCAAAGATCTTCGCCAATGTCGACGTGACGCGCGAGCCGATCCCGATCGTGCCGACCGTGCACTACAACATGGGCGGCATCCCCACCAACTATCACGGCGAAGTCCTGACCAAGAAGGACGGCGACGACAACGCCATCATCCCCGGCCTGATGGCGATCGGCGAGGCCGCCTGCGTCTCCGTGCACGGCGCCAACCGCCTCGGCTCCAACTCGCTGATCGACCTCGTCGTGTTCGGCCGCGCCGCGGCGCTCCGTCTCGCCGAGAAGCTCACGCCCAATGCCAAGCAGCCGGAGCTGCCGGCGAACTCGTCCGAGCTCGCGCTCGGCCGCCTCGACCATTACCGCTACGCCTCCGGCGGCACGCCGACCGCAAAACTGCGCGAAGGCATGCAGCACGTGATGCAGAGCAATTGCGCGGTGTTCCGCACCGGCGAAGTGCTGAGCGAAGGCCAGAATTTGATCGAGAAGGTCCATAGCGGCATCACCGATATCGCCGTGTCCGATCGCTCGCTGGTGTGGAATTCGGACCTCGTCGAGACGCTCGAGTTCGACAATCTGATCGCGCAGGCGGTGGTGACGATGAACTCGGCCGCCAACCGCACCGAGAGCCGCGGCGCGCATGCGCGCGAGGACTTCTCCGAGCGCGACGACAAGAACTGGATGAAGCACACGCTGGCCTGGCTGGACGATGCCGGCAAGGTCAAGATCGAGTACCGCCCGGTTCACGACTACACCATGACCAACGACGTGCAGTACATCCCGCCCAAGGCGCGCGTGTATTGATCGAACAGTAGCCGTCATTCCGGGATGGTCCGAAGGACCAGACCCGGAATCTCGAGATTCCGGGTTCGATGCTGCGCATCGCCCCGGAATGACGAAAGGTTAGAGCAATGGTTGAATTCGCACTTCCGAAGAACTCCAAGATCACTGGCGGCAAGACCTGGCCGAAGCCCGCAGGCGCGACCGAGACCCGCGAGTTTCGCGTCTATCGCTGGAATCCGGACGACGGCAAGAATCCGAGCGTCGACACCTATTACGTCGACACCAATGATTGCGGTCCGATGGTGCTGGACGGCCTGATCTGGATCAAGAACCACATCGACCCGTCGCTGACCTTCCGCCGCTCCTGCCGCGAAGGCGTCTGCGGCTCCTGCGCCATGAACATCGACGGCCAGAATACGCTCGCCTGCACCCGCTCGATGCACGACGTGAAGGACGGCGCGGTGAAGATCAATCCGCTGCCGCACCAGCCGGTCGTGAAGGACCTCGTCCCCGACCTCACCAATTTCTACGCACAGTATGCATCGGTCGAGCCGTGGCTGAAGACGACCTCGCCGACGCCGCAGAAGGAATGGCGCCAGACCCACGAGGATCGCGAGAAGCTCGACGGCCTCTATGAATGCATCCTGTGCGCCTGCTGCTCGACCTCCTGTCCGAGCTATTGGTGGAACAGCGATCGTTACCTCGGCCCCGCCGCGCTGCTCCAGGCCAACCGCTGGGTGTCCGATTCGCGCGACGAGGCGACCGGCGAGCGGCTCGACAATCTCGAGGATCCGTTCCGGCTCTACCGCTGCCACACCATCATGAATTGCACCAAGGCCTGTCCGAAGGGACTGAACCCGGCCGAAGCCATCGCCGAGCTCAAGCTCAAGATGGTCGAGCGCCAGATCTGAAGACGAAATTCATGCTTCGCGTTCCGGCCGGACCGGCCGGGACGCTCCGAGATCGCGGTCAATTCGAGTAGAATTTTCTCCGACCCGCACTGCGCGTAAGTTCCAGGCGCACAACCAGCGGTTCCGGCACAAGTTGCTTCCTTCCCTGCGCGAGATTCAGTTAAGCTCCCCGTCAGGGACGGAGCGACTGTGCAGAGGGCGCAACGCAACTCGCTGAAGCTGTTGCAGTGGATGATGGCGGCATCCCTGGCGCTGCCGGTTGCGCTGTTCGTCATCACCTCGGCGATCTCCTACACCTCGACCAGGGACACCGCCGACCGGGAGATCGAGCGCACGCTCGACGTCGTGCATGAGCACGCGCTCAAGGTGTTCGAAACCATCGATCGCAGCCTGGCCGAGCTCAACGAGGTCGTGCGTGGCCTTCCCGACGACACCATCCGCGCGCGCGAGCCGGCGCTGCACCGCCGCCTGAGGCGGCTGACCGATTCGCTGCCGCAGCTCAAATCGGCCTGGATCTTCGACGCGGACGGCAAAGCGCTGGTCAACAGCCTCGCCTCGCCGCCGCCGGACCTCAGCTTTGCGGACCGCGACTATTTCTACGCTCATGTCGACCAATCCATCGGCAGCTTCATCGGCACGGCCCTGACGCCCCGTCCGCCTTATCAGGGCGCGCGCTTCTTCGGGGTGAGCCGCCGCCGCGATTCCGAGGACGGCAGCTTCATCGGGGTGATCCAGGCCTCCGTCCTGCCCGAATATTTCGAGAGTTTTTATGCGCGGATCGGTTCCGATGCCGGCAGCTTCTTCACGATGGGACGCACGGACGGCGTGCTGCTTGCGCATTTCCCGCGGCTCGACCGCGACCTTCGGCTGGATCCGACCGGACCGGTCGGCCGGGAAATCGCGGCCCACCCGGAGCATGGCCTCATCACGGTCGTCTGGCCGTCGGACGGGATCGAGCGACGCATCGGCTATCGGCGCGTCGCCGAATATCCGATCTATGTCAGCGCCGGGCTCGAGACCTCGGCGATCCGCGCGCGCTGGCTCGCCACCATGGGCCAGCATCTGGTGTTCGGCATTCCCGCCACCGCACTCCTGTTTCTACTGTTGGCGCTGGCGTTGCGTCGCACCCAGCACCTTCAGGCCGAAGCTGCCAAGCGGCGTGAAGCCGAGGAGGCGCTCAAGCACAGCCAGCGCCTCGAGGCGCTCGGACAGCTCACCGGCGGCGTCGCGCATGATTTCAACAATCTGCTGACGGTGATCCGCGCCTCGGTCGACCTGTTGAACCGGCCGCAACTGACGGAGGAGCGGCGACAGCGCTACATCACGGCCATTGCGGACGCGGTGGCGCGCGCGGCCAAGCTGACCTCGCAGCTGCTCGCCTTTGCGCGGCGCCAGACCCTGAAGCCGGAGGTATTTGACGTCGGCGAGCGGATGCAGGCGCTGCACGACATGCTGGCGCCGCTGCTGGGGCCGGCCATCGAGATCGCCATGCGCCTGCCCACCGAGCCCTGCCTCGTCCATGCCGATGCCGGCCAGTTCGAGACGGCGCTGATCAACATGGCGACCAATGCGCGCGACGCCATGCAGGGCAAGGGCAGAATCGTTTTCACGGTCGAGGCCGCGGCGACCGTTCCGGACACGCTGGCCCACGCCTCGGGCAGCCAGAACTTGGAAAGCCAAAGCTTGGGAAACCAGAACTTGGAAAACCAGAGCTTGGGAAACCGCGGCTTCATCCGCGTGACCGTCACCGACACCGGCATCGGCATTCCGGCCGCCCGACTCGAGCGCATCTTCGAGCCGTTCTTCACCACCAAGCAGGTCGGCCATGGCACCGGCCTCGGCCTGTCCCAGGTGTTCGGCTTCGCCCGGCAATCCGGCGGCGAGGTGACGGTCACGAGCGAGGTCGGTCACGGCAGCACCTTCTCGCTCTATTTGCCGCGCGTGCCGACGGACCTGCTGCCGCAGCGGCAGGCGCCGAACACGGCGCCGGCGGTGGCCGGCAGTGGCATGTCGGTGCTGCTGGTCGAGGACAATATCGAGCTTGCCAATTTCGCCGCCGATGGCCTCACCGAGCTCGGCTACAGCATCACGCTGGTCGACAACGCTACCGACGCACTCGCCGAGCTCGTCATGGACGCGGATCGCTTCGACGTCGTGTTCTCGGACGTGGTGATGCCGGGCATGACAGGGCTAGATCTGGCGCAGGCGATCCGCGACCGTGGCATCGGCGTGCCGGTCGTGCTGACCACGGGCTACAGCCAGGCCCTGTCGCAGGAGGGCGTGACCGGTTTCGAGCTCGTGCAAAAGCCCTATTCGATCGAGGAATTGTCGCGCGTTCTGCACCGGGCGGCCCGGATCCGGCGCGTCCGGGACGGCGCCGCCGAATGAGGTGCCATGCGGAACTGGAGGGAACCGATTGATTTCCTTCGCGTTGTCCGCTCATGCACACGCCGGCCGCCAAGCGCGAACAGGGCCCTAAGCCGCCCATCGTCGGGATCAAGGGCGAGAATGGCGACGAGGTCGCCGCACCACCGCCCGAATTGCTCGAGCCTGACCCGGAGCTCTCACCCGAGGAAGCCGAGCAGGCCCGCAAGGATTATCTGCTGACGCGGTTCTGGATCAGCGCGCGCGGCTTCTGGGGACGCAACGGCGATCGACTGGCCTGGCCGTTCTCGATCGGCCTCGGCGTGCTGATCGTCCTGACCGTCGGCTTCCAGTACGGCATCAATGTCTGGAACCGGGCGATCTTCGACGCGATCGAGAAGCGCGATGCGACCGCCGTCTTCCATCTCACCGCGTTGTTCTTCCCGCTCGCGATCGGCAGCATCGTGCTCGGCGTCATCCAGGTGTTCGCGCGCATGGGCATCCAGCGGCGCTGGCGGGCCTGGCTCACGGCGAGCGTGCTGACGCGCTGGCTCACGAACGGGCGCTACTACCAGCTCAACCTCGTCCGCGGCGACCACGAAAATCCGGAATACCGGATTGCGGAGGATCTGCGCGTCGCCACCGATTCGCCGGTCGATTTCCTCGCCGGCGTCACCTCGGCGCTGCTCTCGGCCGCGACCTTCATCGTCGTGCTCTGGACCATCGGCGGCGCGCTCACCGTCACGTTCGGCGGCTCGACGCTCACCATTCCCGGCTTCCTCGTGATCGCCGCGATGCTCTATGCCGCGATCGCCTCGGGCTCCATCCTGGTGATCGGGCGGCGCTTCGTGCAGGTTTCCGAGGACAAGAACCAGGCCGAAGCCGATTTCCGCTACACGCTGACGCGCGTGCGCGAGAACGGCGAGAGCATCGCACTGCTGGGCGGCGAGGAGGAAGAGCGCGACGGCATCGACCGCAACTTCGCCGGCGTGCTCCGGCAATGGGCGCGGCTCGCCGGTCAGCACATGCGCACCACGTTGGTGTCGCAGGGCTCGAGCCTGGTTGCGCCGGTCGTGCCCCTTTTGCTCTGCGCGCCAAAATTCCTCGACGGCAGCATGACACTGGGACAGGTGATGCAGGCGGCCTCCGCCTTCACCATCGTGCAGAGCGCGTTCGGCTGGCTGGTCGACAATTATCCGCGGCTTGCCGACTGGAACGCCTGCGCGCGCCGCATCGCCTCGCTGATGATGTCGCTCGACGGACTCGAACGCGCCGAGCAGGGCGACGGTTTTGGCCGCATCAAGCGCGGCGAGACCAGCAACGACGCCATCCTGGAGATGAAGGATCTGTCGGTCTCGCTCGACGACGGCACGGCCGTGGTCGGCGAGACCGAGGTGGTGATCGAGTCGGGCGAGCGGCTGCTCGTCGCCGGCGAATCCGGGACCGGCAAGAGTACGCTGGTGCGCGCCATCGCAGGCCTGTGGCCCTGGGGCGGCGGCAGCGTCAATTTTCACAGGGATCGCCGACTGTTCATGCTGCCGCAGCGGCCCTATGTGCCCTCCGGATCACTGCGCCGCGCGGTCGCCTATCCCGGTGCGGCCGAGGACTGGACCCTGGAGGAGATCGGTGACGTCCTGCATAAGGTCGGCCTCGACCATCTCAAGGAAAAGATCGAGGAGGAAAGCCCCTGGGACCAGACGCTATCCGGCGGCGAGAAGCAGCGCCTCGCCTTTGCGCGGCTGTTGCTGCACAAGCCCGACATCATCGTGCTCGACGAGGCGACCTCGGCGCTCGACGAGAAGAGCCAGGACAGGATGATGAAGATGGTCACCGACGCGCTGCCGAAGGCGACCATCGTCAGCGTCGCGCATCGTGCCGAGCTGGAGGCCTTCCACAGCCGCAAGATCGTGCTGGAACGCCGCAAGGGCGGCGCCAAGCTCGTCAGCGACATCGAGCTGATCCCGCGCAAGGGCAAGCGCAGGCTGCTCGGGCGATTTCTGCGGCAGCGCAAAGCCCCGAAGAAGGCGGCGTAGTACTCTCTCCCCGCGTCCCAGGCGACGGCAGCGAGATTACGGCTCGCATCGAGCGTTGGAGTCCGCATCAAAACCGGCTATGCATGCGCCGCTTGCAACGAGGACCGCCTGCTTGACGACCGACAACGCCCCTTCGTCCGCGCCGTTCGGCGCGTTTGCGCCCAATGCGGCGCAGGCTGCGATCATTCGCCTCGCACAGCAGTCCGGGCTGAAGCGCGGCGCGTTCCGGCCCTGGATGTCGCGGCTGGTCAACCTGCTGCGCGGCGGCCCTGTCGACGTGCAATATCAGGGCGCATCGTTCCGCTTCTATCACCAGGGCAGCGCGACGGAGCGCGGCGCGCTGTTCAATCCCGATTACAATCTCGACGAGCTCGACTTTCTGCGCCAGCACACTCCCGCCGGCGGCGTGTTCGTCGACGTCGGCGCCAATGTCGGCACTTTTGCGCTGGTGATGGCGCGGCAGGTCGGCACCAGGGGCAAGGTGGTTGCGATCGAGCCGCATCCCATGACGTTCGCGCGGCTCTCGTTCAACCACGCCGCATCGGAGACGCCGCAGGTGCGCCTGGTGCAGGCCGCGGCAGGCGATGAAGACGGCGAGCTGATGATCGAGAGTGGCGGCGGTAACCTTGGCGCCACGCACGTCGTCACCGGCACGGCGAGCGCCGAGGCCATCAAGGTGCCGTCGCTGCGGCTGACGCGCATTCTCGACGAGGCCGGCGTCACGCAAATCGACTCGCTGAAGATCGACGTCGAGGGTTTTGAGGACCGCGTGCTGATCGGCTTCTTCCGCGATGCACCACCCTCGCTATGGCCGCGCGCGGTCGTCATCGAGCATCTGTCACAAAACGAATGGCAGCAGGATTGTATTGCCGACATGGTCGCGCGCGGATTCGCGATCATGCGCAAGACACGAAGCAATACGTTCCTCTCACGCTGAAGGACGAAGGAGGTTACGATGATCGACCATCTGGGTTTCTCCGTCTCCGACTATGAGCGCGCCAAGGCATTCTACGCCAAGGCGCTGGCTCCGCTCGGCTACGGCCTGATCATGGAAGTCACGGCGGAGCAGACCGGCCACGCGGCCGCCGCAGGCTTCGGCGCCGACGGCAAGCCGGATTTCTGGATCGGCGGCGAAGGCGCCATGAATAAGCCGGTGCATGTCGCGATCTCGGCCCGCGACCGCGCCACCGTCGATGCCTTCTACAAGGCGGCCATCGCGGCCGGCGGACGCGACAACGGCCCGCCCGGCATCCGCCCGCATTACCATGCGAATTACTACGGCGCCTTCGTGCTCGACCCTGACGGTCACAACATCGAGGCCGTGTGCCACGCGCCGGAATAAGTCAGAGCCAGCGCGATGCGATGAGGAACATCGGCGCCACATCATCGTTGTCCTTCCCCGGACAACTGATCCCGATGATGCCGATGCCGATCGAACCGCCCGAGATTCCGCCGGCAACACCGGGGACTCCCGCCGAACCGCCACCCGGCATTCCGCCGGGCAATCCGCAGCCTGAAATCACGCCGCCGGTGCGCGAACCCGGCTCGCCACCGCGGCCCGACGAATTGCCGGGCCGCATGCCTGAAGAGATTCCATCGCGCGGGCCGAACGGGCCGCTGACGCCGAATCCTGCGACCGATGCAATTCCGCTGCGGAAGCACGCATGAAGCGGCGATCACATGCGGGGCAATTGCAACCAGCGTCTGAATGCGCAATGAACGTTGCCGGAGTGACGTGATTTCCGTGCAGAAATAAATCGGGCCGCGACCGCTTCGCCCGCCACAATCCGGCCTAACGCGTAGCTGTTCATCCCAACACTTCGTCAAAGAACCTTCCGGGGAAGTTCACCACCATGACCAATCTTCGTTTCGTGCTGCTCGCGACGACGGCTCTGACCGCGATGCAATTCGCAAGCTCCGCATCGCAAGCGCAAAGTGCGCCGCCGCTCGTGGTCGCGCAGGCGCAGCCTCAAGACACGGGCCCTGACGGAAAACCGAAGCAGCCGCCGAAGGGTCCCGCGGCTGCGCCGCCTGCTGCGCCCGCGCGCCCGGCCGCTCCGCCGCCCGCCGCTGCACCGCCCCACCCGCCCGCTGCGCCGCCGCCGGCAGCCGCACCGCCGCGTCCCGCCGCGCCGCCACCGCCTCCGCCGCCACCTGCGGCCCGTCCGGCCCCCCCGCCGCCACCCCCGCCCCCTGCCGCACCGAAGCAGCCTTCGCCGCCTCCGGCCGCGGCGCCGCAGCAGCACGCCCCGACACCTCCGCCTCCGCCGCCAGCGGCACGCCCGGCTCCCACGCCGCCGGCACCGCCTCCTGCCGCGGCTCCGCAGCACGCGCCGACGCCGCCGCCTCCCGCAGCACGTCCGGCCCCGACGCCACCAGCGCCGCCGCCTGCAGCAACGCCTCCGGGCCGCCCCGGCCCGGCGCCCACGGCGACGCCTTCTCCGGCGCCCGCAGCGCCGACGGCACGGCCGGGAGCGCCTGCTCCGACCGCCGCGCCTGCCCCGACTGCGACACCCGCGCCAACGACAACACCTGCGCCGACCGCAACGCCGGCTCCGGGCAGCACGCCCGGCGCACCACCCGCTGGCCGCCCCGGCGCACCGCCGCCCGGCGGACGTCCCGGCACGCCTCCGGCTGCAGGATCGCCGGCTCCTGGTGCCGCGCCCGCTCCGACGGCAGCGCCTGCTCCCGGTGGAACGCCGACGCCGCCGCCCGGACGCCCAGGTTCGGCAACGCCGGCCCCCGGCGCGACTCCAGCCCCGACTGCGACGCCGACTCCTGGCCAGCAGGGTGGAACGCCGCCCGCAGCCGGAACCCCGGCTGCAGGTCCGCAGGCTGGTGCCCCGCCCCGGCCGCCGGCGCCTCCCGCCGGCGTCGCGGCACCGAGCATCGTGCCGGGCTCGGCGGCCGCAACCCCGCCGCCCGACAGGGTGCGGAACACTCCGCCGACGGTTGCGCCGGCCTTCCGGACCGCCCCGACGATCGCCGCGCCGTTGCCGCCTCCGCCGCGCCCGCAGCAGCGCGACCTGACCCCGCTCGCGATTGGTGCAGGCGTGGTGGCGGGCGCGGTGATCGGCGCCACCATTGCCGACATGCACAGCCAGCGACGCGAGGTCGTCGAAGGCGGCCGCACCGTCTATACCGAGCCGGACCGCATCATCATCCGCGATCCGGGCGGGCAGGCTTACGTCCGCGGCAACGACCTCTATCGCTTCCGCTATGGCGCCCGCGACATCCGCACCGACACCGTCGGCGGTGAGACCCGCACCGTCGTGGTCCGTCCCGACGGCAGCGAGGTGATCACCGTGGTCGGCGCGGACGGTTCGCTGCTGCGGCGAATCCGCAGGGACCCCCGCGGGCGCGAGGTCATCATCATCGACAACACCTACCGCGATCCGCGGGCGGTCGGCGGCTTCTATGTCGACGTGCCGCCGCCGGTCGTGAACATTCCCTATGATCGCTACATCGTCGACGCCCAGGAAGCGTCGCCGGACGTGATCTACCAAACGATGGTTGCACCGCCGGTGCAGCGGATCGATCGGCGTTACTCGCTCGACGAGATCCGCTACAGCCCCAATGTTCGCATGCAGATGCCGAGCATCGACGTCAACACGATCATCTTCGAGACGGGATCGTGGACCATCCCGCCGGACCAGGCGGCCCGGCTGCAGGTGATCGCCGACGGCCTCAACCAGGCGATCCAGCGCAATCCGCGCGAGGTGTTCCTGATCGAGGGACACACCGACGCGGTCGGCAACGAGGTCGACAATCTGTCGCTGTCGGATCGTCGTGCGCAATCCGCAGCCGAGCTGCTGACGCAGCAGTTCGGTGTGCCCGCGGAGAACCTGACGTCGCAGGGCTACGGCGAGCAGTACCTGAAGGAGCAGACGCAGGGGTCGAGCGCGATCAACCGTCGCGTGACCATCCGCAACATCACGCCGTTGCTCAACGGCGGCCAGGCCTCGCTGCCGCCGCCCCCGGCCGGCACCGCGCCGCCGCGCTGAGGCGAAACGCAAATGCAAATGGCCGGGAGCAATCCCGGCCATTTTTGTTTGAGCCGCGCGTGGCGGCTACTGCCCGGCGGCCAGACCGAGCGCGTCGACCATGAGGCGAAAGACCTCGGTATTGTCCATCGAGCCGCGCACGCGCTCGCTGCCGGGCCCGGTCGCCGTGAGGATGACGTCCTCGCCCGAATGCACACTGGCGCCGATCATCGCCGACAGATTGCCCGGGCGCAGCACCGCGCCCGGGACGTCCTTGTATTTGTCGTTGGCCTTGAAGGTCCCGTCGTCGCCCGCCTTCACGGTGGGCTCGTTCGGATTGTCGAGCTTCGGGCGGAACGTCTCGTAGTGGTCCGGCAGGCTGGCCGAGAAGATCGCGAGCCGGCGGCTGACATCGACGCGTAACGGATAGCCATCCGCATCGGGCGCCGGATAATTGGGAAACCCGGCCTGCTCGTAGACGCCGACGCGCTCGCGCAAGGAAACGTTAGGCGTGGCGCTCATGTCGTCGTTGATCGTGCCGACAAGGCTGTTGGGATGATTGTGGTCCGCGAGCACCAGGATGAGGGTATCGTCGCCCCGCGCCCGCGCCCATTCGCGGGTCTGGCGCACCGCATTGTCGAGCATGATCGTGTCGTAGACGGCCCGCTCCATGTCGAGCACATGCGCATATTTGTCGATCAGTCCGGATTCGACCATCAGGAAGAAGCCGGCCTCGTTCTTCGCCAGGATGTTCAGCGCTGCCTGCACCTGCTCGGTCAAGTCAGGCTGCTCGGGAAACTTCTTCACGCCGCCGCCCTTCAGGAATTTGCGGTCGAGCACGCCGTCCATGTTGCCGGCGGCGAACAGGCCGAGCAGCTTGCCGGTCTCCGGCTTTGCGGCGGCAGAGCCGAGCTCGCCCGCGGTCGTCGCGACCTGATAGCCTGCGTCACGGAACTTCGCGATGTAGTCGGTCTCGTCCTTGCGTTTCGAGCCGGCGGCCGACTTCGGCAGAAAATTCGCGCTGCCGCCGCCCATCAGCACATCCGGTTTGGCCGCAAACAACTGCTCGACGATCTCGTCATAGGCGGCGCGCCGGCGGGTGTGCGCGACCATCGCGGCCGGCGTTGCGTCTTCGATCTCGGTATTGGTGACAACACCAATCGCCATGCCGAGCCGCCTCCTCGCGAGGCTCGTGATGGTTTCGACCCGGGGATCGTCGAACGGGCTTGCGGTGCGATCCGCGTAGACGCCGAGGGCGTTGACGGCACTCTTGTGCCCGGTCGCATAGGCGCTGGCCGAGTTCGCGGAGTCCGTGATGATCGAGTCCGAGCCTGCGGTCGCCACCAGGGCCATATGAGGCATGTCGTCGATGGCGAGCTTGCCGCGGCTCTTGCCCTCCGCAATGCCCTTGGACAGGATTCGGGCTGCGACCCGATGCGCCGGCGACATGCCATCACCGATGAACAGGATGACGTTCTTGGCCTTGCGCGGACCCGTGTCGTAGACCGTCCATGTGACGCTGCGCTGGTGCGTGCCGTCGCCCACATCCACGGCAATGCTGCCCGGCGTGGTCAGCGTGACGTCGCGCAGGATCAGCGCCGACTGCTCCTTGCCGTCCTCGCGCTCGATGAAGGTCGCCGAACGGCCGAACGCGGTCGCATAGTCCGCGCCGTTCACCGTCACCTTCAGCTTGGCCGGATCGACCGGCCCGGGAAACTCGACCTTGAAGTCGAACTGCGCGCCGGCCAGGATCTCGGCACGATCGATCGGATAGATCGTCTGCGCCGACAATGACGATGTCCCAATAAGGACGATGAGAGAGGCGAGTGCCGATCCCTTGACCATGCGCGATGCTCCGCGATTCCGTTTCCAACAGAGGCGGAACCGTAACGGTCGAGCATGACATCGTCATTAAGCGCGTAACTCCAAGGGGGCTACGCGCAATCGCAGGGTGGGCAAAGGCGCGTGAGCGCCGTGCCCACCGCTATCTCGGTCGCGGAAAGATGGTGGGCACGCTTTTGCTTTGCCCACCCTTGTATT
>NZ_BTIG01000026.1:0-5805 GCF_036247965.1 Bradyrhizobium sp. TM233 | reverse complement strand
CCGTGTTCCACGCCATCCGCTTCTGCCCTCTTCGCTGCCCCTCGCGAAGCCTCCGAAGCGGGGGGATGATGCTCATTGTCATTGCCGACGCCATTCCCCCGTACCAAGCCGGCTTCGGTCAACTCCGCTGCCGCCTTTGCAGACGCTGGCTCCGAAGCGTGCTGTAAGTTACCGCCGCCCGCGCTAGCGGCCTTTGCGACGCCTGGCTCATCAGGGTCGGCTGCCTCCGGTGGCTTTGCAGAGGTTGAGTGCCCCGAATTACCGTGTTCCACGCCATCGGCTTCTGCCGTCTTCGCTGCCCCTCGCGAAGCCTCCGAAGCGGGGGGATGATGCTCGTTGTCATTGCCGACGCCATTCCCCCGTACCAAGCCGGCTTCGGTCAAATCCGCTGCCGCCTTTGCAGACTCTGGCTCCGAAGCGTGCTGTGAGTTATCGCCCGCTGCGATGCTGGAGCCAGAACCCCCATTGATCGGTTCATTCTTCGATGTGAGATTTTCAACTGCCGTGACCGTCGCGCTATGAGCAAGCGCGATCGGTGATACATGAGCCGACCCGCCGGACCCAACATCGCTCTCATCCGTTGTAGCTACCGAATCGCTAGTGAAGGTTCTGGACCTGGTCGCTCCCCCTGAGCCGGTCCGAGCCTGCCCGAATCCGAACGTCAAGCCGTTGTCGGTCAGAGTGCTCCAAACTGCCGCGCTCCCGAGCGCGCTCTCGCTCGTCCCGACAACCGTATGGGCACCGTCCGCACTCAGAACAGCTTCGCTTGCGGTCGCCGATGTCAGCGCTTCCTCGAGCTGCTCCAGGGTGATCGCGACAGCCGCGCCTTCCGGCTGGCCGACGAAATCCGACTCCGCAATGGAGACAATCCCCTGCAGATGGATTTCCAGCAGGCCCCGGTCGCCGACATCAAGAATCCGATCGGTCGGATTCACGTAGACGATCGTTTCGTTGGTTGCGGGATTGTAGATCCAGGCGAGGGTATGCGGCGGTATAGACTTGCTTGCTGCTGTCATATGGAGCCAGGCAAGCGCTCCGAAAGCCGCAAGATTGATCCGGCTCGATCCAGATGCGAAATCGAAGCCAGAGTGGGAAGAGGTCGAATTGGAATCGATCGGGGAGCGATAAACAACGTCTTCGCCAACGTTGCCGCCCATCGGTTGATCGCGGCGATCTCCGCCAATACCGGCATCGCGACCAAGGTCCATTGAGCCAAGAGGTTCTTGCAGGTTGCCATCCGCAGCGCCATGACTCATTTGGTTCGAAGCGCCCTCTCCAGCGACGCGTTCGTTGCCGGTGGTCACAAGCGCGGCAGGCAGGCGCAAATCGTGCAAAGGGAAGGTCGGGGGCGAGCCGTCCACACCATTGGTATCAGCATCAGTTATCGCGGCCAGTTTTGTGGTCGCATTCTCGCCAGTGACCACCACGAGGCTGTCGATCGGCGCCTTGCCTGGATCATGCGATTGCACGGCAAGATGGGGGTCGTTCAGTGCGTAGATCAACGCACCGGTCAGAGTGGCGAAGGTGCCATACCCTCCGTGAATCAACGTCGGAGTGGAAGCAAGCCGCGGGAATTGATGTTCCGCGGTCGGTTCTCCAACGATCTGTGCGTCGCTGGTTCCCCGCAGCAACGGCGTAGGAGGATTGGGCGTGCTCGATCCAACTGGGCCGGAGTCTTTCCACGGTTTCGAGCCTACGGATTGCTCAGCCGTGCGGACCGCTTCTATCGCCGCCGCCGGGTTCGGGACCAGGCTCGCCTTGGCAAAGAGGTCCCTCTGGGTGAGCGGGGGCGTCTCGCCGGATTCCCAGACCACGAGGTGTCGGAGAATGGCTCTTTTCCAGGGCTCATATTCGGCATGCTCTCCCGCGCGACCGACGCTGTCGTCATCCGGATCCACGTCGTTCGCTTCCGACGCCTTGAGTTCGTCCGCAATTGCGAACGCCAGAAACGCCAGCGCAAGCAGGCCGAAGCCGGACGGTCGCTGCAACAACGCGAGGGTAGCGAGCACGGTCCTGTTGGTAATTTCAAGCTTCTGAAATATGTTGTATAGGTGTACTTTGACTGTCCCCGGGGAAACGTTTAGCTGGCGCGCAATCTCCTTGTTTGACATTCCTTCTGAGACTAGTCGTACAATTTGACGTTCCCGGTGCGTCAACAGCTCCAGCATCGTTTCAACTTTGCCGCCGCGGTCGGCTCCCTCGCCGGCTGGCAAGAGATCGGATTGCTCGCGCGACACGCTGCGCTCTGTCATCAGGCGCAGTAATCGCAGCATAGTGTCCGAGGAAGCATGCTTCGAGATTACGCTGGAGGCGCCGGCAGCAATAGCGGCGGCTAGATCGCGATCTGCCTCGGATTCGGTAAACAGCACCAAGCGCGTGGAGAGATTCTCAGCTTTCGCAATCGCGAGGATCTCGGGTACCGTCAGATCCGGCAGGTTGTCAGCAACAAGCGTGACGTCGGGTGTCAAATTCCGAATTGCTTCGAGGCAGCTTGTCCCATCGCTGCACGATGCGACAACGTCGAAGTCCTGCTGTACCCCGAGTACCGACTTCAGCCCCTGTAGAACGATCGGTTGTCGATCTACGATCAGAAGCCGGATCCGTCTCTGCTTCACAGACACGTCTAACATGGATTCTGCCTCGGCCCGGCCATCTATGTACTTCGGCATATGGCCGGGGCCAAGCGGGATTATTAAAATACAATTAATAAAATAGGGAAAGAGGCTTAAACGGGCCCAAAACGACCCAAAATCGCAAGCTTTTATGGCATTTAAGTGAGAAATATATCGTTTGACCCGATGGCCATTGCGATTGACTGGCTCGATGCTTACCGCGCGGGCGACATCGAGGCGATCTTAGAAATGTATGCCGAAGGTGCCGTGCTTCGCTGCGGCTGCGGGGGCATCAAGACCATTACCGGCCACGAGGCACTTCGTGCCTATTGGATTGATCGCCTGCGAGAATATCCGGCGGGCACGTTGGACGATCTCAATCCCTCGCACGAGGGGGCCATTATCTCGTACGTCACCAATAGTGGTGTCATGAGTGCGCTCTTCTCGTTTGACGTTACCGGGAGGATCAAGGAGCTAGACTGCAGTCCCTCCCACTAGACCCCGGCACGATCCAAGCCCGGGTCACGTGCTGACGTTGCGGTGCAAGGCCGGCGCCTCCGTACGAACGGGTCGTTGCGAGCACGTTGCGTGGTACTCGTCAACGAATGCGTGTCGAAGGGCGATACGCCTCCAGCAGAGTGAGGCTGCCAACTCGTCAGTACTAAGAAGGCTTCCAGCTGACTGCACGACCAGTGCGGCGCAAGCGTGTGAGGCGCTTATGCCTCGACTTCAGCTGGAAACGATGCCACCCGAACCCGTTTTCAACGACGATATTAGCGGGCCATATGACGAGAGCATCTGTCGCCGTTGCATGTCGACGGCACGGGCGGCTGCCGCGTTCCGGCTTCCTTGCACGCGGTATCATGCGCCAACCTATCGTTCGTCATGCGATCAAATGTGATGTTGGCGGCAGCCCTGGCCGGCACCAGCTGGAGCCGGAGGCTCGCGTGGCATGCGATTGTCGGCCACGCGTGCTCGCCCTTGATTATGGGAACCATATTTGTGGTGGCCGGTTGGCTTGCTGTTGAGCTGGCATCTGCAGGGCAGCTCGACACATCGGCATTCGTGCTAGTGCCGAGCATCCGTCGGGATCTGATCCCATGATGGACCACGCGACCAGAATTGGTAATCGTTTGTTAGCAGCCTTGCCGCCAGCGGATTTTGCTTTGCTTGCACCTCATCTGCGGAAAGTCGTGATCGAACGCAATTCCGTGCTCGTCCGCTCGGGCGACCGGATCGAACATCTTCTCTTCCCCCTCAGCGGCGCCATCGCTGCGATCACAGGGCTGCCGAACGGACAGACAGTTGCCACAGCGATAATCGGGCACGAGGGCGCTGTGGGTTTGACGTCAGCGCTTGGCGCATCCGCCGCGCCCGCGACGGCGGTCGTCCGCCTATCCGGGGTCGCGCTGCAGATCTCGCCTGCCCAATTCCTGGCAGCGCAACATCGCAGCCCCGCAATCGCATCCATGGTGCAGGTCTTCACGATGTCGATGTTGACGCAACTCCAGCACGTGGCAGCCTGCAATGCACTGCATTCCGTCGAAGCCCGCCTAGCGCGCTGGCTTCTTCACATCCACGATCGTGCGAATGGTGGTGACCTGCTTCCGCTGACGCAAGAAACATTGTCGGAATTGCTGGGCGTTCGCCGCACCACCGTCACGCATGTCGTGTGCACGATGCGCGCGTCAAGAGCGCTGAAATCCAATCGGCGCGGCCAGCTCGAGATTGATCGGCCGCGGCTCGAAGCCGTGGCATGCGAGTGCTACAAGGTCATGACCCGCAGAATCGATCGGATAGTCTCGCGCGGAGCGGTCGGGCTCGTCCCCGTGGCTCCAGCGCGGCCCGCCTCCCGCTCGCCCGGTAGCCGGATAGCCGGGACAGGCTCGTAGGGCCCGTTCGATTTCGCGAACCACCCGCATGGGCCGTTCGGTTATCCATTCGCTTTGGGACGCTCGTTACAACAACGCGACTCACTGCGACCAAGCAGCACGGGCATGAGCTTCGCCTGTGCCAAGCGGGAACGACTGCCCCCGAGCTCGGCATGGGGGCAGTCCGCCTTGCGCAGCTTACGATGACGATTCTCTTCTCGACCGACTCGGTCTCTGAGCTTCTCAAGTTCTGCGAGCTGGGCGACAAGCGCTTCGAGACGCTCTCGAAGAAAGAACGCAGGATTCTCCGCTCGAATGCGGGTATTCATGACACGCCTCCTAATCGAGTCTCCGGGAGAATTCTCCCGCTCTCGAGGCCGGGAAAACTATGCAATCATGGGAAAAGCGCACTAACATATGGCATGCTGCGCCCGCAAAAGCGTTGCAGCGGTGCATCACGCCGCTCGGCCGGCCCAGATGTACTATCGGCCTCGCGTTTGGCCTGCCTGAGCACGAGGCCCAGCAGGCTTGGCCGCGCGGCAGCCTATAGGGCTCCTCCCTAGGCTTAGAATATTTTACCGGCTGGAATCGGTTGCGCTGGAAATCCGAGTACTAGCTCCGGGGCAATCGGCCTTGCGCTTTTCCTCGTTCTCTTCGTCTGCGCAATCGACCCCACCATTTGCACTTGGAATTCCAGAGCCGCCGCCGGTTGCGAAGGGCCCTTTTGTATTGCCTCCGCCAGCACCGGCCCCGCCGCTACCGCCAGCCCCGCCGCCGGATGTCCCTCCGGCATGAGAGGATCCGGCAGGGCGACCACCAGGTGTTCCCCCACCCCCTGATGATCCGCCGCCGGAGCTCCCCGGCCCTGCCGCGGACGACCGATCATTGTCGAAGAACGACTGGCCGCTGTCGCTTTGCCTCGCCCCGTGCAGGCCGCCCGAACGTGCAATGGCTTTTGAGGTCAGGGAGGTGGACAGAAGCAGCGTCATGACAGGGGGCGTCACAGCAGCAAATCTTCCGCAGGTCTTCAAAAACGCCCGCCGGTCGTCGTCCTCGTTGCCGTCCCGGGTCACGATGCTCCTCCTAGATTTAAAATTACATTTTACAGTATTATAAATTAAATAGATTTTCAACCAAGAATTTTCTTTGCCTGGTGAGAGGTTGCTGAACGTGCACGCCCCCGAACTGAAAGTCGGCAATTCGCCGTGTTTCTCCCGACTTTCCCGGCGCACCTTGCCCGACGGCCAGATTTTGGTTGCGCGCGGGCATTTAATTTAGTTAACCTGGATTTAACCAACGGGCGCGGGCTCGACTACAATGGA
>NZ_BTIG01000025.1:0-71156 GCF_036247965.1 Bradyrhizobium sp. TM233 | reverse complement strand
ATGTCTCCGGTCTAAACACTTGATCGGGCGATGACGGCGATGAATGAGACGACCATCACAGTCCCTCCCGCTCGTCCGTCATAGAATCGGCCGGCCTTGAACCCGCGCTGCCGGTCGACCGACCCAAATGATCGGACCGACAGCCTCGATTGGACGAACCCCGTGTCGATCATCCTGCAATCCACCGTCGGCGGCTTCTCAGCCCAGTTCATGCGCAAGCTGCCGCTGGTCGAGCAGGCGATGCGCGAGCACGGGCTCGAGCCCTCGGAGTTCGTGATCTCCAAGGACTATGCGTCGACCGCGACGATCCCGATCATGGGGCCGTTCTTCTTCAGTTACAGCGTGTTCTTCGGCGAGGAGACATTCACCGTCACCGAGCCGAACGACATGGTGTTCCTGGATTACTTCTTCAAGCGCGTGCTGGCTGTCGATGATCCGCCGGAATTGCCGCAGCGGCCGGGATTGATGCGACGGTTCTTCGGCTGGATGGCGCAGGCGGTGTGACGCCCCCGTCACTCCCCCCACATCCGCGCCAGCGTTGCCAGCCAGCAGCCCTCGCAATAGCGCGAATCCTTGTAGTCGATCCAGTTGTGGGCATAGACGCGGTCCAGCGGGATCTCGTAGCGCGCGCGCAGCACCTTCACGAGGGTCTTCCACGCCGCGACCTGCGCCTCGGTGGGGCCGGCCGCGACGTCGGGATAATTGCCGGCGAACTCGACGCCGATGGAATTGTCGCGCACGACCTGGCGATAGGTCGCGCGGTTGTCGATGTATTTGTTGTCGTTGCGGTTGGCGCCGTCGCCATGGGTCGGCACCAGGTTTTCCGCGACCGCCCAATAGACCGTGCCGTCGGTCTCGACCCACACCGTGACGCCGCGCCGCGTCGGGGTCTTCGACTGCTCCGCCGCGCCGCCGCGCGCCGACCCCGCCGGCCCTTCGGTCTGGTGCACGATGATGTTGCGCCAGGGTCTTGCGCTCCGGACGTCACCCCATGGCGCCAGCCAGACCATCTTCAGGCCGGGAATGTCGGGCGTACCGGAGGCGCGCGCGAGCTTTGCGAGCTCGGCATCCACGGCAGCGGCGGGGGCGGTCAGGAAGAAAACGGCGAGGGCGGCCGCGAGCAGGCGAGCGATCATCATGCGGGTCCAACGGAGCCCCAAACCTAGCATGGCCTCAGGCGAAATGGCGCGCGGTCTCGCCCCGGCCGATCGGCTCAGGCGAGAGCGGCGGCGACGGATCGTAGACGGCAAAATCGTTCTTGCCGTTCTTCTTGGCGGCATAGAGGGCGTGGTCGGCATTGGCCATCAGGCGATCCGGGAATTCTCCGATGCCGCGATCCCACTGCGCGACGCCGATCGAGATCGCGATCGGGATCTCGCTGCCGGTGCAGGCCTCGGCATCCTGGCGGCAGACCTCGAGCACGCGGCGAGCGATTGCGGCGGCCTCGCGCAAGGACGAGGACGGCAGCACGACGCAGAACTCGTCGCCGCCGGTGCGGGCCAGCATGTCGCCGGGCCGAAGCCGCGTCTGCGCCATCAGGGTGAAGTGCTGCAGGCAGGCATCGCCGGCGGCATGGCCGTGGGTGTCGTTGATGGTCTTGAAGCCGTCGAGATCGATCACCAGCAGCGAGAACGGCGCGCCGCTGCGCTCCGAGCGGGCGCATTCCTCGGTCAGGCGCTGCAACAGGTGCCGCCGGTTGGCGACGCCGGTGAGATCGTCGAGCAGCGCGAGGTCGGCGACCTCGCCCCGCAGCCGGTCCATCGCCATCAGCAGGAAGCCGAAATTGAGCGTCATCGACAGGAACAGAAGCCCCAGCACCATGACGGCATGGGTCTGGCCGCCGGCCTTTGCCGAGAGATCGTGGCCGAGCAGATTGCCGATCGTGCGGGCAATGAGGATCGCGATGATGGTGAGAATGACGATGCCGGACAGCCGCGCGCCCGGGCTGACGTGGCCTTCCGGCGGCGACAGCAGCAGACGCAGCGCCAGCACCAGCGGCAGCGCCTGACCGAGCGTGTAGCTGAGCATGCGCAGCTGCATGTGCTCGAAGCCGACCATGAAGACCACGACGCCGGCAAGGCTCAAGCCTCCCGTCGCGGTCATCAGGCGCCATGAGACCGGCCGGCCATAGAAGCGCTGAATGCCCATGGCGGCGAGGCAGCTCGCGGCGATGACGCCGGCTGCGCCGAGCAGAAGCGGCAAGGGAGAGGCGACGAACAGGCGGACCAGCGCCGTCATCGCCCCGATCGCTCCGACGAAGGACGATGCCATCCAGAACCGCGCGGCGGCGAATTTCGGATAGGAGCGCGTCACGTAGGCCCAGATCACGCCGAGCGCCAGGAAGTTGACGACGAAGACGGTCCAGAGCGTCGGTACGTTCAGCATGACGCGCGCGGCATGCGCAGCGTCGCGCCCCCCGTCCCTGGCAGCCGTCCGTCCATGACCCATCCCCGTTTTCTTGCGGAGAAGAATGCGGCCCTCGCGCTTAATGGAGTCTCACCGCAATCCGGCAAAACGCGCCTTTGGTTTTGGATTCATGAACGGCGCCGCTTGCGTTGTCGGATCGTTAGGGATGTCGGCGGTGATGCTGCTTCGATGCCGCGATGCGGATTCGCGCACCAAAATCACCCGAAAATGCATCTGAGCTGTGGATAACGCGATGACACCGATGTGACAGCGCGGGGCAGAGACCTGCGAATCTGCTGAGCTTGTCGTCGAGGATGTTGCGAGGCTGGCCCTCCGCCGAGCATCCCTCGTGTCGCGTTTCACCATTAACCCTGAAGAGGATCCTATGGCTAAGAAAGCGAAGAAGGCGACGAAGAAGAAGGCGAAGAAGGCCAAGAAGGCGAAGAAGAAGTAACGAGGCTTCTGTTTCTTTGCCCGGGTGGAGCCTCGCTCCGCCCGGGCTTCGGGTGACGATGGAAGAGTTTGACGGTGGCGGGCGCGAGGCCCGCTTTTTTGTTGGCTGAGTGTTGGAGACGCGGACGCTCCCACACCTTCGAGAGGGAAAGAAGAAGCTACCTCTCCGCGAACGCCAGCTTGGCGCCGAGCGCGGCGAAACCGGCGGCGAAGCTGCGGCGCAGCCAGGCCATGACGGGCGGGCGGGAGATGACGTGCTCGCGCACCGAGGCGGCGCAGAGGCCGTAGACGACGAACACCGCAAGGGTCATCGCCATGAAGGCGCCGCTCAACTCCAGCATGCGCGCCAGCACATGGGCCTCGTCCGCGGCGATGAACTGCGGCAGGAAGGCGAGGAAGAAGATCGACAGCTTCGGATTGAGGATGTTGATCAGAAAGCCGGTGACGATGACGCGGCCGACCGAACGCTCGCGGATCTCGCCCTCGACCGCCAGCGCCCCGCTCTCGCGCAGCGCCTGCCAGGACATGTAGAGCAGATAGAGCACCCCGCCCCATTTCAGCGCGGCAAAGGCGAGCGCGCTGGTGTGGAGCACGGCGGCGAGCCCGAGCATCGCCGCCATCATGTGCGGCACGATCCCGAGCGTGCAGCCGAAGGCGGCGGCAAGGCTGGCACGCGAGCCGCGCGTCAGCGCGGCGGCCAGTGTGTAGAGCACGCCGGTCCCGGGGGAAGCGACGACGATGAGCGAGGTAAGCAGGAAGGACCAGGTCATGGGCCAACGCTATCACCCGGCATCACGGCGGGGAAGCCGGGCCTTGGACCTTCAGGTTCTCATTCCGTCACCCCCGCGCAACAGCGGAGCCGTTGTCGCCGGAGGTGCTCGCCTCTTCGGCGAGCCTCGAAGGGCGACGGCCCGGCTGCAGCTCGGCCGTGCATCCTTCGAGGCTCCCGATGGGGCGCTGAGCGCCCCATCACTCGCGCCTCAGGATGACGGATTGAGAGTAGTCAGGCCAGTTGCGCGAGCTCGGCTTCGCGCAGCACGTCGAGTGGCGCCCAGGGTTTGGCCCAGAACTTTGCGCCGTCGGGCAAGGGCTGCCTCAACGGACGGCCGGAGGTGACGACGACGTCGAGCTTGGGATTGCGGTCCTTGGCGAGGTGCGCGAGCTCGACGCCGGTCATGCGCCCCGCGAGCTGGACGTCGGTCATCATCAGGCAGAGCGCGCCGGCGCTCTTGTCGAGGACGCGCTCGGCGGCCTCGGCGCTTTCGCACTGGATGACCTGATAGCCGCTCTCTTCGAGCAGGAGACAAAGCATCTCTCGCTGCATGACGTCGTCCTCAACGACCAGCGCAGTCGCGCGGAATGGTTGTGCTTGTCCCATCAGCGTCTCCCATTGCTTGCGTAACGTAAGTTAAGGAGCCAATGCGCGAACGGTTCGGTTCCATTCTGAAAAAATGTAAAGCATAGTTCCCGCACCAGGGGCTTGACGGGGAACATCATGACAGCGATTCGCGGCGCCGCCGCCATCACGGGAGCCGCCAGCGGCATCGGCCGGGCGCTGGCCATCGAGCTTGCGCAGCGCGGCTGCGATCTTGCTCTGGCCGATCGCGACGAGGCCGGGCTGAAGGCGCTGGCAGCCGAGATCGGGTCAGCACGCAAGGTCAGCGTCCACCGCGTCGACGTTGGCGAACCCGACGACATCGCGCAGTTCGCGAACGAGGCGACCACCGCGCATCCCGCGCTCGGCATCGTCGTCAACAATGCCGGCGTGGCGCTGATGGGCTCGTTCGAGGAGATCGACCAGGCGCAGATGGACTGGCTGTTCGACATCAATTTCTGGGGCGTGGTGCACGGCACGCGCGCCTTCCTGCCGCATCTGAAGACGAGGCCCGAGGCGCATATCGTCAACCTCTCCTCGATCTTCGGCATCATCGCGCCGCCGGGGCAATCGGCCTATGCGGCGGCGAAATTCGCGGTGCGCGGCTTCTCCGAGAGCGTGCGGCACGAGCTTGCGGTGGCGGGCAGCCCGGTCAGGCTGTCGGTCGTGCACCCCGGCGGCGTCGCCACCGCCATCGCGCGCAACTCCCGCACCGGGGTCGGCGTCACCGACAATGCCCGCCGCGCGCAATCGATCGAGCGGTTCGAGAACGCGGCAAGAACCACGCCGAAAGACGCCGCGCTGCGCATCATCAAGGGTATCGAAAAGAACGAGCCCCGCATCCTGATCGGCAACGACGCCCGCTTCATGGACCTGTTGCAGCGCTTCCGCCCGGGGACCTATTGGGCGCCGCTGCAGCGGCGGCTGGAGAAGATGGCGAAGGGGACGTGAATTCGTAGGATGGGTAGAGCGCAGCGAAACCCATCATGTTTCCGCAAAGAGAGTACGCGATGGGTTTCGCTGCGCTCTACCCATCCTACAAACGACAAGCTGCGCCGTCGTCGGGTGGGCAAAGCGGAGCGTGCCCACGACTTCCGACGACGGATGGAAATGGTGGGCACGGCGCTTTGCGCCTTTGCCCACCCTACGAGACTGAGTGTGTCGTCACTGCCCCGCGAGCCGGTCGGCGAAATACCCGATCGTCTTCCTGTAGATCACCGCCCTGTTCCACTCGCGCATCGCTTCGAAATTGGCGGTGCCTTCGCCGTAGGGCTGGCCCATCTTGAAGCCGTTGGTGTGGAGCAGATTCGCGGTCGAGGCGAGCACGTCGGGGACGCTGTGGCGGAGGTCGACATGGCCGTCGCCGTCGAAATCGACGCCGTATTTGATGTAGGACGACGGCAGGAACTGGGTCTGGCCGATCTCGCCGGCAAAGGCGCCGATCAGGTCGCGCAGCGGCAGGTCGCCGCGCTGCACGATCTTCAGCGCAGCGAGCAGCTCGCCCTGAAACAGATCGGTGCGGCGGCAATCATGCGCCAGCGTCGCCAGCGTACGCACCACCGGCATCTTGCCGATGTCGCCCTTGCCGAAATCGCTCTCCAAGCCCCAGATCGCGACCAGGATAGTGCGGGGCACGCCGAACTGCTGCTCGATGCGCGAGAGCAGCGCGGCGTGGCGCTGCAGCAGCGCGCGGCCGCCATTGATGCGGCCGGGGCCGACGCGGGTCGAGACGTACTGCTCAAAGCTCTTGTTGAAGGTGTGGCGCTGGCGCCGGTCGAAGGCGAGCACCGCGCCGTCAGGAGTGACGCCACTGAGCGCCGCACTGGTCACGCTTGCCGAGACGCCGGCCGCTTGCGCTTCCTGGGCCATGCTGGCGACGAAGCTGTTGAAGTCGCCGCCGCAGCGCGCGGCCTGCGCCGATCCGCCGGCCAGACAAAGGACGGACGCGGCGGCGAGAAGCAGTCTCAACATGTGGAGCAATCCCCTGAAAAAACCCTAGCTGCGAAGCAGCGCGCGGATCATGCCCGGGAAAGCTGCGAGCGTCAAAGCGCAAGGCTTGAAAGCACAAGGCTTGAAAGCACAAGGCTTGAAGGCTCAAGGCTTGAAAGCGCAAGGCTTGAATCAGAAGGCTTGATCCGCATCAAACTGTCTCACGTCCCGCTTCCTAGATTACAGCGAACAGGAGAGTCGCCCAGGAGAAGCGTCCATGACCGGAATTACCTTGACCGCCGAGCAGATCCGCAATGCCCCCGCAGCGGTGCGGCAATGGATCGAGCAGGAGGTCATCACCTCGCTCGGCCTTGCGCCGCGCGCGCCCGTGACCATCCCGCCCCAGGCCTCCCATCTCGTCGCCTGCAGCGTGGAGGACGTCGCCGGCGTGCTCGAGCACATCAGGGGCGTGCTTCCGGCCGTGAACGTGCTGCTCGAGCTCGGCCGTCCCGGCATCAGCTTCGGCCAACCCGCGGTGATGACGTTCCGCCTGATGGACATCCTGCATCACACCCGCCTGCCCGACATCGGCGGGGTCATGACGTGCCTGGAGATGATCAACCAGGCGCTGATCGAGGTGAAGAAGGACCCCTCGGTGCGGTTCTGCGGCTTCGACAATGAAGGCCACTGCCTGATCGCGCCGCAGACGCAAGTGAGCATCGCAACGCTGTGGCAGACCATGATGGAACGGCAGCAGGCGGCGCAGGAGCGTGCGGCCGTCGGCCGGGCCACACCTGCGGCCTGAGGCGGCGGCGCGATTTCCGGGACAATCGAACCGGGAATGGTTCGTCGGTTAGAACCGGCAGGACGGCGCGCGAGACTAACGTCTTGCGTCCCGTCCCCCGCAACCGACAGAGAGTGCCGATGTCCGCTCCGCAGACCATTCCGGGAATGCTCGTCCTTGCCGCCCTGCTCGTCCTGCACGCGATCCCCGCCTCCGCGCAGACGCGCGACGTGGCGGGCGCGCGCGACTATCCCGGCATCGGCCGGTTCGCCGGCAGCGTCGTCACCGGCTATGTGGTGAAGGATTTTGACGCGGCGCGGATGCAGGCCGCTGCCTTCAAAGATGGCCAGCCGACGGATGCGCGGCGGCTCGAGGGCCGCATCGTCCGCATCGCCTATCGCACCAACCCCGGTCCCTCGATCCTGGAGGTGTCGCGCAATTTCGAGACGCAGCTCGCCAAGGCCGGCTTCGAGACCTTGCTGGCCTGCGACACCGAGGCCTGCGGCGCCATCCCCTTCACCGAAAGCATCGACACGCTGCCGGTGCCGCAGATGTGGGTCGACGGTTTCAACTACCGCTATTTTGCCGGCCGCAAGGCCGAAGGCGGGCGCGAGATTTATGCCAGCGTCATCGTCAGCCAGAACAACCAGGACATCACCGCGCAGGTCACGATCGCCGAGCTCGGGGCCATCGCGAACAAGATGGTCGATGCCGCCGCGATGGCGAAGGGTCTTGGCGAGACCGGCCACATCGCGCTCTACGGCATCTATTTCGACACCGACAAGGCGGTACTGAAACCGGAAAGCCGGCCGACGCTGGAGCAGATCGCCAAGCTGCTCGCGAGCCAGCCGCAGCTGAGCGTCTTCATCGTCGGCCACACCGACAGCCAGGGCGCCTATGAGTACAATCTCGACCTCTCGAAGCGCCGCGCGGAGGCGGTGGCCGCCGAGCTGGTGAAGAGTTTTCGGATCATGCCGACACGCCTGCGCACCGCCGGCGTCGGATTGCTCGCGCCGGTCGGCCCGAACGCGACGGATGCCGGCCGCGCGCTGAACCGGCGCGTGGAGCTGGTGGCGCCGTGAGACGTCGCGCCGGAGTTTGATGCGGGTCAACATCGCAGCACGGACGGCGTGAGATGGATGGCTGCAGACATCCTCTCTCGTCATTCCCGGGCGCGACAAAGTCTGAGGCAACAAGCCATGCCCGACCAGCAGAACAAGCCGGCCCGCTCCGCGCTCCTGCGCATCCCCCTGTTCCGCCTGCTCGCCATCAACCTCGCGATCGGCGCCTGCGCCGCGACGCTCCTCGTCGGCGGGCTGCTTTGGCTCAACCCCGGGCACCTGCGCGAGCTGATCTTCGCCGACAATTCGCCCGGCATTGCGCTCGCGCTGCTGCTCGCCTCCTTCCTCATCACCTTCGGCTCGGCCGCGATGGGCAGCGCGATCATGGCGCAGGGGCGCAAGGAGGACAGCGGCAAGAGCGGCGGACATGGATCGCGACTCGCCGTGCAGGAAGCGGCGCAGCGCACGCGCGCACGTTGAGACATCAGCGCGACGATGGAACTCGCTTTTGCAGAGCGGGATCACACTGTCTGCACGCCGGTGGGAAGACATGCAGGTTGGCGCGCCTTCCGACACAGCGCGACACTCGCACTGCGTTGCGAGAGCCGGGAAGATGAACAAATTGGTTTGACGGTCCAAGCAATTAATTCGATGTGGATCGAAACCACATGTCGCAACCAGCGCATATCTGATCCGCCGGCTGCGACACCAACGCCGTCACGATTCACCTTGCCATCGCAGGGCGCTTTCTATAGCCTTCTATTTTAGGTTGTCGCCCTGCCAGCCCCGGGCGACGCTGAAGACCAGAAATAAACGGCGGGCTTCGGCCCGCCGTTTATTGAGGCAAGGGTCCGAGGCCAAGGGTCCGAGGCAGGATCTGAGACATGATCTGAGACATGGGTCCCTCGCAGGGGCGCAACCGGCGCCTGGCCCCCTCTCCGCAGCCGGATTTCATCCATCAGCCGCATCGAGCCCTGCCGCGTCCGGGGTCGCGGCTGACGTCGATAAGTGCTGAAGTTATTTGACTGCGGCCCCCTGATCGACGAAAAGCCGGCCATGGCCAAGAAACCCGGAACCAATCCCAAAGGCGAATTCGCCTTCTTCAACGTCTTCTATGAAGACGATTCCCAGCGCTCCAACCGCCGCGTGCCTAGCGAATTGCTCGGCGGCCTCGACGGCGACGAACCCGCGCGCAACTTCATCATGGAGCAGGACCGCGAGATCGCCGAAAAGTCCGGCCGCCCGGCGCTCGAGATCAAGCGGATCGAGCGGGTCGGGGTGAAGAAGAAGTAGGACGACATCAGCAGGCGCTCACCAGCGCCCGCTCCTCTTATTCCAGGCAAAGAGCAGATCGGCAAACCGGTCGTAAAAGAACCGCGTGAACGGCAGCGCCACGCGATTGCCGAGCAGCCCCGCAAGCCACCCCTCCCCCGGCGTCAGCCTCCACAGCGCGATCGCGACATCCGCACCGACGATGAGCCGGCCGGCCTCATCGGTCGCATGCAGGCGGCGTCTGATGTCGTCGAGCGAGGCACCAAACTGCGCCAGCGCATCGGGCTGCTCGTTGATGTCCCTGAACTCGACCGTCCCCGCGCGCACCAGCGCCAGCAGCTTGTTGCGCTGCCAGTCGATGCCGGCGTCACAGACGGGGCAGCGGGTGTTGTAGTAGACGGTGAGGTGGGCCGGCATCGTCGAAGTATAGACGCCGATCGTGGCGATCGTCGATCGCACGCCTCGTTAGCTAAATACGATACGTCTTTTTTGTCAGAATCGAGAGCAGATAGTTGGCGTGAAGAAGGAATATCGCGGTCGTCAAAGAGCTACATGGCCGCATCTCGATACCCTTCAAGAACCATGATTTCAAACACCATCAGCGACGCTCAGTGTTGCCGCCGGCTTGTGAATAGGTCGGATATCTCAGCTAATTTTATTTGCGCCGCCCTTCAACTCTTGCGCGACTCGTCATCCATTCTTAGGTTGTTGCTGTTGGCAATCGCTTCTTTTCCGAAAGCGGCCTCACGACGGTGATCTGTCAAGAGCCGAGCGTGTCGCGCGCAAGCGTGGCAGCTGCAAAGCTCCAAGACCCAGCAGATGCGTCTTTGACCATCTGGTGGCGCGGCAGAACAACGGAGGTGTCAATGTCCGTGGTGCGTAACGTTAAGAGGCGGACTATTGATAATTGTGACGGAGCGCCGAAGGGGCGGGGACGGTGCGTCGATACCGTTCGTTCATGGTTTGTTCTTTCGCTGCTTGCGGGAGCCTACCTGGCGAACAACTTGATCACGGGGTCTGGTGGCGGCTTCGCCGTCGCGATTGACCAGACGACGGTGATCTGTCACGAGCCGAGCGTGTCGCGCGCAAGCGTGGCAGCTGCAAAGCTCCAAGACCCAGCAGATGCGTCTTTGACCATCTGGTGGCGCCAGTTCTAGCAAGCTTAGGTGCACCAAAGTCCTCGATCCTGAGCTTGTGCGAACGGCATGACGCCGAAACCAACAAGGATACTTTCGAAATCAAAGCTGCGATTGGCTTGGAACGATTCTCGAGATTCCTCGCCGAGTGCGGGTCGACCAGGAGTCGACAACATAACCGCATCAGCATTCGCTGCAAATCTGGACAACAATCTCTCCGTACTCGCTCGCAGATTACAGCAAGGCCACTACGGGCCATCGCAGCTCAAGGCTGTTTTTATTCCGAAGCCTAATTCGGACAAAGAGAGGATGATATGCATCCCGACGGTGTGCGATCGCCTCGTCCAGCGAGCAATCATAATTTATCTCGATAAGAATCGAAAATTCCCGATTTACAACTCGTCGTCGTTTGGCTTCCTACGAGACTTGGGCACAGAAGCCGCCATCAAAGCGACTGTCGGTTATCGGCAATCTTATGATTGGTGTCTCAAGACTGATATCGAGTCATTCTTTGACAGAATACCGCGTCAATATCTCAAAGCCCGCGTCAGCAAAGCGCTCGGCAACCACAGTCTCGTTCCCATAATTTCTAAGATAATTGATTGCGAGGTGAAGCCCACAATCTGGAATCGCTCCAAGATTTCAAAACACGGCATACAACTGGGGCACGGCGTACGACAAGGAATGCCCTTGTCGCCGATCTTAGCCAACCTTGTGCTTTCTGAATTTGACAGCCGCATGGAGCATCTTGGCGTGAAGATGGTCCGCTACGCGGACGACATAGCGGCGTTCTTTGAAACTAAGGAAGAAGCTCAAAAAGGGCACAGGATGCTTAGCGACGCTCTAGCTCGCATCAGTTTGTCGATCCCAGGCATAAGCGATTTGTCCAAGACGCAGCTTCTCGGTCCTGACGATCCAATCGATTTCCTTGGCAGGGAAATTGTTAGAGTTGGAGACAACAAGGAGGCTGTTTGGCGAGTTGCCACCAAACAAATCCGAAAGATCGTGCGCAGATTAGAGGAAGAATACACCATGCACGCCCGTATGAAGGCCGACAGCAATTTTCAAGAAACGGTCATCGACGTTTGGGATTCGATTTCCTCATACTTCTCGATTTACAAGGGTGCCTACAACTTCGTCTCGCTCGATTCCGCGCTTCGCGGGGCATCGCGAAAGATAATTGGTGATATTTTTCTCGATCTTTTCGGAGAAACGGCTCTTTCTCGTCTAACCGCTGAACAACGAAAATTCCTTGGCATGAGTCACGTTGATTTTGACGAAACGAATAGCGAACTTCTCGCTTAGTACGAGCAAGGGAAACTCTCTGTCCAAACAGAAAAACGGCGGGCTTTCGCCCGCCGCTCTAGTAATGGTTTGAGCCAAACCAATTCCGATCAATTATCCAAGAAGCTCCGCAGCTTCCTTGACCGCGACGGATGCTTCAGCTTCCGCAGCGCCTTGGCTTCGATCTGACGAATACGCTCTCTCGTCACCGAGAACTGCTGGCCGACTTCTTCCAGCGTGTGGTCGGTGTTCATGCCGATGCCGAAGCGCATGCGCAGGACGCGCTCTTCGCGCGGGGTGAGCGAGGCCAAGACGCGCGTGGTGGTCTCGCGCAAATTGGACTGGATCGCGGCGTCGATGGGGAGGATCGCGTTCTTGTCCTCGATGAAATCGCCGAGATGTGAATCCTCTTCGTCACCGACCGGCGTCTCCAGCGACAGCGGCTCCTTGGCGATCTTGAGGACTTTTCGCACCTTCTCGAGGGGCATGCCGAGCTTTTCGGCCAGCTCTTCCGGGGTCGGCTCGCGGCCGATCTCGTTGAGCATCTGGCGGGACGTGCGCACGATCTTGTTGATCGTCTCGATCATGTGCACGGGGATGCGGATGGTGCGGGCCTGGTCGGCGATCGAGCGGGTGATCGCCTGCCGGATCCACCACGTCGCGTAGGTCGAGAACTTGTAGCCGCGGCGGTACTCGAACTTGTCCACCGCCTTCATCAGGCCGATGTTGCCTTCCTGGATCAGGTCGAGGAATTGCAGGCCGCGGTTGGTGTACTTCTTCGCAATCGAGATCACGAGACGGAGGTTGGCTTCCACCATCTCCTTCTTGGCCTGGCGGGCTTCGCGCTCGCCCTTCTGCACGGAGTGCACGATCTTGCGGAACTCGACGATCTCGAGGCCGGTCAGCGCAGCAAGCTGATGCACCTCGTGACGGAGGTCCTTGATGCGGTCCTTCTCGTGATGGACGAAGTTCTTCCAGCCCTTGGCCGACAGCTTCGAGACGCGGTTGAGCCAGCGCGGATCGAGCTCCGAGCCGGTGTAGTTGCGCAAAAAGTCTTCGCGCGCGACGCCGTGGCTGTCGGCAAGGCGCATCAGGCGGCCCTCGTGCGAGACGAGGCGCTTGTTGATGTCGTAGAGCTGCTCGACGAGTGAATCGATACGCGCCTGGTTGAGGCGCAGCGACTTCACCTCGACGATGATCTCGTCCTTCAGCTTCTTGTACTTGCGCTCCTGGTGCGGCGAGAGCGACTCGTTCTGAAGCTGGTTCTGGATGTCCTGCTCCTGAAGCTTGCGCAGCTTCTTGTAGCTGTCGGCGATCTTGTCGAAGATCTCGACCACCTTCGGCTTGAGCTCGGCCTCGATGGCCGCGAGCGACATCTGGTTCTCGAACTCGTCGTCGTCCATGTCGGACTCGGCCGCGGCCTCGCCCGGATCCTTCTCCTCGCCGGCCTCGGCGCCGCCCGGCGCAGGTGCGGCCCGGAACGGGGTCGGCGACGGCGGCGCGGCGGGCGGAGCGACATGCGCGGGAGCGCCGGTCGCGGCGGCGGCCTGGCCCTCGGCGGGCGCTTCGCCGTTCTCGCCGGTAGGACCTGCGATCATCGCATTGTTCATGCCGGCCTTGGCGTCGGGGCCGGCATAGGTGGCTTCGAGATCGATGATGTCGCGGAGGAAGATCTTGCCTTCGTTGAGCTCGTCGCGCCAGATGATGATGGCCTGGAAGGTCAGCGGGCTTTCGCAGAGGCCTGCGATCATCGCCTCGCGGCCGGCCTCGATGCGCTTGGCGATGGCGATTTCGCCTTCGCGGGACAAGAGCTCGACCGTGCCCATCTCGCGCAGATACATGCGCACGGGATCGTCGGTGCGCTCGCCCGGCTCGCTCTTCTTGACCTCGGTGACGGCCTTCTGGGTGACCTCGACGAGCTCGTTGTCGGTCTCGTCCTCGCCGCCCTCGTCCTTGTCGTCCTCGCCTTCGCTATCGTCGGCTTCGGTGACGTTGATGCCCATGTCGGAGAGCATCGACATGATGTCCTCGATCTGTTCGGGCGAGGTCTGGTCGGACGGCAAGACTTCGTTGAGCTGATCGAAGGTCACGAAGCCGCGCTTCTTGGCCTGCTTGATCATCTTCTTTACGGCGGCGTCGGACAGGTCGAGCAAGGGCGAGGGCGCGTCCTGGGAATCCTTTTCCGGCGCGTCCGCTGCCTTGTCGTCTTTTTCCTTGTCCTTCGCCTGCAGCGTCTTTGCCTTGGTGGCCATCCATTGCTCCTAAACGCGCTTCAATGCAGTCGGCTCGCCGCGTCTGCCTGAATTCACATGAACCTGTTGCCCGACGCTCTCGCTTCGGCAGCTCTCGACACGGAAAGGGCGGCGCACATGTCTCTCGCCACCCCCAACTCTCTCTCGCCGGAAATGCCTAACGCTTCGTCAGCCTCTTTGTCGCAGCGGATGCAGGTGCAGTGCCAACAGCAATGCGCGGATTCATTCCTGACGCGTCTGTTCTGCCTGCGGCCGCCTGGTGGCCAAAGTGCTACAAGACCGTTAAGCCTCGATTAACCCTGTTTTTGCCGCCAAACCTTGGATTTGGCGAGTCTTTTAGCGGTTCCGGCTCCGGCCGTCCGCATGATTCTTTCATCACACACTCTTCTGGAACCGGCCCGACAGCTCGCCAAAACCCTCGATCAGGGCCTCGGTGCCGTCGACCTCGGCCAGACGGGCCTTGACGTCACGCAGCCACGCCAAATTGGCCTCGCTGGGGTCCTCCCCCAAGGCCAGCTCGGCGTCCTTCAACTCTCTAAGTAGTGAATGGTATTGCCGATGCAAGGCAACCAGCTGGTGCCAGGTGGAGAGAACGTCGTCGGGGGCGGCGCCGGCGCGGGCGCCCCACACTGCCGCAGTGGTGATGCCGTTCTCAACCCTTTGAAGGACTTGCGAAAATCCGCCCTTGGCGAGATCGCCGCGCATCTTTTCGGCCTGCTCGCCGGGGTCCGGGGAGTGGTGGTGGTCGTTGGCAAAGGCGGCGATGATGCCGGCCCTGAGCTTGTGGGCCTCGGGATGGGCCAACTCCAGGGCGGCGACCTCCTCGAGGTGGTCGTGCAGCAGCCAGGGATGGTTGATCAGGCTTTGCAGGATCAGGGCCTCCCGGCGGGAGATCGCGCTGCGCTGGCCCTTCATGATCGGGCTGGCCGCCAGCTGCGGGCTCGCCGCCTGATAGGGGCCGGAGGGTAACAGGGTGGGGCCGGGCGCGCCGCGGCGCCCTCCACCATATCCTTGTCCACCGAATCGATTCGCACCTCCCGCAGCGCGGGGCTGGAATTGGCGGCCGCCGCCACCCTGGCGGAAATTGCCCCGGCCACCAAAGCCGCCGCGTCCACCCTCGGGGGCAAAGGCGCGCTGCAGCCGCTCGACGAATTCGTCGCGATAATAGCGCCGCACCACCTCGTCGCGGATGCCGTTGGTGAGCTCCTTGATGCGCGCCTCCAGCGCGGCGCGGCGCTCGGGGGTGGCGAAATTGCCGCCTTCGAGCTCGCGCGACCAGATCATCTCGGCGAGCGGCTTCGCCGCCGCGATGACTTCCTCGATGGCGCCGCGACCGCCGGAGCGC
The DNA here is from genome assembly GCF_036247965.1 of Bradyrhizobium sp. TM233. Lineage (NCBI taxonomy): Bacteria > Pseudomonadati > Pseudomonadota > Alphaproteobacteria > Hyphomicrobiales > Nitrobacteraceae > Bradyrhizobium > Bradyrhizobium sp. TM233. Next base: position 55,859 of record NZ_BTIG01000025.1, on the reverse strand, counting down.
GCGAGATCGTCGGGGTCCTGCCCCTCCGGCAACAGCGCGAAACGAAGACTCTTTCCGGGTGCGAGGAAGGGCAAGGCAAGGTCTGCAGCGCGATAAGCCGCCTTCTGGCCGGCGCGGTCGCCGTCGAAGCAGAGGATCGGCTCGTCCGCCATCTTCCAGAGCAGCGCGAGCTGGCTTTCGGTGAGCGCGGTGCCGAGCGGCGCAACCGCGCCCGCAAAGCCCGCGGTGACCATGGCGATGACGTCGACATAGCCTTCGACCACGACCAGCGCGCTGCCGTCATGGGTGGCTTTGCGCGCGGTCTGGTGGTTGTAGAGATTGTCGCCCTTGTGGAAGAGCGGCGTCTCCGGCGAATTCAGGTACTTTGCCGGAACGTCCTTCTCCAGCGCGCGCCCGCCGAAAGCGATGACGCGGCCGCGCAGATCCGTGATCGGGAACATCACGCGATCACGGAAGCGGTCGTAAGGAACGGGGATGTCGTTGCCGGCCACCAGCAGGCCGGTCTCGACCATGTCGTCAACGGAAACGCCGAGCTTGCCGAGATGCTCCTTCAGCGCGAAGCGATCGGGCGAGGCGTAGCCGAGGCGGAACTGCAACTGCGTCGCCGGCGAGATCGCACGGTCGGCGAGATAGCCGCGCGCCTTGGCGCCGACGCGCGAGGCCAGCGTCTCCGCGAAATAGGTCGCGGCGAGATCCATGACGTCATGCAGCGTACGGCGGCGCTGCTCCTGCCGCGCCGCATCCGGCGTCACCGCCGGCAGCGCCAGGCCGGCCATGCTGGCGAGCCGCTCGACGGCTTCCGCGAACGGCAGGCCGTCGGTCTCCATCACGAAGCTGATGATGTCGCCGTGCTTGCCGGAGGAGAAGTCGTGGTAAAAACCCTTCTGGTCGTTGACGTAGAAGGACGGCGTCTTCTCCTGCTGGAACGGCGACAGCCCCTTCCACTCCCGCCCGGCCTTCTTCAGCTTGACGCGCTTGCCCACGACTTCGGAGACCGAAAGCCGGGCACGAAGCTCGTCGAGGAATTGGGGCGTGAAGCGCATTATGCTGATTTCTGGGCTGAGTCGGGCGTTATGGCCAACCGGATAGGCATATAGGGACGGCCCCGGGAAATACGAAGCATGTGTGGCTTCTCCCGGCTATTCACAGGCGAAAGTTTCGACGGAAAGCTTGAACCGCGTCCGGTTCCGCGCTTCCATAGGCCATGTTCAGGACGTTTCGAGGCGGCCACAGCGGGGGTTGGCGCGTCACCTCGATTTCATCAGTGACGGGCGAGCCCCTGCCCTTCATGCCGGCGCTGTCGGTGACCGACAGCGAGGCCGTCTCATTGCCGCTGGTGCCCTCGCGCAATGCGTGGCGGCTGGTCGGCGCCCCAAGCAGCTTGCGCTACACCGAGCGGCCCGAGAAGGAGCAACTCACTTCCGTGCAGGCCGGGCTCGGCCGGGTGGAAGCAACCAGCGCGGCGCTGATCCCGATCCGCAAATCGCAGGCCTGGTGGGAGCTGACCCAGGAAGAGCGCCGGGCGATTTTCGAGGACAAATCGCACCACATCGCGAGCAGTCTTCGTTTCCTGCCCGCGATCGCGCGGCAACTCTATCACTGCCGCGACCTCGGCGAGCCCTTCGATTTCCTGACCTGGTTCGAATTCGCTCCCGCACACGCCTCGCTGTTCGAGGAACTGGTGGCGATGCTGAGGCAGACAGAGGAATGGAGTTACGTCGAGCGCGAGGTCGACGTACGCGTGGTGAAGGAAGTGCTGTCGGCTTAATGATCGAGAAACCGCCCGGACTCGATGCGCGGCAGACCGGCGACGGGCCAGTTGTAGATGTAGGTCCAGGCCTTCTCCGTGGTGCCATCAGGCAGCGTCACGTCGATCAGCCGGCGCAGATATTCGGTCGGCTCCGGAAAACCCTCGCCGCAGGCTTCATACATGTCGAGCTCGCCGAGCAATTCGTCGGGCACGCGCAGGTGAAACAGCTCGCCATGAACGATGTCGGAGGCTGCCTCCGACAGCAGCAATCCCGGATAATGCTTCACCAGGACGAGGCGGCCGCGGCAGGTCGCTTCACCCAGGAAATCTGCGTGGCCCGCAAGCAGCCGCGCCATCGGATGGTCGAAGCCGCGCATCAAGGTGCCGTAGACGAAAAGGCGATCGGAGGTCATGCTGTTCTAACGTTGCGACATCGGTGCAATATCGTTACTCCGTTTAGACACGTAATCGTTTCATAGGCAATCAGGATGGACCTGCACATAGCCGAGACGGCCGATCAACTGCTCGGCGAGGGCGATAGTCCGCCCGTGCATGAGGTGAATGCGGAAGGAACATCGCCCTTCCTGCTCACCTCGGATCATTACGGACGGATCTTGCCGCGCGCGCTCGGCGACCTCGGCGTCGAGGAAAGCGAGCTTGTCAGGCACATCGGCTGGGACATCGGCATTGCCGGCGTCGCCGATCGGCTCGCCAAGATGCTCGATGCGCATCTGATCGCGCAGCGCTATTCGCGGCTGGTGATCGACTGCAACCGCCCGCCTGCCGCCGTGAGCTCGATCCCCGTGATCTCCGAGGCGACCGCGATCCCGCGCAACGAGGGGATTTCGGAAGGAGAGCGCGAGGCGCGGCGGCGCGAGATCTTCGAGCCCTATCATGATCGCATCGATGCCGCGATCGACGCCCGCCTGCAGGACAAGCGACCGACGGTGCTGGTGTCGCTGCACAGCTTCACGCCTGTTTACGCCGGCGTCGCGCGGCCCTGGCACATCGGCGCGCTCTACAACCGCGACACCGTGCTGCCGCACCTGCTGCTGAAGCATCTGCGCGAGCAAGGCGACCTCGTCGTCGGCGACAACGAGCCCTATGCGGTCAGCGATCTCACCGACTACACCATCCCCGTCCACGGCGAAGGGCGCGGCCTCGTCAACACCGGCATCGAGATCCGGCAGGATCTGATCGCCGACCACACGGGCCAGCAGCAATGGGCCGGGCGGCTGGCAAGGATTTTTGCCGAGATCGAAGTGGAGCTGTTGGCGGATTAGCCGCCGCGCGTGGCGACGAACAGCGCCAGCGCGGCGAAAATGCCCGCGATACCCCACAGCAGCCAGGTGATGCGGCCGGCGCCGTTTGCATCGATCGTTGCCTCGGCCGGATTGTCGGGATTGACGCGCACCTCGACCGTTGCGCCGTCCTGGTAGCGCGCCATGAGCTTCTTCAGCATCGCATCGGACGTCCCGGCCGCAACGCGCGCGCATTCATTGGTGTAGCTGACGTTCTGATAGCGATAGGTGTACGTCACGCGCTTGCCGAACATCTCGGTGCCGCGGCGCTCGCCCGGCTCGCTGGCCTCGTAATAATGCTCGAGTGCCGACAGCTTGATCGTGCCCCGCACCACCGGCCAGCGTGTCGCCATCGAGGCCTGGCGTCGCACCCCATACCCCATCAGCGCGATAACGACGCCGAACGCGCCGAGGCCGACGGCGAGACCCGCAAGATCAGGCCGGGCGATGTGGTGCGCGAGATATGCATAAGTCTGGTTGAGACCGAACGCCGAGCCGAACACGATGCCAAGCACGATCGCCGTGCCGATGCCGAGGCAGCCCCACAGACCCTTGGGCAGGTCGCGCTCCAACACGGCCTGATCGGGATGGCGTGGATTGTAATAGACGGTGACGATGCTGCCGGCGGGATACTTTGCCAGCTTCTCGGCCACCTCGAAATTGCCGAGATCCTCGCCGATCGAGATGCGGTTACATCGCAGCTTGCGGCCGCCGACCGCATATTCGTAAGTCACGTTCGCAAAATTGCGTTTCTCGAGGCGATAGCCGTCCTCGCGGTCGCTATCGGAGACCCTGATCTCGCGCACCTCAGCAACCGAGGTGACGACCTTGCCCGGCGCTTGCGGCCAGTTGCGCGCCTCGCGCACCTGCCAAGTCTTCACAGCGGCGGCGATCAATATCAGCCCGAGCGGCGCGAGCAGCATCGCATAGACGAACCAGGGCAGATCGGGCACGGCAAAATCCTTCGTCAGCGGCAATGCCCGATTGGACGCATTGCCGCCGCGAAGGGTTCAAGCCGGACGGGCCCGAAGCGAGGTTATTTCGCCCTGGTCAGCGCCAGCCAGATGCCGCCGCCGATCATGAAGCCGCCGGAGATGCGCGACATCATCCGGGTGCGGCGGGCCGAGAAGAATTTTCGCGCGCGGCCTGCGGCGATGGCGTAGAGCGCATCGGTCACCACGGCGGTGACCATGAAGGTTGCGCCCAGAAGCGCGACCTGCGGAAAGTGCGGCTGGTTCATGTCCATGAACTGCGGGATGAAGGCGCCGAAGAACACCAGCACCTTCGGGTTCGACAGCAGCACCAGAAAGCCCTGCAGGAAGAAGCCGCCGCGCGGCGGCGCCGGCGGCTCGTCGACATTGACGCCCTCGACCGGCGCCCAGATCAGCTTGATGCCGAGCCAGACCAGATAGGCGGCGCCGGCAAAGCGCACCCAGTCGAACCAGTAGCCCATGGTCGCCATCAGCGAGGTCAGGCCGATCGCGACGATGCCGATGACGATGGCAAGGCCCGCTTGCGCGCCGGCCACGTTGGTGAGCGCGGCACGCGTGCCGTGGCGCAGGCCGTTGGCGATCACGAGGGTGACGATCGGCCCCGGCAGCAGCGCCAGCGCAATGCAGGCGGCGACGAAGGCGAAATAGGCTTGCATGGACATCATGGGGAGGACTCGGCTGGTTGCGGCTGGCGGGTATTAATGCATGTGACGGGCGGAGAGGGAAGTGAGATGAGCGCAAGGTGTGCGCTCAACGACCGGTGTCATCCCCCGCGAAGGCGGGTGATGCCGGCAGAGAATGTGGGGGAGATCATGCGCTCCTCGCGTTCCATGCCCGCACCTCACCGCCCCGCGCCGCATCGTCAGTTCTTCGGCAGGCCGGCGACCGCGCGCGCGGGTCCAGTCAGCTCCAGGATATGCAGGCCCGTATTAGCGCGGTCGACGATGTAGATGTAGCCGCGGTCGTCGGTCTCGACATTGTTGGTCTGGATCGCGACCTTGCAGCGTTCGCCGCCCTCGATCGGGATGCAGCGTTTGTCGGTTGCCTGCGTGATCGACGGGATGAAATAGCCGACCTCCTTCGGGTGATAGGGATCACGGATGTCGAGCGCGCGCACGCCGGCATTGAAGAAGGCGATGAAGGCCATCTTCTTGTAATAGACCGGCGCCATGCTTTCGTTCGAGGAATGTGAGCCGAACCGCCCGCCGCGCTGGCAGAACTGCCCGCTCGCCTCCGGCACGGTGTAGCTCGAGATCATCATCGGCCGCGTCTCGGTGGTGACGTCGGCGAACCACACCATCTGACGCGCCTCGCCGCATTCGTTCAGGATCGCCTCGTCGACGATCATGACGATGTCGCGGGTCTTGCCGTCCTTGTCCTCGGCGAATTCGGCGATCGGCATGTCGAGCATCGGAAACGTCGTGTGCGCGCCGTTGAAGGCGGACATCGGCATGCTCGCAATCTCGGGATAGCGCAGATTGTCCGGCGTCGGCTCCTTGGCCCCGTTCAGGAGCTTGTCGCGATCGACGATCTGCAGAATGCCGCCCTTGTTGGTGCCGTAACCGAAATAGACGCGGTTGCCATCGGGCCCGGTCGAGATCGGCCCGTGCAATTCGGTCGGCACCGCGCCGGTCGAACCGGGCTCCTGACCGGGCAGACCGAAGTCGCGGATCTTCTGCGGATGCTCGGGATCGGAGAGATCGTAGATCTGCGTCATGCGCCGCGTGCGCCAGTCCGGCGCGCCCGAGACGAGATAGGCGATGCCGGTGTCGCATTCCCACCAGTTCTTGTGCGTGTCCTTCAAGCCGCCAATGCGCGTGATGAGCACCGGGCTGGCGGGGTCAGTGACGTTCCAGATCTCGTGCGCCTCGCCGCCGAAGGTTCGCAGCATGTAGACCGCGTTGGGATCGCCCTTTGGCAGCACCTTGCCGTCGCAGACCCGCACCATCTGCGCGCCGCCGGATTCGTACCTGCCCTCCTGCCCCGGCAAATGCCGCAGATATTTTGGACGCGCGGGGTCCGTGACGTCGACGATCGAGGTTCCGTTCGGCTCGGCCCTGCCCGTTATCGGATTGACAGGCGCGGGCACGTCATCGGTGCCGCCGTGATGGCCGATATAAGCGATCCAGCGATCGCCTTGATGATGGATGGTCGGCTGATAGGCGCTGCGGGCCTGGAGATCGTTGCTGCCGACGAGCTTCATGTTGGACGCTTCAGGCGGCGCGCCGATGGTCTGCTTTTGCGCGTAGGCCGCAGAGCTGCACGCGAAAAGGACGAGGCTTGCAGCAATCAAGACGCAGCGGAACATCGATGTCCTCCCGGAACCAATCTGTGCTGGCTGAGCTGAAAGGCTAGCACGGCCGATTGCGCGCGACCAAAACACGATTTCGGCGGCTGGTCATTCCGGGGCGCACAAAGTGCGAACTATGGTGCGCGGTTGCGCACCTGAGAATCTCGAGATTCCGGATAACCGCTACGCGGTTTCCGGAATGACGGCGCGCTTGACATGCAACCATTTGGTTGCCTATTATCGGCGCCATGGATGAGGTCTTCAAAGCGCTCGCCGATGCGTCACGACGGTCGCTGCTCGACAGGCTTCATGCGAGGAACGGCCAGACGCTGAACGAGCTCTGCGAAGGCTTGGCGATGACGCGCCAGGCCGTCACGAAACACCTTGCGATTCTGGAAGAGGCCAATCTGGTCACCACCATCAGGCATGGCCGCGAGAAGCTGCACTATCTCAACCCGGTGCCGATCCATCAGATCGGCGAACGCTGGATCAAGAAATTCGAGCGCGGCAAGCTCGCCGCACTCAGCGAGTTGAAACGCCAGTTGGAGAAGCGCGATGAGTAAGCCGGAGTTCGTCTACGTGACCTATATCGAGACCACAGCGGAGAAGCTGTGGGAGGCGCTGACGTCGAGCGAATTCACCAGGCAATATTGGTTCGGCGCCGAGGTCCGCTCCGACTGGAAGGCCGGCTCGCCCTTTGCGCTCACGCTCGACGGCGAGATCACCGATTCCGGCGAGATCCTCGAGGCCGATCCGCCGCGCCGCCTGTCCTACAGCTTCAAGCACCAGAAGTTCGAAGAGCTGCGCGGCGAGCCGATCTCACGCGTCGTCTTCACCATCGAACCGTTCGGCGCGCTCGTGCGTTTGACCGTGTTGCATGACGGCTTCGTCGAGGGCGGCAAATATCTCGGCGCCGTCTCCAATGGCTGGCCGGCGATCCTGTCCGGGCTCAAAAGCCTGCTGGAGAGAGGCAAGGTGCTCGCCATTCCCCGCGCGGCGCTCAACAAGGGATTCGACGCAAAATGAACCTCGATCAATTCAAGCCGCTCACGGTCTACACCATCTACATCGCTTCGACGCCGGAGAAGGTGTGGCAGGCGCTGACCTCGGCCGAGTTCAGCAAGCAATATTTCTTCGGCAATGCCGTGGAGGTCGAGCCGCGCCTTGGCGGTGCGTTCACCGTGCGCACGCCCGATGGCGCGTTGCACATCAGCGGCGAGGTTCTCGCCTACGATCCGCCGCGAAAGCTGTCGGTCACGTTCAACGTGAACTGGCCCGAGCTGATCGAGAAGCTCGGCCCGACCCTCGTCACCTACGAGATCGAGCAGGTCGGCGATGCGGTCCGGCTCACGATGAGCGAAAGCCACGACCGGCCGCTTAGCGACGACATCCTCGAAGGCGGACGGCAGGGCTGGCCGGCGATCCTGTCCGGTCTCAAGAGCGTGCTCGAGACCGGCAAGCCGCTGGTGGTGAAGATGGGCCCGCCGCAGCGGATGCTGGATGCGCTGAAGGCGATGGGGATCAAGACGCCGTAGCGGCCGGAACCTGGGCCCTCATCGTTTCTTCTTCACCAGCGGCGGATGAATCTCGTCGATCTTGCGACGGCATTCCCCTTCAGAGTCGTGCGGCCCCGAGACAAAGGTCCCGCTGACTTTGATCGCGTACCAGCCCGACTCCACGCCGAGCCGGAGCGCTTCGTCTGCCTTGACGTGCCGTGGGGAGAGCGTTTGCATCAGGTGCTTTCGGTTGGCGTTCGATCTCATATCGACCGCGATGGAATCTTCCCGGCATCGAGCGGCACGAGCCCGCCGCGCGCGGCCCAGCCGCTGGAACGGGCAATACGCCAATGGTCGTCGTCGTTACGACGTATCGGTTCCGCCGACGCCAGAAATGAGCCGTTCAAATCGCGCGCTTGGAGTCGTAGCGGCCTGTGTGCGCAGAGACGACCGGCCTGCCCGACATTGGCGCACCGTGCGCGCAATCACTGCAATTAGCTATCGTTTTCTCGCCCCGCGCCGCGCTTTTGAAGCGCCAAATGCCGCTCGCGGGCGAATAAGGCGGTCGAAGCCTTGTGTTCGACCGCTTCGTAGCCATGTTGAGAGCTTAGCCAAGGGAAAGTGTTTCGTATGAAGCTCCGCGTCGGGTACGAGATGCTGTACGAATTCCCGCAGCCGACGCCCATGATCATGGTGTTGGGCACGCACTTCACGCGCGCCTCCGATGTCATCGTGCCCGACCTGCTGACCACCAGCCCCTCGGTGGCGATCAATCCCTATCGCGACCTCTTCGGCAATTGGTGCAGCCGCATCGTAGCGCCGGCCGGCGCCTTCCGCCTTGCCGGCGATGGCGTCGTTGGCGACAGCGGCCTGCCCGACCCGGCGTTTCCAAACGCGATTCAGCACGCCGTCGAAGCGCTGCCGGCCGACACGCTCGTCTATCTGCTCGGTAGTCGCTACTGCGAGACCGATCGCCTGTCGGATATCGCGTGGAAGTTGTTCGAGCAGACCCCGCCGGGCTGGGCGCGGGTCCAAGCCATCTGCGATTTTGTTCATCGCCGCATCACGTTCGGGCATGAGCACGCGCGTGCGACCAGGACCGCCCGGGAAGCCTACGACGAAGGCAAGGGCGTATGCCGCGACTACGCCCATCTCGCCGTCGCTTTCTGCCGTTGCATGAACATCCCGGCGCGTTATTGCACCGGCTACCTCAGCGACATCGGCACACCGCAGCCCTGGCCTGCGGGAGATTTCGCGGCCTGGTTCGAGGCTTTCATCGGTGGGAGCTGGCACATGTTCGATCCGCGCAACAACACGCCGCGGATTGGCCGCGTGCTGATCGCACAGGGACGCGACGCCGCAGACGTCCCGATCACCCAGACCTTCGGTCCGAATAAACTGCTCAATTTCAAGGTATGGACGGACGAGGTCGCCTGATGACAGACAGCACCGCTGCGCTCAGCGCCGATGAATTCGCGTCGCTGGCCGAGGTCGGCAAGGGCAAGGCGCAAGACGAAATTCCGCAAGGACGCGGCGAACGCCTGGTCAACCTGGGCTATGCGATCAGGCGGCTCGGCAAACTCGAACTGACCTCATCCGGCGTTCGCCGCTTGGCAACCGGCGAATAGCTCGCCGCCGTCGCGCCCGGCTCCCTTCTTACGCCGCCGGCACCACCAGCCGCCGATAAAGGTGCCAGGTCGCATGACCGAGCACGGGCAGTGTCACGATCAGCCCGAGAAAGTACGGCAGCGCCGAGACGATCAGCAGCATCACGATCACGGCGGCCCACGTGATCATCGGCAGCGGGCTCGTCACCACCGCGCGCACGCTCGTCACCATCGCCGTGACGAAATCGACCTCGCGGTCGAGCAGCAGCGGAAACGACACCACGGTCAGCGAGAACAGGATCAGCGACAGCACGGCACCAACCGCATTGCCGATGCCGAGGAACAGCAGGCCCTCATTGGTCGTCAGCACCACGGTCATAAATTCCTGAAGGCTCGAGAACGACGCGTGCAGGCCGAGCAGCAGCGCGATCAGGAGCCGCACCTGGTACATCCAGATCACGAACACGAACAGCGTGACGAACGCCATCCAGCCGATCTCGCTGCGCGAGCGCACGGCCGACCAGATCGCCCCGAAGGAGACCGGCTCGCCGCGCTCGCGGCGGCGGCTGACCTCATAGAGCCCGATCGCCACGAACGGCCCGATCAGCGCGAAGCCTGCCGCCAGGGGATAGACGAGATAGACCATGCCGAAGGCGGTGAGGCACAGCATGATGGCGATCCCCCCGGCGGCGTAGAGCGCACCGAAGCAGAGACCGTAGAACGGCAACGCCTGGAAATCACGCAGACCCTCGACCAGCGCCTCGGCGATGTCGGTCGCCGCGACGGGGCGTACCACCGGATCGACCTTGCCCGAGATGGACATCAGCTCCCTCCACACATCGGCGCGATCTTTCGTCGCGCATATGCTGCGATATTAGCGCCGCCGTGCGGAGGCGCAACTTGATGCCGGCCGGCGCGAGGAGTAGCGGCGACGCAACAATGCTCGCGATGCGAAATCCTTGACCATTGTTGCGATTTTCGCGCCAATGGCTATGGACTGGGGAGACGATCGTACCGCAAATTGTACCTCCGAGCAGATACGCCTGAGAGCGGACCGCCCCACCGATGAGCCTGCGTACCCGGTTACTGATCCTCGTCATCGCCGCCATGCTCGTGCCGGCGATCCTGGTCGGGCTGCGCTTTGTGCAGAACCGGGCCAGCGAGATCGACGCCGCGCTGGCCAATCTGGCCGCCTCCGCCGACGACATCGCCAGCGATCTGAACGAGAAGATCCAGGGCACCGCCCAGCTTCATTATGGGCTCGCCCGGGCCCGCGACCTCGACACGCGCGACAAGGCGGCCTGCTCGGCGTTTCTGTCAGATGTCCGCGAAGAATATCCGCAGTTCACGGGTATCCTGACCATCGATCCCGACGGCAGCCTGTTCTGTGACTCGCTGCGGACCAACCGCACGCTCGACCTGAACGACCGCGGCTATTTCAAACAGGTCAAGGGGCTTCAGGGCGTCGTCGCGGTGGAGCCGGTGTTCGGCCGTCTCACCGGACTGTCGGTGCTCCAGATCGCCTACCCCGTGCGATCAGAGGCGGGCGCGCTGAAGTTCGTGCTGCTCGCGTCCTTCAACCTGAACAAATTCGCGGAATTTCACGATAAGCGGCTGCTCGCCGAGAAGGACATCCTGCTCGTCGACGCCAAGGGTACGGTCCTGGTCGCCCCCAAGGGCGGCGGCTGGAGCGAGCCCGTCGGCGGGTCCATTGCGGGCTCCGATCTGTTCCGCTTTGCCGCAGCGCCCGATGGCGAGCCATTTCGGGAAGTCACCGACCGCGGGGGCCGCACGCAGATCTGGGGCGTCGCCCGCTCGCCCTCGATCCGCAAGGCCGGCCTCACCATCATGGTCGGACGCTCCAAGGACGGACTGGTCGCGGCGGCGAACCGCCGGCTTTACGAGGATATGGCGATTCTCGCGGTGGCCTTGCTGCTGCTCCTCGCCGGCTTATGGATCCTCACGACCGTGAGCATCGGCCGCCAGGTCGGGCGGCTCGCCACCATGGCGAAGAGGCTCGGACGCGGCGATCTCAGCGCGCGCATCCCGGAGCCCCATCCGGGCGGCGAGCTCGGCGGATTGATGACCCTGCTCAACGGCACCGCCGAATCGCTCGAACAGCAGCGCGCCGCGATCGCGGATCTCAACCAGAAGCTCAGCCAATCCCAGAAGATGGAAGCCATGGGCCAGCTCACCGGCGGCGTGGCGCATGATTTCAACAATCTCTTGACCGTCATTCTCGGTAACTCGGAGCATCTCGCCGACCAGTTGGCGGGAAACAAGGAATTGCACCGAATCGCCGGCGACATCGCGACCGCCGCCGAGCGCGGTTCTGACCTGACACGGAGCCTGCTCGCCTTCGCGCGAAAGCAGCCCCTGCGGCCGAGAGAGATCGACATCGCCGAGAAGGTGCTCGGCATGGAGCAGCTTCTGCGTCGGACGCTGGGCGAGCACATCGAGTGCCGCTTCGCGTTCGAACAGGATTTATGGCCGGCCAGCGTCGATCCCGGCCAGCTGACCACGGCCCTGCTCAACCTCGTGCTCAACGCGCGCGATGCGATGCCGGAGGGCGGCAAGCTGACGGTCGAGGTCCATAACAGCTCGCTCGGTGAATCCGACCTCGACGTCAACGGCGAGCCGCGACCCGGCGACTACGTCATGGTGGCCGTGACGGATACCGGCAGCGGCATGACCTCCGAAGTCGCGAGCCGCGCGTTCGAGCCGTTCTTCACAACCAAGGAAGTCGGCAAGGGGACCGGGCTCGGCCTGAGCATGGTCTACGGATTTGCACGACAGTCCGGCGGCCTTGTGCAGATGCAGTCCGAACCGGGACGAGGCAGTGTCATCAGGCTGTTCTTTCCCCGTCTCGCAACACCGCCGGGCGAGGACCTGCGCCCCGCGGAGGCGACCGTCACACAAGCGGGACACGAAACCATTCTCCTCGTCGAAGACGACGACATGGTGCGGGCCTATGTCGAGAGCGAGCTCAGAACGCTGGGCTACCGGGTCGTCGCGACGTCGAACGGGCCCGCAGCGCTGGAGGTGTTGCGCCAGCCCGGGGACATCCAGCTGCTGTTCACCGACGTCGTGATGCCCGGCGGTATGTTCGGGCCGGAGCTTGCGAAGCAAGCAACCGAGCTGCGGCCTGATCTCAAGGTGCTCTTCACCTCGGGCTACAGCCAGACTCCCGTCAAGACGCCGGACGGGGCCGGCGAAGCCCGCATTCTGACCAAGCCGTTCCGGCGAAAGGATCTTGCGGCGATGCTGCGCTCCGCCCTGGCGTCGACATCGCGGTAGTCAGGATCGGGACACGAGCACAAGCGCCACTGCGAGATTGGCCGCGAACAGACCTGCGTCAATGACGAAGATCCTCAGCATCGGGCCCTTCAGCACGGGCCAGTAAGCCACGCCGACGCGGCCTCCGCGCATCAGCACCGGAAGATTGTAGGCGAATTGGCTGAAATGGCAGGCGGCAAAGAACAGGAACAGCACCAGCTGCGCCTCGACCGGCTGGAAGAAGGGCGGACGCGCGACCAGGAGATAGAACGACAACAGCCCGATCGGCAGGTTCATTCCGCCCAGGAACGCAACGCTGGCCGCCAGGGTCGGCGCGATCGGATTGCTGCGCTCTTCCCGCGGCAGCAAGATCTTCAGCGTGTTGGCTTGCGCAATGCTGAACTGGATGAAGGCGCCGCCGAACCACAGCGCGTTGAGGAGCAGGACGATATCCGAAAGGCGCATGGTCATTTTCCGTAAAAGGCTTCGCTGCGCACGACGCGCCCCGTTTCGTCAAAATCCATGAACTCGCTGGCGCGCGTGTCGCCCAGCTGCCACCACACCGTCAGTCGCGCGATGGTGTCATCCCAGCTCCAGCTCAGGATCTTCAGGTCCGCGCTTTCGATGTGGCCATAGGCTTTCCGCCAATAGGCGCGGATATTCTCGATGCCGGCGACGACGGGAGAACCGGTCAGCGTCAGCGCCAGAGGGCTGCGCATCTGCGCGTTCTCGGCAAAATGCGCCACGACCGCGTCGATATCGACCTTGCACCAGCTCGAGCACCATGCCGCAACAAAGCGCTCGGCGGCCGCGCGATCCATTTTATGCGCGCTCATGGAACCTGTCCGCTCATGACACGGGCCCTCCCCGGCTCGTTGCCACGACAGTGGCAAAGCCCGCTTCTCATGTCAACTACATTGACTTGAAGAGTCGTCAGTTGGTGTCGGCGATCGTCTCCATGACCGCCATCCATGCCGCCGCCCCAGATGCGCCGACGCGATCGAACGCCTCGCGCAAGACCCTGCGCTCGTGGTCCGAGGCCCGTTGCTCGATGCGCTGCCCGGCGGCCGTCAGACGCAGCAGCTTGGAGCGATGCTGCTCGGGCGAGCGCTTCGACGTCAGGAGCTTGCGTTCCAGCAGCAGATTGAGCGGCCGGCTCAAGGCCTGCTTGGAAATGCCGAGGACCTCGAGCAGCGAGCCGATCGCGATATCGGGCCGGCGTGCCACCACGTAGAGAATGCGATGGTGCGGACGCGACAGGCCCTGCTTCGCAAGATATTCGTCGGCCTCCAGCGTCATGCCACGCCAGCCGTAATACATGAGCTCCAGCGCCGCATCGAGATCGTGCAGCTTGTCGAGCGAGGCGCGGTGAAGCCCCGCGGCTTGAGACGTCTTGGCCATCGTCGGAAGTCAGCCCTTGTAAGAAGTCAGCCCTTGGCCCGCAGCTCGCGCCGCAGCACCTTGCCGGTCGCCGTCATCGGCAGCGTTTCGGCGAACTCGACGAAGCGCGGATATTCATGCGCGGCGAGCTGCACCTTGACGAACTCCTGGATCTCGCGTGCCAGCGCGTCGGTGCCGGTGAAGCCCGGGCGCAGCACGATCCAGGCCTTGATCGATTCGGTGCGGATCGGATCGGGGATGCCGACCACCGCGGCCATCGCCACCGACGGGTGCTTCATCAGCGTATGCTCGATCTCGGACGGACCGACGCGATAGCCGGCGGTGGTGATGACGTCGTCCTCGCGGCTGACATACCAGAAATAGCCGTCCTCGTCCTGCACGCCGAGATCGCCGGTGAGCAGGAATTCGCCGGCATATTTCTTCGCCGTCGCCTCCGGATTGCGCCAGTATTCGAGCATGGTGACGGGGCATGGCTGGCGCACGCCGATGATACCGCGCTGGCCGCGCGGCATCTCCTCTCCCTTGTCGTCGACGATGCGGACGTCGAAGCCCGGCGTCGCCTTGCCCATCGCGCCGGGGCGGATTGGAAACAGGTTGGAGTTGCTGCCGATCACGAGATTGCACTCGGTCTGGCCGAACACCTCATGGGCGTCGATACCAAAAGTCTCGCGCACCCAGCCGAGCAGCTCGCCGCCGAGCGATTCTCCGCCGGTGAAGATGCTGCGGAGCTTGACGCCCGGATGCTTCACCCCGGCCTGCCGCATCAGCTTGAGCGCGGTCGGCGGCAGGAAGACGTTGCGGACGCCAAGGTCGGCCATCATCTGCATCGCCGCTTGCGGCTCGAACTTTCGCGCGCGATGCCCGACCAGGGGGATGCCGTGATACCAGAATGCGAGCAGGCCGTTGACGAGGCCGCCGATCCAGGCCCAGTCCGCCGGTGTCCACATGAGATCGCCGGGGCGCGGCAGGAAGTTGTGACACATCTCGACGTTGGGGAGATGGCCGAGCACGACGCGGTGCGCATGCAGCGCGCCTTTTGGATTTCCCGTCGTGCCCGAGGTGTAGATGATCAGCGCGGGATCGTCGGCGGCGGTGTCGACGGTCGCAAAGTCCTCGGACGCGGTTTCGATCGCCGGCCAGAATGGCTTTGCGCCGGCGTGGACTGCGCCGCTCGTGATATAGATGTCCTGCAAATAGGGCAGCCGCTCGCGGATCTTCGTGAGCTTCTCCCAGCCGGCCTCATCGGTGATGATTGCCTTCGCCTGTGAATTCGACAGGCGGAATTCCAGCGCGTCCTCGCCGAACAGTGCGAACAGCGGGATCGAGACCAGGCCCGAGCGGAACGCCGCCATATGCGCGATCGGCAGCTCCAGCGATTGCGACAGGAACACCGCGACTCGGTCGCCGCGCGAAAGCCCATCCGCCTTCAGCACGTTGGCGAAGCGGCGCGACATGTCCGCGACCTCGTCGAAGGAGGTCCGCGTGGTGGCGCCGTTCTCGTCGACATAGATCAGCGCGAGCCGGCCGGTGCCGTCGGCATGCCGATCGCAGCATGCTTCCGCCATGTTAAAGCGCGCCGGGATGTCCCAGCGGAAGTTGCGATAGAGTTCGTCGTAGGTTGCGGCTTCGGTCAGCATGGCCCGGCGATTCCAGTCTCGGTGTCATGGCCGCGCTCGTCCCGGCCATCCACGTTCTTCTTGCTTCACTGCTAGTCTAAGGCCGTGGATGCCCGGGACAAGCCCGGGCATGACGTTTGAGGGGACACTTCACCGCAACGTCGCAAAGAACTTCCTGACATCGCGCACGAACAGCTCCGGTTGCTCGAAGGCGGCGAAATGGCCGCCCTTCTCCATCTCGCTCCAATGCGTGATGTCATGGAAGTTCGGCTCCATCCAGCGCCGCACCGGCGTGATGATCTCCTTGGGGAACACCGCGACGCCCGTCGGCACCTTGACGACAGGCGTGGTGCGGCGCTTGCCAAAGCTCTCCCAGTAAAGCCGCGCCGAGGAGGTCGCCGTCTCCGTCACCCAGTACAGCATGACGTTGTCGAGCAGCTCGTCCTTGCTGAAGATGTTCTCAGGGTGCCCGTTGCAATCGGTCCAGGCCCAGAATTTCTCCAGAATCCAGGCCGCCTGCCCGCTCGGCGAATCCGTGAGGCCATAGCCGAGCGTCTGCGGGCGCGTCGATTGCTGCTTGGAGTAGCCGGAGTCGAGATCGACATAGTGCTTGAGGCCGGCGAGCGCCCGCTTCTCCTCCGCCGTCGGTTCACCCTCGACCCTCGGCGCCGCGTTGAAGGCGAGCGTGATGTGGATGCCGGCGCAGTGCTCGGCATCTTGCGCGCCGAGCGAGGTCGTCACCGCCGAGCCCCAGTCGCCGCCTTGCGCGCCGTAACGCGCATAGCCGAGCCGGTCCATCAGCTTCGCCCAGGTCGCGGCGATGCGGTCGACGCCCCAGCCGGTGACCTTGGGCTTGGCCGAGAAGCCGAAGCCCGGCAGCGAGGGACAGACGACATGAAACGCATCGGCGGGATTGCCGCCATGGGCGGCGGGATCGACCAGCGGCGCGATCACCTTCTGGAATTCGACGATCGAGCCCGGCCAGCCATGGGTGATGATCAGCGGCAGTGCGTTTGCTTCTTTCGAGCGCACATGCAGAAAATGAATGTCGAGCCCGTCGATCTCGGTGGTGAATTGCTCGAAGCGGTTGAGCTTTGCCTCGCGCGCCCGCCAGTCGTAGCCATCGGCCCAATAGGTGCAGACCTCCTGAATCCACTTCAGCGGTGCGCCTTGGCTCCAGTCGTCAACCAGCTCCGCCTCCGGCCAGCGCGTGCGGGTGAGACGCGATTTGAGGTCCGTGAGGATGTCGTCGCTGATGGCGATGCGAAACGGTTTGATGGCGGTCATCGTGCCTCCCAGTTTCTTTTTGTCATTCCGGGGCGTGCGAAGCACGAACCCGGAATCCATTGAGCAACAGAGCTGGCGGCCTGATGGATTCCGGGCTCGACGCTTCGCGTCGCCCCGGAATGACGGCCTAGCCCGACAGCGCCGCCTTCACCAAACCGCTGGCTTTGCCGAAATCCATCTGTCCGGCGTACTTGGCCCGCAGCACGGCGATCACCTTGCCCATGTCCTTCATGCCGGCGGCACCGGTTTCAGTGATCGCGTCTGCGATCGCCTTCTTCACCTCGTCGTCGGCCATCTGCTTCGGCAAGTACGCCGAGATCACCCCGATCTCCTCGCGCTCCTGGGCCGCGAGCTCGGCGCGGCCGCCCTTTTCGTAGAGCTCGACCGATTCCTGCCGCTGCTTGATCATCTTCTGAAAGACGCCGAGCAGGTCGGCGTCCGACAACGGCGGCTTGCCCTGCCCGCGCGCATCGATGTCGGCGTTCTTGATGGTCGAGTTGACCATGCGCAGCGTGGACAGCTTGCGCTCGTCCTTGGCCTTCATGGCCTCCTTGACCGCATTGTTGATGTCGTCGCGCAGCATGATCGTGATCCCTTCGAAAGATATGACGCCTGATCTAGGCCGTTCGCGGGTCCTAGACAACCTCGGTTCCGAGCCATTCGGTCAGCGCGCGCACTGTCGCTTCCGGCTGCTCGGCTTGCGGCAAGTGCCCGCAGCGATCGAGGACTTTGAGCCTTGCGCCGGCGATGCCCTCGGCCATCTCCCTGGAGAGAGCGTTCGGGATGGTGTTGTCGGCATCGCCCGTCAACACCAGCGTCGGGCATTTGATGGCTGCAAGCGTCGGGCGCGAATCCACCCGTGCGATGATCGCGGTCTGCTGCCGCAGATAGCCCGCGACACCGACATCCTCGTCCTGCGCATACACCAGCTTGAGAATCTCGGCATCATCGCGCCGCGACGGATGCACGAGCTCCGGAAAACTCTCCTCCCGGATTGCGCGGAGCTCGCCGCGCCTGGCGCGCTCCATCAGGCCGCGGCGGCGCACGGTCGCCTCCGGCGTATCGGGACGCGCCTGGGTGTTGATCAACGCGAGCTTGACCACCCGCTCGGGCGCCTGGCGCATGATCTCGAACGCGACGTAGCCGCCCATGGAATGGCCGGCCAGCGCGAAGCGCGGCGGGGCCTCGCTCAGCACGCGGGCGGCAATCGCAGCCATGCTGTCGTCGCGGATATGGTTGGCAACCATGACCGGGCCGAAGCGCCACAGCGCCGGGATGACCGGAGCATAGATCCGGGCCGAGGAGGCCAGCCCCGGAACCAACAGGATCGGGGTGGTCTGGTCCATTATTGCCTCGCGAGCCCAGGAATTTGCCGGAAATTGTGCAGCCAAGCTTAAGAGCCCGAGACGGGCTGTCAAATATGCAAAAACGCATGTGAATCGGCGCAACTGCGCTTTGACGGGGGCGTCCGGCAGGCTTATGAAACGCGCTCATGACACAACATGACAACGATCCTGCTTGGCCGGACCATAAACCGACCGCGCTCCTCGTGCTTGCCGACGGCACGGTGCTCGAAGGCTTTGGTCTCGGCGCCGAAGGCCACGCCGTCGGTGAAGTCTGCTTCAACACCGCGATGACCGGCTATGAGGAGATCCTTACCGATCCCTCCTATGCCGGCCAGCTCATCACCTTCACCTTCCCGCATATCGGCAATGTCGGTACCAACGAGGAAGACATCGAGACGGTGAACATGGCCGCCACACCCGGCGCCCGCGGCGTGATCCTGCGCACCGCGATCACCGATCCCTCGAACTACCGCGCCACCAAGCATCTCGACGCCTGGCTCAAGGCCCGCGGCATCATCGGCCTGTCCGGCATCGACACCCGCGCCCTGACCGCGCTGATCCGCAGCAAGGGCATGCCCAACGCCGTGATCGCGCACGCCAGGAACGGCGAGTTCGACCTGCATGGGTTGAAGGAAGAGGCGCGCGAATGGCCGGGCCTCGAGGGCATGGACCTCGTGCCGATGGTCACCTCGGGCCAGCGCTTCACTTGGGACGAGACGCCGTGGCTATGGGACAAGGGCTTTGGCCGCCAGGACAAGGCTGAGTTCAACGTCGTCGCCATCGACTACGGCATCAAGCGCAACATTTTGCGCCTGCTCGCCGGCGTCGGCTGCAAGGTGACGGTGGTGCCGGCGACGACCTCGTCCGAAGACATTTTGGCAATGAAGCCGGACGGCGTGTTCCTGTCGAACGGTCCGGGCGATCCGGCCGCGACCGGCAAATATGCCGTGCCTGTGATCCAGGACGTGATCAAATCGGGCACGCCGACCTTCGGCATTTGCCTTGGCCACCAGATGCTCGGCCTCGCCGTCGGTGCCAAGACGAAGAAGATGCATCAGGGCCATCACGGCGCCAACCACCCCGTCAAGGACGAGACCACCGGCAAGGTCGAGATCACCTCGATGAACCACGGTTTTGCCGTGGACGAGGCGACGCTGCCGAAGGGCGCGACGCAGACCCACATTTCCTTGTTTGATGGGTCCAATTGCGGCATCCAGCTCGACGGCAAGCCGGTGTTCTCGGTGCAGTATCACCCCGAGGCCTCGCCCGGCCCGCGCGACTCGCACTATCTGTTCCAGCGTTTCGCGGATCTGATGCGGCAAAAGAAGAGCGCGTAAGACGCGCTCTCGTGCCCCGGGCGCAGTGCAGCGCGCCGCTCTTTGCGGCGTGATGCGCTGCTGAACCGGGGCCTATGACTCCCGGCTCTCTGCGTCCCGGCTCTGCGCAGCGTTACACGCTGCAGCGCGTCCGGGACACTGGACCTCTGAGGAACACCCCCACACGATAGAATGTTGTCCCGCTGTCGTTTGCAGCCGGAGTCCCATCATGTCCGTCGTCCGCGACAAGGCCGAGCCGCTCGCCATCGTGTTTAGGGATGACGGGCTCGTGCCGAACAACATCCGCCCCTTCCTGGTCTACCAGGGTGCGGTGAAGCTCGATCCCGAGCGACCCGAGGAGACCATCGAGAGCCTGTTCGAAGCGAACGGCTGGGGCGGCACGTGGCGCAACGGCGTCTACGACTATCTGCACTATCACGCGACGGTGCATGAGGTGCTCGGCGTGGCGCGTGGCAGTGCCCGCGTCCGCTTCGGCGGCGACCACGGCCAGGAGCTTGAGATCAAGGCGGGTGATGTCGCGATTCTGCCGGCGGGTACCGGGCATCAATGCATCAAGGCGAGCCGTGATTTCTGCGTGATCGGGGCCTATCCGCCCGGCGCGAAGATGGAGATCACGCGCGCAACGCCGGACAACCACGCCAAGGCGCTGAAGACGATTCCACAAGTCGCGCTGCCGCCGGCTGATCCCGTGACGGGCAAGGATGGGGCGTTGATGCGGTTGTGGGGGTAGACAAAGGCGAAGGTGCGTAGGGTGGATTAGCGAAGCGTAATCCACCACGTCTGTCTCCGCTGAAACAGAAGAGGTGGGTTACGCCTGCGGCTAACCCACCCTACGGCACCGTGCCCTACGCCTCGTTGCCACCCTCCTGCCGCGTGGCTTCGAACAGGAACCAGGTGCGGCGCTCGGTCTCGTCGATGAAGACTTCGAGGATGCTGGCGCTCGCGACATCGCCGGCGTCGTCACAGACGTCGTGCGCTTTGCGCATCGCGGCCGCGACGTGCTTGTTGTCCTGCATCAGTTCGCGCAGCATCTCGCGCGGCGGGACGTAGTCCTCGTTGTTGTCCTTGATGGTCTGGAGCTTTGCGACCTGGCCGATCGACTTCAGCGTGGTGCCGCCGATCTTGCGGACGCGCTCGGCGAGCTGGTCGGTGGTGGCGAAGATCTGGTCGGACTGCTCGTCGAGCAGCAGATGATAGTCGCGGAAGTGGCGGCCGCTGACGTGCCAGTGAAAATTCTTGGTCTTCAGATACAGCGCGAAGGCGTCGGCCAGAAGTACGTTGAGCGCCTCCGAGACCTTCTTGACCCCGTCGGGCGACAGGTCGGTGGGGGTATCGAGATCGGGCGAGACCTTGTTGTTGGTTTTGCTCACGGGAAGCCTTCCTGTTAGGACGCGGACATTGACGGCGCGCCGTCGCACCCCTAACGCAAGGCGGGCAGCACCGGTTCCGTGATAGGAACCGTTTGGCCGGGACCTTCGAATACCATGGACGATTGGATCGATTATTACGACTCGACGCACACGATCTATGTCAGCAAGCTGCATCGCGACTTGCACTTCCAGATCATCGCGCGGGACATCATCGGCTACATCTCCTCGCCGGACGCCACGGTGCTGGATTATGCCTGCGGCGAGGCGCTGTCGGCGAGCCAGGTGGCATCGGCTTGCGGCAAGCTGATCCTCGCCGAGCCTGCGCCGGGCGTGCGCGGCCGGCTGATCGCGCGGTTTGCCCCGAACACCAGGATCCGCGTCCGCTCGCTCGACGATGTCCGCAAGATGCAGGACCAGTCGATCGACCTCGTCGTGATGAACTCGGTCGCGCAATACATGGCGCCGGACGAGCTCGACGCCGCGCTCCTCACCATCCGTCGTATCCTGAAGCCCTCCGGCAAGCTGGTGCTGGGGGACATCCTCCAGCCCAATGTCGGCATGGTCAGGGACGTCATGGCGCTGCTCGGCTTCGGCCTGCGCCACGGTTTCCTGAAAGACGCGCTGGTCGGGCTGATCAGCACCGCGCTGTCCGATTACCGTCATCTGCGCACGCGCATCGGGCTGCAGCGCTACAGCGAGGAGGACATCACCGCCAAGCTCAGAGCGGCCGGGTTCGCGGTCCAGCGCGCCCACAGCAATATCGGCCACAATCGCTGGCGCATGACCTTCATCGCGCGACCGCCGCTGGTTCGTTAAGCATAACAGTTAGCTGAGGTGGCTTGTCGCACCCCGATCGGTCATGATCGCCGTGGCCCGGTGGCGGAAGCGTCTACGCGAGGGCGGTGCAACGCTCTACATCCTGGTTCAAATCCAGGCCGGGTCTCCACGCTTCGCCCCTTCGGGGCTACGCGTGGCGCAGCCACGCTTGACCCGAAGGGGCAAAGCGTGTCCGGCGTAGCTGAAGCGAAGCGCGTAGACGGACTGCCCGCGCAAACCTCAACCTGCCTCCACCACTTCACCCTCCGGCAGCAGCTGAAGCCGCTCCGCATCCTTGCTTGCGGACTTGATCACCGCATCGAGCAGGCCGGGAAAACGCGCGTCCAGATCCTCGCGGCGCAGCCGCATGAAGCGGTTGGTGCCGGCCACGCGCGTCTGCATCAGGCCGCATTCGCGCAGCTTGGCAAAGTGATAGGCGAGGTTGGACTTGCCCGCGAGCCCGTTGAAGTCGCCGCAGCAGAGCTCGCTGCTGACACGCTCCTGCAGCGCAAGCTGGTAGACAATGGCGAGCCGGATCGGATCACTCAGGCAATCCAGCACCATCGGCAATTCGATCTGCTCGCGGGTCGGGTGAAGAGGAGTGCGGCTCATGATCCGGAAATCATAGCGAAGCGGCCGCAATGTTCAATAGTTCTTGAACCAATTGACTTACAGCCCCTCACATCCAATAGTTCAATAAACATTGAACATAGGGATATCGTCCAATGAGCGTGTTCTGGCTGGCCCTGGCGGCCTTTGCGATCGGCACCGAAGGCTTTGTCATCGCGGGACTTTTGCCCGGCATCGCCGCCGATTTGCAGATTTCGGTCTCCGCCGCCGGCCAATTGGTCACTGCCTACGCCCTCACCTACGCCGTGGGCTCGCCGATCCTGGCCGTCGCGCTGAACAATATCGATCGCCGGACCGTGCTGGCCCTGGCGCTCGCGACCTTCATCGCCGGAAATCTCGCCGCGATGGTGGCTTCCAGTTACGCCCTGCTGCTGGCCTCGCGGATGCTGATGGCGCTGGGCTCCGGACTTTGCATGCCGACGGCGCTCGCGGTGTCCGTGGCGGTCGCCTCGCCCGAACGGCGCGGCCGAGCGGTGGCTCTGGTCACGTCGGGCCTGACGGTCGCGACCGTGATTGGCGTTCCCCTCGGCAACCTCGTCGGCAGCCTCTTCGGCTGGCGCGCGACCTTTGCCATGGTCGCCCTGATCGGCGCCGTCGCGCTCGCCGGCCTTCTGCTCGGCCTGCCCCGCGGCCTGCCGCGCAACACCGCCTCGCTCGGCGAACGGTTGGCGGTGGCGCGTCACGGCAATGTCCTGGTCGCGCTTGTGATCACGATCCTATGGGCGCTCGGCGGCTTCACCGTGTTCACCTATTTCGCGGTTCCGCTCCGCGGCCTCGGCTTCGATGCTTCGCAAATCAGCCTTGCGTTGCTGGTGTTTGGCGGCGCAGCGGCGATCGGCAACATGTTCGGCGGCTTACTTGCCGACCGGCTCGGCACGCTCGCCACCGTGGGCCTCGGGCTCGCCGGCATGGCAGTTGCGCTGATCCTGCACTCGGTGGTCCTGAAGCTGATGCCGGGCCAGGCGCACTATGCGGTGCTGGGCACGATCTTCCTCTGGGGCATCTCTGGCTGGGCATTCTACCCGGCCCAGGTCGCCAGCATCATCCGGATCGAGCCGCAGGCCTCGATGATCGCGCTCTCGCTCAACGCCTCCGCCATGTATCTCGGCTTCGCCATCGGCGGGGCACTGGGCGGGGCGGTGCTGGCGACCCTCTCGCCGAACGACCTCGGCTGGATCGGCGGATCGAGCGTTGCGGCCTCCCTTCTGGTGCATCTCGCCCGTGGCTGGCAGGCCCGGCCAAAACCCGTCAAAATTGCCGGTTGATGGGCGTTTTTCGGGGTTTCGCCGCCCTGGAATCTGGTCTAAGACCCACCCGCGCGCGAGGGAGACCACCGCGCTCTCGGCCAAAGGGACGCGCAGGAGCGCGCCCTTTTTTTGTGCCCAAATTCCAGTCCGGCGAGAGTTGATGCCCAAACGTACAGACATCACCACCATCCTTATCATCGGCGCCGGTCCCATCGTGATCGGCCAGGCCTGCGAGTTCGACTATTCGGGCACCCAGGCGGTGAAGACGCTGAAGGAAGAGGGCTATCGCATCGTCCTCGTCAATTCCAACCCGGCCACGATCATGACCGACCCGGAATTGGCCGATGCGACCTATATCGAGCCGATCACGCCCGAAATTGTTGCGAAGATCATAGAAAAGGAACGTCACGTCATTCCCGGCGGCTTCGCGCTGCTGCCGACCATGGGCGGCCAGACCGCGCTGAACTGCGCGCTGTCGCTGCGCCTGCAAGGCACGCTCGACAAGTTTGACGTCGAGATGATCGGCGCCACCGCGGACGCGATCGACAAGGCCGAGGACCGCCAGCTGTTCCGCGAGGCCATGACCAAGATCGGGCTTGAGACGCCGAAGTCGCGGCTCGCCAACGCCTCCGCCCTGAAGAAGTCCTTCCGGGATAAGCGTCAGGCTGAACGCGAAAAGCTCTCGGGCGCGGCCCTCGAAGAACACGATCGGCAGTGGACGCTGGGCGAAAGCGACCGCCGCAAGCGCTACCAGGAATATGCGCTCGGACAGGCCATGATGGCGCTGTCCGAGATCGGCCTGCCCGCGATCATCCGCCCCTCCTTCACCATGGGCGGCACCGGCGGCGGCATCGCCTACAACAAGGAAGAGTTCCTCGACATCATCGAGCGCGGCTTAGACGCGTCTCCCACCAACGAAGTGCTGATCGAAGAATCCGTGCTCGGCTGGAAAGAGTACGAGATGGAGGTGGTGCGCGACAAGAAGGACAATTGCATCATCGTCTGCTCGATCGAGAACCTCGATCCGATGGGCGTGCACACCGGCGATTCCATCACGGTGGCGCCGGCCCTGACGCTGACCGACAAGGAATACCAGATCATGCGCGACGCCTCGCTGGCGGTGCTGCGCGAGATCGGCGTCGAGACCGGCGGCTCCAACGTGCAGTTCGGCGTCAATCCCGAGGACGGCCGCATGGTCGTCATCGAGATGAACCCGCGCGTGTCGCGCTCCTCCGCTCTGGCTTCGAAGGCCACCGGCTTTCCGATCGCGAAGGTCGCGGCAAAACTCGCGGTCGGCTACACGCTCGACGAGATCGCCAACGACATCACCGGCGGCGCCACGCCGGCCTCGTTCGAGCCGACCATCGACTACGTCGTCACCAAGGTGCCGCGCTTCGCCTTCGAGAAATTCCCCGGCGCCTCCACCACGCTGACCACGTCGATGAAGTCGGTCGGCGAGGTCATGGCGATCGGCCGCACCTTCCAGGAAAGCCTCCAGAAGGCGCTGCGCGGGCTCGAGACCGGACTGACCGGCCTCGACGAAATCGAGATCGAAGGGCTCGGCCGCGACGACGACAAGAATGCGATCCGCGCCGCACTCGGCACGCCGACGCCGAACCGGCTGCTGCAGGTCGCCCAGGCGATGCGGCTCGGCTGGTCAAACGAAGAGATCTTCAACTCCTGCAAGATCGACCCGTGGTTCCTCAGCGAGATGCGCGGCATCGTCGACATGGAGGAGAAGGTCCGCAAGAATGGCCTGCCGGGCAATGCCTTCGGCATGCGCACGCTCAAGGCCATGGGCTTCTCCGATGCGCGACTCGCGGTGCTCGCCGAGACGACGGAGGCCGAGGTCACCGCGAAGCGCCACGCGCTCGACGTTCGCCCGGTCTACAAGCGCATCGACACCTGCGCGGCCGAATTCGCCTCGCCGACCGCCTACATGTATTCGACCTATGAGTCACCGTTCGCGGGTGCGCCGGCAGACGAGAGCGCGCCGTCGGACAAGAAGAAGGTCATCATTCTCGGCGGCGGACCGAACCGCATCGGCCAGGGCATCGAGTTCGACTATTGCTGCTGTCACGCCTGCTTCGCGCTGCACGATGCCGGCTACGAATCCATCATGGTCAACTGCAACCCCGAGACAGTGTCGACCGACTACGACACCGCCGACCGGCTCTATTTCGAGCCGCTCACCGCCGAGGACGTGCTGGAGATCATCGCGAAGGAGCGCACCAACGGCACGCTGCACGGCGTGATCGTGCAGTTCGGCGGCCAGACCCCGCTGAAGCTCGCGCGCGCGCTGGAGGCCGCCGAAGTGCCGATCCTCGGCACCTCGCCGGACGCGATCGATCTCGCCGAGGACCGCGACCGCTTCAAGCGCGTGCTCGACAAGCTCCGTCTCAAGCAGCCGAAGAACGGCATCGCCTATTCGGTCGAGCAGGCAAGGCTCGTCTCTGCCGATCTCGGCCTGCCGCTGGTGGTGCGCCCGTCCTACGTGCTCGGCGGCCGCGCGATGCAGATCATCCGCGAGGAGAACCAGCTCAACGACTATCTGCTCGGCACGCTGCCGGAGCTGGTGCCGGCCGACGTCAAGGCGCGCTATCCGAACGACAAGACCGGGCAGATCAACACCGTGCTCGGCAAGAACCCGCTGCTGTTCGACCGTTATCTCTCGGACGCCACCGAGATCGACGTCGACTGCCTCTGCGACGGCAAGGACACCTTCATCGTCGGCATCATGGAGCACATCGAGGAAGCCGGCATCCATTCCGGCGACAGCGCCTGCTCGCTGCCGGCGCATTCGCTCGAGCCCGAGATGATCGAGGAACTGGAGCGGCAGACCCGCGAGCTCGCGCTCGGCCTCGACGTCGTCGGTCTGATGAACGTGCAATACGCCATCAAGGACGGCGAGATCTACGTGCTCGAGGTCAATCCGCGCGCCTCGCGCACCGTGCCCTTCGTCGCCAAGGTGGTCGGAACGCCGGTCGCGAAGATCGCCGCGCGCATCATGGCCGGCGAGAAGCTCGCCGATTTCAAGCTGAAGAAGGCAAAGCTCAAGCACGTCGGCGTCAAGGAATCGGTATTCCCGTTCGCGCGCTTCCCCGGCGTCGACACGGTGCTCGGGCCCGAGATGCGCTCGACCGGCGAGGTCATGGGCATCGACCGCAATTTCGAGGTCGCCTTCGCCAAGAGCCAGCTCGGCGGCGGCACGCGAGTACCGCGCAAGGGCACGGTGTTCGTCTCGGTGCGCGAGAGCGACAAGACGCGCATCGCCGAGGCGGTCCGCGAACTGCATTCGCTCGGCTTCAAGGTGCTGGCGACCTCGGGCACCCAGCGCTTCCTGACCGACCAGGGCATCCCGACCGAGAAGGTGAACAAGGTGCTGGAGGGCCGGCCGCACATCGTCGACGCCATCACCAATGGCGACGTCCAGCTCGTCTTCAACACCACCGAAGGCCCGCAGGCGCTCGCCGACAGCCGTTCGCTGCGGCGCGCGGCCCTCTTGCATAAAGTGCCGTATTACACCACTCTTTCCGGGGCCGTGGCGGCCGCGCAGGGCATCCGCGCCTATCTCGGCGGGGACCTTGAGGTTCGTACCCTGCAGAGCTACTTTTCGGAAACCTGATCGCGAGCGGAAGGCCGAGCCTTAAGGGTTAAGCCATCCGTTAAGTGATTGGCAATGAAGCCACAATGGCCGGAGGAACTGTCCGGCCATGGTGGTTGTTCTGTTCCGGCGCCAGCCCACATAACGTTCCGGTGGCCGCGTGTTCAGGGCCGGGAATACCGACGAATCAAGGTTGCCGCGCCCGCTGTTGTGGGGACGCGGAGCCGAAGGACGAGAGAAGAGATGGAAAAGGTTCCGATGACAGCGGGCGGCTTTGCCGCGCTCGGGGAAGAATTGAAGAAGCGCCAGTCCGAGGACCGTCCGCGCATCATCGAGCACATCGCGGAGGCGCGCTCGCACGGAGACCTGTCGGAGAACGCGGAATATCATGCCGCGAAGGAAGAGCAGTCCCACAATGAAGGCCGCATCGCCGAGCTCGAGGACAAGCTCGCGCGCGCCGACATTATCGACATCTCCAAACTGTCCGGCGACACGATCAAGTTCGGCGCCACCGTGACCCTGGTCGACGAGGACACCGAGAAGAAGACGGTGTGGCAGATCGTCGGCGAGGTCGAGGCCGACGCCAAGAAGGGCCGCATCTCCATCACCTCGCCGCTCGCGCGCGCGCTGATCGGCAAGAAGAAGGGCTCGACCGTCGAGGTCAACGCACCCGGCGGCGCCAAGGCGTATGAAATTACCAAGGTGGAGTGGCGGTAAGAATTTGCCGCTGAGCTGAGACGTTTTCAAAAGGCCGCGCGATGCGCGGCCTTTTCGTTTCGGCGTGTTGCTTGTGTGGGTGGGGCACGCTCTCTCACCCCGCGTCATTGCGAGCGGAGCTTGTAGCAGCAACACCCTTCACTCTCGTCTCCCGGACGCGCTGCAGCGTTCTTACGCTGCTGCGCAGAGCCGGGACCCAGAAGGCGACACGGGAAGGCGAGGTGAGATGGGCCCCGGCTCTGCAGCGCACCGCACCGGACGATGCTTCGCATCGCCGGGGGCGCTGCGCAGCGTCCGGGGCACGAGACTGGCGCGCTACCGCCTCCCCTTCACGTCCAGCGGCACCGCCGCCTCATACTTCGAATTATGCAGCACCAGCGATGTCCGCACATTGCGCACGTGGGGCGCGGCGGTCAGGTGGGTGACGAAATCCTGGAAGGTCGCCATGTCGGGGGCGACGCATTTGAGGATGAAATCGACCTCGCCGGACAGCATCCAGCATTCGCGCACCAAGGGCTCGGCGCGGACGAACTCCTCGAAGGCGCGCAAATCCGCCTCGGCCTGGCTGGACAGGTGCACGGCGGCGAACACGGTGACGTCGAAGCCGAGCTTGCGGGCATCTAACAGGCCGCGATAGCCGTGGATGTAGCCCTCCTCCTCCAGCGCCCGGACGCGGCGCAGGCAGGGCGGCGGCGAGATGCCGACCCGCTTGGCCAGCTCGACATTCGTGATTCGACCGTCGGCCTGAATCTCGGAGAGAATTTTCAGGTCGATCTCGTCTAGGTTCCGCGACACTTGATTGGAACTCCTGGCCTTTGCGGCTGTATTGGTGGGTTTGCCGCAATCCTCATAGCCCAGTCCGCACGAGTAGCGCAATTTTATTGCGCGTGCACCGCAATCGACTTTTGTTCCTTGTTGGAAAAATCCGCCGACAGGCAATGCAATTCTTGCATAGCTCACCAGAACGCTTAGATTAGCTCTGATATTTCAGCGCCTCCGCGAGGCCTCCCGGCACGTTCCGCGCCCGCGCTGCGAATCCCCCGTGAAAGGCGTCCGTCAATATGTCCGCCCCTGTCCATGCAAAGGTCGTCATCATCGGCTCCGGCCCCGCCGGCTACACGGCGGCGATCTACGCCGCGCGCGCGATGCTCGAGCCGATCCTGATCCAGGGCATCCAGCCGGGCGGCCAGCTCACCATCACCACCGACGTCGAGAACTATCCGGGCTTCGCCGACGTGATCCAGGGCCCCTGGCTGATGGAGCAGATGGAGAAGCAGGCGGTCCATGTCGGCACCAGGATCATCTCCGACCTGGTGATCAAGCTCGACAGCTCGCAGCGGCCGTTCCGCCTCACCTGCGACTCTGGCGACGTCTATCTCGCCGACGCCGTGATCCTCGCCACCGGCGCGCAAGCGCGCTGGCTCGGGTTGCCGTCCGAAGTGAAGTTCCAGGGCGGCGGCGTATCGGCCTGCGCGACCTGCGACGGCTTCTTCTACCGCAGCAAGGAGGTCGTGGTGGTCGGCGGCGGCAACACCGCGGTCGAGGAAGCCCTGTACCTCACCAACCACGCCTCGCAGGTCACCATCGTGCATCGCCGCGACCACTTCCGCGCCGAGCGCATCCTGCAGGAGCGTCTGTTCAAGCACCCGAAGATCAGGGTGATCTGGGACTGCGCCGTCGACGAGATCTGCGGCACCGAGAACCCGAACAAGGTCACCCATGTGCGCCTGAAGAACGTCAAGACCGGCGCACTGACGGACGTGAAGACCGACGGTGTCTTCATCGCCATCGGCCACGCGCCGGCGACCGAGCTCGTGAAAGACCAGATCAAGCTCAAACCGTCGGGCTATGTCGAGGTCGCCCCGAACTCGACCGCCACATCGGTGCCCGGCCTATTCGCCGCCGGCGACGTCGCCGACGAGACCTATCGCCAGGCCGTCACGGCCGCCGGCCTCGGCTGCATGGCGGCGCTCGAAGCCGAACGTTTCTTGGCCCTGCGCGCCAGCGAGCGCGCGGCAGCGGAATAAAGATCATGCCCCGAACACGCGACGGATTTACGGATATGGACTGGGACAAGCTGAAGGTGTTTCACGCAGCGGCGGAAGCGGGCAGCTTCACGCATGCGGGCGAGCAGCTCGGCCTGTCGCAATCGGCGGTGTCGCGCCAGGTCTCGGCGCTGGAGCAGGAGCTTTCGGTCTCGCTGTTCCACCGCCATGCCCGCGGCCTGATCCTCACCGAGCAGGGCGATTTGTTGTTCCGCACCGCGCATGACGTGTTCATGCAGCTCCAGGCGGCGCGCGCCAAGCTGACCGACAGCCGCGAGCGGCCGAGCGGCGACCTCAAGATCACCACCACCCCCGGCGTCGGCATCAACTGGCTGATCCCGCGGCTCGGCGAATTCACCGCGCTCTATCCGGAAATCCGGATCTCGCTGATCGTCACCGACGAGGAGCTCGACCTGTCGATGCGCGAGGCCGACGTCGCCATCCGCACCCGCAAGCCGACGCAGCCGGATCTCATCCAGCGCAAGCTGTTCGCGATGGGCTTCCACGCCTATTGCTCGCCGGAATACATCAAGCGCTTCGGCACGCCGCGCACGCTGGAGGAGCTCGACTCCCACCGCATCATCACGCTCTCGGACGGCAACTTCGCGCCGCATCTGCAGAACCGCAACTGGCTGGTCGAAGCCGGCCGCAACGGCTCGGGTCCGCGCGAAGCCTATTTCAGGGTCAACAACATCCTCGGTCTGGTGCGCGCCTGTCAGCAGGGCCTCGGCATCGCCGCGCTGCCCGACTACCTCGTCGAGGAACAGAGCAAACTCGTGCAGCTGTTCGGCGAGTCGGATTCGATCCAGCTCGATACGTATTTCGTCTATCCCGAGGAGTTGAAGACGGTCGCGCGCGTGCAGGTGTTCCGCGACTTCGTGGTGAGCAAGGCGCAGCGCTGGCCTTCCTGATTTCCGCATGACTGACATGCGGCCTCGGCTGTTGCTGCATGGCGCTCGTCAAGCTCATACTGTTTGCACGCTGAGCCTTCGCGTTGCGCATTTGTCCCCCTCCTCCAGTGGCGCGGGAGTTCAGTAATCCCTCTTGGAAGGTGATTGTGTCGGCCTCACGTGGCCAATACCTTAAGCCGGGCTCATTCGAGCCCGGCTTTTTTTCGGTCAAACCGGCCTTCGCCTTCCGCGTGTATTGACAGTTCCAGGCATACCCCGCATCATTTGCAAATGATCACGAAGTCGTGCGCAATCTCGTCGAAGGCGACCGCCTCGAAAAAAGGCCCCCATCCGGGGACCTCGGAGTTTTGCGCGCGCTAGACCGGCTTCGTCATCGCTGCAATCCCGAAAACCCCGCCGCCTGGACGGGGTTTTTTCATGTGCCCTCCGTCTCAGGTTTCCCGAGAAGGAGATGGAAACATGACCGGACTTGAAGATCATTTGCACGGGCTGTGGCTGCCGCTGGTGACGCCGTTTCAGGGCGGCGCGCTCGACGAGCGATCGCTGCGGCGGCTGACGCGACACTACAGCGCGCAAGGCATCGACGGCTTCATCCTGGGGGCGACCTCCGGCGAAGGCATGACGCTGCGAGAAGCCGAGCTCGAACGCCTCGTCGCCATCGTGCGCGACGAGATGGCGGCGGGCCGGCGCACCTTGCCGATCTGCCTCGGACTGTCAGGCGCGGACACCTCGCGGCTGAAGGACCGCCTCGACGAGACCGCGGACTGGCCGATCGACGGTTATCTAATCGCAAGCCCTTACTATGTGCGCCCCTCGCAGCGCGGCCTCTTGGCGCATTTCGAGACGCTCGCCGATCACGCCGCCTGGCCGATTGCGATCTACAACATTCCCTATCGCACCTCGGTGAACATCACCAACCAGACCATGCTGCGGCTCGCCGAGCACCCGAACATCGTGGGCCTGAAGGATTGCGGGGCGAGCCGCGAGCAATCGATCGCGCTGCTGCGCGACCGGCCGAAGGAATTTCGCGTGCTCACCGGCGAGGACGCGAGCTATTTCGAGGCGCTCAGCGACGGCGCCGACGGCGGCATCGTGCTGTCGGCCCATGTCGAGACCGCGACGTTTGCGGCGGTGTATGCGGAAGCGAAGCGCGGCAACCACGACGCGGCGCTGGCGCGCTGGCACGAGGTCGCTGATCTGACGCGGCTGCTGTTCACCGAACCGAGCCCGGCGCCGGCAAAGTATTGGCTGTGGCGATGCGGCCTGATCGACAGCCCCGAAGTGCGTCTGCCGATGGTGGAAGTGAGCAGCGAGCTCGCCGCCGCGATTGATCGCGAGATCGAGCGACGGACGAAGGTCGCGGCGTAGTATCGTTTACCCTCCCCTGGAGGGCCCCTCCAGGGGAGGGTAAGAGCGCCGCCCGTGGTTAACATCACCCCAACGGCCTTCGCGCCCGCCGCATGGTACATCCACCGCTCGTTTACCCATCCGTCCCTATCGTTGCTCTCCAGGAACTTCCAGAGGGGGAATGACCATGGGACATCGCACCCGGCCTACGGCCGCGAGCCAATACGCGCCGGCCGATCTTTTGCAGGGAATTCTCGTCGTTTCGTCGTTCGGGTTCTGGGCAGTGATGCTCGGCCTGATGCCGGTGCTGCTGTATCGGATCTGGCTCGCCTGAAGGCGGCACGTCGCGCGGATGGTTAAGCGGCCGTCACAAATGCGCTCAAAATGCGCAGCGGTTTGCAAGCCGGAATCTTAAAACATCCCGCGTATCGTTCACGCCCATAAGCGAAGAAATCGCGGGGGCGTTTATGAATAGTCATAATGAGATGGCGTCGTATTTCGGCGCCGGACAGGAGAAGCTGTCCACCGAGCAGAGCTTTACCACCGAGGACATTCTCTGGGCCGCCGGCATCTGGTCGGTGATCCTGACGCTGTCGCCGGTCATCGTGTTCTACATGCTGATGGTGGCGTAGCCCTCCTTCGGCAGATCCCGAAAACGCAAAACGCGCGGACATTCCCGCGCGTTTTTCGTCCGGGGAATGATTTATGAAAATTATGCAGCCTGCTTGTGCATTGCGCCGGACGCCGACGCCGTGCCGCGAATGGCCTTGACTGAACGCTCGATCGCCGCCCACAGCCTTGCGATTTCCTGAGCCGCACGGCTCTCGGCCTGATACTCCCGCGCGCCTTCGCCGTGGCTCAGCGCCATCAGCAGATCCGAACGGTTGGTGATCTGGCCGCCCCACACCGGAGCCCGGAATTTCGCCAGCGCTTCGCGCGCGATGGTGACGATCGGGCTTTCGGACTCGTCGCGGCGCGCCGGCGCACCGTTGAGCACGACCGCGTAGGGCTTGCGCGCGGCGCGGCACATCTGGATGGTTTCCTGCACCGCGTTGACGTCGAACACGCCGGGACGCGCCGGAATGACCACCATCGTCGCGTTCTTGATCGCGTCGTCGACCACGGCCGAGAGGTTCGGCGGCGTGTCGATCAACACCCATTCATAACCGTCGCGCTTGGCAGCGGAGACGATGCCGCTGACGGAGTTCACGGCCGCCTTGATCGGCGGTTCGTTGGTGCCACGCAGCTTGTGCCACAGCGTGAGCGAGCCCTGCGGGTCCGCGTCCACGAGCATGACCTGCTTGCTCGCCTTGATCTGCGCGGCGAGATGCGCGGCTAGGGTACTCTTGCCCGAGCCGCCTTTACGCGATGCAAAAACAATAACGTTCATACCTTCGGCCTCCAGATTGACCCCAGGCCGCGAAAATGAATCACCGCGCTGATTCGTGAAAGAAAAATTTATCGAGGGTTGCGTTACGGCCACGAAATAACAAGGCGTGTTGGCTTTTGAGTCACACTGCGTCGCAGGACGAGAGACAGACTGCAACGAAACGCCGTCCGCGCGAGCGTCTGTGCGCTTTTTGAGCAGCCGAGCGGGACCAGGCGGAATGCAACCTTCCCGCGCAAACCCTTACCCGACTCTTTTCCATCGCGCGTTCGTAATTGCCGCAGGCATCAGCGCGGCCTTCGCGAACAAAAGGAGTCCGCTCGCTGGCGCAGGGCTGACGCAAGGCATGACGAAGGTTTCAGACAAGGAACGCGGCTGTCCCGGGCTCAGCCGTCGCTGGTCTTTTTCTTCCTGGCGACCGGCTTGGTGCTCTTCCTCGCGGTTTTGGGCGCGATGTTGGTCGGCTTGCCGGCGCGAGCCTCGCCCGGCTCGGGCCCGGGGCGGAAGAACACCCGGCATTGCGGCGAGAGCTGCGCCTTCTTCTTGATCATGCAGGCGGTGATGGCATCGACGTTCGGAACGAACTCGCCGCACAGCCGCATCGCATCCGGCGTGCAGGCCTGCTGCTCCTCCGGGGTATAGGCGAAGCCCGCACCGGGCTGGATGAGCACGGCCAGGGCCATCCCGAGGGTTGCAGCAGCCAAGGATGTCTTGAAGCGAAACGCCGGCATCGATCCCCCCAACATGTCGAGTCGGAGGGAATAGTGGGTGAACGACGGTTCGTTGGCAACCGAGGGGGGATGCGAAAGGTCGGACCTGTGCGGTCTTGGCAACAGAGCGGTCAGACTTCCGCCTCGCTGTCGCCGGGCGACCCGCGGTCATCCGGAAAGCGTTTGAGACGCGGAGCTCTCCACGACCACATGGGGACGCGGGGAATGACAGGGAGCCACAGACCCCTCAAACAAAAAACGCGAAAACAACCCCATGCACAGTAGCCAAGTCGCGGCAATCGTTACGCATTTTCACGCCTTAGGATTTAACGAAACCACGTTTGACTTGTCGGGCAAAACAGGGGCATCATGTCAGCATCAAGAAGATGCGCGTGGGGTGGTCGGCTGGTCTCCTGCGCTGGTCGAAAAGCGCACATGAGGAGAACGATCGCATGACGGGGAATGAAGCGGATCTGCCGCTGTCCGGCGTCACGGTGGTCTCGCTCGAGCAGGCGATCGCAGCGCCGCTGGCCAGCCGGCACCTGGCGGATTGGGGTGCGCGGGTGATCAAGATCGAGCGGCCGGGCACTGGGGATTTCTGCCGGGACTACGACCACGTGATGAACGGCATGTCGAGCCAGTTCGTCTGGACCAACCGGTCCAAGGAGAGCCTCGCCATCGACATCAAGAGCGAGGACGGCCGCAAGGTCCTCGACGCCCTGCTGCCGCAGGCCGACGTGTTCATCCAGAATCTCGCGCCCGGCGCTGCCGAGCGGCTCGGCCTCGATGCCGCATCGCTGTTGCGCAAACATCCGCGCATCATCGCCTGCGACGTCTCGGGCTATGGCACCGGGGGCCCCTACAGCGACAAGAAGGCCTATGATCTGCTGGTCCAGTGCGAGGCCGGGGTTCTCGCCATCAACGGCACCGAGGCGGAGCCGGCCAAGGTCGGGCTGTCGGTGGTCGACATCGCCACCGGCATGTACATCCTCAACGGCGTGCTGATGGCGCTGTATCGCCGCGAGAGGACCGGCAAGGGCACCGCCTTCCAGGCCTCGTTGTTCGATTCCATCACGGACTGGATGAGCTATCCCGCCTTCTACACCCAGAGCACCGGCCGGCCGTTGCCGCGAACCGGCGCGAAGCATGCGACGATCGCGCCCTACGGCCCGTTCCGGGTCGGCGACGGCAACACCATCTTCTTCGGCATCCAGAACGATCGCGAATGGCGATCGCTGTGCCGCATCGTGCTCGGGGACGCCGGCTTCGCCGACGACCTGCGCTTCCGCACCAATCCGCTGCGCATGCAGAACCGCGACGATCTGCAGGCGCATATCGAGCAGCGCTTTGCCGCCATGACCAGCGAGGAGGTGCTGCGCCTGCTCGATGAGGCCGCGATCGCCAACGCGCATCTGAATTCGGTCGAGGCCTTTCTGGAGCATGAGCAGCTCCGCGCGCGCTCGCGGGTGCAGACCGTCGGCTCGCCGTGCGGGCCGGTGATGAGCTTCCTGCCCGCGCTCACCATTCCAGGCGTCAAGCCGCGGATGGATCCGGTGCCGGATGTGGGACAGCACAATCAAGCCATCCTCAGCGAGCTTGGTCTGGCGAAGGACATTTGACGATGGCACAACGGCCAACGCGGGCCTACCTCGCCGTCCCCGCGCATCGCTCCCGCCTCGTCGCCAAGGCAGCGGCCTCGGCTGCGGACGCGGTGTTCATGGATCTCGAGGACGCGGTGCCGCCAGCGGAGAAGAGCTTTGCGCTGGAGGAAGCCGTCCGCTCCCTCTCCTCGCTCGACTGGGGTACCAAGCGCGTCACGGTGAGGGTCAACGCCGTCGACAGCCGCTTCATCGCGCAGGAAATCCGCGCGCTGGCGGCGCTTCCCCGGCTGGATGCGGTGATCGTGCCGAAGGCGGAGCGCGCCAGCGACATCGTTGCGATCGCCGATCAGCTGCGCGCTACCGCGCCGGATCGCGCTTCGCCGGTCGCGCTGGAATTGCTGATCGAGACTGCGCTCGGCCTCGTGAATGTCGATGCGCTCGCCGCGTGCCACGACAGCGTGGCCGCGCTGCATCTCGGCGTCGGCGATTTCGCGGCGTCGATCGGCGCCCGCTCCTCCGACATCGGCGTGTCGCCGGATGGCTACCGCCATGTCGGATCGGCGCAAAGCGGCTATGCCTCCGCCCCGCTCGACCTGTTCGCCTATCCGATGATGCGCCTACTGGTCGCCGCCCGCGCGTTCGGCCTGATCGCCATCGACGGCCCCTGCGGCGCGTTCCGCGATGCCAGGCTGACCGAAAGCGCGGCGCAAAAGGCCGCGGCGATGGGTTTTGACGGCAAGCAGGTCATCCACCCCGACCAGATCGAGCCGACGCTGCGCGCGTTCATGCCCTCGGACCAGGAGCTGGCCCAGGCGCGGCGGATCGTCGAGGCCATGGAGCAGGCCGAAGCGCAGGGCCAGGGCGCGGTGACGCTGGACGGCAAGATGATCGACTATGCCAATGTGCGGATGGCGCGCAGGATCATCGCCCTGGGGTCGTAGCGGCGCCTACAAGCCATTCCCGACGCGCATCCTTCAAAGGCCGGTGATTCAAGGCCCTCGCAACACGAGCCGGCCGAGCAGCGCCGCGAGCTCGCTTT
The DNA here is from genome assembly GCF_036247965.1 of Bradyrhizobium sp. TM233. Taxonomy (NCBI): domain Bacteria; kingdom Pseudomonadati; phylum Pseudomonadota; class Alphaproteobacteria; order Hyphomicrobiales; family Nitrobacteraceae; genus Bradyrhizobium; species Bradyrhizobium sp. TM233. The sequence continues at coordinate 18,736 of NZ_BTIG01000025.1, read as the reverse complement.
GCCTGGATATGCCGAGCTTCTGAAATACGCGCTTCAGCACATTGCGCGCCGTGTCTTCGGCAATCCCGAGCCGGCCCGCAGCTTGTTTCGGCGGAACGCCCGAGCCCACCAGCGAGGCGATCCTGGCCTCCCCGAGCGTCAAGCCCAGGATGTCCCGCACGATGGCGGGATCCGGAGGCTCGGCAGATTTCTGCTCGATCGCGAGCACGATCGCTCGCGTGCGGGTCAGAAAATGGCTGTCCGAAAGTGCGCCGGCGGTGATCGGGAGCAGGTAGATGACGAAACGCCGGCCTGTCGCACTCGACTCGACGAGAATGGGTCTCGGCTCGGCCAGCAGATCGCGCGCCTCGGCGCGAAGCGTTTGCGTCATAGCGGCCTCGAACGGCGCCCGGCTCGCCACCATGCGAACACGCAGACGATCGTTCACGAGGTCGAACACCTCGCCGAGAAGGCTCTCCCCAACCGGATTGGCGAACAGCACGCGCGCCGACGAGTCCAGCGCGAACACGCCGATGCCGATCCGCGCGAGGGCGTCGCCAAGGCCCAGATTGGCCAGTTCGGTATCAAGCAACCTGATCGACAGCCGCAACGACTTCTCGGCATGGCGCCCGAGCGTCGCTATCAGGTCCAGCTCGGCCTCGGAGAACTGCGGCTTGGCGAAGGCTCGCTGCACGCTGAGAGCCACGATGATCCGGGGGTCGGGTGACACCCCGATCGATCCGAACCAGCCCAAACCGTGCCTTGCAAGGAATTCTCTGCTGAACGGATGGTTGAGGTAGGCGTCGTCGATCGGGCCGATGTGTCGATCGGTGAAGGGCTCGCCGCTGACGTAAAGGCCGGCCGAGATGCAACGTTCGGCCTTGAAATCGTGCTGCGCCCAACGCGTCCCATAGTCGGTGAGCGCCGGCGCGAGGCTTTCGGAGGCGATGGCTCCGAAGGCCCCGTCGTCCCTTCGCCATTGCAGGATCGCGCCGGCGTCATCGAAGCAGCCTGCGATCTTGCCAAGAGCGGATGGCCAGAATGATGGGCTCGCTGCCGTATCGTAGATCGCTTCGACGGCAGCGAGGAGACGGTCGGCGGCAAGGGACATGGGATCCAATCGATCAAAGAATGTAGTCAGGTTACACGAGATTGCCTTCCAGCAATTGCCGTTCGGCTGCCTTCGCGGGACTTCTCCCGGATTTCTGCGTGAGAGATCGGTCACGGTGGCGGTGCACAAATTGTCTTTGGTCAGCCTTGCGGCTAACGTGCATTTTGCGGTGCGGGAGTTTTTATGCACTGTCACCGTCATCAAGCACTGCCACCGTCCTCAGGGGCGGTGACGCTGGAAGGCTGGATGATCGATTATGCCAATGTGCGGATCGCACATGGGATCATCGAGCTGGGGTTGTAGGGGCGCATGGCTACACTGTTGATCGTCGCACCGGTGTTCGCGCTGATCGCGGCCGGCTATGCAGCGGTGCTGTTTCGCTTCGTCTCCGAGGCCGCGCACAAGGGCATCAGCGAATTCGCCTTCAGCATCGCGATCCCAGCGCTGCTGTTCCGCACCATCGTCGTCTCGGAATTCCCCGATGTCAGTCCCTACAGGATGTGGGGCGCCTATTACGGCGCGCTCGCGCTGACCTGGATCGCGGCGCTTATGATCTCGGCGCTGCTCCGCGCGCGGCGGGAAGATCGCGAGGACGGCGTCGTGTTCGCGATCGGCTCGGTCTACGGCAACATCGTGATGCTCGGCATTCCCCTGACGCTCTCCGCACTCGGCAACGAGGCCGCAGGGCCGATGGCCCTGATCCTGTCGGTGAACACGCCGCTGCTCTGGCTCTGCGGCATCCTGCAGATGGAGCTGGTCAGCCGCAAGCGGACCGGCTCGGCCCTGTCAGTCATCTGGCCCGTGCTCACAGACCTCGCCCGCAACCCCTTGATGCTCGCGATCGGCTTTGGCGTGATCTGGCGTTTTACGGGCCTCGGCCTCACCCCGGTCGTCGACCGTACCATCGAGCTCCTGGCGCAGGCGGGCTCGCCGACGGCGCTGATCGCGCTCGGCATCAACCTGTTCCGCTTCGAGGTGAAGGGCGAGAAGCTGAGTATCTTGGCGATGTGCGCGCTCAAGCTGGCGGCGATGCCGGCGGCCGCGTTCGTGCTGGCAAAGCTGCTCGACCTGCCGCCGCTGGCCGCCGGTGTCGTCGTGCTGTTCGCGGCAATGCCGACCGGCGCAAATGCCTACATCTTCGCGGTGCAGTATCAGCGGCTGGTGAACCCGGTGTCGGGAGCCGTGGCGCTGGGCACGCTGCTGGCGGCGGCGACGCTGCCGGTGGTGGTGTGGGTGGTGGCCGGAGGGAGGTAGGGGCGCCTGACGGCTGCCGACACCGCTATGCGACGGCTTGGCCCGCGCGCCAGGCCATCTCCCAGAAGTCTGCCTCGAGCCGGGTGGCTTCCTTGAAGATCGCAATCAGTTCGGCCTCGCGGGCCGGCGTGGCATAGAGATCGGCGAGTTGCTCCATATGCGCTCGCGCCTTGGCAGCGACCTCCTGGTACGGCGCGCCGGCGTATTCGGCGATCCAGACGCGATAGGCATTCGTCGCAGCGCCCGCGAGGGGTTGCGAGGCGAGCCGCGTTGCGATCTCCGCGTACCCGATCACGCAAGGCGCAAGCGCCACCTTGAGCGCCAGCAGATCGCCGCGCATTCCCGCATCCAGCACGTAGCGCGTATAGGCCAGCATCTCGGCCGCCGGAGGGGCTTGTTCAAGGTCGCTCGGGGACAGGCCCCATTCGGCACAGAGCTTCACATGCAGGTTCATCTCGACATCAAGGATAGCCGAAAGGCCGGCCGATGCTTCACGCATGTCGGCAAGTCTGGGCGACTTGTAGACCGCGAGCGCGTAGGCGCGCGCAAACTCGATGAGGAACAGATAGTCCTGAACGAGATAGTGACGAAACGCAGCTTCAGGGAGCGAGCCGTCCGCCAATCCGTTCGTGAAGGGATGCTCGGTGTAGGCCCGCCATTCAGCGGATGCTGCTGTCTTGAGACGCTCGAAGAAACTCACGATGTTTTCCGCCTGGCTTGCTTGTCGATGAACGTCTTTGGCTCGCTACCGATAGCGCATTGCGGAACGAGGAGCTACGGTGGCGGCGGACAAGATTGGTTTTGAGCAGCGTTGCGGATAGGGCGCTCTCCTCGACGTGAATTTAGTGCACTGTCAGCGTCCGCGCATATCTTCGCGGTGCAGTATCAGCGGCTGGCGAACGCGGTATCGGGCGCGGTGGCGCTGGGGACGCTGCTGGCGGCGGTTACGCTGCCGCTGGTGGTGATGATGATCGTGCGGTTGAAGGTTGGCTGAATTTCAACTATCCGTTATGATAGCGCAAATGTCGGGGGGCAAATGCAGAAATCAGCGTCTACGAAGCACAAAGCAACAACTAAGAGCGTGCTCGATCTCTGGAATTTGTACGAGCGCAATCATCTGAACCTTGAGCCAGGTTTCCAGCGCCAATCGGTTTGGAATGAGCGCGATAGGGCCAAACTCGTAGACAGCATCCTACGGAACTATCCTCTTCCTGCTATCTTCCTGTACAAGCGTGAGGAGGACGGCCACTTAGTATTCGACGTGATCGACGGAAAGCAGCGTATTGAGTCCCTGCTGATGTTCATCGGCACGTTGCGCGGTCGATTTTATACACGCACTCAGCTTCCAGGCTCTGATGAATTGGAGTGGATCGACTGGCCTCTTATGAAGAGAAGAGGCCTACAACATCTCATCACAGGTTATGAGATACCCGTGATCGAGGTCGATGGCGAGCTCGGAGAAATCATAGAGGTTTTCGTTCGAATTAACTCGACCGGCAAAGCACTGACACGACAAGAGAAGAGGCATGCCCGTTACTATCGCAGCCCATTCCTCAAGGAGGCATCGAGACTGGCAAACCGATTCGCGAAGTACTTCTTGAAGAATGGAATTCTCACTGCCGGTCAAATCGATCGGATGAAGCACGTTGAGTTCGTGTCAGAATTGATGCTGTCGCTCGTTCAAGGCGACGTACTAAACAAGAAAACCGCTCTAGATAGGGTTATGCAAACGAACTCCTTCGATGGTCGGCAACTAAAAAGAGCTGTGTCGCTGGCAACCACAACGCTGAACCGGGTACAACGCATGTTCCCGGACTTAAAAAGCACCCGTCTAAAGCAAATCACAGACTTCTATACTTTGGCAGTCTTGATCGGAAAGTACGAGCAAGAAGGACTCGTCCTTACTGATCGTCGTCGAAATCAGCTTGCGTGGGACTTGCTCAAGGCTTTCGCAAACCGAGTCGACGAAGTTCGTGAGCTCCAGCGTAAAGCGAAGGGAGCTCGTCCAGACCAGGAACTCTACCGAGAATACTTAGTCACGGTGTCGCAGATGACCGATGACGTAAGTCAGAGGCGAAAGCGCGAACAGATCCTTGGTAGCATCTTGAAGAGTCTTTTTTCGAGCAAAGACTCGCAACGAGGGTTTACCGCCGAGCAGCGCCGCATCATTTGGAATACCTCCGCGAACCGCGTTTGCTCTCATAAGGGATGCACGACCAAACTGAGTTGGAACGACTTCACAATCGATCATATAGATCCACACAGTAGAGGTGGGCGAAGTAAGTTGGAGAACGCCGCTCTGATGTGCAGAAGGCACAATTCGTCAAAGGGAAATGGAAACCGCAGATTGGCGGCGTAACAGCTATGGCTATTGCAGACGACAATGAGCTGAAGGCTGCAGCTGCAAATGCAGGCTCTTTAGTCCAAGACATCCAAGACTATTGTGGGCGCGCGTTTAAGCCAGAGGCTAAAATCAGCTTCCCGCGTGGAATGATCGGAACCGCTGCCCAATACAGGGTACGGTGCCCTGCATACTTGACGCGAGATCAAATCAGCAGTTGCGCTTACGGATTCATGTTCCTTGACGTTCTTTGGTGGGTGGTTTCGCGTACGGATATCGCTAGCGTCGGCAAGCAAATGGCCTTGAAGTCCGCCATCGTAACTTTAGGAACGATATTGGAGGTATCGCTCTGCGTTCCCGGCCTTTCCCGAGATAAAGTGCTATCCGCAAAGAACGGCGCCGGTGTGAATCCTCGGTTGACGAAGGCTCAAGAAGAAGGGTGGATCTCCCAAGAGCAATGCGCAACCCTCACGCAGCTTTGGAAGCATCGAAACAACGTGCACCTCAAGATTTTAGCCGAAAGCGAACTAGATTTGTATCAGCCGGAGCATGTCAACGAGCCATATGCCGCCCTCCTAGTTCTGCTCGGCCGATTGAAGGACTGGAACGGTGGCTGGTAGGGCGGCTGGATAGGTGTTTTCGTGCACTGTCACTGTAACTATTTTGAAGTCAGCGCTCGCTTGAATACGGCCTCTTCGGGATTGGTGAGAGCTGAGAGAATATTTTCTGCGACCTTCTCAATGAGTTTCTCACCCCAGAAGGGATCGCTAACGTTGTAGTAGATAACTCGGATGTGCTTTAGATCGAAGGGGACGTCGCCTTCGTTAGACGATATTAGCACTACTGGTTTGTTGAGAGCGTGGGCCAAGCCCAACTCGTAGAAAACATTTGGATTGCGGCTAGTAAGCTCCGCAATCAGAACCTTCGCTGAATTGATACCATTCCATATCTGATCGATAATCTTCCCCGTTCCGAATATATCGGCATCCGCCCGGACGGGCCGCAGGCCGGCCTTTTGGATGGCTGGCTCATAAATCTGACTGTAGTAGTCTCCTACCGGAGGACCAAAGGGCATCAGCACAAAGCAGCTATCACTAGCGCTAACATTGGCACTAGTGCTCAGCTTTTTGATTTGTGTTGCTCCCTCCTGCGAGGCGCCCTTCGTATCAAGTATGCGAAACTTGTCATCTCTGCGTTCCACCAATTGCGCACTTTGCAATGAGGCGAGAAATATCTCCTTGAATTCGGCAACCTTATCATTTGGGATGCCAAACTTGTCCTCAAGGGCGTGTTCGAAAAATTCTTCGTCCGGCAAATACTCGCCGCGATAGTGGGTATAGGCTTCTTTGATTTCTGGCGCGTCGAGCACGGCTGCTCGGAGGGCTTCAATATCGTCGCCCGCCTTCTGAGGACGAATCGCCTGTCGCGCTCTCTCTGTCACGGCAATTCGGCCTGCGCTCGGGCGAGAGAGAAATCCGTATTTGATCGATGAACTTACTTCTACCTTAAATGGACCATTGAACCCGACGCCGACGAACGTGGCAGCTTCCGCGTCGGTACAGTCATGTCCAGCGTTCTGGTCGATTATCGCGCGTGGAATGCGGAGCGCTTTGTCCACGCTGTGCCGCGGAAACTTTGCCGTATTGCTGCTAACGGATTGCTTCTTCGGCTTCCCCAATCGTCTTGTCTTCGCGGTCTTCTTTTTGTTCTTTTCAGACCGCTTCTTCCTTTGCGGAGTCCCTGTGGACTCGGCACCATCTTCCTCGCTCATTCTCGCTCCCCTGCCCGCTCTCTACAATTTACGCGCGCAAACGGAAGCTTCCAACTGTCGTTTAGTAGAATCCCCGGGAAAGGTCCTCTCGCCGATGCGACAAGCCAAGATTGTGCGGAGCGTCCCGAAGTCGATCGAAAGCAATCCAAATTCGCTACTCAAAGGGGCTTAATAAAAGGTCCCGATCCTATCTTTAAGAGCTTTGGTACAGTTGGGTGGGTACTGCCAACCGTCAGCCTTCCCTTTGATAAACCTGAACTTTTTTACGCCGAAACCGCGTGGTTTGTAGTGCCTTTTTGTATTTGCCTCAAGCCTCCTCTTTTCGGCGAAGAGTCCCCATCGGCTAGAGCCGCAAGGCTGCCAACTCGGACGCACCTTCGCTGGAATGGCTGCAGAGTTAGTCTCGACCTATCCTTGTCGGCCCCAAGTGAGCCTTGAGTCTGGGCGCAAGCTCTTCCTCGTGCTTAAGTTCACATTCCCAGACGACCAAGCAGCTCCACCCCGCCTTCCGGGCCAACGTCTCCAAACGCCGGTCTCGCTCCCGGTTCGCTGCGAATTTCGTCTGCCAAAATTCCGTCCGTGACTTGGGGATTCGGCTGATGGGGCAATTTTCGTGGGCGTGCCAGAAGCAGCCATGGACGTAGATCACTTTCCGCCGGCCCGGAAAAGCGATGTCGGGCCTTCCGGGCACTCCCTGCAGCTGAATTCGAAATCGATATCCTAGTCGATGGAGCAGCTTCCGAACGATCAATTCGGGCTTCGTGTTGCTACGCCTGATGCGTGCCATATGAGCGCTGCGCTCAGCAGGCGTGAGCCTATCGACCATCAGTCCGACCACTAACACTAAGGGCAGAACAGGCTAACCTGCTCTTGCCGCTCCGCCAAGGGTAGCGCCGATGCGACGAAACTTGAGTAAAGGATTGGCAATGGAACCTACGAGAATGCCGGCCAAGATTGTTGGGGCGTTCTTCAGCAGCTTGGGAACTCCGACCGGCTGTTCGCGATCCTCGGCGAACTCCTTCTCTATCAACTCCGCCAATATTTGCGGACAGATGGAAAGGCGACTAAGTGATTTACCAACTTCCCGACCACACTCGTCGAGTGCATCGAGGACCATGAATGGGGTCGTCCTCCCTGGACCGCGATGGGTCCATACTTGTTGTAACCTGCCTACATCAGCAGACCTAATAAATTCGCCTAGTCGATCTAACTGCATCTCTACCGGCCCGCGAGCGGAGCTAGGCAACTTCCTGAGGACCACTGTTGCGAGCGCGCGCTCCAGCGATATCGAGTGAATCGATTTCGACGTCCCAAAGAAGAAGTTCACCTCCCACATCGCATTTTCTTCGGCGGAATTCGCTAGCTCGAACCGCACACCACTCTTTAGGCGGAGACTAGGGATTGCAAATCGAAACCGCCGATTTGGTTGATATCGAGTTGTCCTTTTCTCTGGACGCGTTTCTTCTGCCAGCGCAGCAGGTACACCAAGCAACGAAGCAAGCTGCGTCACTTTCGGTACGTTTGTTGGAGACGTACTCTTCATTGCGTGACCGATGTAATAGCTAAAGAGAGGTGGCATCGCGTTACCCACCATCTCCAACTTCTTTCGATAGCTGGACGCGTAGAACTGGAAGGTAATCGGGAAGCCTTGAAGCGAAGCGCGTTCGCGAATCGTGAGGCGACGGTACCTCGTCGGGTGATCACGATCGGAGATGACAATGCTCTCTCGGCAAACGCGGGTGCAAGTCGCCGTTATCGTTCGAACGCTCCTGCTGAGTTGGTCGGGAAAAGGCATGGCGTTGTAGACCGGGTGGCACGCCTTGTTGGCCCGATTTATCCGAACCTCCTCAAGATCAAGCGCTTCCTCGAAAACATGATCGCGAAGATGATCACGCCTCAGTCGAACTCCATAAATCGGATCATGCACCGCCCTGCTCGACAATGCTTTCACAACAGCACCTAGGGTCCGCTTCCGAGTGTCGCGCGAGTAAGCCGACAGCAGATCGAATGGAATATTACCAACGATGCATCGGTTTCTTCGTTGAGGCAGTCCAAAATCTTCCATGTTAACAATTTGGAACGTCAGACCAAGATGCCTGAAGCGCCGCAAACGACCACCCGCCCGAAGTTCATGTTCGATAATTTTTGCAACACGAGGGACATTCTCCATAGCCCAGAACTTTGGACGGATGTGATCGACGACAGTCAGGAATTTCACGATGTCCTTTAGACCGTCCGCGATGTTGCCGTTGCCGCCGCGATTGGCGAAAGAAAATTGGGTGCAAGGCGGACTCCCAACAACAATGTCCACCGCTGAAGGAATCTCGTCTAAACTCAGTCGCCTTATATCGACCGTCTGGGCCTGATGATGATTATTCTTGAAGTTTGTTTCGTTTGCTGCACCTGATAAATCGTACGAGGCGACGACATCAATTCCAGCAAGTCGCAAGCCAAGCGCCCAGCCGCCCACGCCAGAGTACAAATCAATAGCCTTAAGTATTTTTGATCTACCCATTGTCGTGGACCTGAATCAGCTCAACCACACGTCAAGTACAGGATTCCGAAGTCGGGATCCACAACAATCGACCCATCCCCCAACGAAGCTGGGGACGCCTTCATTTGGCTTGCATAGCAGCGGGTTTGATAGAATATACGCAACTGATACGTGTCGGGGCCGTATGATGGACTTCATCTCCTATGTTGACGAGGACGGCGCAAGGTACCGCGCTGCAGAACGATTTGTTCGCTGGCTGGAGCTCCGCGCCATCTTGGATGCAAGAGGCGATGAGGTGCCTCGGTCCGAAGTCGATCCTACCGGGCGCTTTTGGCTGGGCCGTCTCGGCCCTAAGGACGTCGTCACACGACAGGACGAGCGCGGAGATAGACTAGAACCATGTGCCATCGGAATCCGGCTAAAGCCTAAGACACTGTCGAACTTCACCGTTCGGGTCTCAATGTGCATTTGGCTCAGAGAGCGAGCCGAAAAGGACTCCGCATTTAGATGGCGCTGGCAAAAAGTCGGCCCAATCGAGACGTCTGTCGATGCCACGATTCCTGACGGGAGCTCTGAAGAAATTTTTGGCCGCGACCAGATCACTGCTGCCTTGAGCCAAGCTGGGGGCAAAGGCCTGCAGGGCGAAATTCGGGTACGAGCGTCACGCCGCAATGATTCAATTCGCAACCTTGAGATTACCTTCGTAAACTCGACGCCGACTGATGCCGATGTTGACGACCTCGCGGAGGGCCGTCTGTTCCAATGTTCAATGGAAGTCGTCGGCTTAGAATGCGAGCCTTTCGAGCTCGACGCGCTACCAGATAGCTTTCGCTATGACCGAAAGGTCCCCGCATTCGGCATCAATTGCGGCGTCGAGACAATTGTTGGCGGTATGCGCACCTCGGACGCGCCGTTCATCTCCAAGATGCGCCCCGCTTATTGGACATCAACGTCGCCGCAACCCAACCTGAGCTTCGAGGCGCTCTCCAAGAATCCGATTCCATCTTGTGAGGCGCTGATTACCGAGTTTGTTGACTGGGCAGATCGATCTTGGTCAGGCGACGCACTTAATGCCCGAGCGGTCTCTGAAGGATGGTCCTCTGGTATGCGGGATGAGGCTGCACGAGCATCGTCCGACTTCCAAGGCGAACTCTTGCGAGTCCGCGAAGGATTGGACCTTCTTAAGGAGAACGCGCAACTTCAATCCGCATTCCGGCTGATGAATGGTGCGATGCGAATCTCAGCTCAGGGCCGCTACGATAGTTGGAGACCTTTCCAACTTGCGTTCTTGCTGGCCAATATGAGCTGCCTTGTCAATCCAGAGCAGGAGGCGGATGTCGTCGACATCGTTTGGTTTGCAACTGGAGGAGGCAAGACTGAGACGTATCTCGGCTTGCTCATCACAGCAGCGCTGCTCGATAGATTGCGTGGCAAGGCGTCAGGGATCACAGCTTGGTCCCGCTTCCCCCTTCGACTGCTTTCACTACAACAAACGCAGAGGTTCGTGAACGCGCTCGGTGCAGCTGAGATTGTGCGTCGGAAGGAGGGAATTCCGGGCGATCCCTTTTCCCTCGGGTTCCTTGTTGGTGGAACCGCTACTCCGAATAGAATCAAAAAGGAGGCCGTCCGAGAAGGCGAATGGGATGCCGACAAAGTCGATGACACCTCAAACCCGTTTCGGATCATCGAGACATGTCCCATATGCCGGTCGAGATCAGTCTGCACTAGCTTTGACCGCAAGGTTTGGAGATTGGTGCACACCTGTACGAATCCAAGTTGCGAAACTGAAGGCAGTCCGCTTCCAATTTTCGTTGTAGACGATGAGATTTGGAGATTCCTGCCGACCGTAGTGGTAGGCACGCTGGACAAGGCCGCAAACATAGCGCGCCAATCGGGCATGAGGGGGCTAGTCGGACCACCTTGGGGAAAGTGCACAAGGCCAGGTCACGGTTATACATACGCTCGAAGGCAGGACCGCAAGAATGGATGCCTTGTTCCAGACTGTGCGGGCGGCGAGCCCGCTCCCCTCCCGATCGACAAGATTCTCTTTGCACCGACCTTTCGACTGCAGGACGAGCTTCATCTTCTCCGAGATAGTTTAGGCGCGGTCGATGCGCATTACGAAGCCGCCCTCGACAGCGTGCAAGAGGAATTGACAGGATCAAAGCCGAAGATTCTCGCATCGTCCGCCACTTTGACCGGATATGAGAAGCAGGTTTCTGTATTATATCGACGCACCGCGCGGGTTTTTCCTCAACCTGCGCCGCAGGACGGAAAGGGATTTTGGACCGCCGATTCCGATCAACTGATGCGGCGGTATATCGCGCTCGCCCCAAGGCGCCTTACTGTCGAATTTGTCGTCGACCGATTGGTTGTCACCCTTCAAAAGGCTACTCGTAGGCTGTTGAACGATCCAACGGGCGTCTGCTCGGAGTTGCAGATCGACCCGCGCTTTAGTGACTTCCTTATAAACATATACGGGACAAACGTGGTCTACGGCAACACGCTCCAAGACCTCGATGCAGTGATCCGCTCGTCGGAGACCCAATACGCCGGACTGGAGCCGCCACCAAATATCGAGTCACTGACAGGCCGAACCGGTTTTGACAACGTCCGGCAGATACTTGACCGTTTAGAAACACCAGAAGCTGATTTCGATAAGCGCCTGCACCTAATAGCAGCGTCTTCGATGATGTCGCACGGCGTCGACATCGACCGGCTCAATGTCATGATCATGATGGCGCTGCCCTTGGGTGTCGCCGAATTCATTCAGGCCACGGCTCGCGTGGGGCGTAGGTGGCCCGCCCTCGTTATTGTTGTGCCGAAGATGACGCGCGAGAGAGACGCGAGTGTTTACCGCTCCTTCGCCGAGTTTGTCTCGCATGGTGATAGGTTCGTAGAGGCTATACCAATAACACGAAAAAGCCGCAGGGTGCTTGAGCGCACCTTGGCCGGCCTAGAGTTGGCACGACTTCAACTGATACACGAGCCCGAGGGGTCATCATCCCTTACGACTCCTCGGCACCTGAATGCTTTAGTTAAGCAGCGCCCGAACCTCCTCAATGAGGATCGAGAGGCCATCAAGAGAAGCTTGGAACTAACCGAACTGGATGAGTTTCTTAACGATCAAATAGACCTATGGTTCGACGGCTTCACCAGAAACCTCCGCGAGCCATCAGCAGATACCCGGTTCATCTCTGATCTATCTCCGACCGGACAAGCGATGCTCTCCTTGCGGGACGTCGAAGAGCAATCGCCAATTTCTGGAGATAGCAGCCAATGAGGGAAACCAGGAGCAATTCTCAAATCCTGTTTGGCCATCTCCCGGAGCAGACAGTCGACGCGGCTGGTCGAATCTGGAAGGTTCGTCGCTGGACAGACGCACGAATAGAGGGTGCTATTGACCCTCAAGCGCTGCGAGAAGAGCTCATTCGAGTTGCTTTTCCTTGGTCTGCTGAGAACGAAGATGGTGGCTTCGTTGCCGACCTACTTCGAAACCGTTCCGTCCGCGTAAAATCGGTCAATAAGGAACGAGGCGTCTGGTGCGAGCCATTTCCAAGGCTCTACTTGTGTCGGCGCTGCATGCGTCTTCACGATACACCGGCCGGCCGATGTCAATGTGGTTCGACCACCGCGCGAGGACAGTTGCCTTTCGTCGGATACCATCAGGACTGTGGGGCGCTGAAGACACCTTACGTGAAGAAGTGCCCGAAGCACGGTCAACGCGCAGTTAGGCTACCCGGTACGGCTTCCGCAACCGAGCTCGTGTTTTATTGTCCTGTATGCAACGACAGAATCCAACGTGGATTTGGCGCAAAATGCGATTGCGATCAGGGAGGGGCACTTTCGTTCACGGTTCATCGATCAGGGAATGTGTTCAAGCCGCGAGGCATCGTCCTCATAAATCCGCCCAGACGTGAGATCCTACAACGCGTCGAGGTCGCTGGCGGTGGAGAGCGGGCACTGGAGTGGGTTTTGGACGGCATGCGAGGACGGAATCTCGTGGACGCCCCTGCAGCAACCGACACGGACTCCTTGCGTCGAATGTTGAAGGAACGAGGCTTCGATGATGCGACAGTTGCAGCGATGGTAGCTGCGATGCCGCCACGTAGCGAGGAGCGTCCAATAGCCATCGACTTAACGCCGGCCGTACGAGAACGAGCCCAACGCGAGGCGCGGCAGATCGCGCTGGCCAACTTCGAGAGCAGGATAACTGTTTCCGACTTGAAAAACGCCGCTGCCGGAATCCAGACAAAGCAATTATACAACGACGCCTATCCAAAGGCGCTAAGAAGAGCGGGACTTGAGCGTGTCGAGTTGGTAGACCGATTCCCTGTTCTAACTGGGCAATTTGGTTACACACGGGGTGATGCAACTCCAGGCAAGAGCCGTTTGCGAACCTACCGGGAGATGAATGGCGATTACACCATCTATGGAGAGTTGGTTCAGACCGAAGCTCTTTTCTTGCGGCTGGATCCGCTGTGGATACACAGATGGATGTCCGCAAGGGGAAGACGGTTAGCAGCTGCCAGTACATCGAGAGACGCAGCGATTGCTTTACTGCAAGACATGAGCGGATCGTCTAGTGACTTTAGCGTAGTGAGCGATTCAGATCGACTGTTGATCACGCTGATCCATTCCTTTTGTCATGCCTTCATCAAGCGAGCGGCGGTTTTCGCTGGCATCGAGAGGAGCGCACTGTCCGAACTTGTGCTTCCATATTGCTTTGGATTCTTCGTCTACTCTGCGGCTCGAGGAGATTTCATCCTAGGAGGACTGCAGGCGCTTTTCGAAAGTGAATTGCATACGATGCTCGATGGGCTGGTTGAGGACGAGCAACGCTGCGCCCTTGATCCCGGTTGCGCCGACAACGGGGGCGCATGCGCCGTATGCCTGCATCTTGGCGAGCCTTCCTGCAGGATGTTCAATACAATGCTCGCAAGATCAACTCTTGCAGGTGGGGCCGGCTATTTCGACTTGACAGCCGCAGAGTAAGACCAATTCAAAAGGTTCCGTTGCTTACCACTTCCGATGACCGCCAAGACGGCCCGCGCGCGGCTAATGCCAACATAGGCCAGCATTTTTTCAATATTTGCTTCATCGCTCCGGTCCAGAAGTAGAACGACGGCTTCTGATTCAAGTCCTTTGAACCGCGCGATTGTCTCTGCCGCAATTCCGTTGCCTCCCCAAAGCCCAAAAGAGTATGGCCCGACAGTGAAGCTCCTCAATCGGCTAGCCGTCTTCGCCGTGCCGCAAAGGACAAGTAGATTTTTCGGTCCAAAGCCCTCGTCGATGAGCTTTTCGACAACGGCGATGACGTCGACCTCGGGATTTTTGGGATTCTCAAGATCCCTCCACATGGGAGCCGGACCGTTGACGCCACTTGGGTGGTCATTGCTTTGGAAAACGGCACAAATGCGCTCGGCAATGGGGGAAGTGTTACGAAGATTCTTAGTCAGCTGGTGGGTGAAAGGCCAGTCGGCCCCATTGGCCCAATTCCGGCCCCACAACTCTTGGCGCGGGTCTGCAAACACGTAGAACGGTTGCTCTGCTTTAGGACCGAAGAGACAGCGAAGTGCGTCAAGCCAAGAGGGAGCGAAATCCTGCGCTTCATCGACCACTATGGCGTCGAATTCCGCGCCATTTGTTGCGCAGGCTTCTACAAGCAATTCTGCCGCCTCAGTTTCCCACCATTCTGCGGAAGGAGAAGATGGTATAGTCAGGCCGGCCTTCCGAGCTTCTTGAAAACAGAGCTTATGGAAGGTCGTCGCATATAGCGACTTCATATCATTGAATTGGGCGTGAAGCTGATCTCCCAGCAATTCATTGTAGCAGACCAGCAGAGTTCGAAAGCCTTCGTTAGACAGTTGTTGGGCCCTAGCAATGGCCAGAACAGTCTTGCCAGTACCCGCGCCTCCAAACAGAAGTCCTCCACGTACAGACCGGAGCCCTGCCAGAGCTTCGACCTGTTGTGCCGTCAGCGCGAATAGCTCGTTCGATGACGAAGCCGAGATTGAAACGAGAGTCCTGCGAACGGTTACGGTTGGAGCAAGCAGCTTCAAAAGCCTCGAAGTATCTTGTGCGGAAAGGTTTGCCCGCAACCCCCAATGAGAAATCACCCCTTCGACGACTTTCCGCGGCTCCGCGAGATCAGCGCGAGACCAGGTTATAGCTTTTGATGCCACCAGCCCAAGAGGAGGCACGGCATCGATGTGCGGAAAGGCAACAGCGTGCCCAATACCGACATTGGAAATAGCCAAGTCGCCCTTTAACCAATCTACTAGGGCATGCTTTGAGGCGATAGCTTGCTCGTACGGATTCTTGATCTCGTGACTCTGACCATAACGGTCTTTCGAGAACCATCTTCCATTTACTACATCAATCCCACCGCCCTTCACTTCGATCACGACGATGCCTTTGCGCGGATGGATTACGAGGAAATCGGCTTCGCCGTCACCTTCCCTCCCATTCCTGCGCGACTGCCACGCAACGTGATGGAGAACAAAGTAGTCATCGGGCAATTGCCTCAAGCTGTCAGCGACTAGCCTTTCTGAGTCTTCAATAGGAACATCTGAGCCGAGTCCAAAATACTGTGCCATTGGTGCATTATTCGATGAATGAACGCAGTCTTCGCGACCTAGAAGGGTGTTTCAATGTCCGAAGCGCCTTTGCTTCGATTTGCCTTATCCGCTCTCTCGTAACGTGAAAAACCTGACCAATGCTTTCGAGCGTCTGCTCCTCGTTCCCATCTAGACCAAATCGCATTCTTAGAATCCGCTCTGCACGAGGAGAGAGCGTGGCCAATGCTTCCGAAAGATTCGCCCTCAGCTCTTGCTGCGCGACGATTTCGAAGGCCGTCTCAGCTTCGTCGTCGGATTTAAAATTGATTAGGGGATCGCCGTCCTCAGTTACTGGCGCGTCCGCTTCCAGACAATCGGTGGCTCGGAGGCGCCAAAGCAGCTTCGCTAATCTTTCCCGATTAGCGCCGATGTAGTCTGCGAGTTCACCTAGGCTCGGCTCACGATTGAGCTCTAAAGCCAATTTCACTTTCTTACGTCGGACCTTCCTGATCGTCTCTTGAACGTGCACAGGCAGCCGGATCGTTCGTTCGCTATCATCCCGCGCTCGATGCATCCGCTGTTGTACCCACCAAGTCGCATAAGTCTTGAAGCGGAACCCCAGCTCGGGATCATACAGCTCAGTGGCATGAAGCAACCCCATCATACCTTCTTGAAAGAGGTCATCCGCAGCAAGATGATGAACGTGCCGCTCCTGTCGGGCGAGCTTGTAGACATACCGAATGTTGGTTTCCACAAACCTTGACTTGGCAGTTTCAGCGTCTCGCATCACTCGCGCAACAAATTCAGGATCAGAGGATTCGTCGCTTTCCCGTACCTGACGAGCAAGTTGGATTTTCCTTCCGAGCTCTCGCTCTTCAATCTCGGTCAGATATCTCACACGCTTAGAGCTAATGAACTCGTTCAGTTCTGAAACGGAGGCGTCCTCATCGCCTTCATCATCTTCAACAATTCGAATAGGGCTTTGCCGGAGATGCTGCTCGACCCATTCACATTCAGGAATGGTGAGCTTTCGTCGGAGATACGCGCGATTGATATCAGCCCGCTGCAAGTCACCTTCAGCACGCTCGGCGTCTGCAAGCAGCGCTTTGAGCACGCGCTCAACAAGATCAGTCCGAAAGAACGAAGAAGCGGCCTCTTCGGCCGTGACGATGTCAGCCGGCGATGCGGCCGATTGAGCAAGTTCCTCAACCTCAACCACTCAGAATCCCTCCCCCAGCACATTTTGGGATTAATGGAGGTGAACTGCAACTATGACGTGCCCTCAGCGGGATGGCACAAAGTCTATCTTTTCAAGCTGCAGGCCCCGCACGGGCTCGCTCAGGTATGCGAATAGGGAATCGAAGGGATTCCAAAATACCGGGTTGCATCTCCGGGTACTGTATCTAATTCTCAGGAAATCGATACGACATCAGTTTGCAAGCTATGGCAAAATCAAGACAATCTGTCAGAGCATTCGCCTATCTTAGGACCTCATCGGCCGCCAATATTGGCGAGGATAGGGACAGTGGACGTCGACAGCTTCATTCCATTGAGGCCTACGCCAAACGCACCGGCATCCACTTGGTTGGCACCTATCACGACGAGGCAGTCAAAGGCTCCGATCCAATCGACACCCGACCGGGTTTCGCGGCGATGCTGGAAGCACTTGAGGCGAACGGCACCAAAACCATTATTGTCGAGACTGCCAACCGATTTGCCCGGGACCTGATGGTCCAGGAAGTTGGCTATGCCATGTTGAGGGCGCGCGGCATCGAGCTTGTCGCGGCGGACAGCCCCACGTCATTCCTTGATGACACCCCCACAGCGCGCTTGATCCGACAGGTCCTTGGCGCTGTCTCTGAGTTTGAGAAGGCGATGCTGGTCGCGAAGCTAAAGGGCGCCCGAGACCGCAAGCGCCGAACCGGCTTGAAGGTCGAGGGCCGCAAGTCCATTGCTGAGCAACGGCCTGAGACAGTTGAGCTTGCGCGGAAGTTGGCCCGGTCACGGCCGAAGGGTGGTAGACGTTCGCTCCGCGAGGTCTCAGCCGCGCTTGCAGAGGCCGGACATACGACTAAAACCGGTAAGCCCTACGCGCCCACGGCGATCAAGCTCATGTTGTGTCTTGGGAAGCGCGAGCAGAACAATGGAAAGAAGGAAGAACTGAGCACATGAAGCGCGTGATGAACATCATTTCAAAGGACGGCCGAGCCTTGTGGGTCGGCGTATGCGAGACACGCGACGAAGCAATCGCGGCCCTTATCCGTGACATAGTCGTGGAGGACCAGCAGTGCGCGAGATGTGAAACCGCACTTGCTACGCGCTGGTATCAGGACGTGACAGACAATGATGGAACAGGAAATCTCGAAGTACCTGTGTGTGACGAGTGCTTTAAGGCAACTCTGGTCGTTGTGGACAGCAACAGCTAACGCGCGTTGGCGCGCTCGCCACTTCATAGTGGTATCCCTTTGAGGCTCCTCAAATGAGCCTCTCCCGCGATACTGGATCCTAAATGGCCACGCCCCGGTGTCCCGACTTCACAACTGCTTGGCTTTAAGGGCCGCCGCCGCCGAGCTAACTGCAGCAGTGTACACGCTCAACATCTCCGATACGTCTGCTTCGCCTTCCCGCAGCCGACATCAACGCCAGGCCTCAGTTGGCGGTCAGGTGGTGTTCCTCGGTCCCTCGGTACACGTGAGGATCGAATGGGTCCTTCCGGCCCGACTGGACCCTATCGTGGCGCGGCGCCTACGCGGCACTTCAAGTCTACTCGGTTTCAAGCCGCCAAAGCCGCCGAACCCCAGCGGCGTCAGCCCTGTCACTCACCTTGAGTGAAACAATATAGGCCGGTGCCCCGCCTGCGGCCAACGAAGCCGCTATGCCCAAGGATTCCATAAGGAGTCCACCCAGAGGCCGTTCGTGTCCATGCTGTCTTGGTGCCCCCGAGCGCTGAAGCGAATCCAGCGCCACCATAGGAATCCCTGTGGCCTATGTCGCTGAGCCAGAGGAGCGTAACGTACCCCAGCCGCTCATTAACTGTTCGCATCCCCCGTCCAGTCATAAACTGATCAGGTCGGTCAAACATTCGTTCCACGTTATGGTAGGTATACCCCCCGAGGTACATGGGGGGTGAATAACCATCACCACCCCCTATGTAATAATACCTATTATATCATATATTTCATATACTTAGGTACATCCCTATATTCTCCACCCGTTAGAAGTCCCA
>NZ_BTIG01000024.1:0-39937 GCF_036247965.1 Bradyrhizobium sp. TM233 | reverse complement strand
ATATTCTCCACCCGTTAGAAGTCCCATAGATGGGTGACATCTAAGCTGGGACTGACCCCAAGACGGGTCTGAAACTGACGGGTGATCGTCTTCTCAGCCAGGGCTTGATGTGAAGCTGGTACGATCAGGCTGTCGTGTACCGGTAGGCTTGGCACGCCCTGCGCCATCAGTTCCTTCATACTGCCGATCACGACCTCGCTCTCCGCAAACATCAGGTCGCTCCAATCCCGAGCACGGCCACCGATGGGGTGACCCCAGCGCTCAAGCAGTGGATGGCTTTCAAGAACACGCCTCCGCACGTCGCGAAGATTGTAGCGCTTTGGGTTGAACTCTTCGGGTGCAATGCCCTTCTTCTTCAGAATCTTCCTGACATCCGCTACCACACCCGAGCGCCACGCCGCGAGGAAGTCACCGTTCCCGAAGTGGTAGTTGATGAAGAACTTGGTCACCACTCTGTCCAGCTTGGTGGGACCAAGGACATCCCCATAGGCGTCCGCGTCTGTGTCGAGCGGCTGACCGATCCAAGCGTAGAAGATGGTGAGATACGACGATGAGATATCGACCTCCGCCACCGCTTCGCCATCGATCCGCATCTGGACCCGTTTGTCTTCCTGAATCTGCTGATAGCAGCCCGCGTCTTGCGGATACGAGTACAGGCGGCCACCCTTGTCCCAGCGATACCTTGCAAGGTTCTCGGCCTTGTGAAACTTGCGAACCCAGCCAAGATGGATGATCTCATCTGTTGGATGTGTGAGCGTGTGCTGTTGCATGAAAGCGTTCAGCGCAGCGACATCTGCACGGAGCCGGTGGACGGTGGGTGTCTCAGGTGTCTTATGGTGCGGCTTCGTGAGTTGGACCAACTCGGCGGGCATCACCGGCACGAACTTGAAATGCTCCCGGACGTTCTGCGGTGTCACTCCGTGCTCGGCACAAAGCGCCTGCAGGGGCTGTGTGGCTCGGTAGCGTGTGAGCATGCCTCGGGGCGGCCCAGGGTTGCCCATCGCCCGGCTGCCGTCATAACCCGGCTTGTGATCCAGCAACCCCGCCTCCTGCCACGATGTCCGAACACCGTCGAACATACGCCAAGTGACAATCTGACCGGAGTAGTCAGTCTTTCGCTGCGAACATCTCAGCCAACCTTCACTGCGGCCGCGTCGGATTGCGTCAAGTAGGTCAGCGAGGAACGCAGCCGCTGCGGTCTGATAAGACGCCAAAGTCTTGTCACGTGCATAGATACGGCCCTGCGCGGGTAGCGGCCGGGGATAGCGCTTGACCAACTCCGCTACAAGCGCACGTGCCTGCTCGGTGGCAGGTGTCGCAGTCAATGTCGCCAGCGGTGCGTCTCGAAGCGCTCCACGCTCGGCCCGTGGTGTCTTTGGTTCCCATCCGCGATACTCAACGAGGAGGTCGTCTTCATTGTCGTCATCAATCATCGTTATTCACTCTACCGAACGCGGTGTCGCTGAGAGGCTTCCGCTCGCGGCTTGCCATGCGATGGCCCCTGGGCAAACACTCAATCCAGCTTATATCGCGGGAACTTCTTCAAAGCCTCCGCCATCGAAGCAACCTTCGGCGGCCCATACTTCCGGCCTTCAGTCGGCGGGGCATGCCCGGTGATGGCATCGTTGATCCTCTCGGATATCCCAACCTCATCGCCAATCCGTTTGAAGAGGTGACGCCACGAATGATTGGGGCTGATGTCGGGATCATCAACACCGAGTTCACGCACCCAAGTTCCGAGATGAGCACGCGCTGTGGCTGCACGAGGACGCGACGGCTTCAGCGGATCGCTACTCATCTTCTGTGGTGTCTTGTCATTGTAGAAAAGCGCACCCTTCCCGACCTGCTTGACCATCTCGATGAAGCCTTGGGCAATTAGGTGTTCGTGAAGCGGAACAACGCGCACTTGACCAGTTTTCGTAGTGCCCGCCTCCGGCGTAATCTTCATTACGTAAAAGCCATCGCGCTTTTCGATGTCTACGCCTCGCAACTGAGTAATCTCGCCTG
The DNA here is from genome assembly GCF_036247965.1 of Bradyrhizobium sp. TM233. Taxonomy (NCBI): domain Bacteria; kingdom Pseudomonadati; phylum Pseudomonadota; class Alphaproteobacteria; order Hyphomicrobiales; family Nitrobacteraceae; genus Bradyrhizobium; species Bradyrhizobium sp. TM233. The sequence continues at coordinate 37,930 of NZ_BTIG01000024.1, read as the reverse complement.
ACCGAGCACCAGAGTACGCGCACACCCACGGCACCCAACGGCGCGTTCTCTCAGTGGGCGTAGCGGGCTCCTGATAGGTGAGGCTCGCTTTGAGGATTGTGAGCGCTTCTTCGTTAGTGAAGCTTCGGCCGTCTTCTCGCTTTTGAACCTTGCGAGGAACATCGACCTTCACTTCCTTGAACGGATTCTGGTGAATGCGCTTATGAACGCGCGCCCAAGCAAATACCGTCCGTGACGCTGACAACCACACCTCGCGCACGGTGCTGGCCTGACGCTCCTCAGAGATTTGGCTGTGTATCCATTCCCTCGCAGCGTCCTCCGTAATTCCATCAGCACCCACCTCAGCAAAATGCTGTTGCATGGCGAGGAAGACAGACCGCCAGCGCATAACCGTAGTCGGCGCAGGCTTGACTGCGTGAACGTAAGCCTCGAAGAGCTCCCAACATCCAACGCCCGAGGCACGCACAGGGCCGGCGTTGAACACGGGGAACGCGTCGGGCGTTTCGTCACGTGAATAATCGCCGTTTGCGCGCTTCTCCAGCAAAGAGAAGGCAGGCAATAGGTTGTCACTGACAGCGTCTACAAAGAGTGCGTAGGCAGAGGGGTTCAAAGCTTTCCCCTCGCTGGCGAGGAATGTCGCTACTCGCGCCTCTTCCGCAATTAGTGGCCTCACCGCCTCGCGTACGTCTGGCTCTTTGGCCCAATTCCAATCGGGATCAGACCTTGGGTCTTCTTCAAAGCTGTCAGGCGCGTGAGGTCGGAGCACCTCCCAAACCATAATATCCCCGAGGCCCTTCCAATATCCCGGCTTGCCCGGGTCCGCCTCGTGCTGCTTCACGAACCACAAGTACCAGCGACCGGCGAGGGCGATTGCGTTGAGCCTCGTGAGTGGTTGCCCCTCGCCGTTCCTATGGGCTCGCAGGGTCGCGATGCGGGTTTCGACCTCTGCTTCCCACTCGCCAAGTCGAGCCTTAGCCTCGTGCTTAGGTGTGCCAGCCGCGAGTTTGAGATGAGCTTCACGCTTGGTCCCATAGAGACGTTGGTAGTCCTCGCGGACATCCTCGGGAATGCCCTTTCGAGCAAACCATCGACCGTCAGCAGCTCGATTCAACGCAACCATTCGCAACGCCATTTGTATCGCCTTTTGTATTTTGGCGACGCAAATCCGTTAGGTCTATCAACAAGATTCTGAGAATACGGGGTTATCCGCAACCATGGTACAGTTGGGTGGGCTCGAACCACCGACCTCCTGTTCCACAGACAGGCGCTCTAACCAACTGAGCTACAACTGCATCCTGGCGAGCCGCGCCTTGGGACGCCCTGAAAAGGGCCGGTCACCGAGGGGGCTGGACGGGGCGGAAACTAGGTGCAACGGGCGTTTTTGGCAAGGCCGCAAGACCCCCAAATCGTCCCCTAAGCGACGTTATTTCCAAAGCAAAACCCGGGCTTTTCGGCCCGGGTTTCTCAAATTCAAACCGGCCGGCCAGATCAGGCGGCGGGCTTGTAGAACTTCGAGGCGCTGGCCTTGATCGGCTCGGCGGTCTCGGCAGCGACGCGCTGGGTGAGCTCGACCAGCTCCTTGGCCTGGGACTGGAGGGTCTCGAGCTGGGTGCGGGTGTGGCCGGTCCACAGCTCCAGCGCTTCCGCCGGCGACTTCAGGCCGAACAGCTGCTGTGCGAAGTCCAGCTGGGCGCTGGTGTTGGCCTTCATGAACTCCACCAGCTTGGCGGTGTATTCGCTCGCGCCCTTGCTGGCCGAGGTGAACACGGCCTCGACGGTGCCGTTGTGGCTCTCGGCCACGTCCTTGAACTTGGCGTAGTTTTCGCGGGCCTGCGACACGCCCTTTTCGGCGAACGCACGCATCTGCTCGGGGACCTCGAACGGAATGATCGAGGCAGAAAACGGATCAGTCGCACCTGTCATGGTTGTCCCTCACGCTAATTGAAAAAAATGGAGTGAGCCTTCTGGCGCGCCCGCCGGCCCCCGGTCTGGGCCGTCACACATTGAGCGGGTACGAAAGACTGGAAACGCGAAACAAAGAGATGGCTCGCCCAGCGCCCAGCATTATGGCTGCCTATCGTGTCAACATTGTGCAGCGCAATGCGCCAACAGGGTGCGCTGCGAAATTTAATCTAGGTTAGGATGAGGTTCCGGTATGGGGGAACCGGGGGTTGAGGTGGGGTGGGTCGGGCTAGCCCGCTGTCATTCCGGGGCGCGACGAAGTCGCGAGCCCGGAATCCATTCCGCCACCGTCTCTGCGGCCCGATGGATTCCGGGTTCGCGCTGAGCGCGCCCCGGAATGACGGCGGAGAGCGCCTCGCCTCGAATCCCTTGGATGAACCGGGCGGCGGCTTGCGGGTTCGGGCTGATTAAGGTTATCGCGGCTTAGGGCCGCCGCCGCGGACCGGGGCCGTGGACCTGCCCGCGGGCGCGGGCGATACTAACCCTTTCTTAAGGCTGTCATTCCCGGCAGCCGCCAGCTTCAAGCGTGAGACACAGCCGGTCGGATGACGAGTTCGGATTTCCAGTTGCGAGGTGTGGGCGATCCCCGGCTGGCCGTGCATGCGACCTCGCAGCTCGCGACATGGCTGTGGTCGATCGACGGGACGCGCGTGCTGTGGGCCAATCCGGTCGGCGCAAAGCTGTTCGGCGCGGCGAACGGCGCAACGCTCGCGGACAAAGTGTTCGGTCCGGCCGACCCCCATCGCCGCCAGGTTGCCCGGCTCGCCCGGCAGTTGCCCGCGAATGGCACCGTGCGGCTCGAACGTCTGCGCGGCTTCGGCGCCCGGTTCGGCACGCTGATGACCTGCGCCTGCGCCCGGCTCGACTTTGCCGATGGCGGACACGCGGTGCTCGTCACCGCGATGGACGCGACCTTGCGCACCATGCCGCTGGTCGAGCGGCTGCATCGCCTGGTCGAAGACGCGAAGATGCCGATGGCGGCGTTCGCGCCCGACGGCCTGTTCGTCGGCGCCAGCGAGGCCGCCCGCTCCCTGCTCGGCTTCCGCGATCTCGGCGAGGCCGGCCTCGAACAGGCGCGCAACGATGCGCTGCGCGAGGGCCGCGTCGAAACGCCGATCGGCATCGGCCAGATGGTGCTGCAACGGGTCGGCCTAGGGGCCGATGTCGGCCTGATCGCGCTGATCGAGCCGGCCAGGCAAGCTGCGCCCGCAGCGGCCGTGCAAGAGAGCACGGCGGAAGCCGCAAACGAGACGCCGGTTGAATCTGCGCCGCAGGCCGCGGCCACGCCGAGCGAGCCGCCACCGGCGCAGGACGGATCGGCCGGGATCTCGTTGTTCGATGCGTTCGCCGAGCCGATCGAGGCGCCCACGGCAACCGAGACGACCGCGCCTGAACCGCAGGGCTCGGCAAGGATTGAGGACGCGGCCGAAGAGCCTGTTCGAGAACCAGCTCGCGAAACGCCGGACCAGACCGCCGACATCGCGCCAAAGACTCCGGTTGAAAACCCGCACCAAGCCATTGTGTCGCCGCAGGCTGCGCCGATCACATCAGGCATGGTCGAGCCGCCGTCGGGCCAGGAATCGTCTGGCCGGGAGTCGTCGGGCCAAGAATCGCCCGCACCGCGTCAGCATCCGCTGCGCTTCCTCTGGCAGATGGATGCAGAGGGTCGCTTTGTGCTTCTCTCCGACGAATTCATCCGCCTGATCGGCGCGCGCACCGCCGCCGGCTTCGGCCGCCTTTGGCGCGAGATCGCCGAGCAATTCTCGCTCGATCCTGATGGCCGCGTCGCGGAGGCGCTAGCAAGCCACGACACCTGGGCCGGGATCACCGTGAACTGGCCAGCTGACGGCGGCGAGCATCTGCCGGTCGAGCTCGCGGGCCTGCCGGTCTACGACCAGTCGCGCAACTTTGCCGGCTTCAAGGGCTTTGGCGTCTGCCGCGATCTCGACGGCCTCAACCGCCTGGAAGCGCTGAGGCGCTTCGAGGCGGTCGCCGAACCGCCGGCGCAGCACGGCCCGTCTGCCGAACGGGTCGCGCCGGAGCCCGAGGCCGAGCCGGTCGCGGAGGCGCCGCCTCCGCCGATCGAGCCGCCCGCAGCCGAGCCAAAGCCAACATCCGAACCTGAACTGCTAGAGTCCACCAGCGACGCGAATTCACACCCAACCGATCCGGACATTTCAGTGGAAACGCCAGTCGAAACCCCTCCGAATGTCGTGCCGTTCCGCCCGCACGGCGATGTCAGATCACTCAGTGATCAGAGATCGCCGACGCTGACGCCGGTCGAGAACAGCGCATTCAACGAGCTCGCCCGGCAACTGTCCGAACGCCTCGAACGCGAGCGCGAGACGATCGCGGCCGAAGCTTCCGAGCCTGTGGCGGAGATCACCAATGAGCCGCCGGCACCGGAGCCCGAACCGCCCCACGCGCCGGCCGAATGGCTGACCGAGCCCGCGCCGCCGGCACGCGGCGCCAGCGCGCGCGACCGCACCCTGCTCGACCTGTTGCCGACGGGCATCCTGATCTACCGGCTCGACCGCCTGCTCTACGCCAACCCTGCTTTCCTCGCGCGCCTGGGCTATGCCGGTATCGCCGCGCTGGAGGATGCCGGTGGGCTCGATGCGCTTTACGTCGAGCCCGGCGTGTCCTCGGCCAGCAGCACCTCGCAAGCCGGCACGCCGGTCACGATCAGCGCGACGCTCGCGAACGGCGAAGCGCCGCTTGCGACCACCGAAGCGCATCTGCACACGATCAACTGGGACGGCGAGAGCGCGCATGCGCTGATCTGCGCGCTGCCGCAGGCGGCGCCCAGCGTCGCGGCGCCCGTGATCGCACAGACGATCGTCACTGAATCTGTTGTCGCCGAATCCTTCCCCTACGCGCCCGAGCTCGACTCCGCGGCCGGCGATGCCGATGCCGAGGATCTCGCCGCGATCCTCGACACCACCGCCGAGGGCATCGTCATGTTCGACGCCGAAGGCAACATCCACGCCTGCAACCGCAGCGCGGAAGCACTGTTCGGCTATGACGGCGCCGACCTGCTCGAGCAGAATCTGGCGACGCTGTTCGCGCCGGAGAGCCGGCAGATCGTCGCCGACTATCTCGAGAGCCTCAAGAGCCAGGACATTTCGAGCCTGCTCGATCACGGCCGCGAGGTGCTCGGACGCGAGAAGAAGGGCGGCGTCCTTCCGCTCGCGATGATCATGGGCCGCACGCGGCCGGACGGCCCGAACTTCTTCGCCGTATTCCGCGATCTCTCGCAGAGCAAGAAGGGCGAGAGCGAGCTGACGCAGGCCCGCCACCTCGTCCACAGCGCGGCCAACGCCAAGGCCGACATGCTGGCGCGGATCAGCCACGAGATCCGCACGCCGCTCAACGCCATCATCGGCTTTGCCGAGGTGATGATCTCCGAACGCTTCGGCACGCTCGGCAACGAGCGCTACGGCGAATACATGAAGGACATCCGCGCCTCCGGCGAGCGCGTCATCGCGATCATCGACGATTTGCTGGAGCTGTCGCGGATCGAGACCGGCAAGCTCGATCTCAATTTCGCCAACCTCAACCTCAACGACCTCGTCGAAGCCTGCGTGACCGTGATGCAGCCGCAGGCCAATCGCGAGCGCATCATCATCCGCACCTCGCTCGCGCATGCGCTGCCGCAGGTGACAGTGGACGCGCGCGCGATGCGGCAGATCACCATGAATCTGATCTCGAACTCGATCCGGCTGGCCAGCGCCGGCGGCCAGGTCATCGTCTCCACCGCGCTGTCCGACCGCGGCGAGATCGCGCTGCGCATCCGCGACACCGGCCATGGCCTCTCCGAGCGCGAAGTCGCCGCCGCGATGGAGCCGTTCCGCACCCCGCCGCCCGGGGACGCCGCCGACAATTCGGCGCTGAGCCTGTCGCTGACCAAGGCCCTGGTCGAAGCCAACCGCGCCCGCTTCAACATCAAGAGCGCGGCCAATTCCGGCACGCTGATCGAAGTGGTGTTCGCACCGGTGGTGGCGGGGGCGTAGGCGTCGCCACATCGTCATGCCCGGCTTGTCCCGGGCAGGACGATGTGGAAGCATCGGCACGCTAGAGTTCAGACATCACGCCGCGCGCACGGTGTCCAAAAACCTGCTGACCTCGAGCTTCAGCCGGCTGCTGTCGTTCGACAGTGACTGCGCCGCGGAGAGCACCTGTGAGGAGGCCGAGCCGGTTTCGGTCGCGCCCTGCCTGACGCTGCTGATGTTGGCGCTCACCTGCGTGGTGCCGGCGGCCGCGTTCTGGACGTTGCGCGAGATCTCGCCGGTCGCGGCGCCCTGCTCTTCCACGGCGGCAGCGATGGTGGAGGAGATCTCGGACAGCCGCTCGATGGTGCCGCCGATGGTCTTGATGGCGCCGACCGAATCCTCCGTCGCAACCTGGATGCTGGAAATCTGCTGACCGATGTCGCCGGTGGCCTTCGCGGTCTGCTCGGCCAGCGCCTTCACTTCCGAGGCCACCACCGCAAAGCCACGTCCGGCTTCGCCGGCACGCGCGGCCTCGATGGTGGCATTGAGCGCCAGCAAATTGGTCTGGCCCGCGATGGCGTTGATGAGCTCGACCACGTCGCCGATGCGCGCGGCCGCCCTCGACAATTCGCTGACGCGGTCGTTGGTCTGCCCGGCCTGGCTGACGGCTTCGCCGGCCATGCGCGCGGAGGCCTGCACCTGGCGGCTGATCTCGTGGACGGAGGCGGTCAACTCCTCCGCTGCGGAGGCCACCGACTGCACGTTGGTCGCGGCCTCCTCGGAAGCCGCCTCGACCAGCGTGGCAAGCTCGGTCGAGCGGCTGGCGGTGGTGGTCAGCGAGGTCGCCGATGCCTCGAGCTCATTGGCGGCAGACGACACGGTCTCGACGATCTCGCCGATCGCGCCTTCGAAATCGTCGGCCATCCTGATCATGTCGGCGCGACGGCGCTCGGCGGCGAGCTTGTCCTGCCTGATCTTCTCGTCCGCCTCTTCCTGCGCCTTCCGCTCGGCATTGACCTTGAACGTCTCGACGGCCTGGGCGATCTCGCCGATCTCGTCGGGACGGCCGAGCCCGGGCAGCACGATGGCGAAATTGCCGTTGGCGAGCTCGATCATCGCCGCGCGCATGGCCGACAGCGGCTTGGAAACCGAGCGGCCGATGAAGATGCCGAGGCCGAGCACGGCGGATGCGATCAGCGCGATCGCAACGCCGATCCACCATTGGATGCTGTCGCGCTGGGCATCGTTCAGCCGGTCGGCTTCGGCTCGGATCTGGTCGACCGATTTCGACACCTGCTCGATGACGGGCTCGACCGCGGAGAAGGCCTCCGACATCGCCTTGAGTTCGCTCGCCAGAGTCAGCGCGGTCTCCATCCAGGCGAAGAAATCACGCTGGTAGTCGGCGAGCTTCTGGCGCAACTCGGCCTTCGCATCGCCGGGAATGGAGGGCTCGTCGAGGCCGGTCACAAACTCGGCCGCGCGCTTCTTCATGTCGTCGCCGTATTTGGCGTCGCGGCGCAGCATGAAGTCCTTTTCGTGCCTTCGCATCATCAGCATGGTCACCTTGAGCGACGGATTCCGGAGCTCGCCGACCTTGGTCTCGATGTCGTGGACCGAGGCGCGCAAGCGGCCTTCGAGACCGGACTTTTCATCGAGCCCGAGCCGCTGTCTCTGCTCGACCACCGCGGCGAAACGGGTCTGATAGGTCTTCAGCGATGCGGTCATCGCGTCGATCCTCGCAACCAGCTCGGGCTTGCCGAGTGCTGAAATCCTGGCGCGCAGCTTCTCGATATCGAGCGAAACCTGCTGGCTGATCTCGGCCTGGCGCTGCGCCCTGGCCGGCTCGCTGCGCAAGAGGAAGTCCTTCTCGGCGCGGCGTCCCTCGAGCAGCTCGACGGCGATCCTGTTGTTCAGCTCGAAGATGGTGCGCGCATTCTCGGCGGCGCCCCGATAGAACGCCATCGCGTTCTCGCCGTAGAGATGGATGCCGCCGATCAGGACGACACCGATGACGCCGATGACCCCGATCGCCGTGATCTTGTGCGTGAGACGAAGGGAGAGCAACCGCATCTGACGAATACCCGGTGGTGGCAGATACGGTTGATGAAGCGATAACGGATAAAAACTTCCGTTAATTTGCGGGCACGTATGAATACGTGTGTTTGAAATTATACTCGCCTTTATGCACGACGGGATGCACAAGGCGGCACCAAAAAAGAAACACGGCGCTGATGGCGCCGTGCTTGGTTACCTTCAACGCTCAGCGAGCGATCAGCTGTAGATCTCGAACAGGCCGGCACCGCCCTGGCCGCCGCCGATGCACATCGTCACCACGCCCCACTTGGCCTTGCGGCGCGCACCTTCCTGCAGCAGGTGGCCGGTGAGACGGGCGCCGGTCATGCCGAAGGGATGGCCGATCGCGATCGAGCCGCCGTTGACGTTGTACTTGGCGGGATCGATGCCGAGCTGGTCGCGGCAGTACAGGCACTGGCTGGCGAAGGCTTCGTTGAGCTCCCACAGATCGATGTCGTCGACCTTCAGGCCGGTGCGCTTGAGCAGCTTCGGAATCGCGAACACGGGGCCGATGCCCATTTCGTCGGGCTCGCAGCCCGCAGTCGCCCAGGCGACGAAGCGGCCGAGCGGCTTCAGGCCACGCTTCTCGGCGTCCTTGGCTTCCATCAAAACCACGGCGGCGGCGCCGTCCGAGAGCTGGCTGGCATTGCCGGCGGTGACGAACTTGCCGGGGCCCTTCACCGGCTCGAGCTTGGCGAGACCTTCCAACGTGGTCTCGGGCCGGTTGCACTCGTCGCGATCGACGACGTAGTCGACGATGCTCTCCGCCTTGGTCGCCTTGTCGACGACCTTCATCTTGGTCTTCATCGGGACGATCTCGTCCTTGTACTTGCCCGCCTGCTGCGACGCCGCCATGCGGCGCTGCGATTCCAGCGAGAACTCGTCCTGATATTCGCGGCTGAGCTTGTAGCGCTCGGCGACGATGTCGGCGGTATCGATCATCGCCATGAAGATGTCGGGCGCGACCTTGAGCAATTCAGGATCGATCGATTCCTTCGGCGTGCCGCCGCCGGGCATCGAGATGCTCTCGACCCCGCCGGCGACGATGCAATCGGCTCCGTCGGAGCGGATCGAGTTGGCAGCCATCGCGATGGTCTGAAGCCCCGAGGAGCAGAACCGGTTCACCGAGACACCGGCGGTGGTCTTCGGCAACCCGGCGAGCAGCGCGGCCTGGCGGCCGATATTCGGCGCGCCATGGGCGCAATTGCCGAGATAGCAGTCCTCGACATAGTCCTTGTCGACGCCGGCGCGCTTCACCGCGTGCTGGATGGCGTGGGCAGCGAGCGACATCGGCGGCGTGATGTTGAACCCGCCGCGGCCGGATTTTGCGAGGCCCGTGCGCGCATAGGAAACGATGACGGCTTCACGCATGTGTTTCTCCCTTGTCGAACGATTTTGAACGGAGCGTCCTGGCCGCCATTGGTACACAAAGTCGGGAGGCCGTGGAAAATAAAAACGCCGCCTCCGATAACGGAGGCGGCGTTGTTCCGCGGGTCGGAATATGTCGGTATCTCAGAACGTCAGCGCCTTGGCCTGCTTGACCTGCGGCAGCGCCTGCACCTTGGCGAGCAGATCGGCCGGCACCGCGCCATCGACCTCGACGAGGGCAATGGCATCGCTGCCGGGCGCGACGCGGCCGAGGTGGAAGGTGGCGATGTTGAGCTTGGCGTCGCCCAAGAGGCTCGCGAACTTGCCGATGAAGCCCGGCTTGTCCTCGTTGGTGACGTAGATCATCGACTTGCCGAATTCAGCATCGACGCGGATGCCCTTGATGTCGACGAGGCGCGGCTTGCCGTCGGCATAGACGGTGCCCGAGACCGACCGCTCCTGCCGCTCGGTGGTGACGGTCACGGTGATCAGGCTTTCATAGTCGCTCTGGGCGGCGCGGACGATCTCGTCCACCACCATGCCGCGCTCCTTGGCGACGACCGGCGCCGACACGACGTTGACCTCGCCCAGCATCGGCCGCAACAGGCCCGACAGCACGGCGGAGGTGATCGCCTTGATCTTCATCTCGGCGACGTGGCCCTCATAGGTGATCTCCACCTTGAGGATGCCGCTCTCGGTCAGCTGTCCCGCGAACGAGCCGAGCTTCTCGGCGAGCGAGATGAACGGCTTCAGCTTCGGCGCTTCTTCGGCCGTGATCGATGGGAAGTTGACGGCGTTCGAGATCGCGCCCGACAGCAGATAGTCCGACATCTGCTCGGCGACCTGGAGCGCGACGTTCTCCTGCGCTTCGGTGGTGGAGGCGCCGAGATGCGGCGTGCAGATCACGTTGGGATGGCCGAACAGCACGTTCTTGGTGGCGGGCTCCTCGACGAAGACGTCGAAGGCGGCGCCGGCGATGTGCTTGGAATTGAGCGCATCGACCACCGCCTGCTCGTCGACCAGGCCGCCGCGCGCGCAATTGATCAGGCGCACACCCTTCTTCATCTTGGCGATTGCGGCAGCGTCGATGATGTTCTTCGTCTTCTCGGTCAGCGGCGTGTGCAGCGTGATGAAATCGGCGCGCTTGAGCAGGTCATCGAGCTCGACCTTCTCGACGCCGATGTCCTTGGCGCGCTCCGGCGACAGGAACGGATCGAACGCGATCACCTTCATGCGCAGGCCGAGCGCGCGGTCGGCGACGATCGAGCCGATGTTGCCGCAGCCGACCACGCCCAGCACCTTGCCGGTGATCTCGACGCCCATGAAGCGGTTCTTCTCCCACTTGCCGGCCTGGGTCGAGGCGTCGGCTTGCGGGATCTCGCGGGCGAGCGCCAGCATCAGGGTGATGGCGTGCTCGGCGGTCGTGATCGAATTGCCGAACGGCGTGTTCATCACGATGATGCCCTTGGCCGTGGCGGCGGGGATCTCGACATTGTCGACGCCGATGCCGGCGCGGCCGATCACCTTGAGGTTGGTCGCCTTGTCGAGGATCTTTGCGGTCGCCTTGGTCGCGGAACGGATCGCAAGGCCGTCGTAATTGCCGATGATCTCGGCGAGCTTGTCCTTGTCCTTGCCGAGATTGGGCTGGAAGTCGACCTCGACACCGCGGTCTTTGAAGATCTGCACGGCAGCGGGCGAGAGCGCGTCGGAAATGAGAACTTTGGGTTTGGTCATGGGGATGATCCTCTACCCTCCCTGATGGAAGGGTTGGCGTTCGACCGGAACAGGATGATGTCGGAAGCAACTTCTGCCTCTCCCCGTCGGAACGGGGAGAGGTGAGAAAGTAAAGCTAGGCTGCCTTGGCGAGTTGCGCCTTGGTCTCGGCAAAAGCCCAGTCGATCCACTGCGTCAGCAGCTCGACGTCCTTGGCCTCGACAGTGGCACCGCACCAGATGCGCAGGCCGGCCGGCGCATCGCGATAATACGCGAAGTCGTAGCCGGCGCCTTCCTTCTCCACCAGCGCCACCAGCTTCTTGCTGAAGTCGGCTTGCGCGTCCTCGGACAGCGAGGTGATGGCGGGATCGGTGAACTTGAGGCACACCGAGGTGTTGGAACGGATCGCCGCGTCCTTGGCCAGGAAGTCGATCCACGGCGTCTTCGCCTTCCAGTCGGCGAGCACCTTGGTGTTGGCATCGGCACGCGCGATCAGCGCCTTGAGGCCGCCGATCGACTTGGCCCAGTTCAGCGCGTCGAGATAATCCTCGACGCAGAGCATCGACGGCGTGTTGATGGTCTCGCCGACGAAGATGCCCTCGTTGATCTTGCCGCCCTTGGTCATGCGGAAGATCTTCGGCAGCGGCCAGGCCGGCTTGTAGGTTTCCAGCCGCTCCACCGCGCGGGGCGACAGGATCAGCATGCCGTGGGCAGCTTCGCCGCCGAGCGCCTTCTGCCAGGAGAAGGTGACGACATCGAGCTTGGCCCAGTCCAGCGGCTGCGCAAACGCGGCCGAGGTCGCGTCGCAGATGGTCAGGCCTTCGCGGGCAGAGCTGATCCAGTCGGCGTTCGGCACGCGCACGCCCGACGTGGTGCCGTTCCAGGTGAAGACGACGTCGCTCTTGGGATCGACCTTGGAGAGGTCGGGGATCTCACCATAGGCTGCGTTGAGCTTGGTGACGTCCTTGAGCTTCAATTCCTTGACGATGTCGCTGACCCAGCCCTCGCCGAAGGATTCCCAGGCGAGCGTGGTGACGGGTCGCGCACCGAGCAGCGACCACAGCGCCATCTCGACCGCGCCGGTATCGGAGGCCGGCACAATGCCGATGCGATAATCGGCGGGCACCTCGAGCACTTCGCGCGTCAGATCGATCGCGAGCTTGAGCTTGGTCTTGCCGACCTTCGCGCGATGCGAACGGCCGAGCGCTGCGTCCTTGAGATTTTGGGCGTTCCAGCCGGGGCGCTTGGCGCAGGGGCCGGAGGAGAAATGCGGCACGTTCGGCCGCGAAGCGGGCTTCGCTACAGTCATAATATCTACCCTTCCAGATAGTCAGCCTCCCGTTGGGGGGAGGTGTCCCGCCGCGGCTGATACGGGAAACAGGAAGAGTCGTCAAGGAAGTTCCGGCGCCTCACGGCGGCGTGATGGTGCTTCCGGTGCGATATCAGGGGATTCGACCACCGCGAGCGCATTGAGCAAGTCCGTGGCCTCACTGATCAATTGCGCGGCCCGGCGGCGGCTGCCGACTTTCAAAATGCACTTGTCATTGGCCTGCACGACGTAGTCGTTGCCGACCTTGATCATTGAATAGCTTGTCATCGAAATCCCCGAACCGACAGAGCCCGGTGTCTGACGTTGCCCTAGCACCGTTCGTTCCCGGTTCAACGTGAACGACGGCTGGGTAGTTTATCAGCTGTTAATATGAACGCATGCGCGATCCGAATTCGCTGATCGCGCAAGGCTCGCGAGGAGCTGCTTCAAAAGCGGACAGTCATACCGACGTGGCTCGCTGCGAATCCGAGTCGCTTGTAGAAGCGCTGCGCATCGACGCGGCTCGCATGCGTCAGCAGCTCGACCAGATTGCAGCCGCGTGCCTTCGCTTCCGCGATCGCCCATTGCACCAACCGCTCGCCGATGCCGCGGCTGCGACAATCAGTGGCAACGCGAACGTCTTCGAGCAGGCCGCGCACGCCGCCTTGCGAGCTGATGCCCGGCAGGATCGCGAGTTGCAGGCAGCCGACCACCCTGCCCTCGCTCTCGGCGACCACCAGCGTGAGATTCGGATCGCGCTCGACCCGCGCGAAGGCATCGTAATAGGCGGCAGGCAACGGATCCTCGACGCGTTCGCGCGCGCGGCCGAGATGATCGTCGGCGAGCATCACCACGATCGCTGGAACGTCGTCGCGGCGCGCGCGGCGAATGGAGACGGATTCGGCGTTCATGTCAGACAACTCCAACCTCAGCGCGCCGGCGGCAGGCCGAGAAACGCTTCGACCTCGCCAATCCAGCGGCGAAGCGAAGCGTACCGGCCGAGATCGAAGCCGCCCTCATGCGCCACGCGGGTATAGGCGAGCAGCGAGACGTCCGCGAGGGAAACCTCTTCACCGGCGAAGAAGCGATTGGCCGAAAGATGCTGCTCCATGCGGTCGAGCGCCGCATAGCCGCGCTTGACCTTCTCAGGGTCGAGCTCGGATGCGTCCTTGCCGAGATAAACGAGGAGGAAGCGGCACACCGCGACATAAGGCTCGTGGCTGTACTGTTCCCAGAACAGCCATTCGTCCATCTTGGCCGCAGTGAAGGCATCGCGCGGAACGAGCGCGCTGTCGCGGGCGAGATAGCGGATGATGGCATTGGACTGTGCCAGCGTGCGGCCGTCGTCGAAGGCGACAGTGGGCACCTGGCCGGCGCCGTTCATCTCGAGGAATTGCGGCGTGCGCGTCTCGCCCTTGCGGGTGTCGATCTCGATCCAGTGGTACGGCAATGCGAGCTTGTCGCAGACCCACTTCACCTTCAGGCAATTGCCGGAATTGCTGTCGCCGTAGATCTTCATCGCTGCCGCCCCACTTTGGGGCGACAGAGCATCAGGACGACGCAGCCGTGTCAACCGGCCGCAGACACGGACCTAGAACTTGTAGCCGGCGCCGACGCGAAAATTGTTCAGACTGACGGAGATGTTCTTGGCGTTCGAGAACCCGACGTGCTCCCATTCGCCGCGCAGGAACAAGCAATCCCAGAGCATATACTCAATGCCCAAGCCGGCGGTCCAACCGTAGATAAAGCTATTGGTGCGTGCCTCGGTCTGGGAGAGCGAGACAGGAGGGCCGACCGTAACGTGCTGGTGTGTCGTGACGCCGGCTACCGTCTGGTCATAGTCCCACCACTTCTGCCAGGAAACGGTGGCATAGCGCGAGACTTCGGCACGCCCGATGGCAAGGCCGCCGAACGCATAAGGCATGAAGTCTCCACCCGACCATCCGACACGACCGCGGAAGGTCGCGTAGTCCTTGAGCTGCAGCGACGCGCCTCCGCCCAGAGTTGTATCGTACGTGTAGGTGCCCGTGGGCGCCGTCTCGCCTGGAATAATCCGGCCCATCGAGTCGCTGGCCGACGAACCCAAATTGTTCATGTAGCTGTAGTTGGCTTCGACGCCCATCACGGCGTCATAGAACTGCCAATTCCGACCAACAAAGGCACCGAACCCCGTGGTCTGGACGTGGTTCTTCGGCAGTAGCGACCATCCTCCAACCGGTGCCTGCAGGACGCTATCGCGCAGCATGAAATCCGTCATCGACTTGGGGGCGCGGCTGAAGTCGATCTCGGAGGTGACGAAACCCCACTGACCGCCGACGTAGAAGCCATCCCAATTGACCGAGGACTTCGACAGACCGTCGGTAAAGCCGCCGCGCAGGATCGGCAGATCCGGCATATCGGCCGCGTGCGCGGCAGACACCGTCCCCAACATCACCGCTGCCAACAAAAGCCCACGCATCGCAACGCTCCATCGAACTCGAACTTTCGCTCGTGATCATGGCTCGTTAACCTTAACCAATGGTTGCGTCGGACGCCTTCGTCGCCACTCGCCATGAAAAATACGCAAAGCAAAACGGCGCGGGATGATCCCGCGCCGTTAAGAAGTCCTAACCGATCGAGATATCGATCAGCCCTTGGTGACGAGCGGCGGCGGCGGCATGTAGGCCGGCGCACTGTCGAGATTCCAGCGCACGCCGAGCTTCAGGTCGTGCGAGGTGATATCCTTAAACTTGAAGACGTTGCCCGTGGTCCCACCGGTGTAGTCCGACAGGACACCGGTTTGTCCGGGGCCCAGGTCGACATAGCTGTAGGCGAGTTCGAGGACGAGATTGGGATTGACCTTATAGGCAAGACCGGCATGGGCCGCCCAGGCGAAATTCCACTTCGAGCCGGTCGGCGCGCTCGCGAAGCTGGTATTTCCGACGGCGAGGTTGTTGATGCCCGTGTCGGTGAAGTTCGCGATCGAAACGCGTGCACCGCCGACGCCGGCGCCGATGAACGGCGTGATGCACCACCAGGTGCCCAGATCAACGTACGCGTTGGCCAAGACCAGCCATTCGGACTTGCTTGCGCTGTAATTGTCGATGCCGCTGTACGGCACGCCGCCCGCGGTCCCGGTGAAACGATCGGTGCCCTTGAAATTCGAATTGCCGCGATACTGCCCGGTCACGTCGGCACGGAACCAATTGTTGAACCGGTAGCCGACGCCGACGCCGTAGATGCCGGCCGCATCGAACGAAGTCTTCTGATCAAACGAGGTGAGCTGCGAGTAGGCCGACTCGCGGCCGTAGTGCAGGTCGCTCGTCTTCTGATTGCTGAAGCCGATGTCGCCGCGCAGATACCAGCCACCGAAGTCGGCGGGCGGGGCGGGCGGCGCGTACATGGGAGGGGGAGCGGCGATCGGCATATCGGCAGCAAACGCCATCGACGAGATCAGGGTTGCCGCACCCGCGGCAAGGAGAGACTTAACGCTACGCATTGGCTTCGTCCTTTTGGCCGGTGAGGCAAATACACAGGCCTCACGTTCTGGAAACTCACGGAGCGGACGATGCCAGCAAATGTTTAAGCGCCACTTAACCCTAATTTTTAAGGTTGATTTTTCCTGACTGCTCGCGCGCATGGACGCAAAGCGTTGCAAAATTGCAGCGCCTCGCGCCGCAATTGCTAACGATGTGTGAAAGTGCGGTGCGGCGAGAGAGGAAACGTTAACGCGCGTGCCGCGGCAGCTTGGGCAGGAACACTGCAAGCAGCCCAATCGCGGGCAACCAGGCGCAGACCTGGTAGACGAACTCGATCGAGGTGTGGTCGGCGAGCGTGCCGAGCACGGCGGCGCCCAGGCCCCCGATGCCGAAGGCGACGCCGAAGAACACGCCGGAGATCATGCCGAATCTGTGCGGCACCAACTCCTGCGCGAACACGATGATCGACGACGTCGTCGAAGAGATGATCAGGCCGATGATGACTGACAGCACCGCGCTGCCGACGAGTCCGGCATAGGGCAGTGCCAGCGTGAACGGCAGCGCGCCCAGGATCGAGATCCAGATCACGATCTTGCGCCCGAAGCGATCGCCCAAGGGACCGCCCAGAAACGCGCCGACCGCGTTCGCCGCGAGGAAGATGAAGAGATAGATCTGCGCTGCCTGCGTCGACACGCCGAACCGATCGATCAGGTAGAAGATGTAGTAGCTCGACAGGCTCGAGACGTAGAGCTGCTTGGAGAACAGCAGCGCGACCAGCACGAGCAGCGCGACGGCGACGCGGCGCGAGCTCGGCGCGTCGGGATGGGCCTGCACCGCCGCCGTCTTCTTCGCCTTGATCTGCGGCGCGTACCAGCGGCCGATGCGCCAGAGGATGAGGATCGCGAGGAACGCGATCGAGGAGAACCAGGCGATGCTGCCCTGCCCGAACGGCACCACGATGAGAGCCGCCAGCACCGGCCCCATCGAGGTGCCGAAACTGCCGCCGAGCTGGAACACCGATTGTGCAAAACCGTAGCGGCCACCGGAGGCGAGCCGCGCGATGCGCGCGGATTCGGGGTGAAACACCGCCGAGCCGAGACCGACCAGCGCGGCGGCAACGAGGATGACGAGATATTGGTGCGCGGCACTGAGCAGCAAGAGGCCGAAGAAGGTCGAGGCCATCCCGATCGCCAGCGAATAGGGCTGTGCCTTCTTGTCGGTGTAATGCCCGACCACCGGCTGCAGCAGCGAGGCCGTGAACTGGAAGGCGAGCGTGATCATGCCGATCTGCGCGAAGTCGAGCGCGTAGGTATCCTTCAGGATCGGATACACCGAGGCGATCAGCGACTGCATGGTGTCGTTGAGGAAGTGCGAGAAGCTGATGCCGGCGAGCACGACATAGGCCGGCCCTGCCGCTTTGGCGGCGGGTGCCACGTCGGCGACGACGACGGGCTCGGTCAGCGTTTCCTCGGAGACGACGACAGGCTTGTTCAATGCAGCGGTCCCGGCCGGCGCGGCGAACCGCCGCATCCGCTCATTACGATGCAAGCGGCGATGGAACCACCGTCAATCGCAAATGGCTGGAATGCGCGGGTCTTACCCTCCCCGCGAGTCCGATATCGGAGGGTGGGCAAAGGCGCCCTTGCGCCGTGCCCGCCATCTTTCCGATATGGTGCCAGAAGCGTGGGCACGCTGTCGCTTTGCCCACCCTACGATATTCGTGCTTGAAAGACCTTACGCCGCAGCCTGCCCGAGCGCGGAGACGATGATGTCGACGACGTCCTCGACCAGGACGCGGTCTTCGCCCTCGCCCATGACGCGGATCACAGGCTCGGTGCCGGAGGAGCGGATCAACAGGCGGCCGTGGCCGTTGAGCCGTCTCTCGCCGTCGGAGATCGCCGATTTAACGTCGGAATCGTCGAGCGGCTTGCCGCCCTTGTGGCGGACGTTCTTGAGGATCTGCGGCAGCGGATCGAAGCGGTGGCAGACCTCCGACACGGGCCGGCGCAGCTTCTGCACCACCGCGAGCACTTGCAGCGCGGCGACAAAACCGTCGCCGGTGGTGGCGTAGTCGGACAGGATGATGTGACCCGACTGCTCGCCGCCGAGATTGTAGCCGCCATTCAGCATCTGCTCGAGCACGTAGCGGTCGCCGACCGGCGTGCGTACGAGATCGAGCCCCTGTTCCTTCAGGAAGCGCTCGAGCCCGAGATTGGACATCACGGTGGCGACGATGCCGGGACGCGACAGGCGGCCGTCTTCCTTCCAGCTCTGCGCGATCACCGCGAGCAGCTGGTCGCCGTCGACCACATGACCGCGCTCGTCGACCAGGATGACGCGATCGGCGTCGCCGTCGAGCGCGATGCCGATGTCGGCGCGCATCTCACGCACCTTCCGCGACAGTGCTTCCGGCGACGTCGAGCCGCAATCCTTGTTGATGTTGAAGCCGTCGGGCTCGACGCCGATCGGCACGACGTCGGCGCCCAATTCCCACAGCGCTTCCGGCACCACCTTGTAGGCGGCACCGTTGGCGCAATCGATCACGACGCGCAGGCCGTCGAGCGAGAGGTCGCGCGGCAGCGTACGCTTGGCGAATTCGATGTAGCGGTCATGCACGCCGTCGATACGGCGGGCGCGGCCGAGGCTCGCGCTCTGCGCCAGCCGCTTGTCGATGGGTTCGTCGAGCAGCTGCTCGATCTGCCTCTCGACGTCGTCGGAGAGCTTGAAGCCCTGCGGGCCGAACAGCTTGATGCCATTGTCCTCGAACAGATTGTGCGAGGCCGAGATCATGACGCCGAGATCGGCGCGCATCGACTTGGTCAGCATCGCAACCGCCGGCGTCGGCATCGGGCCGACCAGCAGCACGTCCATGCCGACCGAGGTGAAGCCGGCGACCATCGCGTATTCGATCATGTAGCCGGACAGCCGGGTGTCCTTGCCGATCACGACCCGGTGGCGGTGGTCCCCGCGCTGAAACGCGAGGCCTGCGGCCTGGCCGACCTTGAGCGCGAGTTCCGGCGTGATCAGTCCGTTGGCGCGGCCCCGAATCCCGTCCGTCCCGAAATATTTGCGGCTCATATCGTCCCCCAAGCAACAACCAGGGGATCCCCTTGACAACCACGGGCTGCCCGAACGGGGCCCGCATCCCTGATTTGCTAGGCGTCTTATAATGCCTGCGAGGCTAACTTGGCTTCAAAAAATATAATGAATCATTACGGAACCGGGGCGCCGCCCGCTCCGATAACGTCTTGTTAACATTATATTTCCTGCCCGTGGCGCCGGAACAGGGTGGAACCCGTTTTAATCGCTGCGCTTCACGTGGCCATCCCCGCGGCTCGGCGCCGGCTGGGTGACGTTGACGGGATCGGAGCCCGGAAAGGTCTCTTCCAGCCCCTCTTCCAGGGCTTCCTCGAGATCGCGCTTCTCCTTGATCTCTTCCGGCGAAGGTCCAGCGTGCGGCCTCGTCATGGCGACCTCCTGCAAAACGGTCTGCAAACGGATTTGGCTGTGCATCCAACCATGCTAGATGACCCCGAAATCTTCCGATGCAAGACTCTTGGTACAAGACGGGCCGGGGAAACGATCATGAAACATATCACCTGTATCGACGATCTTCGCACGCTGCATAAGCGCCGCGTGCCGAAGGCGTTCTTCGACTATTGCGATCGCGGCTCCTATGCCGAGGAGACGCTGCGCGCCAACCGCGAGGATATGCAGGCGATCAAGTTCCGCCAGCGCATCCTGGTCGACGTCTCCAAGCGCGACACCTCGACCACGATCCTCGGCGAGCCCTCGACCATGCCGCTGATGCTCGCGCCCGTCGGCCTGCTCGGCATGCAGCATGGCGACGGCGAAATTCATGCCTGCCGCGCAGCGCAGGCCGCCGGTATCCCGTTCACGCAATCGACCATGTCGATCTGCTCGATCGAGGACATCGCCGCCAATGTCGAGAAGCCGTTCTGGTTCCAGCTCTACGTCATGAAGGACCGCGGCTTCATCAAGGAATTGATCCAGCGCGCGATGGCGGCCAAGTGCAGCGCGCTGGTGCTCACCGTGGACCTCCAGGTGATTGGCCAGCGCCACGCCGACATCAAGAACGGCATGACGGTGCCCCCCGAGTGGTCGCTGTCGAAGCTGCTGGATTTCGCCAGCAAGCCCACCTGGGTCTCCGGCGTGCTGCAAGGCAAGCGCCGCACCTTCGGCAACATCGCCGGCCACGTGAAGAACACCGAGGATCTCAATCGCCTTGCCGAGTGGACGGCCTCGCAGTTCGACACGTCGCTGAACTGGAAGGACGTCGAGTGGGTCCGCAGCATCTGGCCGGGCAAGCTCGTCATCAAGGGCATCCTCGACGTCGAGGACGCCGAGGAAGCCGCCAAGACCGGCGCGCAGGCGCTGGTCGTCTCCAACCATGGCGGCCGGCAGCTCGACGGTGCACCGTCCTCGATCGAGGTACTGCCCGAGATCGCCGACGCGGTCGGTGACAGGATGGAGATCATGTTCGACGGCGGCATCCGCTCCGGCCAGGACGTGATGCGCGCGCTCGCGCTCGGCGCAAAATCCTGCATGCTCGGCCGCGCTTATGCCTACGGCTTAGGGGCCGGCGGCCAGGCCGGCGTCGCCAAGGCGATCGACATCATCCAGAAAGAGCTGCTCACCACCATGGGCCTGTGCGGCGTCAACAGGATCGACGAGATCGACGATCATGTCATCGCGATGTGACGGCTTTGAGGCGAGAAAGCCGGCTTCCACCGCTGTCGTCCCGGACAAGCGTAGCCCTCGACAATGCGCAGCGTTGTCGAGAGCGTAGCGCCGATCCGGGACCCATAGCCACAAGCGGGCGTGGTTATGGGGACTCGGAGTGACCTGCTTCGCTCAACGACTTCTCACTGTGGTTATGGGTCCCGGATCTGCGCTGACGCTTGTCCGGGACGACAGCGGAGTTTGTGGCGGTCGTTGGGTCTTATAACTCCCCACCTCACATCGGCGGTGTAATTCCGTCCCGGCCCACATTCACCCGGTTGGCTTCCAGCGAGCCGTCGTCCTTCTTCGCCGCGCCGAAGATGATCAGCTTGGCGCCCGGCTTCACTTCCGGCTTGTCGGTGGCGATGAAGGTGACGATCGGCGTGTCCGGCGGCACCAGGACTTTCTTCTCGCCGTCCTTGTATTTGACCGTGATGTGCTGGCCGTCGGTGCCCTTCACCGTCTGCGCCACGGTGGCATTGGTCATGGTTGAATTGGCACGCGCGTCCCAGGGACGAAAACCCTCGGCCGCACCGCGCTGGTTCTCCGGGAAGATGTGCACCGCGATCGCCTTCTGCGTGCCGTCCGGCTCGGGCATGGCGGTGACGCCGATATAGGAGCCTTCCTTGATTTCCGACAGCTCCGTCTTCACCACGGCGAAGACGGCGACGTTGTCGGTCATGCGCACCTTCACGTCGCTGCCTTCGCGCGTCTTGATGCCGAGCATGTTGCCGTCGACACTCTCGATGGTGCCGCGGAT
This sequence comes from Bradyrhizobium sp. TM233, assembly GCF_036247965.1. Taxonomy (NCBI): domain Bacteria; kingdom Pseudomonadati; phylum Pseudomonadota; class Alphaproteobacteria; order Hyphomicrobiales; family Nitrobacteraceae; genus Bradyrhizobium; species Bradyrhizobium sp. TM233. The sequence goes on along the minus strand of NZ_BTIG01000024.1, from coordinate 16,552 downwards.
GCGGACCGTCGGCACCTGCTGCGCCGAGGCCGCAAACGGAGCGAGGGCGAGGATCGCCGCGAGCAGGCCGGATTTCATCGTCGCATTCAGCATGATCCGGTCCTTCCTCACATCGGCGGCGTCAGGCCGTCGCGGCCGACGCTGACGCGGTTGGTCTCGAACGAGCCGTCCGGCAATTGCTTCATGAAGGCGATGACCTTGGCGCCGGCCTTCAGGTCGGACTTGTCGCCGGGCACGAAGGTCACCACCGGCGTGTTGTCGGGGACGAACACCTTCTTCTCGCCGTCCTTGTACTTGACCAGCAGCGTATGGCCGTCATTGCCGACCACGCTCTCCGACACCGTGGCGTTGGTCATGCTGGAGTTCGGCTTGAGGTCATAGGGCCGCGAGCCCTCGCCGGTGCCGCGCATGCTCTCCGGAAACACGTGGACCTCGACCGCGTTCTGGCCGCCGTCAGGTCCCGGCACCGTGGTGGCGCCGACGAAGGAGCCGACCTTGATGTCGGCGAGTGAAATTTTGGTAATCCCCGATACGTTCACGTCAGGAGCGATGCGCAGCTTGACGTCCTCGCCACTGCGCGACTTGACCTGCATCGTGTCACCATTGACGCTTTCGATCGTGCCACGCACGCGCGTCGGCACCGGCGCCCTCTGCGCGAAGGCATAGAGGGTGGAAGCAGCCACCATCGCGACGGCGATCAGTGGACGTGTGAAAGTTGCACGTTGAACAGACATGACGGTCTCCGATTGTCCCCACGGATGGAGAACTCCGGACGACGCGCGCTATTCTCTCAAGTCTTTGTGAGATCGGCCTCGACCAGCGCCCGCAGCTCGGCCGTGACCTCTGGCCGCCGGCCGAACCACAGCTCGAAGCCGCGCACCGCCTGGTGCAGCAGCATGCCGAGCCCGTCGGCGGTCTTCAGGCCGCGCGCCGTCGCGGCGGCGAGCAGCGGCGTCACCAGCGGCACATAGACGAGGTCGGCGACCACCGCCGCCTGCGGCAGGCGCGCCACGTCAACATCGAGTGGGGGCTGGCCGTGCATGCCGAGCGAGGTGGTGTTCACGAGAAGTTTTGCGCGCGGCAGCACGTCGTCGATCCCGTCCCACGTTACGGGATCGACGTTCGGCCCGAACTGTCTTGCCAGCGTCTCGGCCCGCGCGATGGTGCGATTGGCCAGATGGATGCGCTTGATCCCACGCTCGAGCAGGCCGAACACGACCGCCCGCGAGGAGCCGCCGGCCCCGAGCACCAGCGCCTCCTCGGCGACATCCCAGCCGGGCGCGCTGGCGTCGAGATTGCCAATGAAACCTTCGACGTCGGTGTTGGTCGAGCGCAGCTCGCCGTCGGCAAACCACAGCGTGTTCGCCGCGCCGACGGCCTTGGCGCGGGCGTCGGGCGTCGACAGCGCCAGCACACCTTCCTTGTGCGGGATGGTGACGTTGGCCCCGACGAAGCCGCGCAGCGACAGCCGCAGCACGAAATCGCGCAGATCCTCGGGCGGAACCGCTTCGATGACATAGCCGCCGGCAATGCCGAGCGTGCGCAGCCAGTAATGATGGATCAGCGGCGAGCGCGAATGCGCGGCCGGCCATCCGATCAGACAGGCTGCAGGAGCTTTGGGCGCGGTCATCTCTTCCTCGGGGTCGTATCCGAGGCGATCCATTTCGCGTCGCGCCCGCTCTGTCAAGCGCGCGGGCGCCGCAGCGCCGGTCAGGCCGGCCGGCGCGAGAACGGCGCGCCGTCAGCTCGCGGCAGCCTCCTCGCCCGCGCCGCCCTTGATGTCGGCAATCGCGCGTTCGAGGCTCTGGCGATAGCGCGCCCGCGGCGGCGTCACGCCATGGGTGAGCAGCGCGCGGCGGACCGCGGGCGAAGCCCCCGTGATGAACAGCCGGATGCCCTGGCGGTGAGCCTTGGCGGCGACGCGGCCGAGCACGTTGGCCGCCGTCGAATCCAGGAACGGCACCGCGGCGAAATCGACCACGAAGGCCTTGCGCTTGTCGGCGACCTCGTCGAGCACGCCTCCGATGGCGGAGGCCGCGCCGAAGAAGAACGCGCCGGTGATGCGATAGACCAGCACGTCACGATCGACCGCAAGCGCAGGATCGTAGCGAACGCGCTCGCCATTGCCGTCGTCGGGACGATCGCCGGCGACCAGTGGCGAGCGTTCCTCGATGCCCGTCATCTCCGCCATGCGATGGATGAACAGCACCGCGCCGAGCGCGAAGCCGACCAAAATGCCTTCGGTCAGGTCGCGGAAGATCGTCAGCAGGAAGGTCGCGAGCAGCACGACCGCATCGCCCCACGACGAACGCAGCAGCGTGGCGAATTCGTGCTTCTCCGCCATGGTCCAGGCCACCACGACGAGCACCGAGGCGAGCGCGGCCAGCGGAATGTAGCTGGCGAGCGGCGCCGCGATCAGCATGAACAGCAGCAGGAACACGGAGTGCAGCATGCCGGCCAGCGGCCCGCGCGCGCCGGCGCGGATGTTGGTCGCGGTGCGCGCGATCAGGCCGGTGACGCAGATGCCGCCGAACAGCGCCGCTCCGATATTGGCCGCGCCTTGCGCCACCAGCTCGCAATTGGAGCGGTGACGGCGCCCGGTCATGCCGTCGGCAACCACGGCAGACAGCAGCGATTCGATGGCGGCCAGCAGCGCGAACGAGATCGCATCCGGCAGCACGGCGGTCGCCTTCGCAATCGAGAACGCCGGCAGCGCCGGCGAGGGCAATTCGCGCGGAATTCCGCCGAAGCGCGATCCGATGGTTTCCACCGGCAGGGAGAGCACGGCGCACGCAACGGCGGCGAGCACGACCGCGATCAGGATACCGGGCCAGGATGGCCGCCAGATTCGCAAGGCCGCGATGATGGCGATGCTGACGATTGCGACCGCGACGGCGGATGGATTGATGGTGTTGAGACCGCCGGCGAGCGCGACCAGCTTCGGGACGAACTCGCTGGGCTCTTTTCCTGCAAGCGTGATCCCGCCGAGATCGCGAAGCTGGCTGGCGAAGATGATCACGGCGATGCCGGCCGTGAAGCCAACCGTCACCGGATAGGGAATGAACTTGATGTAGGTACCGACCCGCAACAGGCCCGCGGCGACCAGGAACAGGCCCGCCATCAGGGTGGCGAGGATGACGCCGTCGACGCCGTGACGCTCCGCGGTCGCTGCGACCAAGACGATGAACGCGCCGGCGGGTCCGCCGATCTGGAACCGGCTGCCGCCGAGCAGCGAGGCGATGAAGCCGCCGACCACCGCGGTATAAAGGCCGCGGTCCGGCGTCACGCCCGAGGCGATCGCGATCGCCATCGACAGCGGCAGCGCCACGATCGCAACCGTCAGCCCCGCGAAAACGTCGGCGCGGAAGTCTGCGACGCCGTAGCCTTCCCGCCAGACGGTGACGAGCTTCGGCAGATACAGTTCGGCAAAGGTCGGCTGGCGCAGCTGGTGCAACCGGCTTGCGTGATCGCTTGTGATGCTCATTTCAGCCCCACGATGCTCCGAAACATCGTGCGTCCCGTGTTGCCGAGGCGCGACGATGCGCTAGCCCATCTTTATCCCGAGCACGATCAACGCCCGATCATGCTCCGACGCGGCGCGGCGGCCCGGGCTCCTTCAGGCGAACGCCGCGCCCGCCGCTGTCGCTGCGGACCTGCTCGCCGATCAGCTCGACGCCGGCCCGGTCGAACGCCTCGACCACCTTGATCAGGGTCTCGACCACGCCACGCACATTGCCGGTGCTGGCCTCCATCCGCTGGATGGTTGGCAGCGAAACGCCAGCGAGCTCGGCCAGGGTTTTCTGGTCAATGCCGAGCAGCGCGCGGGCTGCCCGCATCTGGAACGCCGTGATCACCTTGGCCTCACTTACCAGCACTTATAAGTGATATCTCAGACATATACAATGATGCAAAATACGTCAATCCGAGCCAAATGCAAGAGGTTGCCGAGCGGTCTCCTCCGGCATTGCAATGACGAGTGGCGAGGGCTCGGCCAAATGGAACGCCGCACTCATGGAGACAGCCCCCACCCCACCCTCTCCCCGTCAAGAACGGGGAGAGGGAGTGAGCCAGTGGAGCACTCCTTACGGCGCGAGGCGGATCACGCCGCGTGTTGATGCGCGGCGATGATCTGGTCGGCGGCGCGGCCTGTGACTTCGGCCATGTGGTCGAACTGGCGGGTGAAGCTGCCGGCGCCGGCAGTGGCCGAGCGCAGCTCCACGATCAGTTCGCCGATCTCGGCTTCCGGCATCATGGCGCGGACGCAGTCCCAGCCGCCCCAGCCGTCACGCGTGTCGAAGCCGAGGATCTGGCCGCGCCGCGCCGACAGGATCGCGTTGATCTTGGCGGTGGCGTCGGTCGGACAGACGATCTCGACCACGTGGATCGGCTCCAGCAGCACTGACTGACAATGCGGCAGGCCTTCGTTGAGTCCGATCCGCGCCGCGGTGCGGAAGGCGAGATCGGAAGAGTCGACGCTGTGATAGGAGCCGTCGGTTAGCGTCACCTGCAAATCGGTGACGGGGAAACCGAGCGGACCGCGCGTCAATCCGTCGACGACGCCTTCTTCGACCGCGCCGATGTAGTTGCGCGGCACGGCGCCACCAACGACCTTCTCGGCAAACTTGAAGCCCTCGCCGCGCGGCAACGGCCTGATGTCGAGCACGACGTCACCGAACTGGCCGTGGCCGCCGGACTGCTTCTTGTGGCGGCCGCGCTGGACGATCGGCTTGCGGATGGTCTCCTGATAGCCGATGGCGGGTGGATGCGAGGTGATCTTGACGCCGAAGCGGTCGCGCAGCCGCTCGCCGGCGACGCGCAAGTGCATCTCGCCTTGTCCCCACAGCACAGTGTCGTGGGTCTGGGCGTTCATCACGATGACGAGCGAGGGATCCTCCTCGTGCAGCCGCGTCAGCGCCTGGCCGAGCTTGACGTCGTCCTTGCGATCGGTGGCCGCAACCGAGATCGCAAGCACCGGCGGCGTCGGCTCCGCGACCGCGAGCGCTGCAGGCGGGGTCTTGCCGCTCGAAACCGTGTCGCCGGTCTTGACCGGATCGAGCTTGGCGAGCGCCACCGTGTCGCCGGCTTCGGCAGCGGCACGCTTGGTGTCGTAGGCGCCGTTGACGGCGAGGATGCCGGAGATGCGGCCCGCTCCCCCGGAAGCGGATTGCAGCGTGGCGCCGTCGTCGAGATGGCCGGCGAGCAGCCGCGTCAATGACAGTTTGCCGCCATGCTGCGAATGCAGCGTCTTGAACACGAATCCGAGCGCGTCCCTGGTCTCGGGTACGCCGAGACGTTTTGCGGTCTCCGCTATTCCCGGCGCCTCGTGGCGCAGCGCCTTCATCAGGCGCAGCACACCGTTCTCGCGCGCGGCTGCCCCTAACAGCACAGGGCAGATCACCCCTTCGCGCAATTCGCGGGCGAGATCGTCGAACACGGCATCACGCGGCGGCTGAATGTCTTCGAGCAGTTGCTCCATCAGCGCGTCGTCGTGGTCGGCGAGCTTCTCCAGCATCGAGAAGCGGGCTTCCTTCTCGCGATCGAGATTGCCGCCTTCGAGCGCGACCACCTCGGAGGCCTTGTGCTCGCGATAGATGAAGGCGCGCTCCAGCGCGAGATCGACGAAGCCTTCGATCAGCTCGTCCTTCCAGATCGGAATCTGGCGCAGCACCAGCGGCACGCGGGAGGCGGGCTGCAGCATTGCGAGCGACTCGCGGATGCGCTGGCTCGCACGGTCGATCTTGTTGAGGAACAGGAAACGCGGGATCTTCAGCTCCTCCAGCTCGCGCAGGATGATCTGAAGCTGCGGCAGCTTCTTCTCGTCGGCCTCGCAGACCACGATCGCGGCATCGACCGCGGGCAGCGCGGCGCGCATGTCGTGGGCAAACTCGACGGAACCGGGACAATCGAGGAAGGTGTAGCTGTCGCCCATGAAACTCGTGGTGGCGGCAGTAAGCCCGACGGTCATCTTGTGATGACGGGCCTCTGGCGCAGAGTCGCCGACGGAGGTTCCGGCGTCGACGCTGCCGGCGCGGGGGATTGCGCCCGTTCGCGCCAGGATAGCTTCGAGAAGTGTGGTTTTACCGCTTTGGAAAGGGCCCACCAGCGCGATGCACCGTGGACCTCGGGGACTTCTGACGTCTTGTCCCATTCGCCGCCTCCTTGGTGTGGAGCTCGGCCCATGATTGGGTCGGCAAACGCAGATGCTCTGCCGGTCCCCGAGATTTGGCAAGCATCAAACGTCGCTGCGGTGCGTCGTCCGTGTTCCACCTCGCCCGAAGGGAGAGATGGAAGAGGAGCTCTGCATGATCGTCAACGGCCCGGACGAAGTTCCAGGCTTTCGAGGCCGGCGGCGACGTTGAGGCCAACCTGGCCCTGCACGCTGAGCGGCTGGAGCGCGATCGAATTGTTGGAGCCGCCGACCAGCACGTTGCCGCCCAAGCCGACACCGATCGAGGCGCTGCCCTGCGCGCCGGCATAATTGCCGGAGAGGTCGCCGGGGCCGAGCCGGTCGACCGGTGCAAACACGCCCCACGCCAAAGCCGTCTCCTGGGTGATGCCGATGTCGAGACCCACTTTGCGGATCGTCGCGACATAGCGATCGTCGGGCAGACCGTCGGCGCGCAGCACGCAGCCGAGATGGGTCACCGATCCCACGATGAAGCCGACGCTGGCGCCGCCGCGGCATTCGAGCACGCCGACCCGCGCCATCCGCTGCTGCGCACTGCCGCCCACGCTGGAGGCAACGAGGCTGGCGGCGGCGAGCCCGGCGAAGATGAACGAACGGCGCATGAAATATCTCCGGCGATGAATGGAATGCGAGCAGAGAGGGTGCCCCACCCGTGTTGCGCGTCTATGCCACAAGAGCCGTGGTCGTGCCAGATCATACGCGCTTGGAATCGAACTTGCGGAGAGAGCCCCCCACCCTCTCAGGGCGAGCTTTGCTCGTCCCGCCCCCGTAAGAACGGGGCGAGGGAGTGAGAGAGCGGCGCGTCCCTCACGATGCCGCCTTGTTGAAGCACAAACAAAAAGGCCCGCACGAAGCGGGCCTTTCCAATTTGTACTGTCGCAACGCGATCAGCGCAGGTTACCGCAGAAGCGCTGGATGCGCTTGCAGGCGTCTTCGAGATCCGAGGTCTTGGTCGCATAGGAGATGCGGAACGCAGGGCCGAGGCCGAACGCCGACCCCTGCACCACCGCGACGCCTTCGGTTTCCAGCAGCTCGGTGACGAAGGTCTCGTCATTGTCGATCACCTTGCCGGACGGCGCGGTCTTGCCGATCGTGCCGGCGCAGGACGGATAGACGTAGAACGCACCCTCGGGGCGCGGGCATTCGATCCCCTTGGCCTGGTTGAGCATGGAGACGACGAGGTCGCGCCGCTCCTTGAACACCTTGTTGTTGGCGGGGATGAAGTCCTGCGGACCGTTCAGCGCTTCCACCGCGGCCCATTGCGCAATCGAGGACGGGTTCGAGGTCGACTGCGACTGGATGGTCGACATCGCCTTGATCAGCTGCGCGGGGCCACCGGCATAGCCGATGCGCCAGCCGGTCATGCAATAGGCCTTCGACACACCGTTCACGGTGAGCGTGCGGTCGTAGAGTTTCGGCTCGACCTGCGCGACCGTGGTGAACTGGAAGTCGTCATAGACGAGATGCTCGTACATGTCGTCGGTCATCACCCACACATGGGGATGCTTCACCAGCACGTCCGTGAGCGCCTTCAGTTCCGAACGCGTATAGGCGGCTCCCGTCGGGTTCGACGGCGAGCACAGGATCACCCATTTGGTCTTCGGCGTGATCGCGCGCTCGAGCGCCTCGGCCTGGAGCTTGAAGCCGGTCGCGGCGGTGCAGACCACCGGCACCGGCTCGCCGCCGGCGAGCGCCACCATCTCAGGGTAGCTGACCCAGTACGGCGCGGGAATGATCACCTCGTCGCCCGGATTGATCGTCGCCATCAGCGCGTTGTACAGCACCTGCTTGCCGCCGGTGCCGACGATGATCTGGTTCGGCTTGTAGGTGACGCCGTTCTCGCGCTGAAACTTCGCGATGATCGCGTCCTTCAGCTCGGGGATGCCGTCGACCGCGGTGTACTTGGTCTTGCCGGCCTCGATGGCGCGGATCGCCGCCAGCTTGATGTTGGCGGGCGTGTCGAAGTCGGGCTCGCCGGCGCCGAGGCCGATGACGTTGCGGCCCGCCGCTTTCAGCGCGCGTGCTTTATCCGTGACCGCGATGGTCGCGGACGGCTTCACACGGTCGAGCGCAGCGGCAAGGAAGGACATCGTCATCTCCTGACAAGCGTCGAAAAGCCCTGGGCCTCACGACTGTGATTGTGGGAATGAGATACCCTAAAACGTGTGCCGCTGCGCCGCAAGAAACTTCGGCCCGATCTCGGAAAAACTTACGGATTTGGAGCGGCTCAAGCAGCGATTTCCAGCAATTTTCCGCAACTTTACCGCGCGAATCGCTCATATCCCGGAAGGCTTGTCCTCGGAGCAATTTTTGCGCGTTGAGCGTCGCCGGGAAACCACTCTTCGTCATGCCCGGGCTCGTCCCGCCTGCGCGGCCGAAGCCGCTTCGGCGAGGCGAAGGCCCGGGCATCGACGTTCTTCGTGCGGCAAGTCAGACGTGGATGGTCGGGACGAGCCCGGCCATGACGATGCGGAAGCATTGGCGCCCTAATCCCAATCGTCCATGCGATGGCCGACGTGCTTCACGGCCTCGTAGAGCGTTGCGTCCGCGGATTGACGAACACGTGATCCGATTTGCATCGTCGCGCGGAAATGATCTTCCGCAGCGCTGCAGTGCGGTAGGGTTTTCGAGTTTTTCTATCGGCCGGGCCTTGCGGCGGATTCGCATCGGCATCATTGTTTAGCCGCGTCGCGGAACAACAAGCGCCGCGCCCCCCGTCTTCCGGAATCATTCTCAGAATGTACAAGCTCTATTCGATGCAACGCTCGGGCAACAGCTACAAGGTCCGCCTTGCGCTGGCGCTGCTCAACGTGCCTTACGAAGCGATCGAGGTGGACATTCTGCGCGGCGAGAGCCGCACGCCGGACTTTCTGACCAAGAACCCGTCGGGACAGGTGCCGCTGCTCGAGGTCGGCGACGACCGCTTTCTCGCCGAGTCCAACGCCATCCTCTGGTACGTCGCCGTCGGCACGCCGCTCGCACCGGAGAACCGCATCGACCGCGCCGAGGCGCTGCAATGGATGTTCTTCGAGCAGCACGCGCTGGAGCCGAACATCGGCGCCGCCTATTTCTGGCTGTCATTGGTCAAGGGCGGGCGCGACCTCCAGACCCATTCGCTGGAGGATTGGATGGAGCGCGGCTATGGCGCGCTCCAGGTGATGGAGAACCACCTCAAGACCAACGCCTATTTCGTCGCGCGCCAGCTCACGGTCGCCGACATCGCACTGTACGGCTACACCCACCTCGCCGACCGCTGCGACTTCGACCTCCAGGCCTTCCCGGCGATCCGCGACTGGCTGAAGCGGGTGGAAGCTGCGCCGGGCTTCGTGTCGATGGACTGGCGGCCGGCCGACGTCGACGCCCCCGCCAGCATTGCCGCCGGGGCCTGAGCGCGCCCTGCGCTCTGGCGAATAGCGGGCACAAAGGTAACATTCGCCGCAATCCCGCCATTTTCGGCGCGCTAGCCGCCGCAATATTGCCGGTTGAAACTGGGAAATTGTGGAAAGTCGCGGGTGATTCGCTCGCGTGTTGAGGGATTTAGACCATGATACGGGCGTCCGGCACGGCAGGCTTTCAGGGCCATCCCGCTACCGTCGCGTCTTCCCGGCTGACCAACGCGGTCGTGGCCTCGCTCGCCGTCGCCGCGCTCTCGCTGTGCCTGATCGTCACCCTGACGGTGCTGTCGACCAAGGCGACCATGGCGATGGGCCTGCCGGTCTGATTCCCGTTTCATCCTGGTCCAGCCTTCAAGGCGCCGCGTGGCCCGTGCCGACCGGCATCGCGACAGGACGTCGATGAAGTCACCCGTGGTAGTCGTTGCAATCGCACTCACTGCGGCCATCCTGGTCGCGGCGTCGCTGTTGATCGTCGTCGGCACCCGCAAGGGCCCGGGGACGTCCACGCTGAATGCGCCCGCCCTGCGAGAGCCCCTCAAGCACGCGCATCTGGTCTAAAATCGTCCGAAAACCTTACGCTTGTGCGCAAGCGCGCCTTAAGCACATCGCAGGAAAGCGCATCGCAGCGGCGCAACGATCAGCCAGTGTTGCGGCCTTAGCTCGTTCGGGAAGGAGCGAGACTGGCCCATGCGGTTCGGATGGCGTGCGATCTCCGGTCCGGTGCTGACGGCAGCGACCCTGCTGCTGGCGATGCTTTTCGATCGCTTTACCCCTACTCTCTCACCCGCCCCGCTGCTCGTCGGCATCGTGGCGCTCGCCGGCGCACTATCGGGCCTCGCCTCCGCCGCCACCAGCGCGGCCGTCGCGGTGATCGGTGCGGCGCTGCTCCTGCTCAGCCGCCAAGGCGTTTCCGGCCCTGCCACCACCGATCTGGTCCAGCTCGGCCTGCTGGCGATCACGACTGCCGCCACCGCCGCTATCACCGGCCTGATGCGCGAGCGGCTGCTCGGCACGTTCGCGGCCGAGCGCCGCAACCATGCCACGGCGGCACGGCTGTCGGCCGCGCTCGACCAGGTCGATATCGGCATCGTGCTGCTCGATGCCGAGACGCGGGCCGAGTTCATCAACCGCGCGTTCCGCGATTATTTCGCGGTGCCGGACGAGATCGCCGACGGCAAGCCGCCCTTCATCGCCCTGATGTATCACGGCCGCGACATCGGCGCGTTCGAGCTGCCCGAAGACGAGCTCGGCACCTTCATCGCGCAGCGCATGGAGATGGTGCGCATCGGCGATGCCACGCCGATCAACATCGCCTTGCGCAGCGGCGAGGTGCTGCGCTTCGTCTGCGCCGCGCTGCCCGACGGCGGACGCATGCTCAGCTACACGCCGGTGACCGACCTCGTGCGCCACACCGACGCGCCCTCCCGCGCCGACTACTACCGGTCGCTGCGCGATCCTGCGGACCGCAGGCTGATCCGGCATCTGCGCGTCGCGGAGTGATGCGACTGGCGATTGATCGGCACGCCCGTCATCACGTATGAAGGACGTTCCATTGATCGCAGGAAATCCACATGTCCCTCACCATTCGCGCCGTCACCAGGCAGGACTACGATCAATGGCTGCCGCTGTGGGACGGCTACAACGCTTTCTACGGCCGCTCCGGCCCGACCGCGCTGGCAGGCGAGATCACTGCGATGACGTGGCAGCGTTTTTTCGATGCCTATGAGCCGGTGCACGGGTTGGTCGCCGAGAGCGACGGCAAGCTGCTCGGCATGACGAACTACCTGTTTCATCGCAGCACGACCGCGATCGAGCCGTCCTGCTATCTGCAGGACCTGTTCACGCTGGAAGCCGCGCGCGGCAAGGGCGTCGCCTCGGCGCTGATCCACGGCGTGTACGAGCGGGCGAAACTGGCGGGATCGCCGCGCGTCTATTGGCAGACGCACGAGACCAATCTCACGGCCCAGCGCCTGTACGACAAGGTCGCGGAGCGGTCCGGCTTCATCGTCTATCGCATGCTGTTCTGATCCCCGCCCGCACCCTGTGGATAACTCCGCCTGTCACCTGCGCGTAACATGGCGAGGCTACGCTGCACCTGCGTCTGATCAGGCTCCCCGTCACCGATCAAGCGCCCCAAGCGGTCCCCGTCAGTCGCCGCGTCTGACAGGGGCCGCATTTTTTTGTCCGCTCTGTCGGCATGGCAGCAGCGCGGCGCGCGCCTTGCTGCTGCGGCGCACGATGGTCACAATGAGTGGCTGCTCTCTCTGACAGGACCTCCCATGGAAATTCGCAATCTCGGCGCCTCCGGCCTTCGCGTGTCCGCGGTCGGGCTCGGCTGCAACAATTTCGGCCAGCGCACGGATCTGGAGACCTCGCGCAAGGTGATCCATCGCGCGCTCGATCTCGGCATCACCCTGTTCGACACCGCCGACATCTATTCGAACATGGGCGGCTCGGAAAACGTGCTCGGCGCCGTGCTGGGCGATCGCCGCAAGGACATCGTGCTGGCCACGAAGTATTCCAAGCCGATGGCGGAGGACGGAACCAAGCAGGGCGCCTCGCGCCGCTACATCATGGACGCCGTCGAAGCGAGCCTGAAGCGGCTGAAGACCGATTACATCGATCTCTACCAGCAGCACGACTACGACCCGCTGACGCCGATCGAGGAGAGCCTGCGCGCGCTCGACGATCTCGTCCGCCAGGGCAAGGTTCGCTACATCGGCAATTCGAACTTTCCGGCCTGGCGCGTCGCTGAAGCCGAGTACGTCGCGCGCGCGATGAATGTCAGCCGCTTCGTGTCGTGCCAGGACGAATACTCGCTCGTCGTGCGCGACATCGAAAAGGACCTGCTGCCGGCGGCGCAGGAATACAAGCTCGGCCTGTTGCCGTTCTTCCCGCTCGCGAGCGGGCTTCTGACCGGCAAGTACCGGAAGGGCGAGGCCGCGCCCGGCGACACCCGCTTCGGCAAGGTGGAGCGGCTGCGCGACCGCTATGTCACGCCGCGCAACGAGGACATCGTCGAGAAGCTCCAGGCCTTCGCCAAGGCCCGTGGCCACAGCATGCTCGAGCTCGCTTTCTCCTGGCTCGCCGCCCGCCCGCAGGTGTCCAGCGTGATCGCAGGCGCCACCCGCGTCGAGCAGATCGAGCAGAACGTCAAGGCGATCGCCTGGAAGCTCAGCGCGGATGAGATGGCCGAGATCGACAAGATCACGCTGGGCTGACGTTCGAGGCGCGGCGCTACTTCGCCACGGTCTGAATCACCTCAAAGCCTTCGAACTGGGGATGGCCGAGATATGTCGGCTTGGTGTCGCCGGCCCGCGCATGCGCCGCGCGAAACGCTTCCGACTTGGTCCAGGCCTCGAACGCGGCATGGTTCGCCCAGATCGTGTGCGAGGCATAGAGCGTGTGGTCCTCGAGCTCGGGGCCGCGCAGCAGATGGAATTCGACGAAGCCCGGCACCTTGTCCAGATGCGTGTCGCGGCCGAGCCAGACCTGCTCGAAGGCGGCCTCGGAGCCCTTGGCGACACGGAAGCGGTTCATGGCGATGTACATGAGTGGTCTCTCCTGATGCTCGGCTCATCATGTCGTCATTCCCTGCCGCACCGCAAGCCGCAGGCCGGAATGACGGCTTAAGCCACCAAGCCCTTCATCGGTCGCGCCGCAGCACTATCCGGAAACACCGTCTCGGCCAGCACGCGATCGGACAGGCCGAACTGGCCCTGCAGCACGCCCTTGATCACGGAGCGAAGATCGGTGGTCGGCTTGAGATCGCGAGCTTCATACAAGTTCGCGAGCTTGAGGCCCGGCCAGTCGGAGATGACGCGGCCGCCTTTCACGGCGCCGCCGGCGAGCAGCGCGATCGTGCCGGTGCCGTGATCGGTACCGTCGGTGCCGTTGATGCGCGCGGTGCGGCCAAACTCGGTGGCGACGACGACGACGGTGTCGCGCCAGCGCTCCCCCAAACCGCTTTGGAATTCGGCGAGTGCGCCGTCGAGCCCGCCGAGCAGGAAGGCGAGACGACCGACCGGGCCGCCTTCATTGGCATGGGTGTCCCAGCCGTCGAAGGCGAGCGCGGCGATGCGCGGGCCGTCGTCGGCCGCCATCAGCTTGGCCGCGCCGCGCGCGACCTGGCGCATCTGCGCCACCGCATTGCCGGGCTTTGGCTTCATGTCGTCACCGCTCGCGGCCTTGTCGAGCTGAAGGCCTTGCGACAAGGCCATCGCCAGCGCGGGATCGCGATGACGGTAGAGATCGACGAGGCGCATCGCGGTGTCGTCATCGGCCTGCGGCAGCGCCACCGGCGCCCAGCCGACGGTCGGCGCGCTTCCGCGCAGCACCAGCGGCGTGGTGGGCCCGACCGCAAGAGCGCTCGATACGCGCTCGCCGCGCGGCAGCGCTTCCAGCGCGCGATTGAGCCAACCGGACTGCACGCGGCCAGGCCCGGCATAACCGCTCTCCAGCACGTCCTGGCCGTCGAAATGTGAGCGGTCGCGATAGGGCGTCGCCACCGCATGGATCACCGCGGCGTGCTTGTCGCGATACATCCGCGCGAATTCCGGCATCGCCGGATGCAGCGCGAAGAAGGAATCGAGCATGATCGCAGGATGCGCGCCGTCTGCGGCGAGCGCGATCGAGCCGTGCAGGCCGGCATAGTCGGGATCGCCGATCGGGGCGACGGTCGAGAGGCCGTCGAGCGCGCCGCGCAGGATCACGACGACCAGCCGCGGATCGCGCCCATCGGCCGCGCGTGCGAATTTCGGCAGGTAAGCCCAGGCCGCGAACGAGGCGCCGCCGAGCAGTAGGCCGCGGCGCGAGGTGAGGAGCCGGTTCTCGACGCAGTCGACCATCATCATCTCCTCTGCATTTCCGGCGACATCAAGAGCAGCGCCAGCGCCTGCTGGCGCGACTCCGCGCGCTCGATGGTTCGCCGCGTCTCGATGGAGGCCGCGTCCGCCGCTGCGAACTCCAGCAGATCAAGCGGATCGACGTTGGGCCCGAGCCGCGCGCCCATTTGCGCCGCGATATCGAGCCTGAGCTTCATGCCCTCGGGCGCAGCCCAGGCGGCGCTGGTATCCGGGAAACCATTGGGGCCGGCCGGCGACCACAGCGGCTGTCCCAGCAGATTGAGATTGTTCAGATAGGCGCCGGGATCCTCCGGCACGCGCGCGAGCAGCCGGCCGCTCGCGACGAGGAAGTCGTAAGGGCTGCGCATCTTGGTCAGCGGCGCCTTCCACGCCTCGTCGGAATCGACCAGCGCCGCGGCAAGCGCCTTGAGGTCGCCGTCGGTCTTGACGAAGAGTTCGCGCAGCCGCGCCACCAATCCCGGCGGCGGATCGTCGGCAACGAAATGGCGAACGAACTTGGTCGCGATGAAATTCGCGGTCGACGGATGGCGCGCGATGTCGGCGAGCGCGGCTTCGCCTTGCGCCAGGCCCGTCGCCTCGTAGCTCTTGCCGAGCAGCATCTGCGCGCCGGGCTGGTGCGCATTGGTGTTGAACACGAAGGAGCCGGGCGTCCCGAGCTGCCCCTGCCGTCCGGCAAAGGTCCAGCCGGTGATGATGCGCGCGAGTGAGGTGACGTCCTCCTGCGTATAACCGCCGCCGACGCCGAGCGTATGCAGCTCCATGATCTCGCGCGCCAGATTCTCATTGAGCCCGCGCTTGCGATTCTGGCCTGCGCGCGAATCCGGCCCGAGCGATTGCTGATTGTCGAGGAAGAACAGCATCGCCGGATGCTGCTCGACCGCCTTCAGCATGTCGGCGAAGCGCCCGAGCACGTGCGGCCTGATCGCCTCGCGCTCGAACGCGCCGGCCCATATCCGCGCCAGTTCGCCCTTGGTCGCGGAAACGCAGAAATGGTTGGACCAGAACGCGACGAGACGCTCGGTGAAGCCGCAGGTGGCCAGCGTCGCGCGCTGCAGGCGCGCCAGCGCTTCGGTGCGGAAGGTCTTTTGAATCACGTTGAGCGGCTGCGGGGCCGGCTTCGCCGCCGGCGGTGCGGCCGCATTGGGCTGCATCGCGTCCGGCTTTGCCGCATTGTCCGCCGGCTTGGCCTCCGTCATCTGGCCGGCGACCTCCGTTGCTGCCGCATTCAGCGAGAGATTGCGGCGGAGCCCGGGTTTCTGTTCGGTCGGCGCAGGCGACGGAGTCTCGGCGGGCGCGGCGGCCTTCGCCGCTTCGCGCGCCTGCCTGACCTGATCCTGATAGGCGAAGACGGCCTGCCCGAGTTGCTGCGTCGATTGCAGACCGGGCGCCTCCAGCAGCACCCCGCTCGCACGGACGAGCTCAGCCTTCACGAAACCGCGCGGATCGGAGGCTGCGTTGATGAGATCTCCGGACGCGCCGCCGCGGGCGCCGAAGCCAAAACGGTTGAGCGCGACGAGCGCGGCTTGCGAATCGCGGGCCATCGATTTGTCCTTCGCGTGCCGGGAGCCGCTTTCGGAGTCCGCGCGCGACGCCTAATATACCGCAATGACCGATGAACCCGACATGAAAATCACGGCGAAGCTTCGACGCAAATCATGACAAATCCGAAAGAATCATCGCCGCCGGAACCGCGCCGCCTCGCCTGCGCGCGCTGCGGCACCGAATTCGGCTGCGACCTCTCGGGCACCTGCTGGTGCGCGGAGGAGGTCGCGAAGCTGCCGATGCCGGTCGAAGGCGAAGACTGCCTGTGCCGGGAGTGCTTGCGCAAGGCGGCGGAGGCGGCTCGTTAGTGTATCGTAGCAACCATTAAAGCACGCCCGCTTTCCGCGAGCATGACGCCGTGCTTGCGGCCGTCAAGGCGTGGCCTGGCGGCAGTCGATGTGAGGTGAGACGAGCGCGACGGCCATCCTTGACGGCCGCGGCGCGCGGCGTCGTCTTGAGGGCAGGTCGGGACGAAGAAACGGTCGCCTGATCGAACAAAGAAACGAGATCAGGTGCGAGATCAGGTGACGGACACACTCGCGGTTCTGGGCGGTTCGGCGACC
>NZ_BTIG01000023.1:0-1463 GCF_036247965.1 Bradyrhizobium sp. TM233 | reverse complement strand
AAATTCCTGACCAACGTCCGGGCGGCGTAAACCTTCGCCCGATCAAAACCACGGGCGGCGCCGAAAGCGCCGCTCGTTTGTCTTGCCGGGCAGCATGAGATCGGCCGCAGGTGGTCCTCGCGGGAACTGGCCGTAATCTTACGGGCGGGCCGTTTCATCGATGGTTAAATCGGATTCACGAAGGTTGAGAGAGCGGAGCCTCGTGCATGGCGGGTCCCGATTGGAATGATTTCATCCTGAGAGCGGTCTGCTGGGGGCCCCGATGCGCAAGAATTTTCCGGTCACTGATGTCGAATATCCGGTCAGCGACGAGACGCTGATCGTTTCGCGGACCGATCTCAAGGGCAAGCTCACCTACTTCAACGAAGACTTCCTCGCCGCGGCCGGATTCACGTCGGCCGAGCTGATGGGCCAGCCGCACAATATCGTCCGCCACCCCGACATGCCGCCGGAGGCGTTCGACAATCTCTGGGACACGCTGAAGGCCGGCAAGCCGTGGCTCGGCGCGGTGAAGAACCGCCGCAAGAACGGCGACTTCTACTGGGTGCTGGCGACGGCTTCGCCGATCCGGGAGAACGGCCAGGTCAAGGGTTACACCTCGATCCGCACAAAACTGCCGGCCGATCAGCGCAAGCTCGCCGAGGAGGTCTACGCCGCGATCCGCGAGAAGAAGCCGCACGGCTATCGCGTCGACGCCGGCATCATCCGTCGCCGCTCGTGGCTCGACCGCTTCAGTGTCTTTACCGGCACGCTGAAGGCGCGCCTCGTCACGACCATGGCGCTCCAGGCGCTGTTCATGCTCGCGCTTGGAACCGGCGGCGCGCTCGCTTCCGGCGGGTCGGCCAGCCTGATGCTGTCGGCGCTGGCCGTCGTTGGCGCCGCCGTCGTCGGTTTCGCTGGCCTTGCAACCATGCGTGCGATCCAGGGGCCGATGCAGCAGCTCAACGACACCCTGGTCAACCTCGTGCAGGACAAGCTCGACAACCGCATCGNNCGAGCGCGACGACGAGATCGGCGAGGCGCTGCGCAACCTTCAGACCGTGCAGACCATCATCCGCTTCAGCCGCGACGAGGTGCAGGCGGTGCAGCGCCGTGCCGAGACGCAGCGCAAATCCGACATGACCAAGCTTGCCGACGGCTTCGAGGCCGCGATCGGTGAGATCGTCGAGACGGTGTCGTCGGCCGCAACCGAGCTCGAGGCATCAGCCTCGACCCTATCCTCGACCGCGGGTCGGGCGCAGGAACTGGCCACAGTGGTGGCATCCGGCTCGGAAGCAGCGTCCACCAATGTCCACTCGGTGGCATCGGCCGCCGAAGAGATGTCGTCCTCGGTGCGCGAGATCGGCCGTCAGGTGCAGGACTCCTCCCGGATCGCAGGCGAGGCGGTCAGCCAGGCACAGGCCACCACGGAGCGCGTCAGCGAATTGTCACGGGCCGCGTCGCGGATCGGTGACGTCGTCGAG
>NZ_BTIG01000022.1:0-114011 GCF_036247965.1 Bradyrhizobium sp. TM233 | reverse complement strand
GGATAGCCGATCTCGTCGGCAATCCTGACCGCGTGCTTGTCGTCCTCGATGACGCCGAGATAGCCGGGGACGGTCGAGACCTTGGCCTTGGCCGCCGCCTTCTTCGACTCGATCTTGTCGCCCATGGCCGCGATCGCGCCCGGGTTGGGGCCGATGAAGACGATGCCTGCGGCCTCCAGCGCGCGCGGAAACGCCTCGCGCTCGGAAAGGAAGCCGTAGCCGGGATGCACGGCCTCGGCGCCGGTCTTGCGGCAGGCCTCCACGATCTTCTCGATCAGCAGATAGCTCTCGGCGGCGGCCGGCGGGCCGATCAGCACGGCCTCGTCGGCCATCTCGACATGGAGGGCGTCGCGGTCGGCTTCGGAATAGACCGCAACCGTCTCAATTCCCATGCGGCGCGCGGTCTTGATGACCCGGCAGGCGATTTCACCGCGATTGGCGATCAGAATCTTCTTGAACACAGCTCTTCCTACAACGGCAAGTTGTCGTGCTTCTTGGCCGGAATTTCCATCTTCTTGTCACCCAGCATGGCCAGCGCCCGTGCGATGCGGTGCCTCGTTGCATGCGGCATGATGACGTCGTCGATATAGCCGCGCTCGGCGGCGATGAAGGGCGACAGGAAGCGGTCTTCGTATTCCTTGGTGCGGGCCGCGATCTTGTCGGGGTCGCCGATGTCGCTGCGGAAGATGATCTCGACCGCCCCCTTGGCGCCCATGACCGCGATCTGCGCGGTCGGCCACGCATAGTTCATGTCGGCGCCGATCTCCTTGGACGCCATGACGTCGAAGGCGCCGCCATAGGCTTTTCGGGTGATGATGGTCACCAGCGGCACGGTGCACTGCGAGTACGCGAACAGGAGCTTCGCGCCGTGCTTGATCAGGCCGCCATATTCCTGCGCGGTGCCGGGCAGGAAGCCGGGAACGTCCACAAAGGTGACGATCGGGATGTTGAAGGCGTCGCAGAAGCGGACGAAGCGCGCGGCCTTGCGCGAGGCGTCGCTGTCGAGCACGCCCGCCAGCACCATCGGCTGGTTGGCGACGAAACCGACAGTACGGCCCGCGATACGGCCGAAGCCGGTGACGATGTTCTTGGCAAAACCCTCGGCGATCTCGAAGAAGTCGCCCTCGTCCACGACTTTCAGGATCAGTTCCTTCATGTCGTAGGGCTTGTTCGGATTATCGGGGATCAGCGTGTCCAGCGACATGTCGACCCGCTCGATGGAATCGAAGCTCGGCCATTCCGGCACGCCGTCGGTGTTGTTCGCCGGCAGGAAGTCGATGAGACGGCGCATCTGCAAAATCGTCTCGACATCGTTCTCGAAGGCGCCGTCCGCAATCGAGGAGCGCGTGGCGTGCACCGAGGCGCCGCCGAGCTCTTCGGCGGTGACGACCTCGTTGGTGACCGTCTTCACGACGTCGGGGCCGGTGACGAACATGTAGCTGGTGTTCTTCACCATGAAGATGAAGTCGGTCATGGCCGGCGAGTAGACGTCGCCACCGGCGCAGGGGCCCATGATGACCGAGATCTGCGGGATCACGCCCGAGGCGAGCACGTTGCGGCGGAACACGTAGGAATAGCCGGCGAGCGCGGCGACGCCTTCCTGGATGCGGGCGCCGCCGGCATCATAGAGGCCGATGATGGGCGCCCGCGCCTTCATCGCCAAGTCCTGCAGCTTGGTGATCTTCAGCGCGTGGGTCTCGGACAGCGAGCCACCGAACACGGTGAAATCCTTGGCAAAGACGAAGGTCTTGCGGCCGTTGACGGTGCCCCAGCCGGTGACGACGCCGTCGCCCGGCACCTTGTTCTTCTCCATGCCGAACTCGGTGGAGCGGTGCTCGACGAACATGTCCATCTCCTCGAACGAATGCTTGTCGAGCAGCAGGTCGATCCGCTCCCGCGCGGTGAGGCGGCCGCGCGCATGCTGCGCGTCGATGCGCTTCTCGCCGCCGCCGAGTTTGGCACCGGCGCGACGTTGTTCAAGGGCTTCGATAACGGACATCGATTGGGCCAACTGATCTACCGCTTTCTGGCGATTGGAGGCAGGTCGGTGCAAATGCCCTCATGGACTTCGGCAGCCATGCCGATCGTCTCGCCGAGGGTCGGATGGGGGTGAATGGTCTTGCCGATATCGATAGCGTCAGCCCCCATTTCGATCGCGAGACAGATTTCCCCGATCATATCGCCGGCATGCGGTCCGACGATCACGCCCCCGACGATGCGACCGGTTTCGGCGTCGAACGACAGCTTCGTCATGCCATAGGACGCGCCCGACGCGATGGCCCGGCCGGACGCGGCCCATGGGAATTTTGCCGAACGGATCTTCCCTCCGGATTCGGCGACATCACGCTCGGACTTGCCGACCCAGGCGATCTCAGGATCGGTGTAGGCGACATTGGGGACGATCTTCGCCGTAAAGGCCGCCGGCTTCCCGGCCGCTACTTCCGCGGCGACGTGCCCCTCGTGAACGGCCTTGTGGGCCAACATCGAACCGCCGACGACGTCGCCGATGGCGAAGACGTTGCGCGCCGTCGTTCTCATCTGCTCGTCGACCTGAATGAAGCCGTTCGGATCGACTGCAACGCCGATCCGTTCGAGGCCGAGTTCGCCGCTGTTAGGAACGCGGCCCGCAGATTGCAGCACGAGATGGTAGGATCGCGTCTCAACTGACGCGCCCGTGATAGCAACCGTCACGCCGTCGGGCGTCACCACGGCAGTCGATACGCTGCTTTCAAGGTCGATATGCTCGAAGCGATGCGCGTTGCGCGAACGCCAGATCTTCACCGCGTCGGCATCCACGCCCGCCAGGATATCGTGAAGCCTTTCGACAAGATCGATCTTGGCGCCGAGCGCGCTGTAGACGGTCGCCATCTCCAGCCCGATGATCCCCGCTCCGATCACGAGCATGCGGCCCGGAATGCTTCGCAGCGCGAGCGCGCCGGTCGATGTCACGACCCGCTCGTCCTTGGGAAGCACCGCCAACTGCACCGCGCGCGAGCCCGTCGCGATGATACATTGTCCGAAATCGATCTGCTGCGAGCTCGTCCCGTCGCCGGCAATCTCGAGCCGCGTGGCGGAGACGAATTTCGCGGTGCCGCCGATCACCGTGACGCGGCGCGCCGCCGCCATCTGGCTCAGCCCATCCGTCAACTTCGTGACGGTACCGTCCTTGAAGGCGCGCAGCCCCTGCAGATCGATCTGCGGCGCACCGAAGCGAATGCCCATATCGGCGATCCGCTCGGCTTCCTCTTTGACGGCCGCAACATGAAGCAGCGCCTTCGACGGGATACATCCGACATTCAGGCAAACTCCGCCCAAGGTGCCGTAGCGTTCGACGATCGCGGTCCTCAGTCCAAGATCTGCGGCCCGAAACGCTGCTGAATAGCCGCCCGGCCCGCCTCCGATCACGACAAGATCGTAGCGCGTATGATCTGTTGCGCGCTGGCCAGCATCGGCCTGATCCGCCGAGACCGTCTCGCCTTGCGCGACCGCTTCGTCCGACGCCGACGCCGTGCCAATCATGGAGCCTTGAGACACCTTGTCTCCAACGCGCAGCGAAATGCTCGTGATCACCCCTGCAATCGTCGACGGAATCTCCAGCGTCGCCTTGTCGGATTCCACGGTGATCAACGCCTGCTCTCGCGCGACGACGTCGCCCGCCCTGACGTGGACCTCGACGACTTCGACGTCTCGGAAGTCCCCGATGTCGGGGACCCGGATCTCCTCTGTCCGCATCTGCGTCCTCACAATGCGAAGCGCCGCAGATCGGAGAGCACCGACGCGACAAAGCTCAGGAACCGGGCTCCGGCCACGCCGTCGACGACCCGGTGATCCCACGACAGACTCAGGAAAAGGACGAGCCGCGGTTCGAATTCGCGCCCATTCCAGACTGCCTCGGTGGCGGCACGCCCGGCTCCGAGGATTGCAACCTCGGGCGCGTTGATGATGGGCGTAAATCCCTGACCGCCGACGCCTCCCAGAGACGACACCGAGAAACAGCCCCCCTGCATGTCGCCCGACGCGAGCTGCCCTGCGAGCGCCTTGTCGGCGAGCGAGCGCATCTCCGCGGCGATCTGCCGAAGGCCCTTCTTATCGCAGTCCCGGATCACCGGCACGACCAGACCTTTCGGTGTGTCGACGGCGAATCCGATGTGGACGTAGTGCTTCAAGATCAGCTCATCACCATCGAGCGAGGAATTGAAGCGCGGGTATTTCTGCAGCGCCAAGGCCGCGGCCTTGATCAGCAGCGACACCATGGTGAGCTTCGCCGTGTCCTTCGCGGCCTCGGCATTGGCGAGTTGACGAAAGGCTTCGGCGTCGGTCACATCCGCTCTGTCGAAATTCGTTACATGGGGAATGACGCTCCAGTTGCGCGAGAGGTTCGTACCGGTCAGCTTCTGGATCCGTGTCAGCGGCAGGCGCTCGACCGCGCCGTACCTCTCGAAATCCACCTTGGGCCAATCGACCGGGGCGCCGGGCTCAGGCGCCGTCGCCGGTCTCGATCGCACCAGTCCGTTGACGAAGGCCGCCACATCCTCGCGCAAAATCCGGCCCTTGGGGCCTGTGGGCACGACAGAGTCCAGCGTCACGCCGAGCTCACGCGCCAAAGCGCGGACCGACGGCGACGCATGCGCCGCCCCGCTAAGCTGCGGCTGCTGTGCACGTGCTCGCGAGTCATCGACTGGAGCCACGGGCGCCGGCCGTGACAGCGCCTCCTGCTGCGAGATCCGTTGCTCCACCTGCGGTGCCGACGCAGTCGCCGGCGGAGGCGCGGTGGATTCGCCGCGCCCTTCGAGGACCATCAGAACCGAACCTTGAGAAACCCGCACCCCGACGTCGATCATCAGTTTGGCCACCGTGCCTGCGGCCGGGGATGGCACCTCCATCGTCGCCTTGTCGGACTCGATCGACAGCAACGGCATGTCGATCGTGACCTCGTCGCCGACCGACACATTGATTTCGACTATCGGAACATCCTTGTAGTCCCCAATATCTGGCAGAACGACTTCAATTGAACGAGACATGCGCGCTCCGCCCTCTCTCAGCGCGACCAAGGCGATGCAACGCCGGTCGGCAATTCGTAGCTGGCGATGGCTTCGGCGACCTGCTCACGCGCCACTTGACCCAATTTTGCCAGCGCCGACAGCGCCGCAACGACGATCTGCTTGCGATCGACCTCGAAGAACGATCTCAGCGCGGCGCGTGTATCGCTGCGCCCGAAGCCGTCGGTGCCCAGCACCGTATAGGGCGCCTCGATGTAAGAACCGATCAGTTGCGGATACGCCCGGACATAATCCGATGCCGCGACGATCGGCACCTTGCCGCCCAGGCATTGTACGACGTGGCTCTCGACCGGGGTCGACAGTGGCGAGAGCCGATTAGTTCGCTCCACATCGCGCGCCTCCCGCGCCAGCTCGGAAAAGCTCGTTGCCGACCAGACTTCACAGGCCACTTTCCATTCGCTTTGCAGCATCGCTGCGGCGGCGAGCACCTCCGGGAGAATGGCGCCCGAGCCGACCAGCCTGATCTTCGCCGGCCCGTCAGCGCTCGGCAGAACCCGATAGAGACCCTTGATGATGCCGTCGCGTGCATCGTCGGGCATCGAGGGCTGCGCATAGTTCTCGTTCATCGCCGTGAGGTAATAGAACTCGTCGTTGCCCTGCTCGAGCATCGACCGCATGCCGTGATCGACGATGACGGCCACCTCGTAGGAGAATGCCGGATCGTAGGCCCGGCAGTTCGGAACGGTCGCCGCCATCAGATGGCTGGACCCGTCCTGATGCTGCAAGCCTTCGCCGCCGAGCGTCGTCCGGCCGGCCGTCGCCCCGATCAAAAAGCCACGCGCGCGCTGGTCCGCCGCCGCCCAGATCAGATCGCCGACCCGCTGAAAGCCGAACATCGAATAGTAGATATAGAACGGCAGCAACGGGAAGTTATGGATGCTGTAGGAGGTCGCCGCCGCGGTCCATGACGAAATCGCCCCCGCCTCGGTGATCCCCTCCTCCAGCAATTGACCGTCGATCGCTTCCTTGTAGTACAGCATCGAACCGGCATCTTCCGGCTCGTAGAGCTGTCCCGCCGGCGAGTAGATGCCGACCTGTCTGAACAGGTTCGCCATTCCGAAGGTGCGGGCTTCGTCGGCGACGATCGGGACGATGCGCGGGCCGAGCGTTTTGTCCTTGAGCAAATTGGTGAACAGCCGCACGATCGCCATCGTGGTCGACGTCTCCTTGCCGTCGCCGCGCAGCGCGAACTCCGCGTAGGATTGCAGCGGCGGCACCGGCAGCGCCGCCGAAGCGCGTCGCCGCGCCGGCATGTAGCCACCGAGTGCCGCGCGACGGGCGCGCAGGTACTGAATTTCCGCGCTGTCTTCCGCAGGCCTGAAGAATTCCAGCTCCTCGACTTGCTCGTTGCTGAGCGGCAGGGCGAACCGGTCGCGGAACGCATACAGCGCGTCGACATCGAGCTTCTTGGCCTGGTGCGACGTCATGCGCGACTCGCCGGCGCCGCCCATGCCGTAGCCCTTCTTGGTCTTCGCCAGAATGACGGTCGGCCGACCCTTAATGTCCTTCGCGGCGGCAAAGGCCGCGAACAGCTTCTTGAAGTCGTGGCCACCGCGCTTCAGGCCGTCGATATCCGCGTCCGACATGTGCGCAACTAGCGCCCGGACCTCGGGATCCTCGCTGAAGAAGTGGGCGAGGTTGTAGGCCCCATCCTTGGCGCCGAGCGTCTGATATTTGCCATCGACAGTGTCGGCGAATTTGCGCAGCAGCGCATGCTTGCTATCGCGCGCGAAGATATCGTCCCAGTCCGATCCCCACAGCACCTTGATGACGTTCCAGCCGGCGCCCTGGAAAAGTGATTCGAGTTCCTGAATCACCTGCCCGTTGCCGCGGACCGGCCCATCCAGGCGCTGCAGGTTGCAATTGACGACGAAGGTGAGGTTGTCGAGATTTTCCCGCGCCGCCAGGGCGAGCCCGGCGATCGATTCCGGCTCGTCCATCTCGCCGTCGCCGAACACACCCCAGACGTGGCGACCAGCCGTCTGCACCAGGCCGCGATGCTGCAGATACTTCATGAACCGCGCCTGGTAGATCGCGCTGATCGGCCCAAGGCCCATCGACGCCGACGGCACCTGCCAGAACTCCGGCATCAGCCAGGGATGCGGATAGGACGACAGACCGGGGCCGCTCAGTTCCTGGCGATACAGCTTCAGATTTTCGTCCGACAGTCGGCCTTCGAGATACGCTCGTGCATAGACTCCGGGGGACGAATGCGGCTGGAAATACACCAAGTCGCCCTCCGACTCGGAGCTTGACGCGCGAAAGAAATGATTGAAACCGACTTCGAAAATCTCCGCGGCCGAGGCGTAGCTGGCGACGTGCCCGCCGAGCTCCCCATAGGCCTTGTTGGCACGGACCACCATCGCGAGCGCGTTCCAGCGAATGATCGCCGTCAGGCGGGTCTCGATCGCGATGTCGCCGGGGTAGGGCTTCTGCTGCTCGAGCGGAATAGAATTGCGATAGGGCGAAAACGGCGGAGAGTCCGGCAGAACGCCGAGCTCCTTCGCGCGCCGATCGAGCGCAGCCAGGATGTATCGCACGCGCTCGGCACCGGCGCTGTGGTGGAGCGATCCAAGCGAGGCGAGCCAATCGGCGGTTTCGACCGCATCCTGATCGGCGTTGACGGCCTTGCGTGGCGGATCGATGTGTGCAGTCATGCGTCGGGCTCCGAGAAAGCCCGCACTTGGTAGCATCGGGTGCTATGGCACGTGCTGCTGAATACGGCCGCGTTCCGACGGATTGGTCGGCTCCGGCGGGACGCCGAGGCTAGCATCGCAGCATTCTCTGCTGTTGGTTTAATCGGGCGAGTGATCGAGCCGTCGGCCGCCTGACAGGTGCTCCCGCTTGGTCACGGCGCAGCATGCCGCATCGCTCAGCGCTCACGCCGCAGTAGCGGGCATCTTGTCGCAGATCAGCGAACTCGACGGCTCGCCGCGACTAGTGACCTGACCTTTCAAAACAGCTAACCTCGGCTAGCAGCAGGATCTGCATCAAGGCTTGACTGACTTGACGAATTGGCAGGATTGAAATGCCGCCCGAGACCGAGTTCGATCGCGATTTTGCGCGAATGGATCTGCCCGATCTTCGGATCAACTATGATCCTGTCGATCCGGATCAGTTCGATCGTCCCGTCACTTCATTCTGTCTCGAAACCAGCAAAGACAACGACGACCTGCCGCTGCACTCACACCGCAAAGGCCAATTGGTCGTCGCATCTCACGGCTCGGTGATGTGCCGGGCGCCCGGCGGCTTGTGGATCGTGCCTCCGCAAGGCGCGGTATGGATCCCGGCCGGCGTGCAGCACAGCAATTGCGTGGCCGATTTCGGCAAACTCTACACAGTGTTCATCGATCCGCAGGTCAGCATGCTGCCGCGGACCTGCTGCACGCTGATGATCACGTCGCTGGTGCGGGAATTGATCCACCGCCTCTCGGTGTTCCCACCGCTCTATCCGCTGGAAGGACCGACCAGCCGTCTCGGCCGGGTTTTGCTCGACGAACTCGTGCAGATGTCGACGACGGATGAAATGTATTTGCCGATCTCCCCCGACGCCCGTCTTCAACACCTCGCGACCTCCTTGTTGAATAATCCGGGCGACCGCAGCACGATGGACGAAGTCGCCTCGCGCTACGCGATGAGCGAGAGTACCTTCGCACGCTTCATAGCCAAGGAAACGGGGATGACCTTCGGGCGCTGGCGCCAGCGTCTCCACATTCTGATCGCCATGCAACGCCTCACGGCGGGCACTTCGGTCCAGGCCGTGTCGCTGGAACTGGGGTACGAAACCCCCAGCGCGTTCATCACGATGTTCAAGAAGACGATGGGAAAGAGCCCCCGCCGCTTCCTTGCCGAGCGGTCGCGCCTGATTAATTCGGACAGTTTGCCCTAGCTCGCACGTCCCTGCCTGGGCACTTGACGACCGCGACCCCGCGACGCTTTCGCGGGGCCGCCCGTAACGACGTCAGCGTTTGCTGTAAGGCGCAAGCGGATACTCGAGCGACGCTTCCGCAATGGCCTTTGGAGCCACCACCCGAGGCCTGCCTTTCAAACCCTGCAGCATCACCATCGAACAGTGGATGTTCTGGCCGGTCTCGTCGAACTTGGTGTTGTCGCCGTACATCAGGATCGGCTTCATGTCGGTCTTCTTGAGCGCGCCGTGAATCGCCGCCGACTCCGGCGAAGCCGCCCGCGTCACGGCGTCTGCGACGATCTGCACCGCCTCGAACGCGCAGCCCGCATTGGCATCGAACCAGTCGTTCGGGTAGTCGGCCGCGAACATCTTCATGATCTTGTCGGTCTCGGCGCCCTTGGGATTGAGCCACAACGCCGACAGAACCGGACCGTCACCATACTTTCCGAGCGCGTCGTGATACGCCTTGTCGGACACGCCGTTGGAGTTGGGCGAAAACACCATCTTCGGGTCCCAGCCCTGCTTGATGCATTCGCGCGCGATCATGATCGCGTCGTTGACGCGCGTGACCGAGATCAAAGCATCGGCACCCGACGCTTTCGCCTTGGCAACTTCCACCGACAGATCCTTGGCCTTCTCGTCATAGGCAACGTGCTGCGCGATCTTGAGCGGAACATCCACTTCCTTCCACGCCTGATCGATGCTGGCCGCCGTCGACTGCCCCATCGTGTTGTTGAGATGGAGAACGACGGCGCTGCTCGGCGGATCCTTCAGCGTGCCGAGCACGGACTTCAGCTCGGCCAACGATTGCCGCACGATGGTCAGCGACGTGGGGTAATAGCGGAACACCTGGGTGAAGCCCTGTGAAGTTACCTGGGTGGCGCTCGCGATGTGGACCACCATCGGCACCTTGGCGGCCTCGCAGGCCTGCAGCGCCGAAATGGTGGCACCGGAATCCCACGCGCCGATCAGCACGGTGCAGCCCTGCCGGATCAGGCTCTCGGCGGCAATCCGGCCGTTCTCCGGACGGCTTTGCGTATCGGCGTGAACGATCTCGATGTCGAGGCCGAACTTCTCACGCGCGAATTTGGCGCCGAGATCGATGCCGCGCACGCAGGCCTGACCGGGAAACGCCAGCACGCCGCTGCTGGGCATGATCGCTCCGACTTTCACTTTCGTGTTCGCCGCAAACGATGGCCTTGATACCAGGCCTACCGCAATTCCCAATCCGCTTCCGACAATCGTCCGCCGCGTGATTCCGCTTCGCTTGGTCATCTCGATGTCCTGTTGCTGAAGGAGTGAAATCTTATCTCGACTGGTAGCTTCGTACGCTTTGGGACCGACCGCCGACCTCAAAGGCCCATCTCGGCCTTGATCAATTCTTCCTCGGTTTCGTCGTAGAGCGACGCGATCAGCGACTGATAGCGCTCGTTGATCTGCTTGCGACGCTTCTTCCGCGTCGGCGTCATCACGCCGTTCTCGAGCGACAGCTCCTCTGGCAGAATGCGGAACGCCTTGATCTGCTCGGCTCGCGCCAGCCTTCCGTTGGCCTTGCCGATCTCCGCCTCGATCAGCCGGTTGACGATCTCGGAGCCTGCCAGGTCCGCGTAACTCGCGATCTTGTCGTCGCGCGACTTCGCCCAGTCCATTGTGGCGGTGGCATCCACTTCGATCAGGGCGGTGAGATATTTTCGCCCCTCGCCGATCACAGCCGCCTCGGAGATGAACGGGCTGTGCCTCAGCTCGTTTTCGATCTGAGTCGGGCTGATCGATTTGCCGTTCGACGTGTTGATGATCTCCTTCTTCCGGTCGACAAGCTTGAAGGTTCCTTCCGGCGACACTTCGACGATGTCGCCGGTGTAGAGCCAGCCGTCGCGAAGCGCCGCTTTCGTCTCGTCCGGCTTGTTCCAATAGCCCGCGAACAATCCCGGTCCACGGACGATCATCTCGCCGTCCTGGAGCACGGCGGTTTCCCACGCCGGATCCGGCAGCGGGACCCCGACGTTGCCGGCCTTCGGCCACTCCGCCATCTGCACCAGATTGGCACCGACCAGTTCGGTCTGGCCGTAGCACTCCTTGAGCTGCAAGCCCCACAACTGCCACAGCGACATCAGCTCGGACGGCATCGCCGCCGACGAGGTGAACGCGACCTTCAGTTCGTCGAAACCGACCTCCGCGAGCAGCGGCAGGAACACTTGCTCGCGGCAGGCCGCGAACAGTTTGGAGACGAAGGCATCCTCGTGGCCGCGCTGACGGTCTTCGAGCGCCCTGCGCGCGATCGTCACGGCAAGCGTGTAGTTCTGATCTCCCGCTTCCCCGGCGGGATGCACCTTGCTGAGGATCTGTGTCGCAAAGCGCTGGTAGAACCGCGGCGGCGCCATATAGTAGGTCGGCTTCACCTCTTTGATCGTCTGGGCGAAGTCCGCGGTCGTCTCGCCGAAATATGGAACTGCGTCGGCGATCAGCGGCAACGTGGTCGCCTGCCCGCGCGCCACAGTGTGCGACATCGGCAAATGCACGACCACCCGGTGCTCCTCTTCGTGCATGCTGGGGCCGAACAGGGTGATGCAATGAACGCCGGCGAGAATGGAAAGGTGCGTCAGCATGGCGCCTTTGGGGTTTCCGGTCGTCCCGGACGTATAGCCGATGCTGACGACATCGGACGCCTTTGCTGTCGCGCTCTCCTTCTGCAGATAGTCATGCGCATCGACATCGTGTGCTCCAACAAAGTCGGCCAGCGACTTGATCGACGCCGAGGCCTCGCCGGTCCAATCCGGGTCGAGCACGATGATGCCGCGGAGCTGCTCGGCCCGACCGGAGGCGAGCACGATGCGAAGCTGCGGCTCCCCGCCGACGAACGCGAACTTCGCGCCTGAATCCGTGAAGCAGTAAGCCACTTCTTCGGGTGACGAGGTGAAGTAAACGCCCACCATGACGCCGCCGGCGCACATCGTGGCCATGTCGGCGATCAGCCATTCCTCGGACGAATCGCCCATGATCGCGACCCGATCGCCGCGCTCGAGACCAGCACGCCGCAGCGCGCTGGCCAGGTTCACGACACGCTGCGCATAGGCGCCCCACGTCATGGCGGTCCAGGCGCCGTGACGCTTTTGTTGCAAGGCGATCTTGTCGGGCCGCTCCGCGAGTCGCGCGGCCAAAAGCTGCACGACGGTCGTATCCGCCAACTGGGCGCCGGATGTCATCTCAGCGACGTTCATCTCAGCGCTCCGCGAAACGCTTGCGCTTGGCCGCGAATGCGGCAACCGCCTCGGCCCGCTCGGGCGACTTGAACGTCAACATCTCCAGCGCCGCAGAGGTGTCGAGCAGCAGGTGGGCGTACTGCTTGATGATCTTGTTGACGCTGTACTTGGTCCACACGATCGATTCCTTCGGCCCGCTTGCCAGCAGTTCGGCGTATTCGATCGCGGCATCGAGAACGTTGCCGTCTGCGACCACCTCGTTGATCATACCGATAGCAGCCGCTTTCTCGGCGGAGATGAATTCGCCGGTCATCAGATAGTGCTTCGCGCGTACCGGCCCCATCAGCAGCGGCCAGATCACCGCGCCGCCATCGCCCGCGACGACGCCGGCATTGACATGCGTGTCGGCGAAACGGGCTGTCGAGCTCGCATAGATCACGTCGCAGAACAGCGCGAGCGTGGCACCCAGGCCGACCGCGACACCGTTGACGGCCGCGACGATCGGCACTTCGACTTCCAGCATGTTGCGGATGAGGTGGCGACCGCTGCGCGTCGGGGACGGCAGCGTTCCCTTATCCAGCGACTTCTGATCGCCACCAGAGCAAAATCCGCGGCCCGCACCGGTGAGAACGATCGCGTTGACAGAACTGTCGTGATCCAGCTTGACGAAGACGTCTTCGAGCTCCTCGTGCATCTCCCAGTTGATCGCGTTGAGGATCTCCGGGCGGTTCATCGTGACGATCGCGACGCCAGTGGCGCGCTGCTCGACGATCAGGTACTTGTAGCCGTATTGCGACATTGATTTCACCGTTCGATTACTGCTTCTGGGTCCGCATCAGCCGGATCTGCCCGAGAATCTCCTCGGTCGGCCGCACGACGTTGTTTCCGTCGTTGAAATGCGGGATGACGTAGCGACCGACCATGTCGATCGCCTCCATGATCTTTTCGTGCGGGACGGAGTCCATGTGCAGCAGCACCTCGTCGATACCCATGGCCTCGAACTTCTCGATCTGACGAATGACCGTATCGGGGCTGCCGCACACCGTCGTGGCCGACTCGTTGACCAGATAGTCCCAGTCGTTGGCGGCGCGCTCCATCGACGGCACGCTCTCCCCCATGTATTTGTAGTCGTCGGCAATCGCCGCGAGACGCGGATAGGCATCGGTCGAGATCTTGGCATAGTGCATTAGCGGGCCGGCATAATCCGCCTTGGCCTGTTCGTCCGTTTTCCCGATGCCGATGAACAGCGGAATGCCGATACGCGGACGCTGCAGCGGTCCCTCCGCGTCGCACTTCCAGTTTTTTTGATAGGAGTCGATCAGCTTCTGCTGAGCTTCCCAGCCCTGATAGATGTTGCTGCTCATCACGGCGAAGCCCTGCGAGGCCGCCCAGAGATGACTGCGCTCGCTGGTCGCCGCGATCCCGATCACCGGATGCGGCTTCTGCAGCGGCTTCGGAACCAGCTGGCGCGGAGGGATCTGGTAGTACTTGCCGTCAAACGTGAAAATGTCCTGGCGCATCGCCGTTTTCAGCAGCGCCAGCCCTTCTTCCATCTGCGCCAGCGTTTCGTTCGGATCGACGTTGAACGCCCGCATCGCGATGGTGGTGTTGGCGCGGCCGCCGTAGAATTCCATGCGGCCGTTGGACAGGATGTCGGTCACGGCAAGCCGCTCGGCCGAACGCAAGGCGTGGTTGATGCGCTGCGGCATCAGCGTCACCGCCGCGCGCAGCTTGACGCGCGACGTCACCGCGGCCAGATAGCCGAACACCACTTCGGGCGCCGAGCTCGAGATCCCGCCCAGTGCCACGTGCTGCTCGGAGAGCGCGACGCAGTCGAAGCCGACCTTCTCGGCCAGACGGACTTCGTCGACCAGTTCGTGAAGCCTGCGCGAGTAACTGTGGCCGACCTGGGTTTCCTGTTCAGACCAGAACCCAAACGTAAGTGCCATGTCTCAATCCTTTTAGCTTGCGAGATGGCACAGGGTTTCATAGGCGTGGCGATATTTTCGCCCGAAAGCCGCGTTGCGTAGTAACGCTTTCCGAATTTTATGCTGTCAGCATTCGCAACATGGCAGACGCCCCGGGAAGCTTCGCCACGCAGCGGACGGGCTGACCGTCAACGGCGGGCGCTGGCGGCTCCGGCCTCGCTATCGAAGGTCTTGATCAGCAACTCGGCGACCGCCGCGAGGCACGCTTCGCCGATGGCGTAGCTCGAGCCGATCGGACTTCCGATCACGCCGTTCTGCGAAACCGATCGGATGCCGTTCTTCCACATCAGTTCGAGATCAGCCTCCGACAAGCCGCCAAGATGGCCCACCTCGAAGCGGTCCGGTCTGACGCTGTCGGGCCTAATGACCATCATCAGCGACGTCTCGGCGATGTCGGCGTGGCCGCCGACGGCCAACACGTCTCCTCCGGCTTCGCGCACCGCATCGCGCCACGTGTCGATCCATTTCGTCGAGTCGAAGAACGCCAGGATCTCGACATCCGAGGGGACAGCCTCGCGCAAGCGACCGAGCATGTCCTTCAGGACCGGAAAATTGCCGATGTGACCCGAGTGAATCAGCATACGCTTGAAGCCGTGCCGCGCCAGGCTTGTGCAATAATCGACACAAATCGCTTCCAGCGTCCCCGGCCGTAGCGAGATCGTACCCGCGAATGGCAGATGGTGAGACGAGCAGCCGACCGTGATGGTCGGCGCCACCAGCGTGTTGCCGCGGCTGCGCGCGATCCGCTCGGCCAGAGCATCGGCATGATCCGCATCCATGCCCAAAGACAAATGCGGCCCATGCTGCTCGACGGCCCCCAGCGGGATCACGACCGTCGTGCACCCATCGGCCAGCGCCGCGGCGACTTCCTCGTGGCTCATCTGCTCCAGATAGATCTGATCGGGATATCCGCGCGTCATCGGCTCAACCCTTACTGTTCTTTGATAAGAATCTCGCACGCGCTTTGGTTGAGCTCTCGGCTGTGACATAGGCGTCGAGGTCGGCCACGGTCATTTTTTCGAGCGCCTGATCGCTCATTTGCGCGGTGAGGTTGAGCGATCGCTTGATGGCATGGAACAGCTTGCGGTCTTTCTGCCGCAACACGCCGCACACGTCTCGCGCACGGGATGCGACCTCCTCGGTCGGGACGATCTCGTTCACGGCGCCGATCGCCACGGCGCGCTCCGCGCCGACGAGCTCGCCCCAGTACAGCAGCTCTTGCGCCGCCCGCACGCCGAGCTTCTCGACGGCCCGGCGCATGCCTTTGGTCACCGGTAGCAGGCCATGGTTGATTTCCGGAAATCCAATCTTGCACGCCGCATCGGCCACAACATAGTCCGCATGCAGCAGAAACTCCAGGGCGCCTCCGACCGCATAGCCGCGGACGGCGCAGACGATCGGGCCCGGATAGTTCTCCATCGCCACGAGGAGTTCGTGGAAGAACCGGATGCGCGGCCTCGCGACGTCGATCCCGACGACTTCCTTGATGTCGCCGCCTGCGCTGAAGAAGCGGTCGCCGCTTCCGGTGAGCACGATGCCGGGCGGATTCTCGTCGTCGGCAAGGCGCCGGATCGCCTCCAGCAACTCGACGATGAGTTGCGCATTCAGCGCATTGGCCGGCGGCCGGTTCATCGTGATCGTGACCAGGTCTTGATCACGCTCGATCAGGAGAGAAGTGGCAGTATTCATCAATGAGACCCAAGCGAGAGGCGGCTGCAACAGCCGGGGAGCGGTGGACCGAACGGCGGCGAGACGAGAGCCGCAACGCCCGACGCCTCGCCGAGACGGCGCGCCTCACAATCCCAGATAGGCGCGCTGGACATCGGGGTTCTCGAGCAGATCGCGGCTAGATCCATGCAACACCACGGAGCCGTTCTCGAGCACATAGCCGCGGCTGCTCAGAGCGAGCGACTTGGCGACATTCTGCTCGACGAGAAGGACCGTGATGCCCTGCTCGTTGAGGGATTTGACGACGCCGAACATCACATCGGTCAGCGCCGGCGACAGTCCGATCGACGGCTCGTCGAACATCACGATTTCTGGCTTCGACATGATCGCCCGACCGATCGCCAGCATCTGTTGCTCGCCGCCGGACAGCGTGCCGGCGAGTTGGTCGCGGCGCTCGCGAAGTCGCCCGAACAGCTGATAGACGGAATCAAGCGTATTTGCCAGGTCGTGCCTGGCCCGCTTCAGCGAGCCGCCGATCAGCAGATTGTCCTCGACGGAGAGCGCACTGAAAATCTGGCGGCCCTCGGCGACCTGAGCGATGCCCATTTCGCAGATGTCCCACGGCGGTAGCCGCGAGATTTCGACTCCGTTGATCCTGACGGAACCGCGCGACGACGGCACGATCCCCGCGATTGATCGGATCAGAGAGGTCTTGCCGGCGCCGTTGGCGCCGACCACGCAGATCAGTTCACCCTTGCCGATGCGGAGCGACACGCCGTTCAGCGCATTGGAGCCGTCATAGGCCACGCACAGGTCGTCGACTTCGAGAAGCGCGTCGTCAGGCATGGAAACCGGCTCCCAGATAACTTTCCAGCACCGCAGGATCCGCTACCACCTCTGACGGCTTGCCCTCGGCGATCTTGGCGCCGTGGTGTAGCACCACCACGGTCGACGCCACTTCCATCACGATCCGCATCACGTGCTCGACCAGTAGGATCGTCAGTCCACCCTCGGCGAGCCGGTGCAGCACGCCGACGACGCCTGCCGCTTCGGTCGGACGCAGCCCCGCCATCACTTCGTCGAGCAGCAGCAACTTGGGGCGAGTCGAGAGCGCCTTCGCCATCTCGAGCATCTTGCGATCGGGCAACGTCAACTGATCCGTCCGGGCATTCGCCTTGCCGGCGAGCCCGACATTTTCGAGCGACTCATACGCCTTGTCCCGCGCCTCCTTGACGTTCGTCGTCCAGCTGAAGGCGCCCACCATGGCATTCTCGAGCACCGACATATCTTTCATCGGTCGGACGATCTGGAAGGTGCGCGCAATGCCCATGCGGCACACCGCTTCGGGCGGCTCGCGCTCGAGCGAACGCCTCTCGAATAGCACCCGCCCGGCGGTCGGTCTCAGCGCCCCGGCGACGAGATTGAAGCAGGTGGTCTTGCCGGCGCCGTTCGGCCCGATCAGGGCGGTGATGCGGCCTGCCTGCAGTGAGAAGCTGACGTCATTGACCGCGACCAATCCGACGAACGCTTTGGTCAGGTTCTTCACTTCGAGCAGCGCGGTCATTCCTCGACCTTCCGCAATTGTGAGATCCGGCCGCGCGCCGGCAGCTGGATCGCCTCGTAGAGCCGGACGATCGCCGGCCAGATGCCGTCGGGCAGAAACCACACGACCAGGATCAGCACCGCCCCGTAGGCGACGCTGTTCAGTCCGGGGAGCCCCAGGCTGTCGCCGAGCGCCCCCATGGCGTGATGCAGCGGGATCGCGGCCATCGAGCCGACCAGCGGGCCGAACGCAGTGCCCAATCCGCCGACCACAGGGCCGATCAGTACGTCGACCGAGATCGCCATGCCCATGATCGAATCCGGAAAGATCGCACCCTGCACCAAGCCCAGCACGCCGCCGCCGACCGCGGCCGTCGCGGCCGATATCGAGACCACCAGCACCTTGTGGCGAAACGTCCGCACCCCCAGTGCGCGGGCGGCCTCTTCGTCGTCCCGCATCGCCCGCCAGACATAGCCCCAATAGGACTGCGAGATCAGCTCCGTTCCCGCGACGCCGATGGCCGCAAGCGCGAGCGCGACGAAGTAGTAGAACCGCGCGTCACCGCGCAGCATCCCGAGGTCCATCGTGCCGCTCGGCGCCTGATAGAACAGGCCCTGCATGCCGCCGACATAGTCCCACCCGCCGAACATGATCCGGGCGAATTCGGCGGCTGCGATCGTGAGCAGCGCGAAATAGATGCCACGGACCTCGAAGCGGAAGCTCAGCCACGCCAGCACCGCGCCGACGAAGCCCGCAATCACCGCGCCCAGCAGCAGACCGATCCACGGGGTGACGCCGTATTTGATGTTCAGGATCGCCACCGCATACGCACCGATTCCAACGAACAGCGCGTGACCGATGGACAGCTGCCCGCCGATCCCGAGCATCAGGTTCCACGATTGTCCCATGAAGGTGAACAACAGGACGATCGTCAGAAGTGAGATGACGTAGGCGTTGGACATGCCACCCACCACGGCCAGGGCGGCGAAGACCAGAGCGCCGGCACCCCAACGCTTGGTGTCGCTGGCTTGATCAGATGTCCTTTGCACCGAAAAACCCCCTCGGACGGAAAATCAGGATGATGATCAGGAGCGCGTAAGGGAGTGCTGTTTTCATCGACGGCGTGAACATCAAGGCCGCGATCGCTTCGGCGACCCCGATCGTCAGGCCGCCCAGAAGAGCGCCACCGAAGCTGCCGAGACCGCCGACGATCACCGTCACGAAGGCCAGCAGCGTGAAGTCGACGGCGAGATAGGGCTGCGCATCGAACAGCGGCGAGATCAATGTGCCGGCGACGCCAGCGCAGGCGGCTCCGATGCCGAAGGTCACCGCATAGACCCGAGGGATATTCAGCCCGACCACCAGTCCGCCCAGTCGATTATTGGCGGCGCCCCGCAGCGATCGGCCGAATGCGGAATACTTCAGATAGGCTCCCAGTGCGGCGATCAGCAGTCCGGCCGTAGCGGCCGCCTGGATGCGGGCCCAATCCAAGGTGAGCGGTCCCACGCTCACGGTCTGGAAGGACAGCTGAGACGCCGTCGGCCGCGGATCCGGACCGAACGACATCAGCAATACGCCGCTGAAAAGCAGTGAGAGGCCGATGAAGACGATGAACTGATAGTGATGCGGCCGATTGACGAACCGCTTCACGACGAGCGTCTCCAGCAGATAGCCGAACACGAACATGACGACCGCGGCGATCGCGGCGGCTACAACGATCGGGACGTCCCAGATTCGAACAGTCCAGTATCCGATGTAGATCCCGAACACGACCATCTCGCCATGAGCGAAATTGACCACGCGCATGACGCCGAAGATGATCGTGAGACCGAGCGCGACGAGCCCGTAAACCAGCCCGATGAGCACCCCGCCGGCGATGACATTGAGCCAGAGCGACAGCATCAGCGACCGACCGCTGATGGATGCGCGATGGAAAGTCTTCGTCTTCCTTGCATGCTGATCGGATCCATCTTGGCTGTAACGGAAACTTAGCGGCGTCGGACGTCGTCCTGTGTTTCAGACCGCCTTTGGCGCGGCGAAACATCCGTCGATGTAGACGAGCGACTCACATCCGGCCCTCGTGGTCTGAGCCACCACCTCTCCGGTGAAAATGGTGTGACTACTGTCGCTGTAAGCATTCACCACGCGGCAATCGAAGCTGCAGACCGCGCCGACCAGACTTGGTGCTCCGGTTTTGAGATCGCACCACAAACCGTCACCGAAGCGGATATCGCCCTTGCTGCCGTCCTGCCCGGAAAACTTGAGCGCCAGATCGCGATGCTCGACTCCTAGAATATTCCAGCAGAACGACCCACTGCTGAGAATGATGTCGTGCGCACCGGCAGATCGATTGACGCAAACCAGCACGCTGGGCGGAGCCGCCGACAGCGAGCAGCCCGCCGTCAGTGTCAGACCATGGCGGTTCGGCGCCCGGCCTGTCGTGACGATCGACACGGTGCCCGGCACGCTGCGCATCGCAGCACGGAATGCTGCGGCATCGAGTGGGCTCGTTTCGGACAGCGGCGGTGTTGCGGACGGCATGGCTACGACCCTTGGATTCATGGGATGGATGCGCCCTCTTTGTCTGGTTGTGAGTCCGGGCATGCAGCGCTGCCCCGGTGAACGTCTGAGCTATCCGGCTGCTTGATAGAACTGGATGACGTTGCCGCCCGGATCCCGCACCTTCACCGCACGGCCGTGACTTTCCATGTCCCGGACCGCGCCGACTTGCGCCCCCATGGCTGCGGCACGCTCCATGGCGGCATCGAGGTCATCGACATCGAAGACAAGAACGGCATCTTGCAGCTGGTCCGAGACCGACTCCGTCGGTCCGGCGACGCAGAACGCAGCCGCATCGCTCACGAACTGGATCCACTTGCCGGGATCAGCGAAGCGCACCTTCAGACCCAGGCCTTCGTAGAACTCGGCCAGGCGTCCAGGATCGTTCGCTGTCAAATAGACTTGCTTCAGTTTCACGCTCGACATCCAAACCGTCGCTACCCAAGTGCGATCGTGGGTGGATAGTCGCCCGAGCCTCTCAGCATTACTGCTTGAACAACGCCTGTCACAGAAGCTTCATCAGCATTTTATGCTGTAACGACTTGTCGAGTCGCTAGATCCAACTCTGCATCCGGCCGATCTTTGCCATTTTCTGGTTGACGAGGTGGGCGTCGTTGCTGCCGAACCTTTTGTCTCGCGCAACGCCCGCGGCGTGGTCAGCGACGTGGGACCGGGGCCACACGCGACGACAGGCGGTTGTACGAAACAGGGCAGCTCTCGACATCGATCTCTTCTGCACGTCCCGTCAAGTGACATGGGGAGCCAATCGATGGAGCGGCGGGCATTACATCTTGACCGAATCCGTGGATCAACGTCGGCCTGCATATCGCATAGGCAAAAAATGTTTCGGAAGTAGGCAACTAACCTCCTGATCGCAATGCACAATGCAAAGGTTGACGGTTTTTCGATACAAATCGACGATTTGTCGAAATCCCACAAGCGCAATTGCGGTTAGCTTTTACCACGCGATTGTCATCACCGCGCAAACGACGGTGATACGCGCCGC
Organism: Bradyrhizobium sp. TM233; assembly: GCF_036247965.1. Lineage (NCBI taxonomy): Bacteria > Pseudomonadati > Pseudomonadota > Alphaproteobacteria > Hyphomicrobiales > Nitrobacteraceae > Bradyrhizobium > Bradyrhizobium sp. TM233. Next base: position 93,077 of record NZ_BTIG01000022.1, on the reverse strand, counting down.
AGAAGACTGCCATACTTGGGAGATACGCGATGTCGACAACCTCTCTCGACAGAATAGATATCAAGATTCTCAACGAGCTCCAGCAGAATGCGAGCTTGACCAATGTCGAGCTCGCATCACGCGTCAATCTCTCGCCGTCGCCGTGTCTGGCACGCGTCAGAACACTCGAAAAACTCGGCGTGATCGATCGACGGATCGCCCTTCTCGATCCCGCCGTGCTCGGCATTGGTGTAACGGCTTTCATCCAGATCAAGCTGGAAAAGCAGGTCCAGACGTCCCTCGAGAATTTCACCCGATCCATCGACCGGCTGGCCCAGGTAATGGAATGCTATCTCATGACCGGTGAGAGCGACTACATGCTCCGCGTCATGGCGGCCGACATCGAAGATCTCGAAGACCTGATTGTCAACAAACTATCCCGCATTCCCGGCGTCAGCAGCATTCGATCAAATCTGGCCCTCAAGCGCATTTCGCACAAGACCGTGCTGCCGATCGACGCCAATCGGCCGGTCACCGTCAAGGCTTGCGCCACCCCCTCGCGCCCTCTGGAGCGCTCACCAAGACCCCGATACGACCCAACCGGTCCTTTGCTGTCCGATGCGCCGATCGGGCTCGACACCAATCGTCCCAGCTACAGCGTGGAAAGGCTATGAGGCGCCCCGCCATGGGCTCCGGCCAGTTGGCAATAATGGTGAAGTTAAGATCGGCAGAGTGCTCGATCGGCGCTGCGAGCCTGACAATCCGCACACGACCCAACGCGAGCACCCGTCGGTTCCAGCGAGCAGAGCGACCGAGATGACGGGATCGATCGAAGCGGCCCTGCAGGCGCTCGCCGACGGCGAAATCGTCGTGGTCACCGACGACGACGATCGCGAGGGCGAAGGGGACCTCGTCGTTGCCGCCTCGCGGTGTACGGCTGAGAAGATGGCCTTCATCATTCGCCATACATCGGGAATCGTCTGCGCTCCGATTACCCTCGAAGACGCGAGACGCCTGCGGCTTGACCCGATGGTTGTCAACAACGACTCGGCTCACACCACGGCTTTCACCGTGTCAGTGGACTACCGGCCGGATAACGGTACGGGCATCTCGGCCGAAGAGCGGGCCTCGTGCTGCCGTGCACTCGCCAACCCCAACGCCGGCGCCGGCGATTTTTGCCGGCCGGGACACGTTTTCCCGCTGATCGCAAAAGAAGGGGGCGTACTCATGCGCTCGGGTCACACCGAGGCCGCCGTCGACCTGTGCAGACTGGCAGGTCTCGAGCCGGTCGGTGTCATCAGCGAACTGATGAACGACGATGGCTCGGTGATGAAGGGTCCGCAAGTCGCGGCGTTCGCCGACAAGCACAAGCTGAAACAGGTCACCATCGCAGACCTCATCAGCTTCCGGCAGGCCCGCGAGACGCTGATCGAGCGCGTCTCGAGCGTCACGGCGGAGAGCTCGATCGGCCCGCTCCAGGGCTATTCGTATCGCTCGCCGTTCGACCCCATTCATCACGTCGCCTATATCTACGGAGAACTGGGCGACGGCACCAACGTCCTCACGCGCTTCTACAAACCCAACATCCTGCGCGATTTGTTCTCGGGTCAGGAACAGGCCAAGATGAACGTCATTCTGCAACGCTTCAAGGATAATGGCAGCGGCGTGCTCGTCTATCTGCGCGACGGCGCGGCGGGCGTTCCGCCTGCGCCGCTAGGCCCGATCGGTTCGCGCGAAGACGACCGCAATCGGCAATGGCGCGAGATCGGCGTCGGCGCCCAGATCCTGCGGGATCTCAAGATCAGCTCCATCCGTCACCTCACGTCGTCGACGCATCACTTCAAGGGGCTGTCAGGCTTCGGCATCGAGATCGTCCGAAACGAAGCGCTCTAACTCCAGCCATCGGCGTTTCGAAAGTCCATTGAGCGCGTCCCGCACCTCAGGCATCCGGCGAAGCTTGCAGTTCGTCTCGCGGCAGGTCTCCCCCGGGCCAGTCTGGCCGGCCTCGCGCTCGGAGAAGTAGCGCGCCGGCGATTTGCCAAGCGCCTTCTTGAACATGGTGATGAACGCGCTCACCGACTCGTAGCCGAGCGCCTCGGACACAGACTGAACCGTGTTGCCAGCAGACAACTTCTGGATGGCGACGATGATCTGAAGCTGCTGACGCCAGCGACTGAAGGTCATGCCGGTCTCGGCGAGCACAATGCGCATCAGCGTCCGCTCGCCGAGCGCGACGGCTTGCGCCCACTCCGCCACGGTCCTACGGTCGGCCGGATTGTCCATCAAGGCATCGGCGATCATACGCAGTTTCGAACTCCGCGTGATCGGAAGATGCAGCCGTTCGGTCGGCATGGCGATCGATCTGCGCGGGCGGGCCGTCGGGATCGTAGAGCGGGGCAGCGTCGCCATCCGATGGATCAGCTCGTGCAATAGCCGTGAGATCGACAGCGTGCAGCATTCCTGCGGCACGCTCGCCGCATCCATGTCCACATAGAGAAACAGCAGGCTGGCGCTGCCGCTGACGCGATTGCTGTGGGGCATGCCGCCGGGAATCCAGACGCCGCAGCGCGGTGGGACCATCCACGGGCCGCTCGGCACTTCGCACGTCACACGCCGCGCCGGGCGAGGACGAGCTGTCCCTTGCGATGGATGTGAACCGGCAGTTCGTCCGCCTGCTCCCGGGTATCCACCATGCCGGCCACGATCGGACGGTCCAAGATGTCGGGCTCGGTCGACCACAAGCTCGTTTACGATCCGTCCAGCCTACTCATGCTATTGTATGCGCATGGCCTGCCCGAGAAGCGCCCTAGAGTGCGAGATTGCCATGTTGCGACAAACGCTGAAATGCGCGCTTCTGGCGATGGCTATCTTTAGCAGCGCCGCCCTGCTTCTCGCCATGCATCGGCCCAGGCCCGCAAGAGAGGACGCCTGTGTGCACCTGACGCCGCCAAGCCGTAACCAGATTGCGATGAACATCATGTCGCCGAGCAACCTCGACAATACTGGCACTCCACAATCCGAAGCTTCTCGGCACTCGTCCACCGCCGCCGCCGTTCAGGACCAGATAGAACCGTAACCGTCGTCACGTTTGCTCATTTGCTTGCCAATTAATGAGCAAATCATCTCACCCTCAAACACCATCGGGGAAGACGGCCTTCACCGGAGGCTTACCCGGCATCCTATGGCCAACCGTGACCAGGGCGAGAGCGAGACCGCCGGGAATGGCATTCTGAAGGATTCCGGGCGGTCGCCAGATTTCAGCACGCGAAGGCTCGAGACCTCCAATGTCTGGAATTGCGACATCGGATGATCGTCATCCCGCTTCTCAAGCATGCCAAGCCGCCCCGATTGCGTTTCGCAGGCCTGCGTCGTTTGGAGCGACGGTATTACCCGGTGAGGTCGGATCAAAGCCCGGGTTGCTTGCCGAATAGATCGCCATCGCCTGCACCAGTTGCGAGACCTGGCTGTCAAGGTTGAGGCCTCCAGCCGAGATCTCCTGGAATTGGTTGGCGCTGCCCGAGAACCAGCCCGTGGCGGTCACGCTGGTGTTGGTTCCCAGGATGTCGATTTTCAGGTCGTTGCCCGACTGCAGGAACCACAGGTTGTGGTCGGTAATGCCTCCGGTGAAATCGAGATCGTTGGTCTTGCCGGCCTGGGCCGCGATCGTGATCTGACCGCTGCCCGTGGTCGCGAGATAGGTGTTGTTGGTATTGCCGTAGCTGTCGGTCACGCTCGCAAGGATTGCATTGTTGGCCTGACCCGGCAGCTTCACCGAGGTCGAGAAGGCGCCGTTGGACTGCACGACCGCCGTTCCAATGGCGTTGCCATTGTCGGTCAAGGTCACGATCTGTCCGACCACCGCCGCCGCACCGCCCGTCGCAACGGTGCCGGAAACGGTCTGCACCCCGGTGTTGCTCGGCACCGGCGCGCTGGTGATGCAAGGCTCGGAGGACGATATTTGCATGAATTGGAAGCAGAAATCGCTTCTCCGGATTCTCAATGCACACGTCAGACGGAGGCCGAGGTGTGCATGTGCAGTCAAAGCGCTTCGCTCGCACTTTTCTGGGGCAACCCTCAACAACTTATCGATGTCGCCAAACGGTACGAAGAGCAATCCATCATCTAATGATGAGGTCGCCTCGCTCAGCGATTGCTCGAACTGCCAGCTCTTCCGAGATCTTCCAATCGCTCCATGACCGTTCAGCGAAGTCAGTTTGCCTTCGCTTTCACATATCGGCCTGGTGCCACTTCCCCCGGAGGATAGAGGTTGCTGCCGAGTTGCGTCCGGGCGGGCACCTGATCTTCAGCCCACGGCTTGAGCCACGCGATCCAATCGTTCCACCAACTGCCTGGCTTTTCGTCAGCGCTCGCAAGCCACGCCGCCGGGTCTTCGCATCGCTTGTCCGACAGCCAATAGCTTCGCTTGTTCTTCGACGCAGGGTTGATCACGCCGGCAATGTGCCCACTCGCTCCGAGCACGAAGCGGGTGTTGCCACTGAACAGGCCTGTGGTGCGATAGGCCGATCGCCACGGCACGATGTGATCTTCAACGGTCGCCAAGACATAGGCAGGCAGGTCGACTCGCCCCAGATCGACGGACGTGCCGCACATCGTCAACTGGTTCGGCTCCCGAAGTCTGTTCTCCAGATACATGTTCCTGATGTACCAGCAATACATCGGCCCCGGCAGGTTGGTCACGTCGGCGTTCCAGAACAGAAGATCGAAACGCTCAGGCGATTTTCCCTTCAGATAGTTGTTGATCACGTTCGGCCAAATCAGCTCCTTGGAACGCAGGGTTTGGAAGACGAACCCGAGCTCCGAGCCGCGGTAAATGCCGCCGTTGCCGATGGTCTGCTCGCGCTGCCGCACACCCTCCTCGTCTACGAACACGCCGAGGTCCCCCGGTTCGCGGAAGTCGAGCATCGTGGTCAGCAACGTCACACTGGCGACCGACTCGTCGCCGCGCGTCCGCAGGATCGCCAGCGCAGATGACAGAATGGTTCCTCCGACGCACCAGCCGACCACGTTGACCTTGTCGGCACCCGAGATCGAGCGGGTCACCTCGATGGCGCGCATGGCGCCCTGCCCGACGTAATCGTCCCAGCCAAAGTGCCCGCACGAGGCATCCGGATTGCGCCAGGAGACCATAAAGACGGTCAAGCCGTGCTCGACCGCAAAGCGGACGAAGGAGTTGGCCGGTTGCAGGTCGAGGATGTAAAACTTGTTGATGCATGGCGGCACGATCAGCAGCGGCCGGGCCGTCACCTGCTCGGTCGCGGGTTCATACTGAATGAGCTGAAACAGCTCGTTCTCGAACACGACCGCGCCTCTGGATGCGGCGACGTCTTTTCCGACCTCGAACGCCTCCTCGTCCGTGATCGTCAGGCTGCCTCGGCCGAGATCAGCCATGAGATTGTCCAAGCCGGCCTTGAGGCTCCGCCCCTCGCTGTCCGTCGCAAGCTTTATGACGTCAGGATTGGTGGCGAGAAAATTAGTCGGGCTCATCGCCTCGACCAGCTGGCACGTGAAGAAGCGCAGCCGATGCTTTTCCTTCTCGTCGAGATCGAGTGCTTCGACGAAGTCGACGCAATAGCGCGCATTGAGTAGATAGCATTGCTTGAGCAGGCTATAGGTGGCATTGTCCCGCCATTCCGTCGCGTTGAACCTGCGATCGCCGCGCGCGGGCTCGATTCCTGCTTCGCTCTGGACGCCGGCGGCCGATTTGAGGACATGCTCGGTGAGCTTGTACAGCCGCATCATGTGGTCCGCCTGCAATTGAGCGAGGCCTGACGAATTCAGAGCCGGGCCGGGATCGGCCCCGTTACGATCGCCCTTCGGCGCCCATCCGAGCGAGCGCCACAGGCTTTCACCCGCCTTCATGAAGCCCTCGACAAATTCGTCAGGCATGTTGAATGGCCGATTCATGGCGTTCCTCGCTTGGCAAGATTGATCGGTTCGTTGACGTCCGGTTTTTGGGCCGCTTCTGTCTGGCGCCCTTTGCCCCCGCATGCACCGAGAGCTTGCCGTCTCATCCGCCGCGGCCTCAGGATCCGGAGCGGACGGTCGCGCCCTCCCTGATTCCGTCGACATTGACGCAGAGGCGCTTGATCTTGTCGTACAGTGTCTGCTTCGGAATGCTCAGAAGGGCAGCCGTTGCCTGGACGTCGCCTTGCCTGCGCCGCAGCGCATCCTCGATGATCGATCGCTCGATGTTCTCCAGTTGCCGCGGCAATGACATATCGGAGGCGCCGAAGCCCGACTTGTTGATCGACTTGCCGTCGAGGACACCGAGCACGAAACGGTCGGCGACGTTACGAAGCTCGCGCACGTTGCCCGGCCACGAATAGGCCAGGAGGTGAGACATGGTCGGGTCGTCCAGGATCGGGGCGTCGCGCTCGAAACGCCTGGCGGCATCCAGAGTGAAGTGCTCGAACAGCAGCGGGATGTCTTCCCGCCGTTCGCGCAGCGGCGGCAGCTCGATGAAAGCGACGCCGAGGCGATAGTAAAGATCGGCACGAAACAGCCGCTTTTCGCTGAGCTCTAGCAGATTCACCTTGCTCGCGGCCACGACACGGCAATCTACAGCGATCGGCTTGTTGGTGCCGACGCGCTCGATCGAGCGATCCTGCAGCGACCTCAGCAACTTGACCTGCACGCTGAGCGGCATGCTTTCGATCTCGTCGAGGAACAGCGTTCCGCCGCTGGCGTATTCGATCTTTCCGATCCGCTGACGCGTGGCGCCGGTGAACGCGCCGACCTCGTGGCCGAACAGCTCGCTCTCGACCAGCGATTCCGGCAGGCCGCCGCAGTTCACCGCAACGTAGTTGCCGCCGCGGCGGCCGCTATGATTGTGCAGGCAGCGCGCCACCACATCCTTGCCCGTCCCGGTCTCACCATAGATCGTGACGTCGACATTGGTCGCAGCCAAGGTGGAGACCAACCGGCGCACCTCCTGGATCTGCGGCGACCGACCGAGCAGGCTGGCCTCGATTCCCTGGCGGTCCGCCAAGGCGGATCGCAACGATCGCACCTCGAGCGTCAGCCGCCGCTTCTCCGCCGCCCGGCGCACCACCGAGATCAGCTGCTCCGAGGAGCAGGGTTTCTCGATGAAGTCATAGGCGCCGGTCCGCATTGCCTGCACGGCCATAGAAATATCGCCGTGACCGGTGATCAGGATCACCGGCAGATCCTGATCCAGCCGACGCAGATCAGACAGCCAATCGAGGCCGCTGCGCCCGCGCAGGCGCACGTCGCAGACCACGACAAAGGGCATGTCGGCGCACACGGAGCTGTGGGCGGTCTCGACCGAGGCAAAGCCCGAAACGGAAAATCCCGCAAGCTCGAGCGCCTGGACCCCGCCGATCCGGACGTCGTCATCATCCTCGACATAGATCACGCCGATCGATTGGTCATCGCCCATGCGGAGCCGCCTCTGTAATCTCAGCCAATGGAAGGGTCACAACAAATTCGGCGCCGCTCGGCGTCAGGTTTCGCGCATGCAGTTCGCCACCGAACGAGCGTGCAATGTGGTTGGACAGCATCAGGCCCAGCCCAAGCCCCTTGCCCGCGGGCTTGGTCGTCACGAACGGCTCGAACATGCGCTGCAGGACGTCGGGGGCGATCGCGGGCCCGCTGTTGCTGATCGCAATGCGGCAGCGCGCGCTCTGCGCCTCCTCCCTGCCCGCCCGGACCAGGATCGACTTCGGCTCGACATTCTCCACCGCATCCAGCGCATTCGCCACGATGTTGCACAACAGCTGCTCGAGCCGCGTCTGATCGGCGATGACGCAGAGTTTTGCGTCAATGTCCGTCGCGACGGCAACCCCGCCCTCCTTGACTCGCCCGGACAATATTTTGAGCGATTCAGCCACGGCCTGCTCAACGGAAACCGCGCCAAGCGGGCTGCTCGACTTATATGCGAACACCCGCAACTGGCCGGTCAGGCGTCCGAGCCGCCGCACCAGCTCGCCAATGCGGGTGAGATTTCCACGGGCATCTCCGATTGATCCGCGGTCGACCAGCAAGACTGCATTGTCGGCGGCGGTCTGCAAGGCCGCCAACGGCTGGTTCAGTTCATGAACGATGCCCGCCGACATCTGGCCGAGCGCGGCCAGCTTGCCGGCATGAACGAGTTCATCCTGCGTAGCGCGCAATTCGGCTGTGCGCTCCTGCACCCTGGTTTCGAGCATGTCGTTCGCCGCCTGCAATGCGGCCTGGCTCGCCAACCGCTGCTTGATCTCTCTGCGGCGTTGCTCCACAAGTCCAAGCGCCAGCAGCGCGACGAGGGCGGCTAATCCCGATATGACCCCGATGACGAGCGCAGTCTGCCGTATGGGCGCCTCGTCGTCGAGAAGCACGAGTTTCCACAGCCCGCGGTTGATCGGAAGCTCGCTGACGGTATAGGCGGTGCCGTTCTCCGCGGTGATCCGTGCCGTGCCGTTCTCGGACTGGGCGACGAAGGTCCATCCGAGCGGCGCAAGATCGTGGTTTCCGTAGGGCTTGGATCGCGCGATGTCATCGCGCGTTTGAACCGACAGCGGCTCCATCGGGCGATAGCGCCACTCGTCGCGAGAGGCGAGTATCGTGACCTTGCGCTCGTCGACCAGTAGAATGTCGTTGTCGATGTTGCGCCACGCCCTCTCGAACGAATCCAGATTGACCTTGACGGTCGCGATCCCCTTGGTCGTCCCGCTGTCCTTCAGGGCATAGGACAGATAATAACCGGCGCGCGCGGTGGTGATACCGACACCGAAGAATGCACCGCGACCGTTCGCAAGCGCTTCGCTCACGTAGGGACGATACGACAGGTTTTCGCCGAAGGGTGTTCCGGGCTGGTCGAAATCGGCCGCGGCCAGGGTCGCGCCGGTGACACCGAGGACGTAGAGGTTGTCGGCCCCCGCCAGCAGGTTGATCGATTTCAGATAGAGGCTGACGGCTTGCTGCAACGCGGGATCGCCGGGCGCCTCCAGCAGCCGGAACACGCCGGGGGACGTCTCCAGGAGAGACGGGAGATACTCAAATCTCGAAAGATGGCCGTCGAGTCTGGCAGCCTCGACGGCCAGCCGCTGCTGGGCCGCGGTGTGCAGATGGTCCAGTCCCCGGCGGAACATGACCGCATATCCGAGCCACGCCGCGGCGGCGACCAACGCAAGGGCAAATGCACCGCGAATGAACCAACGCGTGGAAGCAGGCGCCACCGAACCAACCTCGGCAGGCTCCTTGACGTTCACCAGGGATGAGAGCTCCGCCATCTTGTGAACCAGCACAAACCCGGGAGCGCCGGCAATTGCGGCAGGCCACTCACGCATAGTCTAACTCTATGGTCTTGCCCCGGAATACGCGATAGGAAAATCCGGTGTAGGCGATGATGACCGGCAGCGTCACGCAGGCCCCGATCAGTATGACTCGGAGCGACTCCGGACTGCTGGCGGCCTGCCAGACCGTGAGCCGGTCGATCACGACATAGGGGTAGATGCTATAGCTGAGACCAAGGAAGCTCAGGAGGAACACGAGCACCAATAGCGCGAAAGGCAGCCAGCAAAGCGCGCCGCGCACGGCCGGTGCACCCAGCAGAAGGCGGACCGTCAGCAGCGCGACGCTGGACGTGATCGGGATCGAGGCCACCGCGATCATCGCCGGCAGGGTGAACCACCTGATGCGGACCGTCTCGCTGATCCACGGCGTTGCCATCGAGATCAGGATCAGACCGAGAACCATGGGTGCGAAGGCGATCTTGCTCCACTCGATCGCCTTCTCCTGCAGTTCGCCATGCGTCTTCATCACAAGCCACGTCGCGCCGAGCAGTGCATAGGCCATCGGCAACGCAATTGCGATTGCGCCGGCGAAGATCGGATAATTCCAGCCTTCGCCGAACCCGCTGATGTAGCGGCCGAGCATCCAGCCCTGGCATACCGACGCCAGCATCGACCCGGCGATGAACATGCGATCCCACATCGCCTTCCGGTCGGCCTTGGCCTTGACCCGGAAATCGAAAGCTGCACCGCGCAGGATCAGGCCGACCAGCATGAGCGCGGTCGGCAGGTACAATTCCGACAGGACCAGTCCATGCGCCTTTGGGAAGGCGACGAGGAGAAGGCCGACGCCGAGGACGAGCCAGGTCTCATTCGCATCCCAGAACGGGCCGATCGAGGCGACCATGGTATCCCGCTCGTCCGGCGTCGCCCGATGCATCAGCATGCCGACCCCGAGATCGTAGCCGTCGCTCACGACATAGACGAGCAGCGATACGCCCATCAGTCCGATGAAGATCAGTGGCAGAAGCTCGTCGAAGGACATCGACATCATGCGAACTCTCCGCGGCTCTGATAGCGAAGCGGATCCTGTGCAAGGTCCTCCGACGTGACCGCCGCCGGACGCTTTTCCGGCTTCTCCGACATATATTTCAGCACGCCGACATAGGCCACCAGCAAGCCCACATAGAGGGTCACGTAGATGACCAGGGTCAGCGCGATGCTCGCCGATGGAACGCGCGAGGCGACCTCGCTCGTTCGGATCAGGCCTGACACGATGAACGGTTGCCGTCCAATCTCCGTGACGTACCATCCGGCGATGGTTGCCACCCATCCGGCAAAGGTCATTCCCGCGAACAACTTGAGCAATGGCCGCGGCATCAGGGAAAACTCCCAACCGTCGCGCCAATGCCTCCAGAGGCCGACCCAGCTGACGAGCAACATCAGGATGCCCGTTCCCACCATGATCCGGAACGACCAGAACAGCGGCAGCACCGGCGGATGGGCCGATGGAAACTCGTTCAACCCCTTGAGCTCCCCGTCAGGATCGTGACGGAGGATAAGGCTCGCGAGTTTCGGCACGGCCAGTTCGAAATAGTTCGACCGGGTCGCATCGTCGGGAATCGCGAACAGAAGCAGCGGCGCGCCGCGCGTGGTTTCCCAGATGCCTTCAACCGCCGCGATCTTCTGCGGCTGATACTTGAGCGTATTGAGCCCGTGAAAATCGCCCGCCACCATCTGCGCCGGCGCGGCCAGGGCCGCGAACACGAGCCCGGTTCGCAGCACCCGCGAGGCGCTCGCCGTCGCGACGCCCTTGAGGAGCTGCCAGGCGCTGATCCCGATCAGCAGGAACGCGCACGTCAGTGACGACGCAAGCACCATGTGGACGAAACGATAGGGAAAGGAGGGATTGAAAACGATCTCCAGCCAATTCCGTGCATGGAACTGGCCGTCGACAATTTCGTATCCCGCCGGTGTCTGCATCCAGGAATTGAGGGCGAGGATCCAGAACGCACTCATCAGAGTGCCCAGCGCCACCAGAAAGGTCGCCCCAAGGTGAATTGCTTCGCCGACGCGGCGGTGGCCGAACAGCATCACGCCAAGAAAGCCCGCCTCGAGAAAAAAAGCGGTCAGCACCTCATAGCTCAGCAACGGGCCTGCGATATTGCCGACCCGCTCCATATAGCCCGGCCAGTTGGTGCCGAACTGGAAGCTCATGGTGACGCCACTGACGACCCCGAGCGCAAATGTCAGGGCGAATACCTTGGTCCACAGCCGATAGGCGCGAAGCCAGTCCAGCTTCTGCTGTGGGTCGGTTGCGCGCAGATGCTTCAGGCGGAAGAACAGCAGCACCCAGCCCAGGGCGATCGAGATCGATGGAAATAGAATATGAAACGTGATGTTCGCGGCGAACTGGATACGCGCAAGGAGCACAGCGTCCATCAGCATCCCCTCCGGGCTCGAGCCGGCGCCGGGTGCGCAACGGCCGACACGACATCCATCTCCTTCGCGACCGCAATCAATGAAGCTTGACGTGCGGCTCGGTCCGCCGGGTGATCAGGCGAGCCAGCGTGTCGAGCGCCACCTTGGCCGGACCATGCAGGGCGTATTCGTGCATCTTGTAGAGCGACAGGTACATCATCCGCGCGAACAGCCCCTCGAAGACCAGGCTGCCGCCCACCAGCGCCCCCATCATCGAGCCGACCGTGCTGAACTCGCCGAGCGAGACCAGGGATCCGAAGTCCCTGTAGCGGTAGTCCCTCAGCGCTTCGCCTCGCAGATGCCGCGGGATCTGGGAAGAGAGATGCGAGGCCTGCTGATGGGCCGCCTGTGCGCGCGGCGGCACATTGCCCCGCTCGCCCCATGAGCAGGCCGAGCAGTCGCCGATGGCAAAAATGTTGTCGTCGCGCGTGGTCTGCAACGTGGGCCGCACCACCAGCTGGTTGATGCGGTTGGTTTCGAGCCCGGCAATGTCCTTCAGGAAATCGGGCGCCTTGACGCCCGCGGCCCAGACGATCAGTTCGGCGGGAATGGTTCGCCCGTCCGTCAGGCTGACGCGGTCGGACCCGACTACGGACACCTTGGCGCCGACCAGCAGATTGACACCCAGCCTGAGCAGCAGTTTCTCCGTCTCCTTCGAGACGCGTTCCGGCAATGCGGGAAGCACCCGATCCGCCGCTTCAATCAGCGTGATCCTGATGTCCTTCTGCGGATCGACCTGATCGAGGCCGTATGCCACCACTTCGCGCGTCGTCCGGTGCAATTCCGCCGCAAGCTCGACACCGGTCGCACCGGCGCCGATGATCGCGACCTTCAACTGATGTTCGCCGAGCGCTGACGATTGGGCATGGGCGCGGATGCAGGCATTGACCATGCGTTCGTGGAACCGCTTGGCATCGACCTGCGATTCGAGCTTGATCGCGTGGTCCGCGACGCCCGGCGTGCCAAAATCGTTGTTCTGGCTGCCAATAGCCATGACGAGGATATCGTAGTCGAAGCTCCGCTTCGGCGTCACCTCGCGCCCTTCGCCATCGAGATAGGGCGCCACCAGCACTTGACGCCGCTCCCGGTCGATCCCGATCATCTCGCCGATCCGGTAACGAAACCCGTGCCAGTAGGATTGCGCGAGATAGTCGACCTCGTGGGCACCGATATCCATGCTGCCGGCCGCGATCTCGTGCAGCTTCGGCTTCCAGACATGCGTGCGGTTGCGCTCGATCAGCGTGACGTCGAGCTTGCCCTTGCGGCCATATTTGTCGCCGAGGCGGGTCGCGAGTTCCAATCCTCCCGCCCCGCCTCCGACGATCACGATCCGGAGCTTTCCCGATTGCGCCTCACTCATGATGGCCTCGCCCGATCGCGTTCACAGTCCGCCCAATCGTGTCCTTCCGATCAGGCTCTCTCCGACACCGCATCCGCGGCTGCGACGGCAGCCATGTTCACGATGCGGCGGACGGTCGAGGATGGCGTGAGAATGTGGGCGGGCTTGGCCGCGCCGAGCAAAATGCCGCCGACCGTCAGCCCCTGCCCCGCAGCCATCCGCAAAAGATTGTACGAGATGTTGGCCGCGTCCAGATTGGGCATCACCAGCACGTTCGCCGGACCGACGAAACCGGAATCGGGAAACTCGTGGTCACGCACCGACTGCGACAGCGCCGCGTCGCCGCGCATCTCGCCTTCCACGGTCAGATCGGGCGAGCGCGCGCGGATGATCGTGCGCGCCTCCCGCATCTTGTGCGCCTCCGGCACCGCCGAGCTGCCGAAGCTCGAATGCGACAACAGCGCCACTCGAGGCGTGATGCCAAATCGCCTGACTTCGGCGGCCGCCAGCAGCGCGATGTCGGCAACCTGCTCGGCAGTCGGATTGAGATTGCAATGCGTGTCGCAGATGAACAGCTGATGCTGCGGGAGAATGAGCATTTGCATTACGGCGAGCGTCCGCACGTCGTCCCGCGTTCCGATCACGTTCTTGATCGCCGCCAGGTGATCGGCGGTTCGCCCGATCACTCCGCAAAGCATCGCATCGCCGATCCCGCGCTCGAGCAGGATCGACGCCAGCACCGTCGCATTGCTCCGCGTCTCCGACAGCGCGAGGGCCGCCGATACGCCATCGCGCCTCCTGCGCGCATGATACACGTCAGCGCATTTGGAATAGACCTGCGCATCGTGCGGATCGATGATCTCGCAGTCCTGGCCGGGCCTGAGCCGGAGACCGAAAGCCTTGATCTGCTGTTCGATGGTGGCTGGCCGGCCGAGCAACAACGGCTTCGCGATCCGCTCGTCAGCGATGACCTGTGCTGCCCGCAGCACGCGCTCATCCTCGCCTTCGGCCAGAACGAGGGATTTTCCGCTCCCCTTCGCCACCGAAAACACCGGCTGCATCGCATTGCCGGACTGGTAGACAAAACGGCTCAGCTTCTGCCGATAAGCGTCCATATCGGCGATCGGACGCCTTGCAACACCGGTATCGGCGGCCGCCTTTGCCACCGCCGGCGCAATCATCTCGATGAGACGTGGATCGAACGGCTTTGGAATGAGATAGTTGCGCCCGAAGCGAAGGTCCTCGCCCTTGTAGGCGGTTGCGACCACCTCAGGAACCTCGGCCATGGCGAGGTCTGCGAGTGCGCGGACCGTCGCAAGCTTCATCTCCTCGTTGATGGTGGTCGCACCGCAATCGAGCGCGCCACGGAAGATGAACGGGAAGCACAGGACGTTGTTGATCTGGTTGGGATAGTCCGAACGCCCCGTGCCGATGATCGCATCGGGACGAACCGCCAGCGCGTCTTCCGGCATGATCTCCGGAACCGGATTGGCCATCGCGAAGATCAGGGGATCGCGGGCCATCTTCTTGACCAGGTCTGATGTCAGCACCTTGCCGGCCGACAGTCCGAGGAAGATGTCCGCATCCTGGATGATATCGTCCAGCTTCCGCGCATCCGTCTTCACGGCATAGCGCGCCTTGTTGTCGTCCATGCTTTCGGTACGGCCGGCATACACGACACCCTTGGCGTCGGTCACGATGATGCGATCGCGGCGCAATCCAAGGCTCACGATGAGATCGAGGCAGGCGAGCGCCGCAGCACCCGCGCCGGAGCAGACCAGCTTGACCTCGGCGATGTCCTTGTTGACCAGCTTCAGCCCGTTGAGGATCGCGGCTGCAGCGATGATCGCGGTGCCGTGCTGATCATCGTGGAAGACGGGTATCTTCATCCGTTCGCGGAGCTTCTTCTCGATGTAGAAGCATTCCGGCGCCTTGATGTCCTCGAGGTTGATGCCGCCGAAGGTCGGCTCCATCCGCGCGATCGTCTCGATCAGCGCATCGGGATTCTCCTCGGCGAGTTCGATGTCGAACACGTCGATGCCTGCGAACTTCTTGAACAGACACGCCTTGCCCTCCATGACCGGTTTTCCGGCCAGCGCGCCGATATTGCCGAGTCCGAGCACGGCGGTGCCGTTGGTGACGACGGCGACGAGGTTGCTGCGGGCCGTCAACACGTCCGCTTGCAACGGATCCTCGGCGATGACCAGGCAGGGCTCGGCCACACCAGGTGAATACGCCAGCGCCAGATCGCGCTGGGTGGCCATCGCCTTGGTCGGCACCACGGAGATCTTCCCCGGCGTCGGCAGGCGATGATATTCGAGTGCGGCTTCCCTGAGATCCTGGTCCATCGTGTTCCTCGACTTGATTCTTCGGTTCGGGAGGCCGGCATGCGGCCTCAGATCATGTGCTGGCCGCCATTCGCCGATATCGTCGATCCCGTGATGAAGCCGGCATCGTCGGAGGCGAGAAACACCACCGCGCGCGCGATCTCCTGCGGTTCACCCAGACGGCCGACCGGAATCTGGGGCAGAATGTTCTTGGCCACGATCTCCGGACTGATCGCCTTGACCATCTCGGTGGCGATATAGCCGGGGCAGATCGTGTTGACGGTGATGCCGGCGCGGGCGCCCTCCTGGGCCAACGCCTTCACGAAGCCGATGTCGCCGGCCTTGGCAGCGGAGTAGTTGACCTGGCCCATCTGGCCCTTCTGGCCGTTAATCGAGGAGATGCAGATCACGCGACCGAACTTGCGCTCGCGCATGCCTTCCCACACCGGCCGCGTCATGTTGAACAGCGAGTTCAGATTGGTGTTGATGACCGCGTACCATTGCTCCGGCGTCATCTTGTGGAACATGCCGTCCTTGGTGATGCCGGCGTTGTTGACCAGCACATCGACCGGCCCCAGGTCGGCCTCGACCTGTTTCAAGCCGGCGACGCAGGCCTCGTAGTTCGAGACGTCCCATTTGTAGACGTTGATGCCGGTCTGACTCTTGAACTTCGCAGCTGCCTCGTCGTTACCGGCATAACTCGCCGCCACCTTGTAGCCGGCCGCCTTGAGTGCGACCGAGATCGCCTCGCCGATGCCGCGCGTTCCGCCGGTCACCACCGCAACTCTGGACATGATTTCCTCCTGATCCTGATCGGTTATTCTTCTGCCGGCGCACGGCCAGCCGATGTCGTTCGCGGATGGTGTGGTGCCGTCCGCGTTCATTCTGCTCCGGCGCTTATGGCCGGTGTTCTCTGCTACCGTTCGACCGTCAGGGCGACGCCCATGCCACCCCCGATGCACAACGTTGCAAGCCCCTTCTTCGCACCCCGCTTCTGCATCTCGAACAGCAGCGTCGTCAGCACGCGGGCGCCAGACGCACCGATCGGATGACCGATGGCGATGGCACCGCCGTTCACGTTCACGATCGAGGGATCCCAACCCATGTCCTTGTTGACGGCGATGGCCTGGGCCGCGAAGGCCTCGTTGGCTTCGACGAGATCGAGATCCCCGACCTTCCAGCCGGCCTTTTCCAGTGCCTTGCGCGAGGCCGGGATTGGCCCCGAACCCATTACCGCCGGGTCGACGCCGGCGGTCGCCCAAGAGACGATTTTTGCGAGCGGCGTCAGGCCGCGCTTGCTGGCTTCCTCCGCGCTCATCAACACCAGCGCGGCCGCGCCGTCGTTGAGGCCCGACGCGTTGCCCGCAGTCACCGAGCCTTCCTTGTTGAAGGCGGGCTTAAGTTTGGCGAGAGCATCCTGCGTCGTGCCGGCACGGATATACTCGTCCTGGTCGACGACAACGTCGCCCTTCCTGGTCTTGACGGTGACGGGAACGATCTCGTCCTTGAACCGGCCGCCCTTTTGCGCGTCCTCGGCCTTGTTCTGCGAGCGGGTGGCGAAAGCGTCCTGCTCCTCGCGGGTGATCTGCCATTTGGCGGCGATGTTCTCCGCCGTGACGCCCATGTGGTAGCCGTGGAAGGCGTCCATCAGGCCGTCCTTCAGCATGGAATCGACGAATTTGACGTCACCCATCTTGGTGCCGCCACGCATATGCGACAGATGCGGCGCCATCGACATCGACTCCATGCCGCCGGCAACGATGACCTTTGCGTCGCCATTGGCGATCTGCTGCAGCCCAAGCGCCACCGACCGCAGACCCGAGCCGCAGAGCTGGTTCATGCCCCACGCTGTCTTCTCCTGCGGAATGCCGGCCGCCATAGCGGCCTGCCGCGCCGGATTCTGCCCCTCACCGCCGGACAGCACCTGGCCCAGGATGACCTCGTCGACATCTTCAGGCGAGACCTTCGCGCGTTCGAGGGCACCCTTGATCGCGACGGCTCCGAGCTCGTGCGCGGTCAGCGATCCAAGTGCACCGTTGAAGGAGCCGACCGGCGTTCGCGCGGCGGACACAATCACCACATCAGTCATGACCATTTCCTCTTGTCTGTCTGTTAAATCTCTCGCAATCCAATCGCTAGATGCCCCTGCCCTCTGCTACGGCGGTCTCGAAGTCTGTCGGATCGATGTCGCGCTCGAGACCGACACGCAGCTTCTCGCGATCGAGCTCGCCCTCCCACCAGGCCACCACCACGCAGGCAACACCGTTGCCGCAGAGATTGGTCAGCGCGCGGCATTCGCTCATGAACTTGTCGATACCGAGCACGATCGCCATGCCGGGAAGCAGCTCCGGCCTGACGGCGGCGAGCGTGCCGGCCAGCGTAATGAAGCCGGCACCCGTGATCCCCGATGCGCCCTTCGAGGTGAGCATGGCAACGACGAGAATCGTCAACTGCTCGCCGAAACTGAGCTGCACGTTCATCGCCTGGGCGATGAACAGCGTCGCCAGCGTCATGTAGATGTTGGTGCCGTCCAGATTGAAGGAGTAGCCGGTCGGCACGACGAGGCCAACGACCGGCTTGGAGCAGCCGAGGCGCTCGAGCTTCTCCATCATCTGCGGAAGCGCGCTCTCCGAGGACGACGTGCCAAGCACGATCAGCAATTCATCCTTCAGATATCGGAGGAACTTGAAGATCGAGAATCCGGCGAAGCGGGCGATCAGACCAAGGACCACAAAGACGAACAGGAGCGCAGTGACATAGAAGGTTGCGATAAGCCCAGCGAGATTGCCCAATGCCTGCGGACCATATCGCCCGATCGTATAGGCCATCGCACCGAACGCACCGATCGGGGCCGCCTTAACAATGATCGAGATGACGCCGAACATCGCGTGAGCCACGTCATCGATGAACGCCCGCACGGTATGGGCGCGCTCGCCGAGCCCCATCAGCGCAAAGCCGAACAGGATTGCAAACAGCAGGACCTGCAGGATTTCTCCCTGCGCAAACGCTCCCACGACCGTGTCCGGGATGACGTGCAGGACGAAATCGATCGACCTCATTTCGCTCGCCTGCTTGGCGTAACCCGCGACAGCAGCGGCGTTGGATTGACCCTGAAAGCCTGCTCCAGGCTGCGCCACATTGCCGACGATCAAGCCGAGTGCCAGTGCAAGCGTCGACACGATCTCGAAATAGATCAGCGCCTTGATCGCGACCCGACCGACCTTCTTGACTTCGGAGATATGGGCGATGCCGGAGACGACGGTACAGAAGATGATGGGCGCAATCACCATCTTGATGAGCTTGACGAAGCCGTCGCCCATCGCCTTGATCCACTCGTTCTTGCCGAGTTCGGGCGAGACCCAACCGACGATAATGCCGAGCACGATAGCTGCGAGCACCTGAACGTAGAGCACCCGGTAAAATGGCTTCTTCTGCGTCACGGCCTTCTTATCGACCGTCGCACTGGTCGCTCCAGACATTATGTCTCCTCCCTCATTTCGCTGCGTTCCGCGCGGGCAGTCCTACTTTTTCTTCTGCGGCGGCAGATCGGTGCAGTGGCCCTCAAAGACCTCCGCCGCCATGCCGATGGACTCGCCGAGCGTCGGATGCGGATGAATGGTCTTGCCGATATCCGCGGGCTCGCAGCCCATCTCGATCGCGAGACAGACCTCGCTGATCA
Organism: Bradyrhizobium sp. TM233; assembly: GCF_036247965.1. NCBI lineage: Bacteria > Pseudomonadati > Pseudomonadota > Alphaproteobacteria > Hyphomicrobiales > Nitrobacteraceae > Bradyrhizobium > Bradyrhizobium sp. TM233. Next base: position 74,021 of record NZ_BTIG01000022.1, on the reverse strand, counting down.
GATCGCCCGCATGTGTGCCGACGATGCCGCCGCCGATAACGCGTTGCGTCGCCGTGTCGAACAGAAGCTTTGTGAAACCCTCGTCGCGACCGTTGGCGATGGCGCGGCCGGAGGCTGCCCAGGGGAAAACCGCCTTGCCGAACTTGATGCCTTCGGCCTTGCACTGATCCTCCGTCTTGCCGGCCCAGGCGACTTCGGGATCAGTGTAGGCCACGGACGGAATCTGCCGCGCGTCGAAATAGGATTTTTCGCCATGGGCGACTTCCGCGGCCACATGACCTTCATGCACGGCTTTATGGGCCAGCATCGGCTGCCCGACGATGTCGCCGATCGCGAGAATATGCGCCACGTTGGTCCGCATCTGCCTGTCGACGTCGATGAATCCGCGATCGGTCACCGCGACACCCGCCTTCTCGGCGCCGATCTTCTTGCCGTTCGGGCTGCGGCCGACCGCGACCAGAACCAGGTCATAGAGTTGGGGCGCCGACGGCGCCTGCTCGCCCTCGAAGGAGACCTCAATCCCGGCCTCGGTGGCCTTCCCACCGACCGTCCTGGTCTTCAGCATCACCTTGTCGAAGCGACGCGCGTTCATCTTGTCCCAGACCTTGACCAGGTCGCGGTCAGCGCCCTGCATCAGGCCGTCGAGCATCTCGACCACGTCGATGCGTGCGCCGAGTGTCGAATAGACCGTCGCCATCTCCAGCCCGATGATGCCGCCGCCGATCACCAGCATGCGCTTCGGGATCGATGTCAGCAGCAGGGCGCCGGTCGAGTCGACGATGCGCGGATCCTCGGGCAGGAACGGCAGCTTCACGGCCTGGCTGCCGGCGGCGATGATAGCCTTGGCGAACTTGATCGTCTTCTTGCCGCCTGCCGAGGTAACCTCGAGATGGTGCGGGTCGAGGAAGGCGCCGACGCCGGTCACGACCTCGACCTTGCGGGCCTTTGCCATTCCGGCAAGACCGCCGGTCAGCTTCTTGATCACGCCGTCCTTGAACGCACGCAGCTTGCCGAGATCGATCTGCGGCGCGCCAAAGGAGATTCCGTGGTCCGGGAGGTGTTTGACCTCGTCGACGACGGACGCCGTATGCAGCAGCGCCTTGCTCGGAATGCACCCAACATTGAGGCAGACGCCGCCGAGCGTGTCGTAACGCTCGACCAACACGGTCTTCATGCCGAGATCGGCGGCTCGGAAGGCGGCGGAGTAGCCGCCGGGACCGGCGCCGAGCACCAGCATGTCGCATTCCATATCCGCCTTGCCGGAATGGAATGCCGCGACAGGAGTCGCTGCCGGTGCCGCGGCGGCGGGGGCAGGCGGCGGCGTGGCCGCAGCGCCCGCGGCTTCCAGCATGAGGATGACGGCCCCTTCGCTGACCTTGTCGCCGACCTTGACCCTGACCTCCCTGACAACGCCGGCATGCGAGGACGGAATCTCCATCGACGCCTTGTCGGACTCGACCATGATCAGGCTGGTGTCGACCGCGACGGTCTCACCGGGCTTGACCATGACTTCTATCACCACGACGTCCTTGAAGTCGCCGATATCAGGCACCTTCACTTCGACCTGCTGAGCCATGCTGCCCTACTCCCGATCTCAGAACAGCACGCGCCGCAAATCGGCGAGCACGCTGGCGAAATAGACGTTGAAACGTGCGGCCGCCGCACCGTCGATGACGCGGTGGTCCCACGACAGCGACAGCGGCAAGGTCAGGCGTGACGTCCAGGTCTTGCCGTCAGGCGAATGCTGCTTCCAGTATCCCTTGCACACGCCCATGATCGCGACTTCCGGCGCGTTGATGATCGGCGTGAAATAGATGCCGCCGATGCCGCCGAGCGAGGAGATCGAGAAGGTGCCGCCCTGCATCTGGTCTGGCTTGATCTTGCCTTCGCGCGCAAGCTTGGCGAGCGCGTTCATCTCATTGGCGATGTCAGGCACCGATTTCTTGTCGGCATCGCGGATGACGGGCACCATCAGGCCGTTCGGCGTGTCGGCGGCAAAGCCGACGTGCCAGTAGTTCTTGTAGACCAACGTGTCGCCGTCGAGGCTGGCATTGAATTCCGGAAACTTCTTCAGCGCCGCGACGGCTGCCTTCACCATGAACGGCAGCAGCGAGAGCTTCACGCCGCTCTTCTCCAGCTCCTTGTTCATCTTGACCCGGAACTGCTCGAGCTCGGTGATGTCGGCCTCGTCATGGGTCGTGACATGCGGGATGACGACCCAGTTGCGATGCAGATTGGCTGCCGAAATCTTCTTGATGCGACCGAGCTCCTTGCGCTCGACCGGGCCAAATTTTGCGAAATCGATCTTGGGCCAGGGCAGCAGATCGATGCCGCCGACACCGCCCCCGCTTGCGGGCGCAGCCTGCGGCTTGGCGGCGGACGCCCCGCCCTTGGCAACGGCCTCGACGTCTTCGCGAACGATACGGCCGTGATTACCGGAGCCTTTGACCTTGCCGAGATCGACACCCATCTCGCGTGCCAGCTTGCGCACCGCCGGTCCGGCATAGGCGAGCGCAAAGGCCCTTTCGTCGACCCCGCCGACTTGCGCCACGGGAGCCGCTGCGGGCGCCGACGACACTGCTGCAGGCGCAGGCGCCGCAGAGGCGGCCGTCGTGGACGCATCGCTGGTCGCGAGCACGAGAATGATCGCGCCCTCGCTGACCTTGTCGCCGGTCTTGACCTTGATCTCGCGCACGGTCCCCGAGAGGGGCGCCGGCACTTCCATCGTCGCCTTGTCGGATTCAAGCGCGATCAGCGGATCCTCAGCCTTGACGCTGTCGCCGGGCTTGACGAAGATTTCAATGACCGGAACGTCCTTGAAGTCGCCGATATCCGGAACGCGCACCTCGGCGACACCGGCCGGCGCGCTAACCGGCGACGGCGGTGCGCTGACGACGGGGCGAGTCTCGACCTGCTCGGCGCCCGCGCCCTCGAGCTGCACGATCACCACGCCTTCGCTGACCTCGTCGCCAACCTTGACGACCACGGCCTTCACCACGCCATCGCGCGGCGACGGCACTTCCATGGTTGCCTTGTCGGATTCCAGCGCAACCAGCGGGTCCTCCGCCTTCACCTTGTCGCCCGGCTTGACGAATACTTCGATCACCGGGACGTCCTTGAACTCGCCGATATCCGGAACTTTGATGTCGATCAGACCACTCATCGCTCTGCCCTCGGCTCCCTGGCTCAAACAGTCCAAGGCGCAGCGCGCCCGGCATCGATTTGATATTTGGCGATGGCCTCGGCCACGATTGCGGGCTTGATCGTCCCCTCATCGGCGAGCGCCTTGAGCGCCGCGACCGCGACGTAGTGCCGGTCGACCTCGAAGAACTTTCTAAGCTTCACGCGGTAGTCGCTGCGGCCGAACCCGTCGGTGCCGAGCACGACGTAGCGACGCCCGGCCGCCTGGACATATTCCCGGATCTGGTCGGGGTAGTTGCGCATGTAGTCGGTGGAGGCCACGACCGGCCCTGGATGTCCCTTGAGCTGCGATTCCACCCAGCTCTCGCAACGCGGCTCGGTCGGATGCAGCAGGTTCCAGCGCTCCGCCGCCATGCCATCGCGGCGTAGCTCGTTGAAGCTGGTTGCGCTCCAGACGTCAGCGGTCACGCCGAAGTCTGCCTTGAGCAAATCGGCGGCCGCGATCACCTCGCGCAGGATCGTGCCCGACCCGACAAGCTGGACGCGGAGGCCCTTCTTCGCGGTCTCGCCTCCGTTCTTCAGGAGATAGAGTCCCTTGAGAATCCCCTCCTCCGCCCCTTCGCCTGCATCGGCAAGCGCGGGATGCGGATAGTTCTCGTTCATCAGGGTGAGGTAGTAGTAGACGTCCTCCTGCGCCTCGTACATCCGGCGCATGCCTTCGCGGACGATCGTCACGACCTCATAGGCGAAGGTCGGATCGTAGGAGATGCAGTTCGGGATGGTCGCGGCGAGCACGTGGCTGTGGCCGTCCTCGTGCTGCAATCCCTCGCCGTTCAGCGTAGTCCGGCCGGCGGTGCCGCCGAGCAGGAAGCCGCGGGCCCGCATGTCGCCCGCAAGCCAGGCGAGATCGCCGACGCGCTGCAAGCCGAACATCGAGTAGTAGATGTAGAACGGGATCATCGGCACGTTGTTCGTCGAGTAGGACGTCGCCGCAACGATCCAGCTCGACATCGCGCCGCCCTCGTTGATTCCCTCCTGGAAGACCTGTCCGCTCTTGTCTTCGCGGTAGTACATCAGCTGATCGGCGTCCTGCGGCCTGTAAAGCTGGCCGACCGACGAGTAGATGCCGAGTTGCCGGAACATGCCCTCCATGCCGAAGGTGCGGGATTCGTCCGGTACGATCGGCACGATGTGCTTGCCGATCACCTTGTCGCGCACGAGCGCACCGAGCAACTGCACGAAGGCCATCGTCGTCGAGATCTCGCGCTCGCCGGTGTTTTCGAGCAGCCGCTGGAACGTCGAGAGCGGCGGAATTTGCAAGAACGCGGATTTCCGCCGGCGTTGCGGTAGGTAGCCGCCGAGCTTTTCGCGCTGCGCCCGGAAATACTTCATCTCCGGACCATCTTCCGGCAGCCGGAGGAAGGGCACCTTGGCCAGGTCCGCGTCGGCGACCGGCACCTGGAAACGGTCACGAAAGCCGCGCAGCGCGTCTTGCGTCATCTTCTTCGCCTGATGGGCGATCATCTGGCCCTCGCCGGACTCGCCCATGCCGTAGCCCTTGACGGTCTTCGGCAGAATGACCGTGGGCTGGCCCTTGTGGTTCACGGCCGCGGTGTAGGCGGCAAAAACCTTCTCGGGATCGTGGCCGCCGCGCGCAAGCTGCCAGATCTCGTCGTCGCTCATGTCAGAGACGAGTTGCTTGGTTTCCTCGTACTTGCCAAAGAAGTGTTCGCGAATGTAGGCGCCGCTCTTGCTCTTGAAGTCCTGGTATTCGCCGTCGACGCATTCTTCCATGAGCCTTAGCAGCAGCCCACTCTTGTCCTTCTCCAGCAGGCGGTCCCAACCCGAGCCCCATAGCACCTTGATGACGTTCCAGCCCGCACCGCGGAAAACACTTTCGAGCTCTTGCACGATCTTGCCGTTGCCGCGGACGGGCCCGTCTAGCCGCTGGAGATTGCAGTTGATGACGAAGATCAAATTGTCGAGGTTCTCGCGGCCGGCGAGCGAGATCGCGCCGAGCGATTCCGGCTCGTCGGTTTCGCCGTCGCCCATGAACGCCCAGACCTTCCGGTTGGACGTCTCGGCCAGCTTGCGGTTCTCGAGATATTTCAAGAACCGCGCCTGATAAATCGCCATCAACGGCCCCAGCCCCATCGACACCGTCGGGAACTGCCAGAAGTCCGGCATCAGCCAGGGATGCGGATAGCTCGACAAACCCTTGCCGCTGGTCTCCTGCCTGAAGCTGAGGAGCTGCTCCTCGCTCAGTCGCCCCTCAAGGAAGGCGCGCGCATAGATGCCGGGGGAACAGTGCCCCTGCACGAAGATCAGGTCGCCGCCATGGGTCTCGGTCGGTGCGTGCCAGAAATGGCCGAAACCGATGTCGTAGAGCGTGGCGGCAGACTGGAAGCTGGCGATGTGGCCACCGAGCTCCGAGCTCTCCTTGTTGGCGCGCAGAATTATCGCCAGCGCATTCCAGCGGATGATGGAGCGAAGCTTGTGCTCGATCGCGCGGTCGCCCGGCAGCGCCGGCTGCTGCTCTAGCGGGATCGTGTTGCAATAGGGTGTCGTCAGCGACTGCTCGATCTGAAGGCCACCGCGTCGCGCGGCGTCGAGCATCGTATTGACGACGAACTCCGCGCGTTCGTTGCCGCGGTGCCCCCGGACCGCCGACAGGGCATCGAGCCATTCCCGGGTTTCCTGCGGGTCCTGATCGTGAGCGTCCGCGATCGTCATTACCTTCTCCATTGCATGCCAAGCCGCAGTCGCGTGCCAACGTTCATTGCGGTCCGCATTCATGCGGACACGCGCAATGCCGATCGGGTGATGTCCCGGTCGTTTCAGGTGATGGGTTGTGCGTTGGCTGGCATCTGAACGTCCCCTCGCGCTGCATGTTCTGAAGCTGTCGCTTCTTTTGGCAGATGCTTAAGCAGCATTCATGCCAGACCGCGAAAGAGAACGGCATTCGCGTCGATGTCGTTCAACTTGCTCGGTTTTACCGGGCGGGTCGGAGCCCCCCGCCCATGCATCCGGGCTCGATCCGTCTGAAGCTCCGGAAAACCGGCTAGAGCATCGCCCGAAATCTCGGATCAGCAGATGGAGGGCTCCGAATGCCGCGCGCAATGCCGGTAGCCGGCCTTGCACGTCGGGAACGAAAGTGCCCGCGCAAGGCAGCGCGCCCGGTCACCGCGTGAATCAACGCGGGACTACAAATCATGTTGACGTGCTTCACCGTGATAGATGAATGTCGGCGACCGCGCACGGGACGGCGTCGTTGTCGCGCCACGGCTCGCGCAAGACGGAACGTGTCGCACAATCTGAGCGAAGCCGCCGCCATGTTCGGCTCTCGCACATCGCAAGGGGTGGGCGCATGACGGTGCTACTTGATTTCCTCAACGACGATCCGCGAACGAAGCTGCGGACCGATCGGCCGCGCCATCCCGAAAAGGTCAACCGCCCGGACACGCCGCTACAAAAAAAGCCCGCATGGATCCGCGTGAAAGCCCCCGGCTCCGCCCAATGGACCGAGACGCGACGTATCGTGCGCGAAAACAAGCTCGTGACCGTCTGCGAGGAAGCCGGCTGTCCCAACATCGGCGAGTGCTGGGCGAAGAAGCACGCGACCTTCATGATTATGGGTGACACCTGCACGCGCGCCTGCGCGTTCTGCAACGTGCGCACCGGCCTGCCCGACCCACTCGATGCCGACGAGCCCGGCAAGGTCGCCGACGCCGTCGCCAAGCTTGGGCTCGAGCATGTGGTCGTGACCTCGGTCGATCGCGACGACCTCGCCGACGGCGGGGCCGCCCATTTCGCAGCCACAATTGCGGCGATCCGCGCAATGAGCCCGGCGACCTCAATTGAAATCCTCACGCCTGATTTCCTGCGCAAGCACGGCGCACTCGAGACGGTCGTTGCCGCAAGGCCAGACGTGCTCAACCACAATCTGGAAACGGTGCCGTCAAAATATCTCGCGGTGCGCCCAGGTGCGCGCTATTTCCATTCGATCCGACTCCTGCAACGCGTGAAGGAGCTCGACCCGCGCATCTTCACCAAATCGGGAATCATGGTCGGCCTCGGCGAGGACCGCAGCGAGGTGCTGCAGTTGATGGACGATCTGCGTTCCGCCGACGTCGATTTCCTGACCATCGGCCAGTATCTCCAGCCGACGCGCAAGCACCATGCCGTGATGCGCTTCGTGCCCCCTGATGAATTCGAGGCCTATCGGAAGACCGCCTATGCCAAGGGATTTCTCATGGTCTCGGCCACGCCACTGACGCGATCCTCACACCACGCCGGTGACGACTTCCGCAAGCTGCGCGAGCGCCGAAGCATTTAGCTATCTATGCGGCTCGATCGCGCTTCTCCACAAACCAACACCTAGCGCAAACCGACGCTCAGATTCACAGCCGTAGCTCAGGCTGAGCGGATTGGCAGGCAATATACGCTCGTCGTGCTCTCAAACGGATGGAGTCCGTTGGCGCTCTCGAGATTTTCTTTGATCTCCCGGTGCACACGTAGTGCGCACGCCGCTTCCTAACCGATTGAAAAACTAGAACTCTCGCTCCAATCATGATCGGGGCCATGGAAAACTTCCGATCTAACCCGTTAATTTTACTGAGATATTCCGCCTCTGCCCGACCCTTGATGTGATTGGAACGATTAAGAAATCTGGTGTGACGAGGCTTCCGCAACCTGGCTGTTCTAGAACCACATATGCACGAATTGGAAGTGGAAATCGCGTCTTCGGAGTCCCGGTGAACGCGTCACGCAAACGCTCAGCGAGAGGGCACACGCCACTCATAGGACACGCATCAAAGGCCCTCGAGCACTCAGCTTGGAGATATCGGCTTCGATCATGTCGGTCGGTCATGTGAATCCAGGTTGCGCAGACGCTGCGCCATTCAATCGCGACCGCGCAGACCGAAGTTTCCGTCCCTGGTCAGACGACACACCCGGTTGCTCACATCCGCGCATGATCCGCTTGTCTTGCGTGAATTACATTTGTCACAATGACAGATCATATGTATAGTTGATTGAGATGACACAAGCGGCTTAAGCGGCATCGTCAGCCAGGGAGGGCGCCGGAAGCTTCAGATCTCACGACTACAATGACCACTCCGCGCGGCGCGGGGCAGCGCATTCGATTCGAGCGACAGACCGCTGCGCGCCCGACGGACGGCATGACACGCGACCCAAAGCAGAGGCGTCATGGTCCGAGTTATTCAGATTTCCGATACGCATCTCAGCCCGAGCAAGCAGCACTTCGACGCGAACTGGGCGCCACTTGCCCGTTGGATCGCGCAGCATAAGCCAGATCTCGTCATACATACCGGCGACGTGACGGTCGATGCAGCCGATCAGGAAACCGACGCAGCATATTGCGCGACCCAACTGGCCTCGCTCGGCGTCCCTGTCGTGGCGGTTCCGGGAAATCATGACGTCGGCGAGGTCGGCAATCCGCATCAGCCGGTAAATGGCGAGCGGCTCGATCGCTTTCGCCGCCACTTCGGCGACGACCGCTGGCTACGCGATGTGGACGGTTGGCGCCTGATCGGCCTCAATTCAATGATCTTCGGCGGCGGCCCCGAAGAGGCGCGGCAGACCGAATGGCTCGAGGCCGCGATGGCCGATGCAGCGGGGCGTCGCCTTGCCTGGTTCACCCACCGGCCGCTGTTCATCGAGTCACCGACCGAGGCCGACACCGGTTACTGGTCGGTCAAGCCGGAGCCGCGCCGCGCCCTTCTCGATCTGCTGCAACGCTACCAGGTGGAGATCGTGGCCAGTGGACATCTGCATCGCTGGCACGAAATCCGGCTGAACGGCACGCACTACATTTGGGGGCCGGCGGCCGGCTTTCTGGTCGGTGAGAAACTGGCGCCGCCGATGGGCGGCGCTGCACGGCTTGGGGCGGTGGTCTACGACATCGACGGCGAAAATATCGACGTGAGCATTCGTCCGGTGCCCGGCCTCACCGATTACTGGATCGACGACGTCGTGCACGAAGTCTATCCACCGCGCGATGCTGAGGCGTGATCTGCGATGGCCGGCCTCACATTGCGCGGCATCCATAAGGCTTTCGGCGACACATCCGTCCTCAACGACATCGACCTCGATATTGCGAACGGCGAATTTCTGACGCTGGTTGGCCCCTCCGGCTGTGGCAAGTCGACGCTCCTGCGCATCATCGCCGGCCTCGAATCGCAGGACCGCGGTTCGGTGTCGATCGGCGGGACTTCGGTCGACCATATGCGGCCTCACGAGCGCAGAATCGCCATGGTGTTCCAGAATTACGCGCTCTATCCCCACATGTCGGTGTTCGACAACATAGCGCTGCCGCTCACCATGACGCGCCTCAACCTGTTCGAGCGCCTGCCCTTGATGCGTCATTTGTCGCTCCGCCGCAGGCGCGTCATGGACGAGATCGCGCGCGAGGTGCGGGCCGTCGCGGAGCAGCTTCGAATCGACACCTTCTTTCACCGCCGCCCCGGACAGCTTTCGGGCGGTCAACGGCAGCGCGTCGCGCTCGGCCGCGCAATGGTGCGTCATCCGCAGGCCTTCCTGATGGACGAGCCCTTGTCGAACCTCGACGCCAAGCTGCGCGTGCACATGCGCGGCGAGCTGACCGAGCTGCACGCGCGTCTCGGCGTCACGATGATCTACGTGACACACGACCAGATCGAGGCGATGACGATGTCTGATCGCCTTGCCGTGATGGATCACGGCGACATACTCCAGCTTGGCACCCCCGCCGATGTCTATGAACGGCCCGCCACGACCGCGGTCGCGCAGTTCATTGGCAGTCCGGCGATCAATCTATTTCAGGCCCATGTGGGGCCCAGCGGTCAGGTCGAGCTGCTCGGCCGGACGCTGCCGATCGATGTTCGCAACGCGCCGGCGCCGGAACTGACGGTCGGCGTGCGTCCGGAAGCGATGCGGATCGGAGGCGGACCGTGCGCCGTCACGTGCAGGCTCCGTCGCCGCGAGAATCTGGGCTCGGAAAGCATCCTTCACTTCGATCTCGTGGCCTCCCCGGAAGTGGCGGTGCTCTGCCGGGTCGACAACAGCATCCCGATCCCCGAGGGCGAAGTCCCGCTAGCCTTCGAGCCAAGGGATTGTCACGTGTTCGACCACAACGGTCAACGCATCGAGGTGGAAAGCCGCAATGCAGCCGGTCGAGACCTGCGCCGCGCGAGCGAGGTCCGATGACCACGGTCGCGGTTCAAATCACTCCGCTCGACGCGGCGCCGCCAGCCGGCCGCCAGCGATGGGTCGAGCGGTTCGCGGGCTTGGGCTTTGCCGCGCCGGCCTTCATCCTGCTGGTCCTGACGAATCTGGCGCCGCTGGCTGCTCTCGCCTTCCTGAGTTTCACCAACTACGAGCTGGGTGCGCTCGACTTCTCGTTCGTCGGCTTCAAAAACTTCGGCGCGGCGCTGCAGGATCCCGTGATTCGTCGCTCGGTGACCAATACCCTGCTCTACGTGGCGATTGTCGTGCCCGGCGGCGTCCTGATCTCGCTGCTGGTCGCACTCCTGATCCACCAGCGCAAGCGCACGCGCAGCCTCTATGAGGTTATCTATTTTCTCCCCGTCACCTCGACGCTCATCGCAATGGCCACGATGTGGCAGTTCCTGCTGCACCCGACCCTGGGGCTCATCAATCAGGCGCTCAAGGGACTGGGGTTCGCGGAGACAGCTTTCCTGAGCGAGCCGCGCCTCGTCATCCCGACGCTCGCCGCGATCGGCATCTGGCAGCTCGTCGGCTTCAACATGGTGCTGTTTCTCGCCGGCCTCTCGGCTATTCCCCGCGATCTCTACGAAGCCGTCGATATCGATGGCGCGAGCCACCCCATTGACCGCTTCCTGAAAGTGACGTGGCCGATGCTCGGTCCGACGACGATGTTCGTGACCGTGACGACCTTCATCACCGCCTTCAAGATCTTCGACACGGTTGCGGTGATGACGCGTGGAGGCCCCGGAGGCGCATCCGAGGTGCTGCTGTATGCCATCTATCTGGAGGGGTTTCAGTACTTCCACATGAGCTATGCGGCGACGCTCACGCTGGTCTTCCTGGCGTTCACCCTCGTGTTCTCGGTGCTGCAGACCTTCATCCTCGACCAACGGGTGCACTATTGAAGCGCACATCGGCCACGATCACTCGCCCGCCGACGCCGGTGGCGATCCGGATGCGGCGCCTCGTGTCGCTTGCGCTCGTCCATGCGGTGCTGATCGGCGGCGCCGTCTTCATGCTGCTGCCGTTCGTTTTCATGCTGACGAGCGCGATCAAGCCGCCGGGCGAGATCTTCGAGGCGACGTTCCGGCTCTGGCCGCGCCAGTTCTACGGATGGCAGAATTTCGAATCTGCCCTGAGCACCGCGCCACTGCTGCGTTTTCTGCTCAACGGACTCATCGTCTGCGGCGGAATCCTCGTCGTCCAGCTGCTGGTCGCGATTCCCTGCGCCTATGCGCTCGCCAAGCTGAAGTTTCCGGGACGGCCGATCCTGTTTTCGCTGGTCCTGCTCGGACTCTGCATTCCGGTCCAGGCGCCCTCGCTCCCGCTCTACATCGCGTTCGCCGAACTCGGCATCCTCAACACCTACCTCTCGATGATGATGCCCTTCTTCCTGTCGGTGTTCGCGATTTTCCTGTTCCGCCAGTTCTTCAAGTCCTATCCGGATGAGATCATCCAGGCCGCGCGGCTCGACGGCGTCGGTGAGTTCGAAATCGTGTGGCGCATCGTCGTGCCGAGCGCATGGCCGGCGATCGCGGCGTTTTCGATCTTCTCTGTCGTGGCGCACTGGAACGACCTGTATTGGCCGCTCATCGTCGTCTCCGACACCAAGCTCGCGACGCCGCCGCTCGGCATGATGTATTTCGCCGATTCCGAGTTGGGCTCGAATTACGGGGCGCTCGCCGCCGGCGCCACCATCATCACGGCGCCGCTGGTCTTCGCGTTCCTGATCGCGCGGCGGCATTTCCTTGCCGGCATCACGATGACCGGAATCAAATGACTTCAACAACCGCTAGGGAGACACCGTCATGCTGCATCGCCGAGACCTCCTGAAAAGCGCCGCGGCCGTTGGGACGACCGCGCTTTCAAGCCCGCTCCTGACGCGATCGGCCCACGCGCAGGACGTTACGCTGGATGTCCTTTATGCCTTTCCTGCCTTCGCGAAATTCCATGAGCCGATCGCCCAGGAGTTCATGAAGCGGCAGTCGGGCATCAAGATCCAGTTCCGGGCGCCGGCGGCGAGCTATGACGAAGGTCATCAGACTATGCTGCGGCAGGCCGTCACCAACCAGCTGCCCGACGTCTACTATTCGGGTTATCACCTCCTCGCCGAGCTCGTGCGCACGCTGGTGAAACGCAACCAGATCACCGAGGTCGCCTCGCTGCTGCAGAAGGAGGACGCCGCCTGGCGCAAGGCCAACTATTCCGACGGAATCCTGGCCCTCGGGGCGGTCGACGGCAAGACCTACGGCCTCGCATTCAATGCGTCGCTGCCGGTCATCTATTTCAACACGCAGCTCGTGAAGGAGGCGGGCGGCGATCCGGACAGGATGCCCGACAACTGGACGGACATGATCGCGCTCGCCGTCAACATCAAGAGCAAGGGATCCGATGTCGCCGGCATAGCCTATAACATCCATGACTGGCCCGACGACTGGCTGTTCCGTTCCCTGATCCTGCAAGGTGGCGGGCAGATGCTCGACGCGTCGGAAACCACTGCCGGTTTCGGCAAGGATGCCGGGCTGAAGGCTCTGGTCCACTGCCGGCGGTTCGTGGCCGATGCCAAGATGCCGCTGATCGATTGGGACTCCTCGCGCCAGCAGTTCATCGCCGGGAAAATCGGCATCTTCGCCGACACGCCGGCCCGGTTGCGCCAGGTCACGGATCTGATCGGCGACAAGTTCACCTTGCGCACCTGCACCTTCCCGATCGACGACAAGCAGAAAGGTGGGCTGCCCACCGGCGGCAACGCGGCAATCATCACGGCGAAAGATCCGGCGAAGCAGCGGGCCGCCTGGGAGTTCCTGAAATTCGTGAGCGGACCTGAAGCGCAGAAAATCGTGGTGGAGACTACGGGCTACATGCCGACCAATTTGCGCGCCTCGGGGCCCGACTTCCTGGCTCCGTTTTACGACAAGAACCCGAACTTCCGCACCGTGTCGCAGCAGATCGAGCGCGCGAAGCCATGGCAGGGCTATCCGGGCGGACAGTCCGTGAAGATCTGGCGCACGCAGCGCGAGATCATCCATGCCGTCATGCGCGGCGAGACGACCGCCGAGGCCGGGCTCGATCGCATGGTCAAGGAAAGCAACGCCTTGATGAAGAGTTCGTAAGCAACGGACAGTCGGCCGCAGCAGGTGACCAAGCGCTGTTAAAGGCCCTTCTCCCCGGAACAGGACTCCCGTGTTCATCATTGCCCAGCTGAGCGATTTCCATGTGCGTCCGCATGGCAGGAAAGCTTACGGCGACATCGATACCAACGCGATGTTTCACGACGCGATCGACGCCGTGCTGAACCTCGGTCCGCAACCCGACTGCGTCGTGGTCAGCGGCGATCTGACCGACTGCGGGCTCGAGGAGGAATACGAGATTGTCGCCGCCGGCCTGGCAAGGCTGCCGATGCCGGTATTCGTCATCCCCGGCAACCACGACCGGCGCGGGCAGTTCATACGGTCGCTGCGACCACGCCACCGCTATCTTCCGTCCGACGGCTTCATCAACTTTGTCGTGGATGAGTTCCCTGTCCGGCTGATTTTCCTCGACAGCGTCGAGGTCGGGCAGATCCACGGGACCTTCTGCGCGGCGCGGCAACAATGGCTGCGCGAAGTGCTCGCGGAAGGCCCCAGCAAGCCGACGGTCATTATCATTCATCATCCGCCGTTCCTCGTCGGAGCCGACGGAATGGACGAGCTGGGTATCAGCGACGCTACAGCGCTCAACGCAATCATCAAGGACCATCCGGACACCGAACGTGTGCTGTGCGGTCACTATCACCGCTCGATCACGGTGCGCTACGCGGGGACCGTGGGCTATGTGGCGCCGAGCACGGCGCACCAGGTCGCGCTCGACCTGCGGCCAGGTCGTGGTAACCGCTTCATCAACGAGCCGCCGGGATTTGCCTTGCACTGTTGGCGGCCGGACATGGGCATCAGCAGCCATCTCGTCCCGATCGGAGACTTTGGTCGTCCGTTCGACATCGCGCCCGATCGGGACGATCCGGGAACCGAGGAGCGCAAGAGCCTTCCGACGCTGCTATGGCGCGCAGAGGCCGTCGTTGCTGAGGCTGCAGCCAGGCTGGTCGCGATGCAATCCACGCCGCTACGCACAGAGCGCAAGGACGGGCTCGATATCGTCACCGAGGCGGATCTTGCCTCCGAGGCGATCGTCGTCGCGGGCTTGAAGGCGCTGACGCCGGCTGCCGGCATCCTGGCCGAGGAGAGCGGCGCGAGCCAAGGGGACAATGCGGCGCGCTGGATCATCGATCCGCTCGACGGCACGATCAACTACGCGCAGGGACTGCCGTGGTTTTCCGTGACGGTCGCCTACGAGGTCGACGGTGAGACGAAACTTGGCCTGATCAACGCTCCCAAGATCGGACTGACTGCGCGCTATCTCGCGGGGGAAGGCGCAACGATCGATGGCGTGCCCGCCCGCGTCTCCACGACGCGTTCGCTGTCAGATGCGGTCGTCTCGGTGATTCTGACCTCGCATTTCTCGCCCGACGAAGTCCAGCGGACGACGCGTGTAATCGAACTGCTCGGCAAAGTGGCGCGCGGCGTGCGTATCGTCGTCTCGGGCGCCTTCGAGACGACGATGGTGGCCTCGGGTCGCCTGGACGGCTTTGTCTCATTGAAAGCCGACATCGTTTCGCACGCTGCCGCGTTGCCGATGGTGTGGGCCGGCGGCGGGAAGGTCACGACACTGACGGGGCGTCCGTGCAGCAACGACGATCTCGACAAGATCGCCTCCAACGGATTGATCCATGAGGAACTGCTGACTCTCCTGCGCCAGGCGCTGCGATGACGGAGTTTTATCTCGGAAACAGCTTATCGCGGATGTAGCGCGACGTCGGGGTCAGTCTGGCGCCGCGCGGCTTGCGCCAAACCGCTCGATCGATCTCCTTCTTGTCGCCGACCTTCAGGCGCCCCGACACCTTCTTGGCCAGGAAGATCGCATCACTCATCCGCCGGCCGGTTCGGCTCTTTCTCGCCTTCACTTCCTTCCATAGTTTCAACGGCCCGAGCTTCAGCTTGGGAAGCTCCTCCTTGATCTCGCGACGAAGGCATCTCCTGTCGCTCTCGCCTGCTCGCCTTCGGCCGCCGGGAAACATCCAGAGCCCGTCGCGCCTGCGCCTGACCATCAGGACGCGTCCCTTTCTTGCGACGACCAGCTTCGACGATTTCGCCATTGGCACCAGTCCTGCCGAGCACCTGCGAGAGAGCGCTCAATCTACGGGCAGATGATCGCCTTGATGATGCCGTCGCGCCGCGCGACCTGCTGCTCGAACGCGGCAGGCGTCTGGTCGAGCGAGAAACGATGCGTGGCCAGCGGCGCCAGCTTGACCTGCCCGCCTTGCGCAAGCGCGATGGCGCGCGGATAAACTTCCGGCATGCGCCGTGAAAACTTGATCGACAGGCCCTTTCGACGCGACTCCGCGCCGCTGAGGACGTACTGATTATTCTCCGGGATGCCGACGAGGACGACCCGGCCACCGATGCGGGCGCAACGCGCCGCATGCTCGAAGCCGTGCGATGAGTCGGTTGCCTCGATCACCAGATCGACGCCGCGGCCTTCGGTGGCGTCCCCGACCTCGGCGTAGCTGCGGCACGCCACGTCCGCCCCGAGATCACAGGCCAGTGCAGTACGCTGCTCGACGGGGTCGATCGCGATGATCTTTCCGCTACCTGCAAGCCGCGCCAGTTGCACGAGCAGCAATCCCACCGGCCCGCAGCCGAGCACCGCCACGCTTTCCAGAAGCCGCGGGCGCGCCAGATCCATCGCATGGATCGCGACGCCAAGCGTCTCCAGGATCGCCGCGCCGGCCGGGTCGATGCTGTCAGGCACCAGATGCACGGCGGATCGGGGCACACAGACGAATTCGGCCATGGCGCCATTGTGAGGCGCGTAGCCAAGGAATTTCACGTTGGGGCAGAGATTGGTGTGACCGCGGTGACACCATTCGCAACGGCCGCAGGGAATGGAAGGATCGACCGCCACCAACGCGTCGGCCGAGAACCCCGCTTTTCGCGCCGAGTCCGGCGTGAGGACACCCGAGAACTCATGGCCCAGGACGAACGGCCTGACTTGGGTCGGGCCAGTTGTTCCGCCCTCGAGATAGGAATGCAAATCGCTGCCGCAAACGCCGACAGCCTTGACGCGGATGATGAGTTCGTCCTCCGCGAGCGGCTTCGGCTCGGGGATATCGAGGACGCGGATGTCACGAATGTCCTGGAGCACCGCAGCGCGCATGTCGACGCCATCCTTCTGAGCAGTTGTCTCCCTCATATTACATATGTAATCCTTAAGTGACAAATGCTTTTGCGCGCCGTTCGGCGCGCACGGGGCCTCGCGCCCTCGGTGTCGAAGGCGTGGATCCCTCTTCGTTGTGAGAAAACGGCTATTTCTGCTTGTCGATCAGTTTCAGCGCGGCGACGGCGGTGTTCTCGTCCGTCACCAGCACCTTGCCGATCCGCCCGCGCAGCACCGCGGCGATGATCGGCGCCTTGTTGAGCCCCCCGGCGATCAGCATCGACGTCGGCACGCGCGCCAGCTTCTCGAGCGGCAGCGCAATGGCGCGGCTGTTGATGCCGTGATCTATGGGCCGGCCGGTCTTGTCGAGAAATTGCGCCAGGACGTCGCCGACGGCGCCTGCCGCCCGCAGGTGCTCGGCACGAACGTCCGGCGGCAGCCCATGCCGCATCAGCAGCGAGCGCGGCGTCAGATCTCCCATGCTCAACAGCGCTAGATCGATCTTCTCAACGCTGTTCAGCACCTCCTGATAGACCTCCTGGGCCAGGAAGGTGTCGCGCGAGCGCCGGCTGCTGACAAAGATCGGGGCGGCCAGATAGCTGCACTGGGCGTGCAGCCGGTGCGCGAGCTCACCCGCAATCTCGAAGGTGTTGAGCTCGAGTCCACGCGACAGGCCCCCCATCATGGAGACGATGGAGAGCTCGGGATAGTCCGCCGGCGTGACGTAACGGATGGTCTCACGCAAGGTCGCGCCCCATCCGATACCGATGATGCGCGGCCGCTTCTGTTCGAGGAATTTCGATAAATACGCGCCCGCCGCCATCCCGATCAGGCTGCCGACCTGCTCGGGATTCTCCGGGCTCGGGATGACGACCGCGTCCTCCAGACCGCATTCCCGGCGCAGGCGGTGCTCCAGCTCCGTGCAGCTCGCAAAGGCGGAGTTGAGGCGGATGCTGACGATACCGGTCTGCCGGGCATCCGACAGCATGCGATTGACGCGGGCGCGGGTCAGCCCGAGCCGCTCGCCGATCTCGGCCTGGGTCAGGTTCTCCATGTAGTAGAGCCAAGCGACCCGCAGGATGGTTTGATCAGTCACGGCGCAGCCCCCCGCAGCGGCCCCAAGGCACAGTCAGACGTCGGAGCATTTGAGGCGATCTTTCGTTGGTCGTCAAATCTCTGCGATGCGGATTTCGTCATGCGGCCTTCGCGCCCGGCACGCCATCCTCGACCACAAAGCTCGTCAGCCGGCGCACCGCGCTCGCGGCATCCTTGACGTCGTCGAGCGCCTCGAATCCCACGGTGCAATGCCGGGCGTCGAGCTCCACGGTCGCATAGCCGCGCTTGTCGCCACGCGCGTAGACCAGATGCGGATTCTCCGCCAGCGCCTTGCGCACGCTGGCTTCGCTCGGACCGTCTGAGGTGATCGACGTGCCGACGAACTCGGTCGCAACGGTCGGTCGATCCGGCCGGGCGAAATCATGCTTCAGATCAGCGGCAAAGAAGGCGTGACGGTCGCCGCCGATCACGATCGGATTGCGTCGGCGTTGCGCCACGAGCGAATCGAGGAGACGGCGGCGGGCGTTGGGATAGCCGTCCCAGCCGTCCATCCAGAAGTGAGCACCATCGTCCCCTTCCCGCTTGTCCTGCGCCATCAATGTCTGCTGCGCGACGATCGTCCAACGGCCGCGACAGTCGCGCAGGCGGGCATCGAGCCACTGCTCCTGTTGTTCGCCGAGCATCGTCCGCGCTTCATCCGTCCGGCTCACACAGTCAGCCACCCAGGTCGGACGCCCGCTTCCGACGCAGGCCGATGCCGAGCGATATTGCCGGTCGTCGAGCAGCAGCACGTCGAGCGTCTCGCCGAAGCGATAGTGTTCATAGATCGTGGCATCCGCGCCGCGCGGGCGCGCCGAGGGTGGCAGCGGCATGTGCTCGTAATAGGCCTGATAGGCTGCCGTACGGATCTTGAGGAACTGAGCGGCATCGCGCGCCGTATAGGAGCGATCATTGGCATAATCGTCCATTACCTCGTGGTCGTCCCAGACCGAAAGCCAGGGAAAGGCAGCGTGCGCCGCTCGCAGGTCGGGATCGCTCTTGTAGAGCGCGTAGCGGTTGCGGAATTCCTCGAGCGTCGTCGGAATTCCGACGCCGTGCTGGCGGACGTGGCGCGATCCCCAGGATTTCTCGTAGATATAGTCGCCGAGATGCACGACCAGGTCGAGATCACGCGCGGCGATGTCGCGGTAGGCGGTAAAGTAGCCCTGCTCGTATTGCTGGCAGGATGCGAAAGCAAAACGTAGAGGCCGCGCCGCCCTGGCGGGCGCGGTTCGGGTGCGTCCGACCGGGCTGAGCGCCGGGCCGGCACGGAAGCGATACCAGTAGACGCGGTCTGGCCGCAGCCCCGTCGCCTCGGCATGCACGGAATGCGCAAGCTCCGCGGTCGTCCGCACGACGCCGCGGGAGGCGATGTGCGAGAAGGCCTCGTCGTCAGCAACCTGCCATTCGACGTCCACAGTGGCGTCCCGCACGCCGCCGCCGTCGAGCGGCTGCGGCGCAAGGCGGGTCCACAGGATGACGCGATCCTCCCGCGGGCATCCGGACGCAACACCGAGCGTGAACGGATCCGCGCTGAACGAAACCGGCGCTCCCCGCACGAACCCGGCGGGTGCAGCCAAGGCGGCGCTCGCCAGCGATCCCACGAGAAAGCGGCGGCGGGGAATCATGGGCGCGCCGGCATCGTTTCGAGCCTGCGGCGAATGCTCACGGCGATATCCGGCCGATCGGTCGTGATCTGCCGCACCGGTTGCGAGAGCCAATAGGCGATATCCTCCGGCTCGTTAGTCACCCATGCGCCAAGGCGCTCGGACCCGAGCACCTTGAGGGCGAGCGGCAACGCGAGCCCCAGGAGTGATTTTTCGACCGCGACAATGCAGCCGGGAATGGCGGCCAATCGCGTCAGCGCAGGCTCAATTCCGCCCATCATCTCCGCCGAACGACGGTCGAGCGAAACGAGCACCCGCGCCTCCGGCCACAGCCGGAGCACGGTCTCGATCACGCCGGGCACGAAGCAGGTGATGATTGCACGCCGTTCCAGGCCCCGGCGCCTGATCTGGTCGATCAGCCTCGCTTCGAGGCCCGAATAGGAATTGCCAAGCGCATCCGTCTTGATCTCGATGTGGAGCTCAAGCGTGGTGTCGCTGAACACGTCGAGCACCTCGTCCAAGGTCGGAATGCACTCATCGCCCGCATCACGAAGACGCATCGCCGTCAAGCGCTGCAGGCTGCGCTCGCCCACCGGTCCGCTCTCGAATGTGGTGCGGTCGAGCAGCGGATCATGGATCACGACGACACCGCCGTCCGTGCTCTGATGGACGTCGAACTCGACTGCGTCGACCCCTTCCCTGCACACATTGCGGAAGCCCGTCAGGCTGTTCTCTGGCCAAAGATTGCGTCCGCCGCGATGCCCGGCGATGAAAACCATGATCAGTCCCTATTTGCTGCTGTCGACAAGACCCTTGATGAACCAGCGTTGCAACAGCAGGACGACCAACACCGGCGGCAACATCGTGAGGAGCGCACCACTCATGGCGATGTTCCAGGCTGGCTCGCTGTCGGAGCGGGGAATCAGGCCCTTCAACGCAATGACCGCCGTTGCCATGTCCTTATCGGTCGTGAACAGCAAAGGCCAGAGATATTGATTCCAGCCGAACAGGAACAGGATGATGGCGAGCGCCACCATGTTCGGAACTGACAGCGGCAGCAGGATGCTCCAGAAGAAGTGCAGCGGCGAGGCGCCATCCAGCCTCGCCGCCTCGCACAGCTCCTCCGGGATCGTCAGGAAGAATTGGCGAAAAAGGAACGTGGCGGTGGCCGAGGCGATCAGCGGAAGGATCAGCCCCGGATAGGTGTTGACCATGTTCCATTCGAGCGCGATCGCGACCTCGTGCCCGCTGATCCAGTGCCAGAGATCGGCGACACGCAGCGTATCCAAGAGCCATTGCAGCGGCAGCGCCGCATTTGCCACGGCTTCGAAGGTCGGCACGATCCGGACCTCGATCGGCAGCATCAGCGACATGAAGATCAGCCAGAATGCGAGCATTCGATAGCGGAATCGGAAGTAGGTGATGGCGAAGGCCGAGAGCAGCGATACCGCGATCTTGCCGGCCGTGATGCCGAGCGCCACGATAATCGAATTAGTGAAGGTGCGGCTGAAATTGCCCTTGCTCCAGGCCAGTTGCAGATTGTCGAAGAACTGGCCTCCCGGCAGCCATGGCAACGGCACCTTCTGCACCTCGGCCACCGTGAGCGAGCCGGCCACGAACGCGAAATACAGGGGTATGCAGACCGTCAGTGCGCCCGCGATCAGGATCGCGTGGCAGAGCATGTTAAGGACCGGTGAGCGTTCCACCATGCGGCTAGACCCCGTAATTGACCTTGCGGTCGAAGTAGCGGAATTGCAGCAGCGTGCAGATCAGCGCAAAGCTCATCAAGAGAACCGACTGTGCAGCCGAAGAGCCGAGATCGAGATTGACGAAGCCGTCGACGAAGACCTTGTAGACCAGAATGTTGGTTGCACCGGCCGGGCCGCCTTTGGTTACGGCATCGATGATGGCGAAGGTTTCGAAGAAGCCATAGATGAAATTCATCACCGTGAGGAAGAAGATGGTGGGCCCGAGCATCGGCAGCGCGATCGAGACGAAGCGGCGGATCGGTCCCGCGCCATCCACGGCGGCAGCCTCCATCAGCGACACCGGCACCGTGAGCAGCCCCACGACCAGAAAGATATAATCGTAGCAGATGTGCTTCCATGACGCGGCCAGCGTCACCAGGATCAGCGCATCGGTCGGATTGAGGTTGGGGTCCCATGCAATACCGAGCCCGTGCAGCACCTGCGCGAGCGGGCCGACCGCCGGATTGAACAGGAAGGCCCACAGGATGCCGGCGATCGCGGGCGCAATGGCATATGGCAGCAGGATGATCGTGCGATAGGCCGAACGGCCACGCACGATCCTGTCGGTGGCAAAGGCCAGCACGAGCGCGCTGCCCAATGTGAGCACGTTCTGCGCCACCGTGAACCAGAACGTCACCGCGATCGACTGGCGGTAATCGCCGCTCGCAAGCAGCGTCTTGAAATTATCGAACCACACGAACTGAACGTTGGTCCCGAACGGATCGCTGAGCAGAACGGACTGCATCAGCGCCCGCAGCGACGGAATGAAGAAGAAGAACAGCAGGATCAGCAATTGCGGCAGCAAGAGCAAAGTCGGCAGGCCCGGACTGTCGCCGAAATTGGCGCGCTTCAGTCCGGCCTCCTCACGCGGCCGCCTTCTGTCCGACCGACGCGAGCTGCCGGCGACTGCCGCCGGCACGGCCTTGAACCCACCGCCCCCGTGCCTTCCCTGAAGCACGGGTGCGCGTGCCTCGCGCCATGGGATGGACAGGCGCAACGTCATGGACGCTCGGTTTCCGGAGTCTTCCCGGCATTCAGCTTCTCGAACTGCCGCAGGATCTCGTTACCCCGCTTGACTGCGTCATCCATGGCCTGCTGCGGCTGCTTCTGACCGGCTAACACCGCCTCGACCTCCTGGCGCTGGGCCAGCATCGTCTGCACGAAGTTGCCGAAGCGAAAGCCGCGGGAGTTCTCGTTCGGCGTGCCGCGCGAGAGCTGCAGCACCGCGATCTCCCTGGTCGGATGATCCTTGTAGTAGCCCCGCTCCCGCGCGACCGCATAGGCGCGATTGGTGGCGGGAACATAGCCGGTTGCGCCATGCCACCAGACCTGGGTTTCCGGCTGCGCGACGAAATCCAGAAAGGCTGCGACGGCCTCGTATCGCTCCGGCGTGTGGCCCTTCATGACCCAGATGGCCCCGCCCCCGATGGTGCTGTTGAGCGGCGGATTGATATCGCTCTCGTGCGGCAGGAGAGTGGCGCTCCAGCTGATGGTCGCATTGCGCTCGATGTTGCCATGCGAGGCGGTCGAATTGACGAAGGTCGAGCACCGGCCCGAGGTGAACAATTGTTCGGGGCTGAAGCCCTGGCCGGCGATCTGCATCACGCCGTCGTCGAGCCATTTCTTGAGTCGCGCGACCTGTGAGACCACCTTCGTCTTGTTGTAGACGAACTCGGTGCCGAGCCCGTCGAATCCGTTCGCCAGCGTACCATAGGGCTGGTTGTTGATCGCGCTGTAGTTCTCGAGCAGGCTCCAGTAGAAGTCACCGGGCAGCACCGTGCCGCACTCGCTGATTCCCTTGGACTTGATGGCGTAGAGCTGCTTCTCCAGCTCTTGCCAGGTGTCGGCCGGCTTGTCGAAGCCCGCCTTCTGGAAGTGGTCCTTGTTGTACCAGAAGATCGGCGTCGACGAGTTGAAGGGCATCGCCGACATCCGTCCCTTGTAACTCCAGAAGCTCGCCACCGGCTTGATGAAGTCGGTGAAGTCGATCTTGTAACCCTTCTGCTCCACGAGGTCCTGCACGGGCACAATGGCCCCCGACAACAGCATCGTCATGTAGCCGCGCTCGGCGATCTGCACCATCTCCGGCGGCCGCTTGGCCCGATAGGCGGCGATCACCCCGTTGGTCACCTCGTCATAGTTCCCCTTGGCGACCGCGACGACCGTATACTTGTCCTGCGACTTGTTGAACTTCTCGACCAGCTCATTGAGCCGATCGCCGAGGACGCCACTCATGGCGTGCCACCACTGGACCTCGACCCGCGCCTGCGCCGGACCAACCAATGCCAACGCGCCGAACAAGGCCGCAATGAATGCGACTTTCCTACCCATGGGCAGCCCTCCCTCGCCGGGCAAAACTGCCCGTCTTATACATTTGTATTTCTATCATGACATATGTGTCGAGATCATGAAAGAGGGTCGAGCCCCCCTCTCCTTCGGGCAGTGCCGGCGTAGAAGGCGACCCGTGCCTGGGGACGCGGGATCCGGTGGCAAAGGGGCTATGAAGCGCTTCGAATTGCCCGACCGACCTTCTGCAGGGCCTCGAAAGCTCGAAAGCGCCAATCGGCCCAGTCTGCGAGAGCGGCCTGGGGTCGAGAGATGTCTCCCAGAACCGACATCGCCTCCATCGCCTCGCCGAGATCGGCATGGTCGCCCGATGCAACTGATCCAAGCATCGCGGAGCCGAGCAGGACGGCCTCCGGGGATGCCGACGCAGCCACCGTCAAACCCGTCATATCGGCGAGGACCTGCCGCACAAGGCGGCTCTTTGCGGCGCCCCCGCTGACCACGATCGTATCGACCGCGATGCCCTTGTCCTGCTGGGCGCGAACGATCTGCCTGGCCCCGCAACCGAGACCGCACAGGCCGGCAAGATAAAGCGCCAGCAGGCTCTCCAGATCCGAGCGCATATCGAGCCCGGCAATCAGCGCACGCGCTTCGGGGTCCGCGAACGGCGCGCGATTACCGAGGAACTCGGGGACGACATGAACCTCGCCGACCAATTGCGGAATCATTCCGTCACCGCCGCGCGATTCGGTTTCCGAAGCGAGCCAATCGGCAAGCGTCTGCTCCTTCTGGCGTGCCGCCTGCGTCGCTTGCGCGGAATGCGGATGCATCTGCAACAGATGCTCGATGGCAGCGCCGGCGGCCGACTGCCCGCCTTCATTGAGCCAAAGCCCGGGCACCATGGCGGAGAAATAGGGTCCCCACACGCCGGGGACGAAGGACGGATCCGGCGTGGTCGTCATGGTACAGGCGGACGTTCCGAACACATAGGCCATGCGCGTCAGCACCGTGCCCGCCGTGCCGCGCGCGCCCACCGTACCAACACCGCCGGCATGTGCATCGATGAGGCCGGCAGCGACCGGCGTACCCGTCGCGAGTCCGAGATCGGCCGCAGCCTCCGCCGTCAGGCCCGCCGCAAGCCTCGTTCCGCCGGGCACGATCTCGGTGCCGATCCTGCGGAACTGCTCGTCCGCTAGCACGCCGAGGCCGACCCTGCGGAAGAATTGATCGTCCCAGCGGTTTTCGTGGCCCAGATAGGTCCACTTGCACGTCACGGTACAGATGGAGCGAGACAGGCTCCCCGTCGCACGCCAGGTGAGAAAATCGGTCAAGTCCATGAATTGCCACGCACGGGAAAACGTATCGGGCATGTTTTCGGCGAGCCACAACAGTTTCGGCGTCTCCATCTCGGGGGAGATCGTTCCGCCGACATAGTCGAGAACCGTCTCGCTTGTCTGGTTGATCCGGCGAGCCTGATCGGCGGCGCGGTGATCCATCCATACGATGACATTGCGAGCAGGATCGCCGGACGGCCCGACGGGCAGCGGCGCGCCCCCTTCGCCCAGCACCACCAGCGAGCAGGTCGCGTCGAAGCCGATGCCGGCGATGCAGTTCGGCGCGATGCCGGCCTGCGCCACCGCGCCGCGCACGCTGCGGCATACGGCACGCCAGATGTCCTCGCTCGAGTGCTCGACGATGTCGCCTGCCTCCCGCCAAAGTGCGATGGGAGCGTTGTCACTCGCAAGGAGCTTGCCCGAGCGATCGAACACGCCGGCCCGCGCGCTGCCGGTGCCGACATCGATGCCAAGAAAATGGCGGTCATCGGATTGTTTGGTCATCTGGATCGCCAATCGGAGAACGCTACAGATCGTTGCTCTGCGGCAGAATGACGAGGTCGCGGATGGTGACGTTCCTCGGACGCGTCAACATGAAAAGCACCGCCTCTGCGACCTCCACCGGCTGCATCAAGCCGCCTGCCGCCATTTCTTCCTCGATCTTCTCTTTGGGCCAGTCTTTGATGAGCGCGGTCACGACCGGACCGGGTGCAACGGCGCCGACGCGCAAACCGTGTTTGGCGACCTGGCGGCGCAGCGTATGCACGAAAGCCTGCACTGCGTGCTTGGAGGCGGTATAGATCGGCTCCCAGACGACGGGGACGAGACCTGCGATCGAACTGGTGACGATGATGTCGCCGCTTTTGCGTTCGACCATATGCGGCAGCACCGCATGGATCGACCGGAACAGCGCATTGATGTTCAAATTGAGCATGCGGTCCCAGGCGTCGGGATCGCCGCCAAGCACCTCACCGCCGACATAGGCACCTGCATTCGCATGGAAGATGTCCAGCTGGCCCGCCTTCTCCAGCACCTGCGGCATCACGGCTCGCACGCTCTCGGGATCGGTGAGGTCGATGCGTAACGGAATCGCCTGATCGCCCAGCTCCACGCAGACTTTGCTCAGCGCCTCCTCCGCCCGATCGATCAGCACCACCCGCGCGCCCGCGCCGATCAAAGCTCTGGCGCATTCGAGACCGATGCCCGATGCGGCTCCGGTGATCGCGGCAACTTTTCCTGCAAGTTCCTGGGCCAAGGCTTGTCCTCTTCTTGTTCGAGTTATTCAAGCTCGGCCATGGGAGAGACGCGAGCGCCGTGCCAGCGAATCGACAATGACCGCAATGGCAAGGACCGCGCCCGTAATCATGTACCGTAGCGACGAGGAGAGATCGAGCAGCGTCAGGCCGCTCGCGATGGACTGGATGACGATCACGCCGAGCAGAGCGGAATAGGCGGTCCCGCGACCGCCGAATAGGCTCGTGCCACCGATGACCGCGGCGGCGATCGCGTTGAGGTTCACATCCCCGGTCCCGGCCTGCTGGCTGGAAGATGCCAGCCGCGCCGCGGCAAGAATGCCGCCGGCCGCCGCCAGCGTGGAGCAAAGCACGAACGCGGTCAGATAGACCCGGCGAACGTTGATGCCGGCCCGGCGGGCCGCCTCGCGATTGCCGCCGACGGCAGACATCGAGCGGCCCCATTTGGTCCGCGTCAACGCGTAGTTCATGACCACGCACAGGCCGACGAACAGACCGAACATCCACGGAATGCCGCGGCCGAGATTGAGATAATAGACGACGAATTCGAGCATGACGGTGACCAACAGCGCCTTCAGCACCATGCGGCCGAGCGAACTGGCCGATAGCCCCGCCTGCCGCCGGCGCATCGCTGTGCGATAGCTGGTCACGAACATCACAAGGCTCGCAACCGCCGCCAGCACGTAGGACACGATTGGCGGCATGACGAGCATCTGCCCGAAATTGACCAGTGGCGATCCGTACGGAAGGTTGATCGAGCCCGAGGAGCCGAGCAGATACAGCTGCAGGCCGAGCCAACCCAGCAGGCCGGCCAGGGTCGAGACGAAGCTCGGCATCCCCAGGCGATTGAACAGAAATGCGTAGAGCGCGCCGATGGCAGCGCCCAGCACCAACGCAGTGACGATCGCCACAACGACGGGCCAATCCTGACCGACCCAAAGCACGCCGACGAGCGCTGAAGCGAACCCGCTCACCGAACCGACCGAGAGGTCGATCTCGCCGACCATCAGGATACAGACGATGCCCAGCGAGATCACCCCCACCGTCGAACAATCGAACAGCAAATTGACCAGATTGTTAGGCGCCAGAAAAACAGGATTGAGACTCTCGAACGCCGTGCAGATGACGATGAGCCCGACGACCACCGGCAGCGAACCGAGGTCGCCCGACCGCACGCGGTCCACAAAGGCGCTGATCGTATTGCCGAGCGTGTCCGCGTGCCTGACCCGCTCGTCGCTGCGGTCGTGCAGGCACGCGGTCGAAACCTGTTGCGTGTCGTCGGTCATCGCCCAAGCTCCGGCGACTGATGGGCCCGGCGCCGGCTGGCGCGGCGCGAGACCGAGTTTTCGTCCGCACCGGTGATCGCGGTGACGAGATCCTGGTTGGACGCGTCGGGCTCGAATTCGCCGTTGTTGCGGCCGAGACGCAGCACCACGATCCGGTCGGCGACGGCGCGGACGTCCTCCATGTTGTGGCTGATCATGATGACGCCGAGTCCGCGGGCGCGAACGCGCTCGACGAGGTCGAGCACCTCCGCGGTCTGGGCGACGCCAAGCGCGGCGGTCGGCTCGTCGAGCAGGATGAGCTTCGGCTCGGTCAGCAGGGATCGAGCGATCGCGACCGTCTGGCGCTGTCCGCCGGACAGTGACGCAACGGGCTCGCGCACGCTCGGGATTCGCGCCGACAATTCGTTGAGCAGCGTCCAGGCGCGGAGCTCCATGGAGACCTCGTCGAGCCGCATCGGATTGAGCTCGCGGCCGAGGAAGATATTTGCGACCACATCAAGATTCTCGCAGAGCGCAAGGTCCTGGAACACGGTGGCGATACCAAGACCGAGCGCCGCGGCGGGATCGGATAGGATGACAGGCTCGCCGCCGAAGGCGATCGTTCCAGAGCTGGGCTGGTGCACGCCGGCAAGGATCTTCACCAGCGTGGATTTTCCAGCACCGTTGTCGCCCACGAGCGCCACGACCTCGCCGGCATGCACGTCGAGATCGACGTTGGTCAGGGCGGACACGGCGCCGAAATGCTTGGAAATTCCGCGAAGACTCAAGACCGGCTTGCGCGGTCCACCCTGCGCGTGATCGACATCCGAGATCGTGGTCATGTGCCAGTCCGTCCTCTCGTCGTTCGTCCCGGCCGCCGCGAGCGGCCGGGACGGACGCAGTTACTGCGTGATGCCGAGCTTCTTGCAGCCGGCGGCATAGCGGCCCGTGCAAAGTTGATCGGCCGTCTGGATCTTCTTGTCGATGATCTCCGCCTTCAGGTTCTCCTGAGTGACGACCGCCGGCACGAACAGCTTCGATGGCGCATTGAAGAGCGTGGTTTCCGCCTTGGGTGTCTCGCCGGAGAGGAACTTCACCGCGGCCTGGGCCGCCGCGGCGGCCACGATCTCACTGGGCTTTGAGATCGTGTTGTACTGATCGCCGGCGATGACGAGCTGAAGCGCGGCGATCGTCGCATCGTTGCCCGTCACCGGCGGCACTGGATCGACGCCAGCGGCCTTGAAGGCGGCAATTGCGCCGCCGCCGGTGCCGTCATTGGCCGCCACGACGCCGAGAATCTTCTTGCCAAAGCGGGTGACCTGGCCGCTCGCCCATTGCTGCGCCTTCGGCGGCGCCCAGTCCGGCGTGTCGTATTCGGCGAGAATTGGATAGCCGCTCTTGTCGAGACCGGCGTGAATGCCCTTCTTGATGAGCCCCGCGGCGGCATCGGTCGGCGATCCATTGATCTCAAGCACGCCCTCACCTTCCTTCGCCGCGACGTTGGCGGCCTTCAGATGCTTGATGAGCGATTCGGAGATGGCCTTGCCGATGGCTTCGTTATCGAAGGAGACGTAGAAATCGACCTTGGCGTCCGGGACCGGCCGGTCATAGGCAATGACCTTGATGCCCTGCGACTGTGCCATCTTGACCAGGGAGGCGGCGGCGGTCGAGTCGACGGGGTCGAGCACAATCACCTTGGCGCCCTGCGAGATGACCGAGTTGAACTGCTGTTGCTGCCGTGTGGCATCAGCACTGGCGTTCTGATAGATCACCTTGCAACTTGCGCAGAGCTTCTTCATCTCCGCGGCGAAGCCCGGATAGTCATGTTGTTCGTAGCGGGTGGACGCCTGATCCGGCATCAGGAAGGCAACGGTCGCGTCCTTCACCTCTGCGGCCTGCGAGAACATGGCTGTTGTGCCAAGCAGCGACAGGGCCAGGGCCAGTGTGCCCGTATGTTTCGGGGAGAACCTTTTCATTCGGACTTTCCTTTCCAGAACTAGAGTGCTGTGGTTGATCCTTGAAGACGGGCCTTCGCGACTCCCGTCCCCGGCGGCGATGAGTGCCGGTGCTCCGAAGCCGCGCGGAATTCCTGGACAAGCGATTCCTGTCGCGGGCTGCCATCGGCATGCCCGCGTCATTCTTCCCGTGGTGGTCTCCTCCTTTGCTTTTTCGCCAGCTAGGCCGCGCGTGCCGTATTGATGTTCTGCGCGAGCAATCGCCTGAAGCGCGAAGGCGGCATGCCTTTCTCGGCCAAAAACTGCCGGTTGAAATTGGAGAGATTGTTGAAGCCGACCTCGAAGCAGATGTCGGTGATCGACGCCTGCTCGTCGCTCATCAAGATCTGGCAGGCGAGATTGATGCGCAGCCGCTTGACGTATTGCACCAGCGACATGCCCGTGTGCCGGCGGAAGGAGCGCGAAAACGCGCTCTGCGATTGGCCGGCGATGGCCGCAAGCTCGGCTTCACCGAAAGGCTGCGTCAGGTTCTGCCGGATGAAGGCGAGCGCCTTGTTCATCCCCGCGGACATGTATCCCGAGGGGTCAGGCAAATAGTTCGGGCTCGAGAGCGGACGCGCGCTTCGGGCGCGGGAGAGCGTTCCCAGGATCATCAGGAACAGCTCGATCCGGCGCACACCGTTCGCCGTCGCGATCTCCTCCATGAGTGGGGCGACCGCTTCGCTTGTGCTGCGGGTGAAAAGCGCGCCGCGGCGGGAGAATTCCAGCAGCGAGGCAAGGCCCGAAAGCTCAGGCATGACCTTTATCAGGTCGCCGATGAATTCTTCGCTGAACTGGAGGACGCGTCCCCGCAGCGGAATGGTGGTCTCCGCCGGCAGATCGCTCACCCAATTGTGCGGCAGGTTGGGGCCGGTAAGAACGAGATTGCCCGGTTCGAATTCGCCGATGAAGTCGCCGACGAAATACCGACCGCTGGTCGCCACGACCTGGTGCAGCTCGTATTCTGGATGGAAATGCCAGCGGACCGTGTGGAATGGGTAGCCGTGCGACCACGCCTTGAACGACTCGCCGCGCCGTATCTGGACAACTTCCAGGTCCGGTTCCATATCCGCTCCCTTCGGGCCGGTGCGGTTTTTGATGATCCGCCCCTGTTCCCTTGTCGGCTGAATTTGCTCAGCGCTTCCTCTCGTTAGGGATCGTAGCGACCGGTATCCGGGCCCGCCACCACGATTTCAATGTGCAACTGATACTTTTTTGATGTGCAGCTCACAGCGGCCCCGTAACCGGGTCCGGCGCCTCACAACACCGGCTCGACCGAAAGTGCGGTCTCGCACACGCGCGGCGGTTGCGCACAGCAGGTCACGATTGCGCGGAAGGCTTACGGTGATTGAGCTAACTGTTGCCACTCGCATTCACCCCACGGAATGAGCTGCGACAACCGCGGCCGTGCTCTTCAAAACGTACGCTCACACAAATGATCATGAGTGGATTTTTATGGATCCTCTCGGTGCACACGCCGCGCACACGCAGCCGTCGGTCCAATCCATCATGGGTGCCACGGAAAAGCGATAGTCTCGATATTTCAATGATTTACCTATCCGAGATGACGTGCCGTTTGAAGGTATTACCTGCACCTCCTAGCGATTCCTGACATCATCCTCAAGATCGCACTTTCGAGCAATCTGCTTGAGGATCGCGCCCTCAAGAGAGAGCAATACCGATCACAACTGCCGCAACTGGAAGAAGCTTAATCCCGCCGCAGCACAGTTCATCCAACACATCAACAGACGGTGAGCAGCCGGCTCACATTGAACAGAGCTCCAATAAGGCTGCTCGACAAAATCAGACAAAATCATACGACGAGATTCAAAAGCATGGTGACGATAAGGCGGCATCTCAGGCGAGATCATACTCATCCCGCCAACCGAGTATGAGGGAATTCCTCGTTGGCCGCACCAGGACCTAAGCGACCGGAAAACTCGAGACAGACAGGCGCTGGCAGTCCGCTCTTGTAGCCTTACCTGCTCTCACGATCCGGCAAGGCAAGCGCAGCCAGTTCAGCTGACCTTCCCTCCGGTTGCAGTTTCGCCCGACGGTCGACAGCGTCGTCAGGCGAAGAAATCCATCGGATGCGTGGCCGCGTCCTTGCGCCAGGCAAGGTCGGCGGCGCCCGCATTGGTGCCGAACGCGGACATCTCCTGCCGCATCAGCGCCAGCAGCGCGGGCGACTGATCCGTCGCCCCCTCGCCTCTCGCCACACGCCCGACCCAACTGTCCTCGTTGGCTCCAGGGCGCGACGGGCCAGCCGCGTCCGACTTATCCGGGAACGCCGGCCCTGTCATCGCATCCATCGCGCGCCAGAACTGCTCGCCGATCGAGGGCGCGGGATTTGCGGACAGGATCTCGAGCGCCGAGGCCAGCGTTTGGGCCGAGCTTGCGGCGTTCGCGTCGGCGGCGGCGAGCTGTTGCGGCGCCGTCGCCTGCGTCAATGCGGCATCGACATAGTCCATCGTGTGCCCATCGGTCCGGGTGTAACTGCCGCGATTGACGACCACGGTGCTGCCGAACTCCCAGGACCCTTCCGTCGCCGATGCCGTCAGATTGATCGAGCGCACGCCCGCGGTCGCCAGCGACAGGATCTCGCCGTCCTGGGCCGTGCCGTCACCATTGCGGTCCTGCCAGAGATTGAAGTCTGAGAAGCGAATGTCGTCGGCCGACAGCATTCCGTCGCCGTTGCTGTCGAAGGCACGCAACCCTTCGAGATCGGAGCGGGCGCCCGCCACATCGTCGGCGAAGCTCAGCTCGGAAATGCCGCTCACGGTTCCGTTGCGGTCGCGATCGAGGAACAGGAAAGCTTCCGTGGTCCCGATCCAGCTGGTGTCGTCAGCCGTTCCGTTGCCATCAATGTCGAACCTCGCCGAGGACTGGCTGGCCGTCGTGGTTTCCACGCCCAGGCCGTCGAGATCGAGGATGATCGGCGCTGCCAGCGTGACCGTCTCGCCGTTGCGGAAAATGAGCCTTTCGATGCTGGTGAGCGTATCGACGCCGTCGCTGCCATTGGCCGTGGAATTGTCGGTGACCTGAACCGACCCCGCCGACGTGACGATCGAATAGGTCGACATCACACCGTTATAGTAGGCGGTGTCGGTGCCGTTGCCGCCATTGATCGTGTCATTGCCGGCCATGCCCCAGAACGAGTCATCGCCGTCATTGCCGTTGAGCGTGTCGTTGCCGATGCCGCCGGCCAGACGGTCCGCGGCAGCGCCTCCGGTGATGACGTCGTTTCCACCGGCGCCATAGATGCTGTTCGGAGCGACCGCATCGCCGACCAGCGTCTCGGCGCTGGCAGTCCCCACCACCCAGCCCTCGAAGGCGTTCGAGATGGTGAGGCTGACCGTGGCCGTCGCCGTCGCGACGCCATCGCTGATCGTATAGGTGAAGCTGTCCGTCCCCTCGTAGCCGAAATCGGGCGTATAGCTGACGCCCTGCCCGTCGATCACGACGGTGCCCTTGGGCGGCGCGCCGACTGAGACGATGGTCAGATTGTCGCCGTCGATATCGACGTCGTTGGCGAGCAGGCTTGCGCGCGCGATGGCGAGCGTATCGCCATGGGTGACCGAGAACGGACCGTCATTGGCCGCGACCGGCTTGTCGTTGACGGGCGTGATCGTCAGGGCGAACACGTCGCTGGCCGTGAGCGAGCCATCGCTGGCGGTGACCAGGATGTCGATCGCGCCATTGAAGTTGAGCGGCGGGGTGCCGGCGAACCTGGTGCCGGTCAGCGTCAGCCAGGACGGCAGCGGGCTCCCATCCGCCAGCGTGGCGGTATAGGTGAGCGCATCGCCGTCAGGATCGGTGAAGCGGCCGGTCGGGATCGTGAACGAGATCGCGGCGTCCTCGGCCGAGTTGACGTCGGACAGCGGCACCGAGACCACCGGGGCGTCGTTCACCGGCGTGATGGTCAGCGTAAAGATATCGCTCGCCGACAGCGCGCTGTCGCGGGCGGTGACCTTGATGCTGAGCGTGCCGTTGTAGTTCGCCGGTGGCGTGCCGGTGAAGGTGGTGCCGTCGAAGCTCAGCCAGGCCGGCAGCGCAGCGCCGGTGGAAAGCGTCGCCGTGTAGGTCAGATTATCGCCGTCGACATCGGTGAAGCTGCCGGGCGGGATCGTAATCGCCAGCGGCGTATCTTCCGGCGACGTCACGTCGGGCAGCGCCGCGGCCAGCACCGGCGCATCGTTCTTCGGCGTGATGTTGAGGGTGAAGACGTCGCTCGCCGAGAGCGAGCCGTCGCTGGCGGCGACCTTGATGTCGATGGCGCCATTGAAGTTGAGCGGCGGCGTGCCGGCGAACTTGGTGCCGGTCAGCGTCAGCCAGGACGGCAGCGGACTGCCGTCCGCCAAGGTCGCCGAATAGGTCAACGCGTTGCCGTCGACATCGGTGAAGCGGCCGGCCGGGATCGTGTAGGAGATCGCGCTATCTTCGGGCGAATTGACGTCGGACAGCGGCACCGCGACCACCGGCGCGTCGTTCACAGGCGTGATGGTCAGCGCAAAGGTGTCGCTGACGGACAGTGCACCGTCACGCGCCGTGACCTTGATGTTGAGCGTGCCGTTGTAGTTCGCCGGCGGCGTGCCGGTGAAATTCGTGCCGTCGAAGCTCAGCCAGGCCGGCAGCGCAGCGCCGGTGGAGAGCGTCGCCGTGTAGGTCAGCGTATCGCCGTCGACATCGGTGAAGCTGC
This sequence comes from Bradyrhizobium sp. TM233, assembly GCF_036247965.1. Taxonomy (NCBI): domain Bacteria; kingdom Pseudomonadati; phylum Pseudomonadota; class Alphaproteobacteria; order Hyphomicrobiales; family Nitrobacteraceae; genus Bradyrhizobium; species Bradyrhizobium sp. TM233. The sequence continues at coordinate 40,123 of NZ_BTIG01000022.1, read as the reverse complement.
CGGGTGGAAGCGCGATCGACAGCGGTGTATCTTCCGGCGACGTCACGTCGGGCACCGGCACGGACAGCACCGGCGCATCGTTCTTCGGTGTGATCGTCAGCGTGAAGACGTCGCTGGCCGAGAGCGACCCGTCGCTCGCGGTGACCCGGATGTCGATGGCACCGTTGAAGTTCAGCGGCGGCGTGCCGGCGAACTTGGTGCCGGTCAGCGTCAGCCAGGACGGCAGCGGGCTGCCGTCTGCCAAGGTCGCCGAATAGGTCAACGGATTGCCGTCGACGTCGGTGAAGCGCCCGGCGGGGATCGTGTACGACACCGCGGCATCTTCAGCCGAGCTGATGTCGGACAGCGGCACCGACAGCACCGGCGCGTCGTTCACCGGTGTAATCGTCAGCACGAAGATGTCGCTGGCCGACAACGCGCCGTCGCTCGCCGTGACCTTGAGGCTGACGGTGCCGTTGAAATTGGCCGGCGGCGTGCCGGTAAAGGTGGTGCCATCGAAGGAAAGCCAGGTCGGCAGTGCAGCCCCGCTGGAGAGGAGCGCTGTGTAGGTGAGCCGGTTGCCGTTGACGTCGGTGAAGCTGCCGGCCGGAATCGCGACCGAGACAGCGGTGTCTTCCGGCGAGGAGACGTCGGGCAACGGGATCGCGACCACGGGCGCGTTGTTCACCGACGGGATCGTCAGGCGGAACACGTCGCTCGCCGTGAGCGACCCGTCGCTCGCCGTGACCTTGATGTCAATCGCGCCGGTGTAGTTGGTGGGCGGCGTGCCGTTGAAGGTCGCGCCGTCGAAGGCCAGCCACGAGGGCAGCGCGCTGCCGTCGGCCAGCGTCGCCGTCAGGGTCAGCGTGTCGCCGTCGAGATCGGCGAAGCTGCCGGCCGGGACCGGGATCGTGACACGGACGTTCTTCGGTGAGACGATATCGGCCAGCGGCTGCACCAGCACCGGCGCATCGTTCACCGGCGTGATGGTCAGGCGGAACACGTCGCTCGCGGTGAGCGAGCCGTCGCTGGCGACGACCTTGATGTCGATCGCGCCGTTGTAGTTCGACGGCGGGGTGCCGGTGAATGTCATGCCGTCGAAGCTGAGCCAGGACGGCAGCGCGCTGCCGTCGGCCAGCGTCGCGGCATAGGTCAGCGTATCGCCATCGACATCCGCAAAGCTGCCGGCCGGGATCGCGATCGAGACCGGAGAATCCTCCGGCGACGACACGTCGGCCAGCGACTGCGCCACGACCGGCGCATCGTTGACCGGCGTGATGGTCACGCGGAAGACGTCGCTCGCCGCGCGCGCGCCGTCGCTGGCCGTGACCAGGATATCGAAACCGCCGTTGAAGTTCGCCGGGGGCGTGCCGGTGAAATTCGTGCCGTCGAAGCCGAGCCATGACGGCAGCACGCTGCCGTCGGCCAGCGTCGCCGAATAGGTCAGTGGATCGCCATTGGGATCGGTGAAGCTGCCGGCCGGGATCGCGATCGACAGCGGCGCATCCTCGGACGAGGTCACATCGGCCAGCGGCACGGACAGCACCGGCGCGTCGTTGGCCGGGGCGATCGAAACCAGCAGCTCCCGCACGGTCTGCGCGGTGCCGTCGGACGCCGCGATCTCGAGCTGGATCGCCCCGTTGAAATTGGCGGGCGGATCGCCGCTCAGCAGGCGCGTCTGCGGGTCGTATTGCAGCCAGGCCGGCAGCGCCGTGCCGCCCTTGCCCCGGATTTCGACCAGCAGCGCGTCACCGTCGACGTCGTTGACGAAGCCGGCCGGCAAGGTCACGCTGAAGCGCTGATCCTCGATCCCCTTGAGCACGGGAACCGCGGAGATGACGGGTGCGTCGTTGACCGCCGCCACGTTGATATTGACGCGTGTCGTCGCGGCGAGGCCAGTCGAATCCTCGATCTCGTAGTCGAACCAGGCCGATCCGTTGACATCGGTGTTCGGCGTGATCTGGAGCTGGCCGAAGCCGAGATCGGTGACCGTCACGCCCGAGGTCGCCACGATCCGGGTGAGCACGAACGCCTGCTGGTCGGCATCGCTGTCGTTGGCCAGCAGTTGGCTCGCAAACAGCGTCAGTGGGGAATCCTCGCGCATCTCGAGCGTGTCAGGACGCGCGACCGGGGCGTCGGCCACCGGCAGCACGTTGATCGTGACGGTGGTCGAGACCGCGAAATCCTGCTCGTTCTTGATGGAATAGTGCAGAACCAGCTCGCCGTTGAAGTTGGCGGCCGGCGTCACACGATACTTTCCGTTCGCGAGCAACTCGGCGCCTTCGAGCCCGACGAAGGTCAAGGTCGATCCTTCAGGCGCAAAGTCGTTCGCCATCAGCGCGAGGGGATCGATGTCGATGAAACCGTCTTCGAGCACCTCGAAGCCGGCATCCGACACCGGAATCGGCAGCGGCACGTTGGGCGCGACCAGCAGCGTCGCAAAGCCGACGCTGGAGGCGCCATGACTGTCGGTGACGCGATAGTGGAAGCCGGCATCGCCGATATAGCCGGCGTTCGGCGTGAAGACCGCGGTCGAACCGACGCGAACCACCGTGCCCTGGTCGCCATCGAAGATCTCGACGATTTCGAAGCTGTCGCCTTCGACGTCGCGGTCGTTGGCGATCAGCGCGGCGAAGTCGATCGTGATGGCCTGGTCCTGGGTCGTCCTGAACAGACCCAGGGGATCGTTGGCCGTCCCTGCTCCGTCCGGATTGGCGATCGGCGCATCGTTCACGGCAGCGACGTTGAACGTGACGGTCCCGGTCGAGGTCTTGCGCCCGTCGGAGATCGTGTAGCTGAAATTGACCGCGCCGCTGATGTTCTCGTTCGGCACGAACTGCCAGCGTCCGTCGGGCAGCTCGACGATACGGCCATTGCCGGCGCTGCGCGACAGCGACTGGAACGTGATGGTGTCGCCGTCGGCATCGCTGTCGTTGCCGAGCAGGTCGGCCGTCGTGAACTCGAACGGCGTGTCCTCCTCGGTCGCGAACACGTCGGTCGCGGCGACCGGCGCGTGGTTGGTCGAGGCGACGTTGACCTTGACCTTGCCGGTGCTCGATCCGTTGGTGTCGTCGGTCACGACGTACTCGAACGTCGCGACGCCCTCGAAATTGTGGTCGGGCGTGAACACGATATGGGTGCCGTCGAAGCTGACGGTGCCATGCGTGGCATTGGCGACGTCCACGAAGCGGATCGGGTTGTTGTCGACGTCGTAGTCGTTGGCGAGCAGCGTCGCCGGGTCGATCAGAAGCGGCGTATCCTCGATCGCCGCAACATTATCCTCGACCGTGGTCGGCGGATCGTTGACGGCGGCGACGTGCACGATGGCCGAGCCGGTCGAAGGACCTTCGCGGTCGTCGGTCACGACATAGCTGAAGCCGTCATCGCCGGAGAAGGCATCCGCCGGCGTATACACCGCGAAGGCCCCGAAATTGCCGTCGAAGCGCTGGCTCAAGGTCGCGCTCTGACTATCGCCGCCCAGCGTCCGGGTGAAACGGATGTCTAGGCTCGAGGCGAACGCGAGCGGGACGTCGCCTGAGAGCGCGCCGGTCGCGCTGTCGATCGTGAGCCAGCCCGGCAGTGCGGAGCCGTCCGCGAGCGTCGCGCTCCAGACCGCACCGTCGAGCTGGCCGAGGCTGGCGGGCGGCGCGATATTGGCATGGGCGAGCTCAATGACCAGCGAGCCGTTGGCCGGCTGCCCCAGCGACAGAATCCGCAACGCATCGCGGTCGCGATCGAAGTCGTTGCGCAGCAGGTCGGTCACCGCGAAGCGCGTGGACTGGCCCTCGCGCCCCGTCAGATTGTCGACCGCTGTGTCCGGCCGCTCGCGCGTCGGCTTCACGTCGTAGAAGATCAGCGCGGGATTGCCGGAGACGCCGCCCTTCTCGTCGGTGGCGTCATAGCTCAGCACCACCGTGCCGTTGAAGTCGGTGGGAACCGCGACGTTGATCTGCCCGGGCGAGACGACCGTGGAGGCCGGGAACGGCGCAATCTTGAAGGTGTCGTCGACCACGGCTTCGGTGATGATCGACATCGCCGGATGGCCGTTGCCGGCAGCGATATCGAGGCGGACAGGTACGGCGCCGACCCAGTTCGCCGGCGGCATGCCGGAGAAGGTGAAGGTGGCGGGGTCGAAGCTCAGCCAGTCCGGCAGCGGCGCGCCGCTCTCGCGGGTCGCGGTGATCGCACCGGCGCCCTTCAGGTCGAGCGCGAACAGGCCCTGGCCCGCGAAATAGGCATCGCCTTCCAGCGCCTGGTTGATCGCCGTCATCTGGCCCGCGAGATCGCCGTGCGGATCGACGACGAATTCCAGCGTGAAGCCCCGGTTGCTCGACGCATAGGTCCCGTCGGGAAGCACGCGCGGCGCCGGCGTGAACACGACCTGCAGGCGCGCCAGCTGCGCATCCGCGTCCGGCGCGAAGCCGCTCGGGCTGACCGTGCGCGTCGCCGCGTCGAAGGACAGCCAATCCGGCAACGGGCGGCCGCCGATGATCGAGGCCGAAACTGTCCCGCTCTTGGTGTCGAGCAGCGCGATCTGGCTGTCATAGGTGACGCCGGCCGGCAGCGTGGCCGGATCCAGCGTCATGCTGTCGGTGAAGGTCTTTGGACTGCCGCCGCCTGCGGCCGAATGCGTGAAGGTCAGCTGGACGTTGATCGGATCCGTCGTCCCCTCGGGCGGCGTTCCCGAGAACTGCAGCGTCTGGGCGTTGAAGCTGAGCCAGGACGGCAGCACGGAGCCATCGGCGAGCTTGGCGGTAACGGTCGTGTCCGCGCCAAGATCGGACGCATCGAATTCGTAGTCGACCGCGAAGGCGGAGCGGATCTCGTAACCCCTCAGGACATCGGTTCTGGCGTCGAAGCCGCCCGAGATCTCGCCGGCCGTCAGCTCGAACCGCGTATTGAAGATCCGCCCATTCGAGGGGTCGCTCACCCAGACGTCGACGGAGAGCGGGTCCATTCCGGCCGGCGGCGATCCCGTGAACCGCATGGTGGCGGGATCGAACTGCAGCCAGGACGGCAGGGCCGAGCCGTCGGCCAGGGCCGCGCTGACGTTGTAGCCGACCGACAGATAGCGGTGGTCGACCACGCCGAGCACGGTGGAGCGCTTGAAGAACAGCACGTCGCCGTCCGCGTCGATGTCGTTGCCGAACGCCTCGCCGGGGATCACGAACAGCGGACCGTCTTCCAGGCCGCTGACATAGTCGTTGCGCAGGATCGGAGCTTCGTTGCGCGGCAAGACCGTGATCGCGACATAGGCGGACGAGGTGCCGCCATGGCCGTCGCTGATCGTGTACTGGAAGCCGGCGGTGCCGTTGTAGTCCGGCGTCGGCCGGAATTCGATCATGCCGTCGTCGCGCAGGCGCACCTTACCGCCATCGGCGAACCGGGCGATGCTGTCGAGCACCAGCGTGTCGCCGTTCTCGTCGGTGTCGTTGGCCAGGATCGTCGCCGGGTCGATCACGAGGATCTGGTCCTCGAGCGTCCGGTAGCCATAGTCGTTGTAGGCCTTCGGCGGATCGTTGAGCGGCTTGACCTTGAAGTCATAGGTCAAGGTCGCCGCCGCGCCGCGCGCGTCGATCACGTCATATTCGATGCTCGCCTGCCCGAGCGAGGCCGGCGTGAAGGTGATGGTGCCGGTTGCCTGGTCGAACACCAGGCTGCCATTGTTGGCGGGGTTGTTGTCGAGACCGCCATGCAGGCCGACGAAGGTGAAGCCGTCGCCCTCGATGTCGTAGGTGTTGGCCAAGAGGTCAGCGACCGTGACGGTGGTATCCTGTCCGAGACGGATCCAGCGATAGGTGTCGCGATCGCGCGGCGCGTCGTTGACGGGCGAGATCGAGATTTCGACCTTGGCGGTCGAGGTCGCGCCGCTGGCGTCGGCCAGCGTGTAGACGAACCCTGCCGCGCCGAAATAGTCCGGACGCAGCTTGAACTGGATGTAGTCGCCATCCAGCCGGGCGGTCACGTTGCTGCCCTCGAACCTGTAGTCGGGATCCTTGTAGCTGTCGATCGCCTGTCCGGACGTGTTGGTCAGCGGCGCGATCGAAACGATGTGAAGCCCTTCCAGACCGGCGTCGCCATCGACGTCGAAATCGTTGGCGAGCAGCGTGTCGATCCGGATCCGCAGGATCTGGTCCTCGACGCCATAGACCAGCGCATCATCCACCGCCGTCGGCGCGTCGTTGACCGGTGCGAGATCGACCTCGACCCGGGCCGTGGACTCGCGGCCGAACTGGTCGCGGACGGTGTAGTTGAAGAAGGCATCGCCGTTGTAGTTCGGCGCGCCCAAGAACTCGATCTTCCCGTCCTCGCGCACATGCACGGTGCCGTTCACGGCATTGCCGACGCCGGCGAGCGTCAGGTTGACCGCGCTGTCAGCGTCGTTGGCGAACAGGGTCGCCGGATCGATCACGACCGGTTCATCCTCGACGCCGAGATGCACGATGTCGTCGGCGGCATTGAAGCGGCCGAGCTGCTGGAGCTGATCGATGCGGTCGCGATCCCAGACCGTTCCGTTAGAGAACACGATCTCCTCGATGCCGCTCTGCGCGCCGAGGAAGTGGTCCGTGACGCGCACGGTGTCGATCAGGAAGCCATCCTGCCGCTCGAATTCGAGCAGGAGGTCGTTGCCCTCGCGGATGACGGAGACGTCCTTCGGCGCGATCGCCGACGACAGCACCAGGCGGTCGGTGTCGGTCTCCGCACCCTGCTCGGTGATGACGTCCTGGCCGTCGTCGAAGCCGAACACATAGGTATCCGAGCCGGCCCCGCCGGCGATCGCATCGTTGCCGCGAAGACCCTGGAACCAGTCGTCGCCGGCGCTGCCGGTGAGCTGGTCGTTCCAAAGCGATCCGACCAGCATCTCGATCGAGGTGAGCTGATCGCCGGCCGCCTCGCCGGCGGTGCCGAGGCCGGTCGCCAGATTGACCGCGACGCCCTCGTCGGCACGGCTGTAATCGGCGATGTCGAAGCCGCCGCGTCCGTCGATGATATCGGCGCCGCGGCCGCCGCGGATGCGGTTGTCGCCGGCGTCACCTCTGATCGTATCGTCCTGATACGAGCCCTGGACGATCTCGATCCCGGAGAAGGTATCGCCGAGCGCATCGCCACCGCCGGCGGCACCATTGGCCATGTCGACGGTGACCCCTTCCGTCGACAGCGTGTAGTCCGCCGTATCGATGCCGTCGCCGCCGATCAGCTGGTCCGCACCGCGGCCGCCGATCAGGGTGTCGTCGCCGGCATTGCCGATCAGAATATCGTCGCCGCGACCGCCCGACAGGATGTTGGCGAGCAAATCGCCTTCCAGCGTGTCGTCGGCGTCGGTCCCGGCCAGGTTCTGGATATTGGTCAGGACGTCGCCCTCGGCGTCGCCGCCATGGGCGGTGCCTGACGCCAGCGAGATCGACACGCCGGTCGCACCGAAACTGTAATCGGCCGTGTTGTTGCCGAGGCCACCGTCGAGCACATCGGCCCCCGCCCCGCCGGTCAGGACGTCGTCGCCCGCGCCGCCGAGCAGGGTGTCGTTGCCGCCGCGGCCCTCCAGGATGTCGTTGCCGTCACGTCCTTCGAGCCGGTTGTCGGCGGCATCGCCGCCGAGCTGATCGGCATATTGCGAACCGATCAGCGCCTCGACGCCGATATAGGTGTCGCCTTGCGCATAGCCGCCCTGGCCGACACGCGACTCGAGGTCGGCGCGCACGAGGAAATCGGAATTCTCGAAGCTGACGGTGTCGTAGCCGTCGCCGCCCGTGATGCGGTCGGCGCCGTCGCCCGCGTCGATCCAGTCGTCGCCGGCCCCTGCATCGATCTGATCGTCGCCGGTGCCGGCCTCGATCCGGTCGTTGCCGCCGCCGCCCAGCACGAAGTCGTTGCCGCCGAGCGCCTGGATCAGATCCGCGCCCTCGGTGCCGACGAGGTAGTCGGCCTTCGCCGTCCCACGCAGCAGGCCGTTATAGCTGTCGGCCACCGACGCCATCGCAAAGCCGGTGTCGGTCGCGCCGTCGGTGTCGGCGATGCGGTACTCGACCGCGACCTGGCCGGTGAAGCCGGCCGCGAAGTGCACGACGATGAACTTCTCGCCGTTCCAGTCGACCACCTCGGCCGTGCCGCGCGGCACGCGCTGGCCGAGCGCGAGCGCATCGGCATCGTAGACGCCGTCGACGCCGACGAAGGTCGGGCGGGCCCGGTTCGGGTTGTCGAGGTCGTCGTCGATCACGCCGTCGCCGTCATGATCGGCCTGCTCGATGTCGTAGTCGTTCTTCAAGAGATCGGTGACGCGCAGCACCAGCGGCGCATCGAGCGGCGTGACGAAGCCTTCGTCCTGGCCGACGGTCGGATCGTCGTTGGTCGGGACGATGATGATGTCGACATAGCCTTCCGCCGAGCCGTCGGCGTCGTCGGTCACCCCGTAGACGAAACCGGAGCTCTGGCTCGCGTCCCGGTTCGGCGTGAACACCAGGTTGCCGTCGGCATCGAACTCGATGGTACCGTTCAGCTTCTGGCCGGCATCGCCGCCGAACACCAGCGCATCCAGCGTCGTCGACAGCCGCCAGCCCAGGAAGCGGAGCGGATCGCGGTCCACGTCCGTGTCGTTGGCAAGCAGTGCCGAAATCGGAATGACGGTCGGGATATCCTCGTTGACATAGATGACATCGCGATGCGCGACCGGCGGCGCGTCGCCGACGTTCTCGAACCACATCGTGACGGTAGCGCCGTCGACCGCGCCTTCGTTGTCGCGGACGAGATAGCTGAACGACGCCTCGCCCCAGAAATCGGCATCCGGCGTGAAGATGATCGTGCCGTGGTCGGTGACCTCGATGTCGCCATGCACCGCGTTGCCGGCACTCTCGAACTGCACCGCGAAGCCTTCGATGTCGCTGTCGTTCTTGAGCAGGTCGATGATCGGGATCTCGATCGAATGGTCTTCCGTGCCGCGCAGGATCGGCAGGCTCTGGTCGGTATAGCTGTCGTTGCGGGCATCCGGCAGGTCGTTGACCGGCTGATAGGCCAGCGTCGCGCGGGCCCAGGCGGTTCCACCGTGACCGTCGTCGACCTGATATTCGAACCAGGCATCGCCGTTGAAATTGGGCGTCGGCGTGAACAGGACGGTGTTGTTCTCGAGCAGCACGGCGTTGCCGCCATGGCTGTTGCGGACGGCGGTGAGCGTCATGGTCTCGCCGTCGTGCTCGATGTCGTTGGCGAGCAGCCGGTCGGCGCCGATCACGATCGGGTTGTCCTCGCGGATCGGGTCGCCGTTGTCGGTGGTCTCGAACCGGTCGTCGTGCAGCTCCGGCGGATCGTTGACGGGCGTCACGGTGAAGCTAACCCGGCCCGTCGAGGTCGCCCCGCTGGGATCGGCGACGACGTAGTCGAAGTGAGCGTTGCCCCAGAAATAGGCGCGCGGGATCACATGGATCAGGCCATCGTCGCCGATCGTCACGGTGACGTCCGCATTGGAGATCACCGACTGCACCGAGAGCCCGTCGTGATCGATGTCGCTGTCGTTGGCGCTCAGCGTGCTCGGATCGAGCGTGAAGCCCGTGCTTTCGGGCGTCGCATCGACAACATCGTCATGCGCCACCGGCGCATCGTTCACCGCGGTGACCTGGATCGTCACCTTGGCTTCGGCCCGGCCGCCTTCGGGCGTGTTCGCGACGTAGCTGAACTCGGCGGTGCCGTTGAAATCGGCGTTCGGCGTGAAGGTGATGTTGCCGTCGCTGGCCAGCGCCACCGTCCCGTTGACGGCTTGATAGACCTGGCCGACGATCATGCGGTCGCCGTCGAGGTCGTTGGCCAAGAGCCGCTCGACGCGGATCACCAGCGAGCCGTCCTCGGCGACGGTGAAGCCCGTATCCGGATAGGCCGTTGCGACCGGGCGCACCTTGAGATCGACCGAAGCCGTGGCAAAGCCGTTGTGGCCGTCGGAAATCGTGTAGCTGATCGAGGCGGAGCCGTAGTATCCGTTGGTCGCGGTGTAGTGGATGTTGCCCTGGCCATCGATGGTGGCAACGCCGGAAGTGCCGGCATCGACCCCGACGATCGTCAGCGCATCGCCGTCCGCGTCGAAATCGTTGCGGAGCAGATCGGTCGCCTTGATGACGAGCTCGACGCCGGTGGTGACCGAGAAGAAGCCGTCGCCGAGGGCCGTCGGAGCACGGTTGCCCAGCAGCTCCCGCAGGGTCTCCTTGGTCCAGACCACGCCGTCGGCGAAGACGTAGCTCTCGATGCCCTTGGCATCGGCCGAGAGCGCATCGAACACGGTCACGCTGTCGGCGCTGTTGCCGGTGAAGCGGATGACGACGGCATCCGAGCCGCGATAGAGCTGCTCGACATGGGCTTCGGCCGAGGTGAAGTCCGCAATCTGGATCCGGTCGGTGCCACCCGTTCCGGAATCGACGACCGTGTCGTTACCAGCCCCGCGCCTGAACTGATAGAGATCGTCGCCGGCTGCGCCCGAGAGCAGATCGTTGCCCGCCCGCGCGGCGAAGGTGTCGTTGCCGTCGAAGCCGTAGACATTGTCATTGCCGCTGCCGTCGATATCCGACAGCGCGCGGGCCCGCATCGCGTCGCGATTCCAGACCGTGCCGTCGGCGAAACGGACCGACAGGCCGAACGCCGGATTGTTGGACGGACTGAGGGCGTCGATCAGCACCACGCGATCGCCCGCGCCTGCGAAGGAGAGCACGAGATCGTTGCTGTCGGGACCGGCGCGGACCGCGGAGACGACGTCCGCGACGTTGTAGTCGGTCAGGCTCAGGACGTCGGTGCCCTTGCCGACCGCGTTGATGCGGTCGTCGCCGTCGCCGCGGCGATAGAGATAGGTGTCGTTGCCGTAACCGCCGTCGATGAGGTCGTTGCCCTTGCCGCCCATCAACGTGTCGGCGCCGTCGGTGCCGATGATGATGTCGTTGCCGTCGGTGGTGAGGCTGGCGAGGATCGCCAGCTTCATATCGGCGACGGTGTACTGCGTGCCGTCGGCGAGTGCGATCGTCTCGACCCCGGCGGAGTTGGCGGCGAGCGCATCGACGATAACGATCTGGTCGGTCGTTCCGGCAAAGCGGATCGCGACATCGTCGCTGTCGGCGGCGATGCGGTGGAAGCTGATCTCGGCGGCGGAGTAGCCGCTGATCTCGAGCCGGTCGGCCGCGGACGACGCCTTGTCGTTGATGACGTCGCTGCCGTCGCCGCGGGCGAAGCGGTAGGTGTCGTTGCCGGCACCGCCGGACAAATGATCGTTGCCGAGACCACCGACCATGACGTTGTTGCCGGCATCGCCGGTCAGAAAATCGTCGGCAAAGCTCGGCGCGCGTGCGATCAGGTCGCTGGCTCCCCACACCGTGCCGTCGGCAAAGCGGATCGATTCGATGCCGCCTGCGCCGAGCGCGCCTTCGATGGTGATGCGCGCGCCGGTCGACTTGACGATCAGCGTGAAATCAGCGCCGTCCTCGCTCTGCGACACCGTGATGTCGTCAGGGACGATATCTGCCGCCAGCAGCAGCGTGTCGTTGCCGGCCGTATCGGCGATGCGGTCGTGGCCGCCATGGGCCGCGAACCGGTAGGTGTCGTCGCCGGCACCGCCTTCGAGGCGATCGTTTCCGGTGCCGCCGTCGAGGTCGTCAGCCCCGCCATTGCCGATCAGCAGATCATCGCCGGCGCCCCCGGCGAGCGTATTGTCGAGATCGTCGCCGCGAATGACGTCGTTGCCGCCCGTCGCCGTGCGGGCGAGCGCGATTAGGGTCGATGCGGTCCAGACCGTGCCGTCGGCGAAGGTGACGCGGGAGACGCCCATGTCCGCCGTCGCCGGAGAGCCGAGATCGACGCGATCACCGGTACCGATGATTTCCAGCACCAGATTGGCCGCGCCGCGCACGACGCGGATATCGCTCGACAGGATACCTGCCGCGAAGCTCAGCGTGTTGGTGCCGGATGCGTCGAGAATGACGTCCTGACCATCGCCGCGGGCGAACACATAGGTGTCGTCGCCGCCCGCGCCCTGCAGCACATCATTGCCGGTGCCGCCGATCAGCGTGTCGGCTCCCGCGCTGCCTTGCAGGGTGTCGTTCCCCGCCTTGCCGTCGAGGGTGACGAGATTACCCTGGAAGCTCGCGGGAACCGCAAGCACGTCGTCACCGCTCGATCCCTGCAGGGATCGCGTCAGCACGTCGTTCCAGGTCCAATTGGTGCCGTCGGCAAAGGCGATCGTCTCGATGGCGCTGGCGCCGTCGAGCGCGCCGGTCACGCGAATCCGACCACCCTCGTTGTTGATGCGCAATTCTACGTCGCGTCCGATCTGCACGACGCTGACGTCGGCCGCCGCGATTCCAGCGGCGAATTCCAGACGATCGGTGCCGCCGAGGTCGGAGATGGTGTCGCGGCCGTCGCCGCGCGCGAAGCGGTAGACGTCCGTGCCGGTGCCGCCGGCCAGCTGATCATCGCCTTGGCCGCCCTCGAACACATCCGTGTCGGTCGCGAAGCTGCCGTCGCCATAACCGGTGATGACGTCATCGCCGGAGCCGCCCGACATGATGTCGCTGCCGCCGCCGCCGACGATCTGGTCGTTGCCTTCCTGGCCCGCGATCAGGTCGTTGCCGAGGCCGCCATCGATCAAATCGTTGTCCGCGCCACCGGCCAGCCGGTCATTGCCGCCGAAGCCGCTGATGACGTCGTTGCCGCCATTGCCGAAAATGCGGTCATCGAGGGCGCTGCCGTTGAGGACGTGGCCGGCATCGTCATCATTGATGCTGATCGAATTGTCGATCGCGATCGGAACGCCGTCGAAATTGGCCGAGGTCAGCGTCGTGGCGTCGACGCCGAGCAGGCGTACCAGCTCCTGGTCGGGCCCCGACGTCGCCCGCATCATGACGACTGCATCGCTGCCCGATTGCGTCAGGAAGATGTTGCCGCCCTCGAACGGATTGGGATTGCTGGTCATCAGGCGGATGACGTCGCCGCCGGCGCCTGCCTGGAAATCGGTGATGACGTCGGCGACGATGGCCGCCGCACCCTGCCGGACCGGCAGGTAGTAATAGGTGTCGCGCCCGGCGCCGCCGGTCAGCGTGTCGACGGAGCTGTCGGCGGAAATGTCGCCGAACTGATCGTTGCCGGCACCGCCCGACAGGATGTCGGCCCCCTCGCCGCCCTTGAGATAGTCGTCGCCGGTGCCGCCGGTGAGCACGTCATCGCCGGCACCGCCGACCAGGAACTCGCCGCTGACGGCGACGTCCTCGACCAGACGGCCGCGCACGTCGGCAAGCGACAGCGTGACACCGTCGGCCGCAATCTCGAAGGCGTCGACGAGATCGCTGACGCTGCTGCCGAGGCCGTTGCGGACGATGATGCGATCGGCGCTTCCGGCGAAGCGGATGATCAGATCCTGACCGACCGCGCCGAAGCGGATCTGCGACAGGCTATAGCCTTCGATCCGCAACGTATCGCTCGTTGCATCGCCGCCGTCGGTGATCGTGTCGTTGCCGTCACCAGCGGCGAACACGTAGGTATCGGCACCGGCGCCGCCCGACAGCGCATCGTTGCCGAGACCGCCGACCAGACGATCGTCTCCCGTCCCGCCATTGAGCGTGTCGTCGCCGGCGCCGCCGAGCAGCACGTCGTTGCCGCCGAGGCCGGAGAGATTGTCGTTGCCGCCGCGCCCGTCGAGGCGGTTCGCGTCGCTGGTTCCGGTCATGGTGTCGGCGGCGTCCTCGCCGATGTACGACTGATCCCTCAGATCGTTCATCGTCCAGACGGTGCCGTCGGCGAAGGCAATGCTCTCGATGACGTTGCCCGTATTCGCGATCACATCGGTGAGCTTGAGCTCCTCGCCGGTGTCGCGAATCCGCAGGACGAAGCTGCGTCCGTCCGGCGAGGTGACCTTGATGTCGCCAGGCGCGACGCCGGCGCCGATCTCGACGCGGTCGGTCCCGCCGGTATCGGTGAGCGTGTCGCTGCCGTCGCCGCGGCCCCAACGGTAGACGTCGTCGCCTTGTCCGCCATTCAGCGTGTCGTTGCCGGTGCCGCCGACCAGGATATCGGCGCCGTTCGCTCCGGTCAGGGTGTCGTCGCCGGCTTCGCCGAGCAGCGTGGCTGCGCCGAAGGCGATCAGGCTGTCGTTGCCCGCCCCGCCCGCGAGGGTCTCGCCGTTCGCGGTGCCGAGAATAAGGTCCGCACCCGCAGTCGGCGTCTTCCAGCGCGCCGCGATGTCGGCGAAGGTCCACACGGTGCCGTCGGCAAAGGTGAATGCCTCGATGGCCCTGCCGTCGCTGGCCGAGCCGTTGTTGATGGTGATGCGGTCGTCGCTGTTGCGGAATGTGACGACGAGCGTCGAGGAATTGCCGACCAGCGCGACCTTGACGTCGGCCGGGTTGATGCCGGCGCCGAATTCGATCCGGTCGGTTCCGTTTGCGTCGGTGATGGTGTCCTGACCGTCGCCGGCTGCGAAGCGGTAGACGTCGTTGCCCTGGCCGTCGACCAGATTGTCGATACCCTTGCCGCCGATCAGGATGTCATTGCCGGCATCGCCGTTGATGGTGTCGTTGCCGCCATTGCCGTTGAGTGTGTCGTTGCCGTTGCCTCCGGAGATCACATCGTCTCCGGCACCGCCCCGGACGAGATCGTCGCCATCGAGGCCGGACAGGACGTCGTTGCCGATCGCCGAGCTCGGAACGGCTTGCGTACGCGTGAGGCTCACATTGTCGAGCGAGGCGCCGACGCCGTCCTGATTGCCGGTGCCGCGGAAGCTGAGTTGGTTGGTGCCGGCGGCTGCCGTCACCAGCACGCTGGAGCGCACCATCGCCGTGCCGGTATTGTTGAAGCTGGCGACCACCGTGCCGTTCCACAGCACGTCGAACGAGCCGTTCCAGTCCCAGGTGCGGTTGGCGTGGTCGAACTGCACCAGGAGCGTCTCGCCCTCGGTGAGACCCGTCACGTCCTGTGCGATCTGCACGTTACTGTTGCCGCCGCCAGTGCCTGTCCCGTCGAGATCAAGCCAGTAATTGCCGTTGGTCGCAGTGACGCCATTGTAGCCGGATGTCATCTGCTCGATGCCCGGCGTCGTCCCCGGCTGCGTGCTGTTGATCCGGGTCCAGCCCGGCAAATTCGTTGCCGAATAGCCCCAGCTTTGCGGGCTGGCATCCGCGGCAAGCTGCTCGAAGCTGCCGTTGACGATCAGGTTGGCGCCCACCGGCTGCCATTGGACCGATCCGCCGCCGTTGATGTCGTCCGAACCGGCCGTGCCGGTCAGGGTGTCGCTGCCGGCAGTACCGACCATCTGCGCGCCACTTGCCGAACTCACGAGCGTCGGCCGGTTCGAATAGGTCAGCCGCGCCTCGATGTCGGCAGCACTCCACACCGTGCCGTTGGCAAAACGGACCTGCGAGATCACGGCGTCATGGGCGTAGCGCGAGACCCAGACGCGATCCTCGGTACCGGCAATGGACAGATAGTAGTTGCTCATGAGATCGGGGGCGTCCGACAGGACGCTCACCTGCGCCGGGTCGATCGTCGCGTCGAACTCGATGACATTGACGTCCGCGCCGTACACGGAGTCGTGGATCCAGTCCTCGCCAAAGCCGGCAGAGAAGCGGTAGACATCGCCGCCGACGCCGCCATACAGCTGATCGGACCCGGTCCCTCCGACCAGGATGTCGCCACCGGAATTGCCGTCCAGATAGTCGTTGCCACCGCCCCCTTCGATGACGTCAGCGCCGACCGAGCCGTACATGCTGTCGTTGGTCGCGCCTCCGACCAACGGCGTGCCGCCTTGATACGGATGCTCGATCTGACTCCAGCGCGCCCTGATATCGTTGGAATTCCAGACGGTGCCGTCGGCAAACCGGACGTCGAAATCACCGGAGCCGAAGCCGCCACCCCACGTAATACGGTTTTCAGTCCCCGCAACGCGCAAGATCACGTCGGCATAGGTAATGTCGCCGTTATAACCGGACTCGTGCTCGATGATGATGTCGCTGGACGAGATAGAGGAGTCGAAGACGATGTGGTTGACCTCGGCGCCCCACTCGTAGATCTGGTCCTGGCCGAAACCGGCCGAGAAGCGGTAGGTGTCGGCTCCCTGGTTGCCCTGCATCTGGTCGTCGCCGGTGCCGCCGTCCAGGATATCGTCACCGGTGGAGCCGTTGAGGATGTCGTCGCCGGCAAAGCCCTTGAGGGTGGACGCGACGCCGTAATTGGGCTCGAGCTTGTCCGAGCCGCTGGTTCCGAAAACGTCGGCGCCCTGGTCGCCCTGCAGGTTGACGCCCAGCCACGGCGCGGCGAGCGCGGCCATGTCGTCATATGTCCAGATCGTGCCGTCGGCGAAATGGATCTCCGTGGACGCATGCAGCCCGTTCAGCATGATCTGGTCGGTGCTGCCGTCGATCGTCAGCAGCATGCTCGGCGGGTAACCATCTCCTTCGAAAGTGAGACGGACATCCGCAGCCGCAATCGTCGCGTCGAACTCGATGACGTCGGTGTCGTCCGCATAGTACGGCGTGACGTAAACCGTGTCCGAGCCGAATCCGGCCGAGAAGCGATAGACGTCGTTACCGTATCCTCCGTCCATTTCGTCGTGGCCAGCACCGCCGATCAGGATGTCGGCGCCGTCTCCACCGTTCAGGATATCGTTGCCGACGCCACCGATGATGGTTTCGTTGCCGGCATCGCCGTCGATACGGTCGTCCAAGGAGGTGCCGGTCAGCGTCTGATCGGTCGCGTCGCCCTGGATCACGCTGCCCGGCAGTGCCACGGCGGCGGCAACGAGCTGGTCGCGGGTCCAGATCGTCCCGTCGTCGAAACGGACCTCATCGACACCAACGGTATCATCGGCATAGGCGCTGCCGATGGTAATGGAATCGTCCGAGTTGACTGATCTCAGGATCAAATCGCCGTACTGCGAGAAGTAGACGGCAATGTCGGAGACCGCGACGGTCGAATCGAAAACGATCGCGTTCATCGCGCCGGCGTCGCGGACATCATTGATGACATCGTTGCCGAAACCGCTGGAGAAGCGATAAATGTCCGAGCCGGCATCGCCGATCAGGAGATCGCTGCCTGCGCCGCCGTCCAAGATGTCGTCGCCTTCCGCGCCCCACAGGAAATCGTCGCCGGCACCGCTGATCAGCGTATCGTTGCCGCCACCCCCATTGAGGGAATCGTTGTACGCCGTGCCGATCAGCGTATCGTCCGAGATCGCGCCCTGCACGTTGATGCCCGGCGCCGGCACCGCGGCGTTGATGATGTCGGCCAGCGTCCAGGTCGTCCCATCCGCGAAGCGGATGCCGGCAATGCTCTGGTAGGGGTCCGTGCTCAGCGTATAGCGGACTTCGATGACGTCCTCGGTGCCTTTCACGTGCACGAGCAAGTCGTCGGTGAGACCGCCGCCCTCGTACCGGTCATCGGGACGCAGCAGCTCGATGTCGTCAGGCGTCAGGCTGGAATCGAATTCGATCCAGTCGAGCCCGGTGTCGCCGGTGTCGATCGTGTCGTGACCGAAGCCCGCCGAGAACCGATAGACGTCGGCTCCAGCGCCACCGGACAGGAGATCATTGCCGGTCCCGCCGCTCAGGACGTCAGCACCGTCGCCGCCATAGAGGCGGTCGTTACCTGCGCCGCCGAGGAGCGTATCGTCGGTGCCATGGCCTTCGAGCAGGTCGTCCTTCGCAGATCCGCTCAGCGGGATCGGAGTCGGGATATCCGACGGCGAGATGGATCTGTCGTTGCTGGAGAGGCTGACCGCGCGGGCCAACATCTGCTGCCTGTCGAGCACGGTGCCGTCGGCGAAACGGATCTGCTGGATCGTATCGAGATCGGCGATCGTGATCCGGTCGTCGCTGCCGGTGAAGCGCAGCCGGGCCTGACCGAAATCGGAATTGCCGTTGCCGTCGGTCGAAACATAGGCTTCCAGCACGAAATCATCGATCGAGAGCGAGGAATCGAACACGATGACGTTGTTGCTGCCGTTCGAGGTCGATTCCTCGATCGTGTCCTGGCCGAAGCCCGCGGAGAACCGGTAGGTGTCCGCGCCGGCGCCGCCCGTCAGCAAATCGTTGCCGGCGCCGCCGGTCAGGACGTCATTGTAAGCGCTGCCCGTCAGCTGATCGTAGCCGCCGCGACCATCCAATATGGCGCCAGTCGCATAGGCTGACGCGTTGAGGAGTTCGGCAGCATCGGTCCCGGCGATGCCGTTGCCGAGCACCGCCCCGATCTGGGTCAGTCCGCTCCGGTCATTGGCGTCGGCCAACGCGAGCATGTCGGTGTAGTTGAGCGTGCTGCCGTCGGCGAAGCGCAGCTGCTCGATCCGGCTCCAGTCGGTATCGAGGCCTCGCTGGATCGTGATCCGGTCCTCGGTCCCCGCGATGGCGATGATCAGATCCTGGCCGTTGCTGGCGCGCGTCAACGACAGGTCGGCGGCGGTGATTCCGGCCCCGAACAGAATAGTGTCGTTGCCATAATTCCAGTCGCTGATGACGTCCTGGCCGTCGCCCCGGTTGAACACATAGGTGTCGTTGCCGTTGCCGCCACGCAGCCAGTCATTGCCGGTGCCGCCGATCAGGATATCGTCGCCGTCGCGACCATCGAGGATCGTATCGTTGCCGGCCCCCCCTGATATCGTATTGGCGAACTGGTCCCCGGCAAACGTGTCGTCGCCGCTGGTCGGCGTCAGCGAGCGGTCGAGCAGCTGCGCATAGCTGAGCGTGCTGCCGTCGCTGAAGCGCAGCAGCTCGATCCGGTTGAAATCGGCGCTGACGCCGCGCTCGATCGTGATCCTATCTTCGGTTCCCGCGATGGCGATGATGAGGTCCTGACCGCCATTGCCTTGCGTCACCACCACGTCGGCGGCCGTGATGCCGGCGCCAAGCTGAATGGTGTCATTCCCATAATTCCAATCGCTGATGACGTCCTGACCGTCACCCCGGTTGAAGATATAGGTGTCGTTGCCGCTGCCGCCGCGCAGCCAATCGTTACCGGCCCCGCCAATGAGGGTGTCGTCGCCTTCGCGAGCGTCCAGGATCGTGTCGTTGCCGACCCCGCCCGAGAGCGTGTTGGCAAACTGGTCCCCCGCAAACGTGTCGTTGCCGATCGTCGGCGTCAGCGAGCGATCGACCATCTGCGTGTAGCTGAGCGTGCTGCCGTCGGCAAACCGCAGCTGTTCGATCCTGTTGAAATCGGCGCTGAGGCCGCGCTCGATCGTGATCCTGTCGTCGGTCCCCGCGATGGTGACGATGAGATCCTGGCCGCTGTTGCCTTGCGTGACCACGACGTCGGCGGCCGTGATGCCGGCACCGAACTGGATCGTGTCGGTCCCGTAATTCCAATCGCTGATGGTGTCCTGACCGTCCCCCCGGTTGAACACATAGGTGTCGTTGCCGCCGCCGCCGCGCAGCCAGTCGTTGCCGGTCCCGCCGGTCAGGATGTCGTTGCCGTCACGAGCATCCGCGACCGTGTCGTTGCCCGCGCCGCCCGACAGCGTGTTGGCCGAATTGTCTCCGTTGAGCGTGTCGTCGCCCCAACCGCCTTGAACGGGGACCGCGCCGGTGGCGGTCAATGTCTGGTTGGCAACCACCGTGAAGGCGGCGCCGGCGAAATTGACGCTGGTGAGGCTCGCCGGCGAGACGTTGTCCAAACGCAACAGCAGCCGCGCGTCGGCAAAACGCTGCGTTCCCTGCTCTGCGAAATAGATCAGCGTGTCGGAGCCGACCGCACGCGCCAGCAGCGTCCCGGACAATCCCTCGCCAATGGCGATGTTGAGACTGTCGCCGGCATCGCCGCTCCTGAAGTTGGTGACGACGTCGACACGATCGCCCCAACGCGAAAGCGGCACAAAAACGTCATATCTGTTCTGTGCGGCTGCACCGGCGAGCTCCCGCGCGAACAGGCCCGAGCCGATCTGCTCGACGGTCCCGACCGTCGACGGGTCGACACCGGCCCCTTGCAGGGTGGTCACCGAGAGGATCTGGACCCGCTGATCGTTGGTCGCGCCGCCCGTGGCCGCGCCGAAGCCGTACCAGACGTCGCCATCGCCGCCGAACAGGCTGCCGACGACATCATAGGTCTTGCGCCCGATCGGCGTTCCGTCGACGCTGTAGCTGAAGGTCTTGCTCGCTGCGTCCCAGCTGATGACGACATCGTGCCAGGCGGCGTCCTCGAGCTGGCTGAAGTCGTGCCGCGGGTCGAAATTGTCGTCGCCGGTCTGGCCGTTGACGACGAACTGGCTGAAGTCGGTCGCCTGCCCCCAGGTATCGAAAATGATGCCGAACGAGCCGGAGACCAGCGTGCCCATCCCGCCGCCGCCCGACCCCGTCAGCTCGCCCGCGCTCTTGTTCTGGACGGCAAAGGACAAGCCGTCGGCACCGCCCTCGTTGGCACCGAAGAACATCTTCGTGGTCCAGATCACGTTCTGCGACAGGTCGATACTGCCCCAGACGGCGCCGGCCCTGCTACCGGCCTCCGGCGTCAATTGATAGGTGCCGTTGCCGAGGTCCGTGGCCGAACCGACCGCGGCAAGGCCGGTGACGGGCCGCGAGACGGAATCGTAGCGGGCAAGGCCGATGGTCGAGGATTCCTGTGATCCTCCCCCGCCGGATCCCGGCCCCGCGCCTGCGAAGACCGGGTCGGCGAACGGATCGGCCGACGGATTGCTCGGATGCAGCACGTGCTCGGCCGCGTCGGGCGTGAGCGCGCGCGAGAGCAGCGTCGCAGCACTCCATTGCGTGCCGTCGTTGAACCGCACGACGTCGATCGGCGGCGCACTCGCCGTGGCCTGGCCGACGATCGTCAGCCGGTCGTCGCTGCCGACGAAGCGCAGCACGATGTCGTTGCCGTCCCTGATGACGACGACATCGCTCGGCACGATCCCGCTGTTCAGGCGCAGCGTGTCGCTGGAGCCGGTTGCGTTCGCCGCCTCGCGGATCGTGTCGCGGCCATAGCCGCGGCCGAAGACGTAGGTGGTGTCGCCGATACCACCGGCGAGCACATCGTCGCCCGCACCGCCATCGAGCGTGATCGCGATGTCGAGCTGCGGACCGAAATCGATCGCGTCGGCGCCTGCACCGGTCGATGCCGCGGCGTGCGAGACGATGTCGGCGAGCTGCCAGACCGTACCGTCGGCGAATTCGAATTGCTCGACCCCGTAGTCGGTGGCGCTGTTCCCGGCGCGGAACATGTCCTTGAGCGTCAGGCGGTCGTCGCTGCCGACGAGGCCGATCACGAGGTCGTTCGGACCGACCGAGAGGAAGCGGATATCGCTCGGCAGGATACCGGCCGCGAAATGGACCTTGTCGACCTTGGACGCATCAGTGATCTCGACATCGGCGATCGTGTCCTGCCCGTCGCCGCGCGCGAAATAATAGAGATCGGCGCCGCTGCCGCCCTCCAGCAGATCGTCACCCTTGCCGCCGGTGATGACGTCGGCGCCCCTTCCGCCTTCGAGGTGATCGTTGCCGAGACCGCCGGAGATCACCGAGCCGATGTCGGGATTGGCGAGATCGGAGGGAACGATGACGTGGTCGTCGCCGTCGGTCGATGCGATCGCGGCGGCAAGCGCCCGGTAGCTGAGGCTGCGGCCGTCGGCAAAGACGATCTTCGCAACCACCGGATCGATGTCGCCGGCGGGATCGACCAGCGTGACGCGGTCATCGGTGTCGTTGATCGACAGCACGATATTGCCGTCGGCATCTCGCGTGGTGACGATGTCCTCCAGCGCGATACCAGCGCCGAACACGAGCGTTCCCTTGCCGTCGGCCGAACCGTTGCTCTCGATACGATCCTGCCCGTCGCCGCGTCCGAACCGGTAGACGTCGTCACCGCCGCCGCCGACGATCACGTCGTCGCCCGTCCCGCCGCTGAACGTCTCGCTGCGCGCGGAGCCGACGATGCGGTCGTCCTGCCAGGTCCCGACGTCGGCTGCCATGTCGCGGAGCTGGTCGAGCGTGAACGATGTGCCGTCGCTGAAACGGACCGCGTCGACGCCGTTCCACCCCCAGACGTAGCGCAGCACGATCTGGTCGGTCGAATCGGCAAAGGACAGCACCAGCTCGTTGCGCGCCGGGTCGATCTGGGAGACGCGCAGTTCGTCGGGTCGATAGCCGGTGATGGCCAGCGTGTCGTTGCCGGAGCTGTCGTCGATCACGTCGCGGCCGTCGCCGCGCGTGAAATTGTAGGTGTCGTCGCCTGCCCCGCCGCTCAGGAGGTCATCCCCCGCGCCGCCGGCAATGACGTCCGCGCGGCCGCTGCCGATGATGATGTCGCTTCCCGCGCTCGCCTGCCCGGCGATGGCCGCCTGCACCAGCGCGGTCCCGTTCCAGGTGACGCCGTTGGCGAATTCGATGTTCGGCAGGCTGCCATTGCCGAGCGCGCCCCTGACGATCAGCTGGCTTCCCGACGAGAAGGAGACGATGAGGTCGGTCGAGTCGGTCGCGACGAGCCTGACCACGGCATCGCTCGAGGCGTACGCTTCGAGCACGATGGTCGCGCTGGTCACGCCGGGGGGCATCTCGACGCTGTCGATACCTTCCGAGGCGCCGATGACGACGCGCGAATCCTGGGCCAGGATCAGGCGGTCATGGCCGGCGCCGGGATGCAGCGTGCTGGCGGCCGGCAGCTCGCGCAGGTCGACGAGGTCCTGGCTGGCGTTCGACAGGCCGTCGCGGATGATGCCGCGCACATCCTCGATCGACAGCGTCGTGCCGTCGGCGAAGACGAAACTCTCGACCGGCCTTGCGCTATAGCCGGACAGGATGGCGAGCCGGTCGACGCCGTTTCCGATTGAGATCAGCAGATCGCCGTCGATGTTGCTGAAATGGACGAGGTCGGGCGTGATGCCTTCGCCGAACACCACCTTGTCGACGCCGCCGGCGTCGTCAACGCTGTCGCTGCCGTCACCAATGCCGAATTTATAGGTGTCGTTGCCGAAGCCGCCCTCGAGCGCGTCTTGGCCGGCCCCGCCCGACAGCGTGTCGTTGCGGTTGTCGAAGCCGATCAGGTGGTCGTCGCCGGCAGTGCCGGTCAGCATGCGGTCGATGATGGCCTCAATGGACAGAATCCGCCCGTCGGCGAACTCGAACTGCTCGACGCGGCTGGTCGACAGGCCGTTGACGATGGTCAGGACATCGAGGCCGCTGCCGAGATCGATAACGAGATCGTTGCCGTTGCGGCTGACCACGATGTCCTCGAAACGCACGGAGGCGCCGAACACCACGCGATCGACGATGCCCGCCGTGTCCGGCCGCTCGATGATGCGATCGAAACCGTAACCGGCGGAGAACGCATAGGCGTCGGCGCGGTTGCCGCCGTAGAGCGTGTCGTCGCCCTGCCGCCCGTCCAGCACGTTCTCCTGCTCGAGCAGGCCCGTGATGATGTTGTCGCCGCGGTTACCCCCGGCGATCTGGAGCAATTGCTCGACGTCCGAGATCTTGATGGTCGAGCCGTCGAAGAAGCGGAACAGCTCGACGCCGTCCTCGGCGTCGCGGAACTGGTTGCGGATGCGCAGCGTGTCGGTGCGGCCGGTGATCGAAATCAAGAGGTCGTCGCCGTCCTTGGTGAAGACGACGTTGTCGCGGGTGATGCCGCCGCCGAACTGGACGACGTCGTCCACCGGCACGTGCACGCCGCGCCGGTCCGACCAGCTCGCGCGCACGCGGCGGTCGACGATGACGTCCTGGCCGTAGCCGGCGTCGAACTTGTAGATGTCGCCGCCGTCGCCGCCGACCAGCGTGTCGTTGCCGCCGCGTCCGTCGAGCGTTTCGGCGAAATTCGAGCCGGTGATGGTCTCGTCGCCGTTGGTGCCGACAAGATCGATGTCCTCCGGATTGACGTCGAGGAACGACACCGTGCGGTCGGTGAAGACCAGGCTCTCGACCGCGTAGGTCTGGCCGTCGTCGCGGACATACTGGTTCTCCAGCACGAAGCGCTGGCCGGTGGCGCGGACGGTGATGATCAGGTCGAGCACGGTGCGGGAGAAGTCGACGTCGGTCGAGGCGATACCGGAGAGCACGAGCTGGTCGTTGCCCGAGCTGTCGAGGATGGTGTCGTTGCCCTCCCCGAGCGCGACGTAATAGACGTCGTTGCCGCCGAAGCCGACGAGACGGTCGTCGCCGGCGCCGCCGTCGATCGAGTCGGACAGCTCGTCATAGCCGTAGATGGTGTCGTTGCCGGCGGTCTTGGCGATGTCGATGTAGTGCTGGGCCAGCTTGAAGCCGGTCCAGACCGTGCCGTCGCCGAACTTGATGTCCTCGATGACGTTGATGAAGCCGAGGATCGGAACGGTGGCGAGGAAGTCCTGCAGCACGACCTCGTCGGTCGTGCCCTTGATGCGCATGCGCAGCGTGTCGCTGGCGCCGTCGCGCAGGAAGTCGAGGTCGGTCCAGCGGATCTCGTCGACGAATTGCAGCTTGTCGTGCTGCGGCGGATCGAACAGGCCGGGAATGGCGTTGTCGAGGACGACGTCGCGGCCGTAGCCGCGGCCGAAGATGTAGGTGTCGTCGCCCTCCTTGCCGGACAGGAAGTCGTTGCCGGCGCCGCCGTCGAGCGTGTTGGCATTGATCATGCCGTAGATCGCATCGTCGTTCGCGGTCTTGGCGTTCTCCAGCACCTTCTGCACAATCTGCGTGAAATCGAGGCTGGAGCCGTCGTCGAAGACGAAACGCTCGATCAGGTTCGGCGCGACATAGTCGAGCCCGTCGCTGCTGCCGAGCGCGTCGGAGAACAGGCCGAGGCCGGTCCTGATGCCGGCGAACTGGCCCTTGATGACGAGCGTGTCGCCGGTCGGATTGCCGTTATCGTCGAGGAAGACGATCTGCAGATCGGGGCTTTCGCCGTCGCGGATCAGCTTCAAATTCTCAAGCTTGATGCCGCCCTTGAAGCTGAGCACGTCGATGCCGGCCTTGACCGGCCCGAACGAGAAATTGCCGAGGTCGTCGATGACGTCCTGCCCGTCGCCGGCCTGGAAGACGTAGATGTCCCCGCCGGCGCCGCCGCTCATGTAATCGTTGCCTTTGCCGCCCCAGAGGATGTCGGCCGAGCCCGAGCCCATCAGGCTGTCGTTGAACTGCCCCGCGGCACGCTCCCGGTCGAGCACCTCCATCGACATGCGGAAGCGGTCCCAGGCCACGCCGTCGGCGAACACGATGGCGCTGACGCCGGAATCGGCCCGCTTGCCGTTGCTCAGCAGCGCGTTGTTCTCGCCGAGGAACTGATCGGTCAGGCGAATGGTGTTGGTGCGGCCGCGGATCTGCAGGATCAAATCTTCGCCGTCGCGGATCGCCTTGACGTCGGTCGACAGCACGTCGGTGAGGCGCAGCTCGTCGCTGTCGCCATAATCCTTGTCGTCGATGACGTCGTCGCCGGAATTGCGCCCGACGAAATAGTAGTCGGCGCCTTTGCCGCCGCGCAGGGTCTGGTTACCCGCGGTCATGTAAAAATAGTCGGTCGCATCGGTGCCGTTGACGATGACGTCGCCGGCCGTGTGGGTAATGATGCGCTCGTCACTGATCCCGAGCGCGTGCGCGACGCCGCGGATGTCGAGATCGACGCCGACGGTCTCGAAGGCCGGCAGCATCATCTGCATAATGAAGGCCTGGTTGACCGCGAGCGTAGAGCCGCCGAGATTGCCTTCGCCGGATGGGTGATAATCCGGATAGACCTGCGCCAGGATGCCGTTCCACTGCGCGAGGTAGTCGAACACGGCATCGCCCGTGTTGCTCGCCGGCGCACCGGCAAAGATCGCCTCGAACATCGGGGCGAGCTCGCGGTTGGTGGTCGGCTTGTAGCTGTCGGAGGCGAGATCGTAGGTGAGCCCCCGGAAGAAATCCTTCAAGCCGCCCTGCATCGCGACGCGCACCGCATAGCGGCGCGAGGTCGCGATGTACTCGGTCATGACCGGCTGCAGCATGTCGATCATGGTCGCGATGCCGGAGACGTAATGCGCCGGATCGGTCGACAGATTGGCGCTGCCGCCGGGGCCGACGGCATAGGCGATGTGCCCGGTCGCATTGTCGAGCTGCGCCGTCAGCATTTCCGGGCGGAAGTCGATGCCACTGAGCGAGGTCGCGAAGTGGAATTGCGCCGGCGTCAGCATCTCGACGCGGTAGGTGGAATCGTCGGTCGAATTCACCTCGTCGAGCGTGGCGAAGTCGATCGCGTAATTGCGCAGGTTGAATTCCCGGGAATCGCCGGTCTTCCACTCCAGCTGCAGCGCACGGTCGAGATTGCGCGCCCAGACATAGAAGGTGCCGTCCTGGTCGGTCACCTTGACGGTGTAGTCGACGGCGATGCCGTCGGTGAAGCGCACGCCGATCTTGTCAACGGGAAGGTTGGCGTAGGGGTTGAAGCCGAGTTGCTCGGTCCGCCACTCGGTGCCGGTGGGATGGGCGAGCGCGAGGATGGCGTCCTTGCTGGCGTAGCTGGTGGCGGCATCGGAGGCCAGCTTCCAGCTGCCGTCGGCCTGCTTGATGCCGTAGTCGAGGACGACGGCGCGCCCGTTGATGACGCTCATCAGATAGGGCGCGGCATCGCGATCCGTCAGCGCAGCGTCGCGGTCGGACGGCGACCAGGTCTGCTCCACGCGCCAGCTCGCGCCGGACGCGGCCGCCTGCGCCAGCACGTCCTGCATGGTGGCGCGCGCGATCGGCTGGCCCTGCGCGTTCAGCACCGGCGCGCCGGAGGCGAGCGTCCAGTGGCCGCCCTGGGCGTCCTCGACATAGACGCCGCGGTCGAGCAGCACGGCCTTGCCGTTCGCGTCGGTGCCGACCAGGACCGGCGTCAGCTCGCGCGTCTGCTCCAGCGCCTCGCCCCAGGCGCCAAGCACGTCGCCGACCTGCGCCACCAGCGTGCGCAGCTTTGGAATCGTCATCGCCGCCGCCGTCGAGGTCACGAGCTCGCCGAACGCGATGTCGTTGGCGGCGGCGACCGCGAGGTTGGTCACCCGCCCAAAGCCCTTGACGTCGAGCGTCGAGCCCGACTGCCAGACCGCATGGCCGGCCTCGCCGGCATATTTGGTGTCGGTGTCGTTCGAGGCCAGGATGGCGTCGTACATGTGCCTGACGGCACCGGTCTGGAAGGTGACGTCGCCGACGCCGGTCAGGTGCGCGCCGTCGGGCGTGGTGATGTCGATCGCGGTGGCGCCG
Source organism: Bradyrhizobium sp. TM233 (assembly GCF_036247965.1). Lineage (NCBI taxonomy): Bacteria > Pseudomonadati > Pseudomonadota > Alphaproteobacteria > Hyphomicrobiales > Nitrobacteraceae > Bradyrhizobium > Bradyrhizobium sp. TM233. Next base: position 13,034 of record NZ_BTIG01000022.1, on the reverse strand, counting down.
AGATCGATGCTGATGATGCCGAGCTGATCGAGCGTCTTCAGCTCGCCGGCGTCGGTGATGCCGTCGCCATCGAGGTCCTGCCATACCCTGAGTTCAGACCACAGCACGTCCGCGGCCGTGATCTTGCCGTCGCCGTTGGAATCGAGCGTAGCGAGCTGCGCAAAGCCGGACTGCCCGACCCCGCCGAACATCTCCGAGACGTCGTCGATCCCGCCATTGCCGTTGAGGTCGCGGACCAGGAAGCCGTCGTTCCCGCTGAGCCAGCCGGTGCGCTCGGCGAACAGGTCGTGGTCAACGTCGAAATAGACCTGGCTGACTCCGAGGTCGGTTGTCTCGATACCGTTGCCATTGAGATCGATCACCAGCGGATCGGCACCGTCCGCCCATTTCATGCCCTTCGCGAACCGCGCCGCGGCGGCGCCAAGGGTCACGGCCTGATCGATCAGGGTATTGCCGCCATATTGAGCGGCAATGGCAATGCCGTACACCCCGAGCAGCGGCTCGAGCATCGTCATCAGATCGGCGATCGGATTGGGCGCCTTAAACACCATGCCGAAAGTGCCCTGGCCGGTGAGCTCTGCCTGCTGGAATCCGATGTAACTGCCGACGAGATCGAAGTTCTCGATCTTCATCCAGCCCTTCAGGATGCCTTGCGCATCCAGCGCCTGCTGCGCCTTGTAGGCGTCGCTCGCGGTGCCGCCGAACACCGCCGTGAACAACTGATCGAACTGGTTGGTGACGTACATGTCCAACCCGCCGCGGGCATTGGGTCGGAACGCATAGGTCATCCACGGAAGCAAATGATCGAAATAGATCGACTTCGCCGGATCGTATTTGCCGCCGTTTGCAGCAGCCGTTGTCAGAAAGTTGGTGTAGCCGACGACGGCACCGACGCCGCCGAATGCCGCGAGACCCGCAATGCCGCCTTCGGCATTGCCACCGGTTAGGGTCAGACCATAGAACTTGAGCACGTCATGGTGCTGCGCGTCCTTGACGATGGTGTTCGCCGAGTACCAGATGTTGTCGGCGTTGGCGGCGGTGTCCTCGACCTTGGACGGTGTCGTCTTGGGCGTTCCGTCCGGATTGAGGATGGGATTGCCCTGAGCATCGAGAACGGGCTTTTCGTAAGTCCCGCCGACGGTGTCGCCCCAGATGATGCCGCCGTTTGAGGTGTTGTAGATCCAGTCGCGGCCAAGACCGCCGGCAGTCGTCGCCTTCTGTCCACCTGCAGCGATAACCCAATCCTTTCCTTCCCCACCGTCAAGGACAAGGGTCAATTCGCTTTGCGCAACCTTCCGCGTGTCCGGCTGGCCATCTGCCAGAGGGAATCCAATCTTCTCTCCGGCATTGAGAACCTTCGGGAATACGCCGACAAGGACATCGTCGCCTTTTCCTCCGGATGCGAACCCGAAGCCGGAGTGAAAGAGCCAGTCATTGGGATCGCCGCCGAGCAGAACAGCGTCGTCATATCCCCATAGCGCGGCGTTCTTCTCGTTGTATGTGTAGCCCGCACCGCCAGTACCGACGATCTGAAAGGTATCCATGGCGATCTTAGTGATGCCGGCCAGAAGCTCCTGGGCTTGGGTCGCCGATGGCAGAGAACTCACCGCCTGCTTCAAATAGGAGGCCGCGGTCCCCTCGAAGGTCTTCATATAGCCGAGGACCGTCGAGGCGGATTTATAGAGGATCGAATTCGGCTGGTCGGCGTACGCCTCGACGAGATTGGTCGCGACGGCCCGCACGCCCAGATAAAGGCCAGCGCCTGTGAACGCGACGACGCCAACGGTGCCCCAAACCGGTGCGGTCGAGATCGCCAGGCTCGACAGCGCGCCAATGACGGGAATCGCAACCGCCGTGATAAGAGCCGTCTTCGCCGCCCAGGCAAAGAACGGAGCCGTGAATCCGCCAGCTTTCTTGTACTCGGCAATGCCGTCAAAAACCGCGAGCAGCGCACCGGCAGCAACTCCCGTCAGCCTCATCGCGTAGCTTGCGGGGTTGCCGTCGTAGTGGATCAGCCCGACGACATCGTTCCATGCCGCCTTGTAATATCCCAGAACCGACTTGCCCACCCTGACAAGTTCTTCGGGAAGCCCATCGAAATAAGTCGAAAAGACGTCGAAGAACGCGTTCTGCCAACGCGCGAGATTTTTGGTGACCGTTTCGGCCGCAGCCTGCGCGCCTTCAGCGGCCGTGGAAGCGATCTCGAGCGCCTTGCTCCAGGTTTGCGCGACGGTCGTGGTTGCGAAGTCGATGGCTGCGGTCGATTTTTCTGCCGCGCCGAGGATCGCATCGGCAAGGAGCTGGACCGATTTTTCGAATACCGGATTCGCCTTGTTATAGAACGCCGTGAGGTCGGTTCCAAGCTTGTCGAACGCAGTCGTTGCGAGCGACCGCATCGTCTTCCAGAAGCCCTGTTCTCCTGCTGCAAATTCCTTCAGTACCTTGCCCAGCGAAATCAAATTCGAGTCGATCGACGCAAGATTTACGCTGCCGCCGGCGAGCTTGTCGTAGAACAGCGGCTCCGCCACGAAGCCGCCAAGAATCTTTCGGCCCGTTATCGGATCAAGAATGTCGGAGGTGTAGAGACGCGGCTCGAACTGCCGGACCGAATTGTAATAGGAATCGGCGACCGAACTGAAGTTCGCCAACCTCTTGGCGACTCCCTCCGGGGCTCCCGCCGAGGCATCGAGAATTTGCTTCTTCGTCACACCGTCAAACGTTGCGTTGTCTGCAGACGCCTCAAGGGCAGCAGGCAGCTCGATATCCCGCGCAATGGACGGCACCGACATGTCGGTCCGTTCCGGCAGGAACATCACGTTCTTCTGAACCGGAAGGGTACTAGCGTACTTTGCAGACAATTGTTGATTGTAGGTCAGAGAGTCGAATGGACCGTCAATGACATTTTGGAGATTAGAACGAAAGAGAAACTGACCGAGCTTTGTGCGATCAAGCGAAACAGCGCCCGATCCAGCGCGTTCCACAAAGTCATTCGCAATTACGCTATTGAACACTCCATTGGTTCGTCCGTCGTAGAAGACTTTAAGTGTTGGTCGCGTCAGGCTTCCATCTGCATTCAGGCGATAGAGATTCTTCTCGTCAGTTAGAGCGCTCTTGAAAAAATCTTCAAAAGTAGCGAGCGAGACCTTGGTTCCGTTAAAGGAAGGAACACCGTTCGCGTCGAAGGTAACGCCTAGACCATACTTATCCGAAAAGGCTTGCAAAAGGGGATTGGGATAACCACGAATGTCAGTCATGGCGCCCCCCTTTTCCGGCAAGCAAAGTCACGCGGAATTTTTCGTCGAGGTCGTACGGCACAAATTGAATCTTGTCAGGATAGAACCCGACGGGATCACTCGTCTCATCTGAGTTGCTGTATTTGTATGAAGACCAGTAGTCGAGGAACAGCCTGCAAAACTCGTCCCTCAGAATCCGGATGGTGCTGTCGCTCGTGTCGGAGGGCACCTCGAAAATACGTACTACAAACGAGTTTCCGTGCTCGCCGGCGTATTTCTCGACGTACTCTCTCACCTCCGTTGGGTCCAAGGACCAAAGGCTGGCTCCGCCTTTGGCAAACTCATCCGCAGCTGCAAAGCTCGTTGTAATTGCAACCGTCGCATGCACTTCAAAATCGCCGGTCGGCGTCTTGAACCTGAACAGGTAGTCAAGGCCCCCCGTCTCTCGATCCATGTTGACTTTCAAAAACGTGATTGACGCCGTGCCGTCGTCGGTCTGGAAACTGTTGATGCGAGGAAAGGCGAGCCGCATTACGTTTCTCCGAAGGAGCGATCGTGGGCACAACCGCTTGCCACTTCTTGTTCTAGAATATTTCGTTGCTTGTTCCATCGCACCGGGGCTCCGGCCGAGGTTCATTCGCCTTTGGCCTTATCAGTCTCCCCCACCGGCCGTACCTTCATCTTCTCCAGCACCGCCGGATCAACGAGCTGGCTCACGATCGGATGGATCCGGACCGGCTTGTCCTTCACCACCTGCTTGAAATTCGCGAGCACGGCAGTGGCGACCTTCTGCGAGGGGGCGATGACGTCGAGCAGCCAGGTGGTCTCGCCGCTGTTCCAGTCCTCGGCCTTGAGGCGGACCGGGAATACGCGCGCCTGGATCTGCTCGCGGATCTTGGCGTCGACCTCGTCGGAGACGCTGGCCCAGATCGCGATGCCGGCAGTCTCCTCCACCTTGCCCTCGCCACCGGCCTTGGCGATGGCGATGCGGTCGCGGGTCATCGGCTCAACGACGAGGTGCATGACGTCGGCCAGGGTCTGGTTGCGGTAGCGCGGCAGGTTGAGCATGGCGAGGACGACCTCGCCGACGCCGGCCTGGATCCGCATCTTGAACGCGGCGATCTGCGCCAGCACTTGCGGATCGAGCGCGCGCTCTTTCTCTTCAGTCGGCCCGGCCGCAGCCCCGCCCTTGATCCCGTTCAATGCCGGCTTGCCGGCGGCCGCCGTCTCGTTCGCGCTCTTTGCCATAGGTCTCGCTCCCAAATTTCGATCCGCCCAATGGGCGTATTGCGATCATGAGGAAGTGAGCCTGCCGTGGCGGCCCGCAGCCCTGTCCGGGCCGCGTGTCTGCCGACGCAAAAAGACCGGTCACCTGCACACCACCCGCTCCGGTTGCACCAACGATCGGCACGGAAATCGGATGTATAATTCTGTCGCAGATCATCGGAAGCAGCCCCACTGCCCTCCTTCGGCGTTCATAGAACGTTAACCCGCATACAACTTCAAGACGAAATCGCGATATGCCCAAAAAATGTTACGCGATGTGCCTGTCCGTTGCGATTGGTATCTATTGACAAGTGTGGAGAAGGGAACTCGGAGGCTTTCAAGAGTTCGCCCGGGGTCGCTCAGCGCAAAGTGGCGAGGCCCGTAGCAAGCGAGCGACGGCCGCAAACGAAGCTGTGGCGTCACCGTTTCGTCGTACGACAAGGCTCGGCGGCCCGCCGTTGATGAGCCGGTCGAGCCATTCGATCACCGCGCATATTCAGCGACGGATACAAGGCCGCCATGCTCATGCTCAACGGGAGTTGTGTGCACTGTCACCCGCAATTCTTGCAATTCGTTCTGGATCGTTGACTCCGAGGAACTCGTTGTTTAGGCGGCGCTCCAGAACATTCAAATACTTGTTGGATTGTGGCGCGTTCTGATCGTAGAACAGTCCATCGAAAGCATCGACATGATTTCCGAAGTGCTCTGCCGTGCCGAGTACTGCGCCACCACGATTGCCCTCCGGCAAAAGAACGCCGTTGAGGCTGCTATTCTGATTGAAGTCCGCGCCTAGGTTTTGCGTAATCCAGCCGAGAGCCCTGGTCCAAAACTTATCACCTATAATGTGTGCCCCTTGAAATCCGTTGGTGTTGTTCGGATTGCGCGGAGTTATCAGGTCTTGAGACCTGTTGGACGCTGAATGTCGTCGAAGGCCATCAGACCGCTTCCTCTTTTTGAAGCGAAATACCCGTGAAGTGCTCGACCTCAAGTGCGGCACCTAACGCGTCGGACAGATTCGGTCCATAGATTAGGAACATATCGCTCCATGCATGCCTGCCGCCGATCTGCGCGTTGCTGAAAACGAGTTTGGGTTTCGCCTTGACGTCAAACCCAGGCGGGATTTCTTCTGGCTTCCAGCCGACCAAATCGTTCGCCGGTGTCCACCGCATCCCTTTGAACAGAACCATCGTCGTATGCGCGCGATCGACACTGTCAATCCGGTTGCATGCGACGAAGATGTACCGCTTTGCGAGAACGGCTCCATGCCCGTCGACATATTCGACCGGCAGGAACTGATGGACGCCAGGCTCGAATTTGTCGACGATCTCGCGAAAACGATCGGACACTACGAGCAAGCCACACACCGTGTCGACGTCTGGCACCGGACCGCTTTCCTGCCACTCCACCTTGGTAAAGACATGTTTTGGCTGGATCGGGCGACCTTGGTGAGCCGGATAGGTTGAGGCCGTATTCGCATCGAACCCGGCATCCGGCGTCTTGTCTGCCACCTCGATCTTGGAAACATCGCCATCAAGCGTCTTCTGCTGGGCGTAGTGGCCCAGCGTCGGCTTCGATCCCAGTGAGTAAACCATCAAGCAACCTCCAACGCCTGCTGAGTGTGGTCGTTTTCATTCGTCGATCCGCTCGACGATAGCCAACACTTAGCCTGCGCTTAGCTTTCCGTCTCTCCCGCCTCCCCCACCGGCCGCACCTTCATCTTCTCGAGCACGCCGGGATCGACCAGTTGGCTCACGATCGGGTGGATCCGCACCGGCTTGTCCTTCACCACCTGCTTGAAATTCGCGAGCACGGCGGTGGCGACTTTCTGCGAGGGAGCGATGACGTCGAGCAGCCAGGTGGTCTCGCCGCTGGCCCAGTCCTCGGCCTTGAGGCGCACCGGAAACACGCGAGCCTGGATAAGCTCGCGGATCTTGGCGTCGACCTCGTCGGAGACACTGCCCAGATCGCGATGCCGGCGGTCTCCTCGACCTTGCCCTCGACGTCTCATCCTTGACACTCCCATTCGGTTTTGCCGTTGGAACCGGCCAACCGAATCTCGGTGTAATAGGTCGAGATGCGATAGCTGCTGTGGCCTTGCGAAACCAAGTCTCGCCAGACCTCAACGAATATCTGCTTGTTAAAGTTAGCGTTGATACTGGTTGCCCTGTAATTCTTCTCCCCCAGCGATGTGGAAAGGCGGTCGAGCTCCAGCGCGCCAGTATCCGGATGTGCCTTCTTGATCTTGTCCTCGCCGTAGTCGTAGGAAGCGACAAACGGCACTTCGATCCCGTCGACAATCAACTTGAAGTGGGTCGAGCGCTCCATAGGAGGCTCGTCGCGCACCCACTGAACCGCCAGACCACTTTCCAAATGCGTCGAACGTCGTAGGTCCCGATCAAATCTGATCATCATGCAGTCCCCTCACCGCTCCCTCCCGGCCTCATCGAGTGATTGCGTGATCGGCGACAGCAGATATTGGATGATGCGCCGCTCGCCGGTCTTGATCTCGGCCTGCACGGACAGGCCGGGGCCGAGCGTCTGCTGGCGGTCGCGGATGCGGATGCTGGTCTGCAGCAGGCGGATGCGCGCTGCGTAGACGAGGCCGGGCTGGACCGGCCGGCCCTTGTCGTCGCGCTGCGGCTGGCCGTTCGATTGCGACAGGTCGATCGCATCGCGGCTGATGCTCTCGACGATACCCGGCACCAGGCCGTAATCGGTGAAGGGAAACGCCTCCAGCTTGACCCGGACCGGCTGGCCCTCGCGGACGAAGCCGATGTCCTTGTTGAGGACCTGGGCTTCGACCTCGATCTCGGCGCCGTCGGGCACCACCGTCATCAAGGGCTGGGCCGGCTGCACCACGCCACCGATCGTCGCGACCACGAGCTGCTGCACCGTCCCGGCGACGGGCGCACGCAACGCCAGCAACTCACGCCGCCGCGTGGTCTTGCGCAGATCCTCGGCGGCGAGCTGCGCCTTGTCGCGGGCCTGGACCATCTCGGTGACGGCGGTCTTGCCGAACGTCTCGCGCAGCTTGCGGATCTCGGCTTCGAGCGCCGTCATCGCGGCGCGCGCCCGCGTCACATTGGCGAGTTGCACGTCGACGTTCTGGACGTGCTCGATGCGTTGCTGCTCGTATTCGAGCAGCCGCAGCCGCGCGAAATTGCCCTGCTCGGTGAGCTGCCGGCGCGCCTCGAGCGATTGATCGACGAGCGGGAGCGTGAGGCGCAGCTTGTTGATCTCGACCTCGGCGGAGGTCAGCTCGGCCGCGCGCTGCGCGATCTGCTGCTGGAGGCTGGCGACCTGCGCCTCGTATTCGGCGATGCTGGCGCGGACATATTGCTCCTCCACCGCGACCATCGCCGCCGGCGCCTCGTCCGGCGCGACGAAGCCGGTCGGCCGGCCGTCGAGATAAGCGAGCAGGGCCGCGTTGCGGGCCTGGATCAGCCTCGAAGCCTGCAGGTTCTGGCGCGCCTGCGCCTCGTCGGCGGTCGCGAGCGTCGGGTCGAGCTCGACCAGAAGCTGCCCCTCCTCGACGTGCTGGCCGTTGGAGACGTGGATGGCGCGCACCGAGCCGATCTCCATCGGCTGGATGGTCTTGACCTTGCTCGACGGAATGATCTTCCCGCTCGCCACCGCCACGACGTCGACCGTGCCGATGACGGACCAGACCAGCGCGGCCGTGAAGAAGCCGCAGGTCATCAGCAGCAGCATGCGCAGCCCCGGGCTCGGCGGCTTCTCCATGATCTCGAGGGCGGCCGGCAGGAACTCGTGATCGGACAGCGGCCGCCGGTTGCGGTCGGCCTCGTTCTGCATGCTCCAGCTCGCCCGCAGCACGGCCCAGTGCCTGGCGACCGTCGGAAAGCGCGCGGCGACCCATGCCGTCACGTGCTGCGCCCCATCTGCTTTGTGTAGAGCTGGGCATAGCGGCCGCCCGAGCGCAGCAGCGTCTGGTGGTCGCCGGTTTCGGTGATCTCGCCGGCCTCGACGGTGACGATCCGGTCGCACTGCCGCACCGCGGAGAGGCGGTGCGCGATGATGATGACGGTGCGGCCGCGGGCGATGCCGGCGAGATTGTGCTGGATAATCTCCTCGCTCTCGGCATCCAGCGCGCTGGTCGCCTCGTCGAGGATCAGGATGCGCGGATTTCCGATCAGCGCCCTTGCGATCGCGAGCCGCTGGCGCTGCCCGCCCGAGAGATTGCCGCCCCGCTCGTCGATCACCGTGTCGTAGCCGTGCGAGAGCCCGAGGACGAACTCGTGAGCGCCGGCGAGCTGAGCGGCGGCGATGACCCGCTCCATCGGCATCGTGGTATCGGCCAGCGCAATGTTCTCGCGTACCGAGCGGTTGAACAGGATGTTCTCCTGCAGCACGACGCCGATCTGCCGGCGCAGCCATGCGGGGTCGACCAGCGCGAGATCGACGCCGTCGACCAGCACCCTGCCCTGCTCCGGAACGTAAAGGCGCTGCACCAGCTTGGTCAGCGTCGACTTGCCCGAGCCGGAGGGGCCGACGATGCCGATCATCTCGCCCGGCTCGATCGCGAGCGTGACGCCCCGCAAAGCCTCCGGCGCATCGGGACGATAGCGGAAACGAACCCGGTCGAAGTTCACCGCGCCCTTGATCGGCGGAAGGCTCGCCCGGTTGGGATTGTGATCGGGCTCGGCCGGCGCGTTCAAGACGTCGCCGAGCCGGTCGACCGAGATGCGCACCTGCTGAAAATCCTGCCAGAGCTGGGACAGGCGCAGGATCGGTTGCGCGACGCGCCCGGAGAGCATGTTGAAGGCAACCAGCGATCCGACCGAGAGGTCGCCGGCGATGACCGCCTTGGCGCCGAAGAACAGGATCGCAACCGTGGTCAGCTTGGACACCAGCTGGATCAGATGGCTGCCCCAGTTGGCGAGCGTTGCGACCTGAAATCCGGTGCTGGTGTAGCCCGCGAACTGCTTCTCCCATTTCGCCCGCATCTGCGGCTCGACCGCCATCGCCTTCAGCGTGCCGATGCCCGTGACGCTTTCGACGAGGAAGGACTGGTTCTCCGCGCCGCGCTTGAACTTCTCGTCGAGACGGGCGCGCAGCGCCGGCGTCACGATTACCGAGATCGCGACATAGAGAGGAATCGACAGCGTGACGATCAGGGTCAAGAGCGGACTATAGGCGTACATGACGCCGAAGAAGACGATGGTGAAGAAGAGATCGATCACGACGGTGACGGCGTTCGAGGTCAGGAATTCCCTGATACGATCGAGCTCGCGCACGCGGGCAACGCTGTCGCCGACGCGGCGTGCCTCGAAATACGACAGCGGCAGGTTGAGCAGGTGCCGGAACAGGTGCGCCGAAAGCTCGCTGTCGACGCGATTGGTGGTGTGAGCAAACAGCCAGTTGCGCAGCGCCGACAATCCGGTCTCGAAGATCAGCACCGCCGAGAGCCCCACCGCCAGCACGTCGAGCGTCGTCAGCGATTGATGGACGAGCACCTTGTCGATGACGAGCTGGAAGAAGATGGGCGAAATCAGTCCCATCAGCTGCAGGAAGAAGGACCCGATCAGCACGTCGCGCAGCGGCCCGCGATATTTCACCAGCGCAGGAATGAACCAGCTGATGTCGAAGGGCCGCGTCGCCCCCGCCATCAGCTCACGCGTCGTCATGAGGAGCAGCCGCCCGGCGTACCGACCGCAGAAATCGTCCGCCGACAACACTTCGGGACGTCCGCCATCGCCGCGCTGGATCAGGAAGCGCGATCCGGCCGGCTGCTGGTCGACCTTAAGCAGAACGACGGCCTCGCCGCCCTCCAGTTCGGCCAGCGCAGGCAAAGGAACCTTGTGAAGCTCCTCGGGTGCCGCAGGCTTCACCTTGGCGACGATCTTCAGCCGCTTGGCGATCCGGGCGAGGTCTTCAAGCTGATATCGCACGCCCGGCGAGCCATGGTCATGAGCGATCTGGCCAGCGTCGGCCGGGACACCAAGGAATTTAGCTACCAGAATGAAGGAAAGCAGCGACGCCGGAAGATCAGGCTCATTGCCGCCCATTATGTCGGCGGCCTCGTTAGGCGCTTTCGCAACTGCGATGGTCATGACCCAGACTTCACACCCAGCCAGAACAGTCGGGATCCCAACCTGGAACCATTATGCAGAGCTTGCTTGGTCCCTCGGCTATTCATCGACATGCGCAGCAGATCGAGACAACAACTTAACCACGGATGATACAATTACATACATCTAACGTTGTTCAATGGGCAAGCCAAGCCCTCGTTCGTGGCTCCCGACGAAGGTCGAGGTAACCATATGATCGATCCCAGCGGCATGGTGGAGGCGCAGCCGAGCGAACGCGGCCGGTCAGGTCGGACGAGCCTGCCCCGCGATTGACGTTGAGGTCGGGAGTATTCGCAGGGAAGTAGAATGCGTTGGCGATGACGAGCGCGCCAGGACTCGAACGTGGCAGTCGCTGATTTATGAGTCAGCTTGCCTATCCAAGTGCGCCGTGCCTTTCGTCAATGGGGTCGCGACACACACGATGAAACCCGTCGACCACCCTCAGATCTCCGCCACCGACACAACGCTGGCGAAATCGAGAACGCGACGGAAGCCACCCCACACTGAAAGACCTTTTCCTTCTTGCTCGATCAGCAGAGCCACGCGCATGCGCGACGAAGGATGACGCCTTCAACCTTCTGCAACTGCTGGTCGCCAGCATTCTCCTCCCGGCTTTGGAAACATCGATTGTGCTCAGGGGTCCGCCGGGGAGCCACCTGCTCACGTGATCCGCAACGAGATTTTCTTTGATCTCCCGGTGCGCACATCGTGCACACGCGGCCTCCGAACCAATTGAAAAAAATGAACTCTCGCTCCAATCCATCATGGGGGCCACGAAAAACAAAGACCCCTAAGATTCAACGGCTTCGCCCCAAGTATCCGATGGAGTGAGCATAAGAAGCGGCCTCTCTCAGCTATCCGGCTAAAGATAAACATCCATCGCCCAAGCAGAACGGTCCGTTCAACCATTGATCCGAGACTCAATGACTGTGAACCGCCGGCTTAAATTTGGACACCCCACTATGCATCGATCAATAAATCTGTCTGAGTCACTTCATAGGGGGTAACGGCGCGTAAGAATTGACGTCAGAAGGTCGCGCCGCCTTCCGGCTCGTGCGTTGCAAGGAAGCTCACCGCCATCTTCGCGGACGATGCCATAGCCGATCCAGGCCAAGCCCCGTGCTGCCCTCGCCGATCTGCTTAGTCGTAAAGAACGGCTCGAAGAAGCCGCTGATGTGATCCCTATCGATTCCCGGGCCGCTATTCGAAATTAGCGGAGCCGCAAGGACGGTGGACGCGGAAGGCTCCCACATCTGTAACGATGGGACGCTTCAAATCAGCAAGTCATGAGGCGCGGGTACAGCGGCGTGATGCGGAACGTTATGAACAGGGGCGACCGCGTGTTCGTCCAGTGCATTAGGGATCAATTTGCCGATGATGTGGAGGTCCTCTTCCTGACCGGGCGAAACGTGCGGACTGGGCGGAACCTCAGCTACCGCGCCGAATGTGGGAGGAGTCGCATTGTTATCGAAGCGAAACACCAATTCCGCGCCGCCACCCGGCGCGAGGCCAGCCTCAGTCAACTCTGTGGCTGCCGCCTTTGCAGGCCCCGGTTCTGAAACGTGCTGTGAATCACCGCGGCCCTCGCTACCGGCCGTTGCGATGTTCGGCTCAGCGAGCTCAGCTGCTTCAGGTGCGTCTGCAAGAGTTGAGTGCTCCGAATGGCCGCGTTCCACGCCATCGGCTTCTGCCGTCTTCGCTGAAGCTGGCGAAGCATCCGGAGCCGGGAAATGATGCTCGTTGTCGTTGCCGAAACTGTGCTCTTGCATAGAACCAGCTTCAGCCAGCTCTGTGGCTGCCGCCTTTGGAGGCCCGTGCTGTGAGTCACCGCGGCCCTCGCTACTACTGGCCGTTGCGATGCTCGGCTCAGCGAGCTCAGCTGCTTCAGGTGCGTCTGCAAGAGTTGAGTGCTCCGAATGGCCGCGTTCCACGCCATCGGCTTCTGCCGTCTTCGCTGAACCTGGCGAAGCATCCGGAGCCGGGAAATGATGCTCGTTGTCGTTGCCGAAACTGTGCTCTTGCATAGAACCAGCTTCAGCCAACGCCGTGACCGCCTTTGCAGACCCTTTCTCAGAAGCGTGCTGTGAGTTACCGCCGCCCGCACTACCGGCCTTTGCGACGCCTGGCTCGCCAGGGTCGGCTACTTCCGGTGGCTTTGCAGAGGCTGAGTGCCCCGAATTACCGTGTTCCACGCCATCGGCTTCTGCCGTCTTCGCTGCCCCTCGCGAAGCCTCCGAAGCGTGGGGATGATGCTCATTGTCATTGCCGACGCCATTCCCCCGTACGAAACCAGGTTCGGTCAACTCCGCTGCCGCCTTTGCAGGCCCTTTCTCAGAAGGGTGCTGTGAGTTACCGCCGCCCGGGCTACCGGCCTTTGCGATGCCTGGCTCATCAGGGTCGGCTACTTCCGGTGGCTTTGCAGAGGCTGAGTGCCCCGAATTACCGT
>NZ_BTIG01000021.1:0-2116 GCF_036247965.1 Bradyrhizobium sp. TM233 | reverse complement strand
TCGCGCGCGAGGAGGCGCCGGCGAGCCGCATCCGTGAAGCGCAGATCATGATCGGCCATCCCAACAATTCCGGCCTGCAGATGGACCAGGTCACGCAGCTCTACATTCCAGCCTTCTTCGTCAACCAGCTGAAGCTGACGCAGGACGACAGCCCGGTGCTGTCGATGGAAGGCGGCATCTCGATCTCGGAAGATCCCAATCTGCGCTTCACCTATGTCTCCAACGGCGCCAAGCGCTTCCGCGCGGAAGCAAAGGACACGGATGGGCACGTGTTCCGCAATGAGTGGGATGTAGAGAAGCCGGGGACGTGAGGCGAGATGTACCCTCCCCCTCCAGGGTAGGGTGACACACCGGGGCGCAACTCAGAAACACCTCACCTCGGCTTCCGCCTGCGCGCGCCGCAAATCATTCACCGCCGTGTTCGCCTGCTCCGAGGTGCGGAACTGGACGCCGAGATTGCCGCGGACCTGGGACATGCTGAGCGCGGTCTCGGCGGTCACGTAGCGCTCATAGGTGACGATCGAGGCCACCACGTCGATCGAGCAGGAACATTGCTCGATTGACTGCCGGCTCTCGCCATTGGCCTTCATGCAGCCATAGACGTACTCCGCGCGCGCCGACGTCGGATAATCATTGGCCTCCTCGGCCCGCGCCACGCATGCGGTCGCCGCCAGCACCGTCAATGCGGCGACAATCGGTCGTAGCTGTCCGGCCAGTTTCATGCGCATCCTCCCGCGGGTTGCGACCAAAGCTATGCTATGCGTATTGTCCTGAAAAGCACTCTGTCAGAGGAAACGGCTCACAAGGCGATGAGAGCACTTGGTGTGATGAGGGCACTTGGTCGGACATTGGCGCTCGCGACGGCGCTGGCGTTGATATTGGCCACTCCCGGCGGCGCCGCGGATTCGATCCGCCTTGCGGTGCAGAAAACCGGAACATTCTCCTGGGAGCTGGCCGCGATCCGCGCGAGCGGTCTCGACAAGGAGGCGGACCTCTCGCTGGAGGTCACCGAGCTCGCGAGCACCGAGGCCGGCAAGATCGCGATGCGCGCAGGCAGCGCCGACATCATCCTGTCGGACTGGCTGTGGGTCTCGCGCGAGCGAGCGCTCGGCGCCAAGCTCACCTTCTATCCCTATTCCAGCGCGCTCGGCGCGGTGATGGTACCCGCATCCTCGCCGATCAGGACGCTCGCCGACCTGAAGGGGCGCAAGCTCGCGGTCGCCGGCGGGCCGATCGACAAGAGCTGGCTGCTGCTCCAGGCGAGCATGAAGCAGGACGGCATCGACCTGAAGTCGGAGGCCACCATCGTCTACGGCGCCCCGCCTTTGATCGCCGCCAAGGCGCTCGACGGCGAGATGGAAGCGAGCCTCAATTTCTGGAATTTCTGTGCCCAGCTCGAGGCCAAGGGTTTTCGCCGCCTCGCCGGCATCGAGGACATTCTGCCGAAGCTCGGTGCCAAAGGCGCGGTCTCCGCCGTCGGCTATGTCTTCGACGAGAGCTGGGCGGCGAGCCACAAGGACGCGGTGGCGCGCTTCATCGCGATGACTCGCAAGGCCAAGCAATTGCTGATCACCTCGGATGCGGCCTGGGACAAGATCGCGCCGCTCACCGGCACGTCCGACGCAGCCATGCTCAAGACCTATCGCGAACGCTATCGCGACGGTATTCCGCGCCGGAGCATCGACGACGAGGAGAAAGATGCGCGCGTGCTCTACCGCGTGCTGGCCGAGATCGGCGGCCGCGACCTCGTCGGCCCCGCAGCCGAGCTCGATCCTGGCACGTTCTATCACGCCGTGCCTGGAGACTGAGGTGCTGCGTCTTCTGTCGTTTGCCCTGTTTCTCGTGATCTGGTGGATTGCCGCGCTGTTCGTCGGCGGCGCGAAGCTGCCCTCCCCGCCGGCCGTGCTCGAGGTGATGATCGCGGAAGCCTCATCCGGCGCGCTGTTCCTGCATCTCGGCGCCACGCTGGCGCGCGTCACCCTCGCCTTCGTGCTGGCGATGTCGCTCGGCAGCGCCATCGGCTACCTGATGGGACGGGTCAGGCTCGCGGATAAGCTCGGCGATCCCTGGCTGATCCTGCTACTCAATTTGCCCGCGCTGGTCGTGATCGTGCTGG
>NZ_BTIG01000020.1:0-244529 GCF_036247965.1 Bradyrhizobium sp. TM233 | reverse complement strand
TGCTTTAATGGTTGCTACGAGAGCTTCAATCCACGGCTTTGGTCAGGCCAACCCTCATGTCCTTGGCGGTGAAGACGCAGACGCCGTCGGCAAGCACACGGCCGTCGGCGATGCCAAGCACCAGCTTGCCGCGGCGGACCATCCGCATGGCGACCTCGTAGCGCACGCGTCGCGTCTCCGGCGTGACCACTCCGGTGACCTCCACCTCGCCGACGCCGATGGCGCGGCCCTTGCCGGGTGAGCCCGACCAGCCGAGCCAGTAGCCGACCATCTGCCACATCGCATCCAGACCCAGGCTCCCCGGCATCATCGCATCACCTCGATAGTGACAATCGAAGAACCAGTGGTCCGGCACGATATCGAGCTCGCCGACGATATGGCCCTTGCCGAATTCGCCGCCGTCCAGGCTGATTTCCGTGATGCGGTCCATCATCAGCATCGGCGGGGCCGGCAGTTGCGCATTGCCCGGCCCGAAATATCCGCCGTCGCTCGATTTCAGCAGCTCGTCCCTGGTGTAGGACGGTTGCGGCGTATGAAAATCATGGGGATTGGGCACGACGAAGTCCTCGATGCGCGCGGTCTGGCGGCGCAGAGGATGTTGGTCGTCAGGTTGGAATGTCAAGCGCAGCCGTTCGGCATGCTGCGATCGCGTCACGCCACGCGGCTGTGGGTCTCGACGGCGTATTCCGGATCGGCTTCGCAGATCACGCGGTTGCGGCCGTTGCGCTTGGCGGCATAGAGGCAGGCATCCGCACGCTCGATCAGCGCGTCGGTGTCGTCGCCCTGCTTGAGCATGGAGACGCCGACGGAGATGGTGACGCGGCCGAGGATCTCGCCGGTGGACTTCTTCTTCAATTCCTTTGCCATCACCGCGCGGCGGATGTGGTCGGCCACCGTGAGGGCCTGACGCAGCGCTGTGTTGGGCAGCACGACCGCGAATTCCTCGCCGCCATAGCGCGCCGTGATGTCCTGGCCCTTGATGGTCTGCTTCAGCGAGAGGCCGACGAGCCGCAGCACCTGGTCGCCGGTGAGATGGCCGTAGGAATCGTTGAACGATTTGAAGTGATCGATGTCGAACAACAGCAGCGACAGCGGCTCGCCCGAGGCGAGGGCGCTCTGCACCGCCATGCCGATCATGCGGTCGAAATATTTGCGGTTGCCAAGGCCCGTGAGCGGATCGGTCAGGCTCTCGGCGCGGATCGCCTCCAGGCTCTGCTGGAGATTGCTGATCTCGTTCTTCGACAGCGTCAGCCGGTCTTCCAGCGTCTTGTTGGTCTCGCGCATCTCGCTGGTCGACCGCAGCAGCGTCTCGACGATCGACTTGATCTGCTCGCGGCTCTTGGCCGAAGCCAGTTTCTCGGTGGCGCCCGACAGGCTGGCATCGTAGGAGCCGGTCATGCCGAGTGCATCGCTCAAGACCTTCATCACGTCGTCGATCTCGCCGATGACGCGCGCGCCGACCTTGTCGATGCGGTCGGTGGTCTTGATGTGGGAGAGATAGGTCTCGTAGATCTGCTCGAGGTCGGCTTCAGTCAGCTTGCCGCTGCGCGCCAGCGTCTCGTTGACGATCTTGTTGAGCGGCGCGTTGTAGCCGGTGGCGTAGACGTACCAAATCTCATAGTTGCGGGGAATTGCCGTCTGCCGCAGCGATCGGATCTGCCCGAGCGCTACCTCGGCGAACGCCATCGTGCGTTCGTGTTCGTCGAGAACCTTGACCACGGAACATACCCCACAGCGGTCGGTGCGCCGTCGACCGCAGCAATGCTTAAATTATGTTCGTAGGCTAACGGACGTTCGTGAACGCCCCGTAAATATACGTTCACGAATGCATCTAAAAAATTGTGCGGCGGCTTTGCTCAACCGAAACCTGGGGCGTCTCGCACCTCAGGCTCCGGCGGGGGAGCGGACCGGCCGCAGCAGAAACGCCGGCAGATGCGAGTGATCGCCCGGCTCGCTGTCGGCTTCGCGCTGGCGGCGAGGTTCGGGACGGCCGATCGACGGCACATGCGTCGGATTGGCCTGCTGGCGCGCGCCCTGACGTGGCTCGGATGATTGCCTGGCTTCACGCGGAGGCTTTGCCTCGCGTGCGGGCCTTGCTTCGGGGGCGGACCGTGTTTCGGCTGAAGGCCGTGCCTCGCCACGCGCCTCGCGCGGCTCGTGGCTGCGCTCACGGTCACGGCCGCGCTGCGGCTTGCCGCGTCCGCCGCGTGAACGTTCGCGGCCACGCGACTCGCGCGGACGATCGGTCCCATCGGAGGCTTCGGAGTGGATTTCAAAATCGCCTTCGGCGCGAGGAATGCTCTGGCCGATCAGCTTCTCGATTGCCACCATCGACTTCTGGTCGAGTGGCGTCACGAGTGAGATCGCGGTGCCGGTGCGACCGGCCCGGCCGGTGCGGCCGACGCGATGAACATAGTCGTCAGGATGGTGGGGGACGTCGAAATTGAAGACGTGGCTGACCTCGGGAATGTCGAGACCGCGGGCGGCGACGTCGGAGGCGACCAGGAGCGGCAGCTCGCCCTTGCGGAACTGTTCGAGCGCCGCCGTGCGGGCCGACTGGTCCATGTCGCCGTGCAGCGCGCCGACGCTGAAGCCGTGCTTCTGCAGCGACTTGTGAACGATCGCGACCTCGCGCTTGCGATTGCAGAAGATGATCGCGTTCTGGAGGTCCTTGGCTTCGCGCAGCAGGCGTCGCAGCAATTCGCGCTTCTCATGCGCTTCGCGCCCGGCAGGGACCTGACACTGCGTGACGGTCACGGCAGTGGTCGCAGGCTTGGACACTTCGACCTTCTGCGGATTGTGCAGGAAGGTCTCGGTGATGCGCCGGATTTCCGGCGGCATGGTCGCGGTGAAGAACAGGGTCTGTCGCGTGAACGGGACGAGCTTGCAGACGCGTTCGATGTCGGGGATGAAGCCCATGTCCAGCATGCGGTCGGCTTCGTCGATGACGAGCAGCTCGACGCCGGTGAGGAGCAGACCGCCGCGCTCGGTATGGTCGAGCAGGCGGCCGGGGGTGGCAATCAGCACGTCGACGCCGCGCGTCAGCTTGGCATCCTGGTCGCCGAAGGAGACGCCGCCGATCAGAAGCGCGACGTTGAGTTTTTGGCCGGCGCCGTAGCGGTCGAAGTTTTCCTTGACCTGGGCCGCGAGCTCGCGGGTCGGCTCGAGGATCAGCGTGCGCGGCATGCGCGCCCGCGCCCGACCCTTTTCGAGGATGGTGAGCATCGGCAGCACGAAGGCCGCGGTCTTGCCGGTGCCGGTCTGGGCGATGCCGAGCACATCCTTGCGTGCGAGGACGTGGGGGATCGCCTGTTCCTGAATGGGGGTGGGGGTGGTGTAACCGGTGGCCGCCACTGCGGCGAGGACTTTTTCGGACAGTCCGAGATCTGAAAAGGACATTGAGCCTCTGGTCGAAACCGCCGTTCGGAATCGAGGGTAATAAGGCTGTCGCGTTCCACCCCGAAACGGCGCGCTCTCAAAGAAGCTGGGGGTGCTGACTCACGCGAACAAAGCGCCAGGCTCAGGAATCGGTCTTCGATCTGAGCCGCGTCGCCCCGGAACATAGGCGGGAATCGGCCAAAGTCAATGGAGCGGGCGCGGGAAGGTCCTAAAAAACCTGGGGTTTTCACCAAATAGCGGGTGCGACTGGGGTTTTTCCGCCCAGCCCCGCGCCTGGGCCGGAGCCGCCAAAACGGCGCCTAGCGCCCATCCGGGCCCTGCGCCCGGAAGTCACCGGGGGCCATGCCATAGGCGGCATTGAAGACCCGGTAATAGGTCGCCAGGCTCTCGAAGCCGCAGGAGGTCGCGATGTCGGCGATCAGCCGCTCGGGCGCCTCGCGCATCAGGCGGCGACTCTGTTTCAGGCGTTCGTCCGTCACGGTCTGCGAGAAGCTTTTCGCCGCGGTCTCGAACAGCATGTGCAGGTGGCGCACGGACACGCCCAGCTCGTCGGCCACCATCGTCGGCGCCAGATCTGGGTTTTGCAGGTGGCCCCCGATCAGGCGCCGGGCCCGCGAGAGGCGGGCGGTCCGCAGCGCGGCCTGTCCGCGCCGGCTGCCGGGCCTGACGATGCCGCGCTCGATCAGCGCCAGATGGGCCAAGGCCTGGACCAGCGAGGTCGCATCGCTGGCGGCCTGATCCGCGGAGGCATCGCCGAGCTCGGCAAAGCAGGCCCCGAGCAGGGGCGCCAGGGTGGGGTCGCCGAACGCCCGGGGCGAAAGCTCGCGCATGCGCTTGTCCTGCGCCGGGATGCTGCTGACCGGAATCTTGAGGATCCGCAGGTGGAATCCGCCGGCGCCAAGCGGCGCGGTGCGGTAGGGCAGGTCGGTATGGCTGGTGGCGAAACTGCCCGGGGCGATCGCGAAGTCGTTTCCGCGCATGCCGCCGAACCAGCCGCCGCTGCCGAGCTGCTGGTAGACGCAGATGCTGTCGCCGGGTGCGTAGGCGATATCGGAGGTGCTGCGCTCGACCGCATATTGCGAGGCCTTCAGCTCGACGAGGCCGGCACCGCCAAGCTGGCGCAGCGAGAATTCGCCGAAGAAGTCCGCGCGCCGTTCGCGCGCGAGTTCGGCAGTGACACCGAACAATCCCTTGGAGCGCACCTCGCGCCAATAGTCGAAGCGATCGTGCGGCTCGACCTCGTCGGTACACCAGCGATACACGGCAGCCCCCGCTTGCAGCGCAATTGCCCTAGAAAGAGCAGATTCCACGGGAATCTGCCATAGCCAGATCATGGAACCGGGGCCCAGGTTCCTTGAACCACCGTTACGTCTGGGCCGACTATCACACAGCGGCAGGGGGTCCAATGAACTGCTGTTCGAGGGAAGCGGCCAGGGGCCGTTCTGCAACGGGAATTTTGCGATGACGCGTCGGCTTTTCAGAATTCTGGCGGCCCTTGGCTTGGCGGCAGGCCTGAGCGGCTTCGCAGCTCCCGCCTATGCCGAGAAGCGTGTCGCGCTCGTCGTCGGCAACAACGACTACAGGAACGTCCCGAAGCTGCTCAAGGCGGTCAACGACGCCCGCACCATGGGCGATACGCTGAAACAGCTCGGCTTCTCGGTGATGATCGCCGAGAACCAGAGCCGGCAGCAATTCTCCGAGACACTGCTCGCCTTCGACAAGGCGATCGAGCCAGGCGACACCGCGTTCTTCTTCTACGCCGGCCACGGTTTCGAGATCGCGGGCCAGAATTACCTGCTGCCGACCGACGTGCCGGCGGCGACCGAAGGCCAGGAAGAGCTGGTGCGCGACGCCTCGATCCTGGCCGACCGCATCGTCGAGCGCCTCCAGAACAAGAAGGCGCGGACCTCGATCCTCGTGTTCGACGCCTGCCGCAACAACCCGTTCGAGCGCAAGGGCACCCGCGCAGTCGCCGGTGGCGGCGGGCTTGCCCCGATGGTGCAGCTGCCCGAAGGCGTGTTCTCGGTGTTTTCGGCCGGTCCCCGCCAGACCGCGCTCGACCGCCTCTCCAACGACGACGCCAATCCCAATTCGGTGTTTACGCGCACCTTCGCCAAGGAGCTGCTTCAGCCCGGCGAGAACCTCGTGCAGGTGGCGCAGCGCACCCGCCGTGCCGTCAGCGAGATGGCAGATACCGTCAAGCACAGGCAGGTGCCGGTCTATTTCGACCAGATGGTCGACGACGTCTTCCTCAGCGGCATGACGAAGGATGCCGTCGCGCGGCCGGCCGATCCGCCGCCGCAGAAGCTCGCGGCGCTGCCGCCGGTGTCGGTGCCGCAGATGCCGAAGGAGGAAACCATCAACGCGCCGATCGCGAGCTTCTCGCGGCACAATGGCGGCTGGAGCGTGGTGTTCTCCTTTGCCGACCCGACGCTCGGCATTTCCTGGCGCATGGCCGGCAAGGGCGATTTCCGCGAGACCGGCTTCATCGACACGCTCGATCCGCGCACGCGCAAGCGGATGCCGAACCCGTCGATCGAATTGCCCCCGGATGCTGCGGCCGGCACCATCGAGGTCCGCTATGTCGATCAGTCCGGCGACATGCAGGGGCCGTTCCCGATCCGGTTCGATCCCGAGGCCGCGCTGATCCGGGACCAGCGCAAGATCCTCGACATGACGGCGACGAGCTGGCTGTCGTTCCGCGAATTCAACGGGCTGCTGGTCTACTACACGCACCTCGTGTCCTATCGCTGCGCCATTCGCGAGGTGCGCATCGGCATCGACACTGCCGTGCCCAACCAGGTGCTGAAGATGCCCGCTTGCGACATGCGCGACCCCAGTGCGATCACTGCGGGCATGCCGCTCTACATGAAGCTCGCACCGAGCACGCAGTCCGTCTCCGTGGAGCTGACCTATCGCGACGGCAGCGTCTCGGAGATCAAGAGTTTCCGCAGCGCGAACCGCAGCAACAATTGAGGGCGTGTTGATCGGGCGGGCGTGACGGGATGGACGAACTTAAATCGGACAAGCCAACGGCGAAAGTGTTAGAGCCGGGGATGACAAAATTCATCCTCGTCGTGCTCCTCACGACGCTTCCGGTTCTGGCGCAAACGGCTCCAATCCCCACGCCGCCACTGACCGACCGGGAACGCGTCCAGGCGGACCGTGCGAAGGCCGCCGAGGATGAAAAGGTAGCTCCGATGACGCGTCCCTGGGACCGCGACGCCGACGGCAAGCGCCCATGGGAACGGAAGTCGAAGCCTTAGGTCGCGGGCGCCTGTTCGCCGCAGGCGAAGGAACAACTCCTTGGTCACCTGGATTGTCTCCACCAAACCAGGGAGACGATCCATGATCCGCAAGTCCATCCTCGTAGCCTTCGCATGCGCTGCACTTTCGACGGCCGCTCTTGCCCAGGGAGGCGGGGGAGGCGGCGGTGGTGCGGGCAGCGGTGGTGCGGGCGGCGCCAGCGCGGGTGCCGCTGCCGGTACGGGGACCGGCGGCGCCGGCGCGGGATCCGCGGCCAGCTCGGGTGCCGGAGTAGGCACGTCATCGAGCAGCGCCAATTCAGGGCCGTCGGCTCCTTCAGGAATGGGGACGCACGGCACCACCACCGGGGCCAACGTCAACACCAACAGAGGTCAGAACAATCCGAACGTTCAGTCGCCGACTGCGAACGGCACGTCGCCGACAGCGGCGCAAGCTGAGCGGAACGCTGGTGTTGGTCACGCGCCGAACGGATTGCCGATCGGCACTCCGGGCTCCGGGACCAGCAATGAAGATCAGAAATAATCTGGCTCTGTTGCATGAAAGGCCCGCGCAGCGCGGGCCTTTCTCGTTGCCTCGCAAGTGGCAACCGGCTGCTCTGACGAGAAAGGCTGAGCCGGGCGCGGCCGTCGCCGCAGGCAAAGCTAGACCTTCGGCTCGCTCTCTTCCGCATTGCCGCTTCGCCGCGTGCGCAGATAGACGAGCGCGATGTTGATGGCCAGCCAGGCTGCCACGCCTGCAAGCAACCATGCCACGTTGAACGTTCCCGCTGATGCCGTTTGGGTCCCCCATAACAACGGGGCCCGCGGTTTATTCCGGGGCCGCGAGGGCCGGCGTGATCCGAAGCTGCCAGCCGTCCTTGCCGAGACCCGTCCAGATTGAGGCTGCGATCGACCTGAACCGGCGTTACAATCGTCCGGCATATCTTGATCGATACCCACATCGTGGATCGCGGCTGCAATGACGTCCGACCAACAACCGAACCGGACGAAAAGAGTCCGTTGCTGCATCGTCGGCGGCGGGCCGGCCGGCATGATGCTCGGCTATCTCCTGGGGCGGGCCGGCATAGAGGTCGTGGTGCTGGAGAAGCATGCGGATTTCTTCCGCGACTTCCGCGGCGACACCGTGCATCCCTCGACGCTCGAGGTCATGGACGAGCTCGGCCTGATCGACGGCTTCCTGAAGCTGCCGCACCAGCGCCTGCAGAAGATGGACGGCCTGTTCGGCGGTACACCTGTGCGCATCGCCGATCTGCGCCGGCTCCACACCAAATACCCCTTCATCGCCTTCATGCCGCAATGGGATTTCTTGAATTTCCTGCGCGAGGCCGGCCGGCGCTTTGCCTCGCTCGAGGTGATGATGAGCACCGAGGCGATCGATTTGATCCGCCGCGGCGAGACGATCGCCGGCGTGCGCGCGAAGACGCCTGATGGCATCGTCGACATCGAAGCCGATCTCACCATCGCATGCGACGGCCGGCATTCGACGGTGCGCGAGCGCGCCGGCCTCGGTGTCGAGGAGATCGGCGCGCCGATGGACGTGCTGTGGTTTCGCGCCGGCCGCAAGCCCGACGAGACGGAAAGCGTGTTCGCGCGCGTCGAGCCGGGCAAGATGATGATCACCTTCGATCGTGGCGACTATTGGCAGTGCGCCTATGTCATCGCCAAGGGACAGCACGAAGCGGTGAAGGCGAGGGGACTGCAGGCGCTGCTCGACGACGTCGTGCGCATGGCGCCGATCCTTAAGGCAGGCATCGCCGACGTGAAGAGCTTTGACGACGTCAAGCTGCTGACCGTCGCGATCAACCGCCTGACGCGCTGGACGCGGCCGGGTCTGCTTTGCATCGGCGATGCCGCGCATGCGATGTCTCCGGTCGGCGGCGTCGGCGTCAATCTCGCCGTGCAGGACGCGGTCGCGACCGCCAATCTGCTGGCGGACAAGATGCAGCACGGCTGCCCGTCCGAGAACGATCTCGACGCTGTGCGCCGTCGCCGCGAGTTCCCGGTGAGGATGACGCAGCGCATGCAGGTGATCGTGCAGAACAGGATCATCAGCGGCGCCTTGCAAGGCGGTGACCGGCCGCTCAAAGTGCCACTGATCGTGCGCCTCATCACCGCGTTGCCGTGGCTGCAGGGCATTCCGGCGCGCCTGCTTGCGCTCGGCGTGCGGCCCGAGCACGTGCATTCGAGAGCGGCATCGTAGCGCAGGAATTCGGTAGGGATAATGTCGCGTTAAATCGCGCGTGCGGCGTTGCGGGCGGGCAACAGCGCCGACGGATCTGCGGACAGCAGGTGCCCATGCGCCGCGTTAACTCTGTTGATTCGAATTTTAGTAACACCCGTCTGTGACCGTGCGTCCATCAAAGGACACGGGGTTGTACCATGCGTAACAAATTGATTGCCGCCTTCGCCTGCACGACCGCTCTGGCTACGACGGGCGTGGCCTCCGCCGCCGATCTCGGCGCGCGCTACACCAAGGCGCCCGCCTATGTGGAGCCGCTGTTCAACTGGACCGGCTTCTATGTCGGCGGTCACATCGGTGGCGCCTGGACCAACCAGCAGTTCATCAACAACGGGACCGGTGCGCCGTTCGGCGATCTCGTCCCGGGCGAGGGCTATCGTCAGCGCAGCGCAGGTATCATGGGCGGCGCCCAGATCGGCTACAACTGGCAGGCCAACAACTACGTGTTCGGCATGGAGGGCACGATCTCCGGCCTCGACAACAAGGGCTCGTTCACCAACACCGCGTTCGGTGCAGGCGACGACGTGTTCTCCTGGCGCACCAACGTGCTCGCGACCGTGGTCGGCCGCGCCGGCTTCGCCGTGCAGAACAACCTCTTCTACGTCAAGGGCGGCTATGCCGGCGCGAACAACCGTCTGTCGGTCAGCGACACCGTCGGTGTGTCGGGCTCGGGCGGACAGACCCACTGGGCCAACGGCTGGACTGTCGGCGCCGGCTGGGAATACGGCGTCACCCGCAATTGGATCGTCGGCCTCGAATACAACTACGCGGCCTTCGGCAGCCAGACCTATCAGCTCGGCGGCACCTCGGGGAATTACACCTTCGATGCCAAGCCGCGCGACATCCAGTGGGCCGTCGTGCGCGCGAGCTACAAGTTCGACGCACCTGTCATTGGCCGTTACTGAGCACGTCGACGACGCAACGCGACCAACGATCAAAAAAAGCACTGCCTAAATTCAAAAGCCCCGGATTTGTCCGGGGCTTCTTTTTGCGTTGTTGAATGGCCGACAGGCCCGGCCTCAGGCCATCACCGAGAAGCCGCCATCGACGGGGATCGCGGTGCCCGTGACGAAGTTCGACGCGGGCGATGCCAGGAACACGGCGATGCCGGCGAAGTCGTCGATGTCGCCCCAGCGCCCCGCGGGCGTGCGCGCCAGCACCCGCTCGTGCAATCCCGACACCTGCTGCCGCGCGCCGCGGGTGAGGTCGGTATCGATCCAGCCCGGCAGGATCGCATTGACCTGGATGTTGTCGGGCGCCCAGGCATTGGCGCAGGCACGCGTGTACTGCACGATGCCGCCCTTGCTCGCCGCATAGGCGGTGGCGAAGCTCGCACCGAAGATCGACATCATCGAGCCGATGTTGATCACCTTGCCGTTGCCTGACGCCTTCAAGGCCGGATAGGCGAGCTTCGAGCACAGGAAGGCGCTGGTGAGGTTGGTGTCGATCACCTTGTTCCACTCGTCGAGCTCGAGCTCGTGCGGCGGCTTGCGGATGCTCATGCCGGCATTGTTGATGAGGATGTCGATGCGGCCGAGATCCTTCACTACACGCGCGATCATGGCTTCGATCGCGGCCTTGTCGGTGACATCGGTTGCAACCGCGATCGCCTTCACGCCGCGCTGCCTGAGATCTTCGACGGCTGCTTTGGACTTGGCTTCGTTGCGTCCGACCACCGCGATGTCGGCGCCGGCATCGGCAAGGCCGCGCGCCATGCCGAGCCCGATGCCGCCATTGCCTCCTGTTACGACCGCGACCTTGCCGCGGAGCTCGAACCGGCTGGATGTCATGCTTGTATTCCCTGGTTTCTTCTATCGGTTACTCTGCCAGATCAGCACCAGCCCGAAGCCGGCCATGGCGGCGCCATAGCCGGCCCAATGCAGCTGGTTGACCATGAAGCTCGATGGCGGCCAGGGAACCGTACCCGTGCCCTGTCCGATCCAGAGCAGCCCGACGGCGAGGGCAAACAGGCCTGCTACAAGCAGAAATCTGCGCATGCATTCCTCCCCGTCGGTCCGCTTCCGCCGTGATCCGCGGCATCAATCGCCACGGTCAGGAGAGCTTGGGCCCACAGTAGCCGTAGCTTTGGTCCGGATACAATGGCGCCGCCGGCAGAAGCCAACGCGGCGAAGCCCAGCGCACGTCGCGATGCGGGGGCAGGCGATCACCAACGTTATGTGAGTGATCGAAGCTCGGCTCGCCGCTGCGTACGACGCTGAAGTCGAGCTTTGGTCGCGGATAAGACCATAACGAAAAAGCCCCGGCGATGCCGGGGCTTTGACGTCTGAACTTGCGTTCGGATCAGTACTTGGTCGGATCAGTACTTCGCGACGACCGGACCGGTCCAGTTGAAGCGGTAGACCAGCGAGGTCGAGATCGTCTGGTTCCAGCTGTTGGCGCGGATGTCGCGGCCGACCAGCGCGTTGGTACCGTCGAACAGCTCGTTCGAGGTTTTGGCGTTGTAGAAAGCCGAACGATACTCGGTCTTCATGAACCAGCCGGGCGAAGAGACGCCGAAGATGTTCAGGCTGTTCTCGACGCCGCCGCCGACGAACCAGCCGTTGCGGTTGTAGCTGTTGAGGTGGATGCCAGCGGGAGTGCCGCCCAGCGTCGTGAAGTTGGTCTGGCCGAAGTGGGCGCCAGAGTAACCACCGTTGACGTAGGAGAGAACGTTCGGGGCAACCAGCCAGCCGAGGCGCACGCCCGCGGCCCAGGAGGTTTCCAGCTTCTGGTTGCCGGTGATGCCGACGATCGGATCCTGGATGGTGGCGCGGATGCTGCCGAACTGGCCGTCAGCGAACACACCGGCGACCCAGGTGCCGCTGAACTGCCAGTCGTAACCGGCGCCGACGGTGCCGAACCAACCGGAGCCGCCCTGGCGCTGGTCGATCGTCAGCGGAACCGCACCAACGGTGGTCTGGACGTGCTGGTCGGCATTGGAGAGGCCGCCGCCGCCGCCGCCGAAGACATAGAAGCCGGTCCAGTTGGCGACGGGCGCCGGCATCGGGGCCTTCACGTAGGGACGGGCACCGAGATCGGCCGCCGAGGCCGAACCGGTCATCGCGGCAACCGCGGTCAGAGCGAGCAAAATCTTCTTCATGTCAAAATCCCCAACCTTGGTCTGTGTAGCAGGCGCGAGCGCACTGAAGTTCGTGTCATCTGATGTCCGGACTATAGACGTTTCCTGCCGGAATGCTGTTGCCGGGCAGGCACAGTTGCCGGAAAACGCCGATACGCGGGCATTTCGGCGGCGGCTATCGCAATCTGAAATAAATACATGAAATCAAAGGCTTGTGAAGATTCTGGAAAATCAAATTCGGGTAAGGTTTCGTTAGCAAAATCGGCTTTGTCCGAAATGGAGGCAGTCGTGCCTCGGCTTGAGCGCCGTGAGTCGCTGGCCGAGTCGCAACGATGGTGCGGGAATCGGTCAAAGCCATGCGGACCCTCGGTGACGTTGTCGCCGCTCCGAAAGCAAAAGAGCCCCGGCTTTTTCGCCGGGGCTCTTGACGGAGCGCTACAGCGCCGAGGGCTCAAACGTCCAGCAGCTCCTCGCTGGCAAATTCGGCCTTGTCCGAGATGAACGCGAAGCGCGCCTCGGCCTTGGTGCCCATCAGTCGTTCCACCGAATCCGCCGTGGTGTCGCGATCGTCGGCGAGCAGCACCACCTTGAGCAGCGTCCGCTTGCTCGGATCCATGGTGGTTTCCTTGAGCTGCGCCGGCATCATCTCGCCGAGGCCTTTGAAGCGGTTCACCTCGACCTTGGCGTTGGCGTTGAACTCGCTCTTGAGCAGCGCTTCCTTGTGCTTGTCGTCGCGGGCGTAAACCGATTTCGAGCCGTGCGTGAGTTTGTAGAGCGGCGGCACCGCGAGGAAGAGGTGGCCCTCGTCGATCAGCGGTCGCATCTGCCGGTAGAAGAAGGTGATCAAGAGCGAAGCGATGTGGGCGCCGTCGACGTCGGCGTCGGTCATGATGATGATGCGCTGGTAGCGCAGATCCTCTTCGCGATACTGCAGGAGCTGGCCGCAGCCGATCGCCTGCACGAGGTCGGAGAGCTGGGCATTGGCCGTCAGCTTGTCCTTGCCGGCGGAGGCGACGTTGAGGATCTTGCCGCGCAGCGGCAGCACGGCCTGGGTCTTGCGGTCACGCGCCTGCTTGGCGCTGCCGCCGGCCGAGTCGCCTTCGACGATGAAGAGCTCGGAGCCTTCGGTGCCGGCGTCGGTGCAGTCGGCGAGCTTGCCGGGCAGCCGCAGCTTCTTGCCGGCGGTTTTCCGCGCGGTCTCTTTCTCCTGCCGCCGCCGCAGCCGTTCCTCGGCGCGGTCGATCACGAAATCGAGCAGCCGGTTGGCCATGTTCGGATTGCCCGACAGCCAGTGATCGAACGGATCCTTCATCGCCTGTTCGACGATGCGCTGCGCTTCCGCGGTGGCGAGACGATCCTTGGTCTGGCCCTGGAATTCGGGCTCGCGCACGAACACCGAGAGCATCACGGCGGCACCGACCATCACGTCTTCCGACGTAATGGACGAGGCGCGCTTGCCCTGGCCGACGCGCTCGGCGTGATCCTTCAGGCCGCGCAGCAGCGCGCTGCGCAGGCCGGATTCGTGCGTGCCGCCATCGGGCGTCGGGACGGTGTTGGTGTAGGAGGAGAGGAAGCCGTCGGCATCCGCGGTCCAGGCCACCGCCCATTCGCAGGCGCCATGCGCGCCGTTACGGCCCGACTTGCCGGAGAAGATATCCGGGTGGACCAGCGTGTCGGCGTGAATTGCAGCCGCCAGATAATCCTTGAGGCCGCCGGGGAAGTGGAACGTCGCTTCGGCCGGTACGTCCTCGATGCCCTTGAGCAGCTCGGGCGCGCAATTCCAGCGGATCTCGACGCCGCCGAACAGATACGCCTTCGAGCGCGTCATCTTAAACAGGCGCTGCGGCTTGAATGCAGCCTTGGCGCCGAAGATGTCGGTGTCTGGCTTGAAGCGGACGCGCGTGCCGCGGCGGTTGTTGACCTTGCCGAGATCCTCGAGCTTGCCCTTGGGGTGCCCGCGCTCGAACGTCATGCGGTAGAGCTTCTGGCTGCGCGCGACCTCGACCTCGAGCAACGAGGAGAGGGCGTTGACCACGGAGATGCCGACGCCGTGCAAGCCGCCCGAGGTCTCGTAGACCTTGCTGTCGAATTTGCCGCCCGAATGCAGCGTGCACATGATGACTTCGAGCGCCGATTTCTTCGGGAATTTTGGATGCGGATCGATCGGGATGCCGCGGCCGTTGTCGGTGACGGTCAGGAAGCCGTCCGCGGACAGCTCGACGCCGATGAAGGTCGCATGTCCCGCCAGCGCCTCGTCCATCGAGTTGTCGATGACCTCGGCGAACAGATGATGCAGCGCCTTCTCGTCGGTGCCGCCGATATACATGCCGGGCCGGCGCCGCACCGGTTCCAGGCCTTCGAGGACCTCGATGTCGGCTGCGGTGTAGTCGGCTTCGCCTCCGCTTCCGCGCGGCGCCGCCTTGGGGGCGCTCCGGGGCTTTGGCTCATCGCCGCCGAAAAAATCGCCTTTTGCTTTTGGCTTCAACTGTTTGGACATATATCTTGATACGCTTTGAGGGCCGCATCAGCGGCGAATCGGTTGGGCCGACTATGCCACTTCTGACTTGGAAAGGTTACCGCGGGGCGGGCCGGGCGGTGTGGTTGGGAGCCAATCCCGGCGATTTTACGCCGCAGGCCCTGCAATTCCCGGCAATTTGACCGGCCCGTCCGCGCTGAGCCGAGTTTTGTGACTTGATGTCACACAAGCCCTTGGCTTACCAGTCTTTTTCATCGAGCAGCACCTTGAGACGGGGCGGGAAGGCTTTTTTAGATGGAGCAGTTTGCGCACGCCCTGGCCGATTTCGTGCGCGTTCACCAGGCTTGGGCGGCTCCGATCGTGTTCCTGCTCGCTTTCGGGGAATCGCTGGCCTTCATCTCGCTGCTGATCCCGGCCTGGGGCGCGCTGGTCGCGATCGGTGCGCTGATCGGGGCGAGCGGCATCAGCTTCTACCCGGTCTGGATCGCCGGCGGATTGGGTGCGGCGCTGGGCGACTGGGTCTCGTACTGGTTCGGCTACCGCTACAAGGAGAAGGTCGCCCAGATGTGGCCGCTCTCGCGCTATCCGGAACTCCTGCCCAGAGGCGAGGCTTTCGTGCGCAGCTGGGGCGTCCCCAGCATCTTCATCGGCCGCTTCTTCGGCCCTTTGCGCGCCTCGGTGCCGCTCGCAGCCGGCATCTTCGAGATGCCCTATTGGAGCTTCCAGGCCGCCAATTTCGTCTCGGCCCTGATCTGGTCGGCCGTGCTGCTGCTGTTCGGCGACGTGCTCGCCAAGATCATGGAATGGATCTGGCGGGTGATCTGACGCCGAAACCTTGACGAAAACCCGATCTGGCCTTATAGCCGCGCGCCATGATCAACGCCGCGACCATCCTGTTCGCCCGTCGCCGCCGCCGCTCTTTAGCGGTTTGGGCGGTCGATCGCGTTTGAGATCATCGTCTTTGCCGCTGGATCCGATCCGCGGCATTCTCTCTCCTGTCAGCGCGATCTGATCCGGCGGCCCCCCAAGGAGGCCCAGCAGGAGACCACGATGTACACGCCACCCTTTTTCAAGCAGGACCGCGCCGCAAGCCTGAAGTTCGCCGAAGAGCGCGGCTTCGGCACCATCTGCGCCTTTGACGGTCACAAGCCGGTCGCTTCCCCGCTGCCGTTCTATTTGACTTATGCGGCCGATGGCACGCCGCAGGCCGCCTTTCATGTTGCCCGTCACAATCCGCTGCTAAAGCTTGCGGATGGCGCAGCGTCCTGGCTGCTCGCGGTCAATGGCCCCGATGCCTATGTATCGCCGGATTGGTACGTCTCGCCGGACCAGGTGCCGACCTGGCTCTACCAGTCGGTGCATCTGAGCGGACCGGTGCGGATGTTGTCTGACGACGAGCTGGCGGTGCAGATCGACACGCTCAGCGACAAGTTCGAGAACTGGCTGCTGCCGAAGAAGCCGTGGACATCGGACAAGATGACGGCCGGACGGCTCGAGGCGATGAAGAAGGCGATCGTGGGCCTGGTGATGACGGTTGAGGAGGTCGAAGGCAGCTTCAAGCTCAACCAGCACAAGTCCGACGCCGACTACACGGCGATCGCCAATGCGCTCGGCGCCGGCGATGCCGACGCCAAGCAGATCTCACATTTGATGCGGCAGGCCAGGCCGCAGGTTTTTGCAGACGACACGAACATGCTCGAAGGGAGCGCACCATGAGCCTCGCTGACACAACCAAAGCCCCGACCACCAGCGCGGCGAAGAAGCCCGCCACCGTCTTCGTCGACGGTGGCTCCGGCACCACCGGGCTCGGCATCAACGAGCGGCTGAAGCTCCAGAACGACGTCGTCGTGAAGACGCTTCCCGACGACAAGCGCAAGGACCCCGCGGCCAAGAAGGCGCTGATGGAGGAGGTGGATCTCGTCATCCTCTGCCTGCCCGACGAGGCCGCCAAGGAAACGGTTGCGCTGGTCGACAGCATGGGCGCTTCGGGCCCGAAGGTGCTGGACGCCTCGACCGCCTACCGGGTCGCGCCCGACTGGGCCTACGGCTTTCCCGAACTGACGCCGGATCAGGCCGGCAAGATCAAGGCGGCGAAGAAGGTCTCCAATCCCGGCTGCTATCCGACCGGCGCGATTGCGCTGCTGCGGCCGATCGTCGATGCCGGTCTGTTGCCGCCCGATTATCCCGTCGCCGTCAACGCGGTGAGCGGCTATTCCGGCGGCGGCAAGTCGATGATCGCGAGCTTCGAGGACGGCAGCGCGCCGTCCTTCGAGCTCTACGGCCTCGGCTTCGAGCACAAGCATCTGCCGGAAATGCAGCTCTATTCGAACCTGACGCGGCGGCCGATCTTCATTCCGTCGGTGGGCAATTATCGGCAGGGCATGCTGGTCTCGGTGCCGCTGCAGCTCGACACGCTGCCCGGCAAGCCGGGCGGAGCCGATCTCCAGGCCGCGCTTGCCAAGCGCTATGTCGGCTCGAAATACGTCTCGGTGATGCCGCTGCAGAACGAAGCGTCAAAAGGCGGCCGGATCGAGCCGGAGGCGCTCAACGAGACCAACATGCTCGAGCTCTACGTCTTCGCCAGCGACAAATATCACCAGGCGGTGCTGGTCGCCCGGCTCGACAATCTCGGCAAGGGCGCCTCAGGCGCCGCCGTGCAGAACATGCGGCTGATGCTGGGCTTGCCGGAGGAGTAGGGCAGTCTCGCGCACCGGATGCAGCGCAGCGCTCCTTCAGCGGTGCGCTGCAGAGCCGGGGCCCATGCTTGTTAGATCTGGGTTGTGGCTTTCTGGGTCCCGGCTCTGCGGCGCGTCACTGAGGTGCCGCGCCTTGTCCGGGACACGGAGGCTCACACCATCTTGAAGATCGCCAGCGCCAGCACGGCCTGGGCGAGGAAGCCGACGGTGAAGGCCAGCGTGCGGAACACGGGAATCCCGAGCGCGTAGACGATCAGATGCGCGACGCGCGACCAGAAATAGACGGCGCAAGCCAGCACGGTCCATTTCGAGGAATAGTCGATCGCGTTGAGGATCAGCACCAGCGGCGCAAAGAGCACGAGGTTCTCGACCGCGTTGTCGTGCGCGAACATCAGGCGGTTCGCCCATTCCGCCTGCGGCTTGTCGCCGCGCGAGGGGTTGGCCATGGCGCCGCTGAGGCCGCGGACCTGGCAGCGGTTGATGGTGTAGGGAATCCAGAGGATCCCGGTCAGGATCACCGTCAGTGTCAGCCAGAACAATTCGCGCGTCATGGTCGGGTCCCCTCTGTCGTCGCTGCGTTGAGCGCGAGTCTATACAAAAGCGCGGAAGATTCCGCTATGCGCGAACCCTGACATAGCTGCCGGGCGCGTCCTCGATCGCCGGCAGGGCGTCGCTGCCGACGCTGCGCGCCGGGACTTGCTCCGGATCGAGCTCGCCCAGCCATTGACGCCAGTCCGGCCACCACGAGCCCTTGTGCTCGACCGCGTCTTTCATCCATTGCGCGACGTTGACGTCCTTGATGTTGTCGTTGGTCCAGTACTGGTACTTGTTCGAGGCGGGCGGATTGACGACGCCGGCGATGTGGCCCGAGCCCGACAGCACGTATTTCACAGGACCGCCGAAGAACTGCGAGCCGTACAGCACCGATTCAGCGGGCGCGATGTGGTCCTCGCGGGTGGCGAGGTTGTAGACGGGCACCTTGACCTTGGAGAGATCGAGCAGCGTGTTGTCGAGCACCATCGTGCCGGTGGAGAGCCGGTTCTCCAGATAGCAATTGCGCAAATAATAGGAATGGTTCGACGCGGTCATGCGCGTCGCGTCCGAATTCCAGTGCAAGAGGTCGAACGCGCTCGGCTGCTGCCCCTTCAGATAATTGCTGACGACGTAGGACCAGATCAGATCGTTGGAGCGCAGCATGTTGAAGGCCATCGCCATCTTCGAGCCTTCGAGCACGCCGGCCGCCTTCATGTCCTGCTCGAGCGCCGCGATCTGCTCCTCGTCGACGAACACCAGGAGGTCGCCGGCATGGGTGAAGTCGACCTGTGCGGCGAAGAACGTCGCCGACGACACCCGCTGGCGGCGCTTCTCGGCGAGCCAGGCCAGCGTGGTCGCGAGCATGGTGCCGCCGACGCAATAGCCGGCGGTGTGCACCTTCATCTCGCCGGTGACCCTCTCGATCACGTCCATCGCCGTGAGCGGGCCTTCTTTCATGTAGTCTTCCCAGCTCTTGTTGCCGAGCCGCTTGTCGGGATTGACCCATGAGATCACGAACACGGTGATGCCCTGGTCGACGCACCACTTGATGTAGGATTTCTCCGGCTTGAGATCGAGGATGTAGAACTTGTTGATCCAGGGCGGCACGATCAGGAGCGGAGTGCGCAGCACCGTCTCCGTGGTCGGCGAATACTGGATCAGCTGCATCATCTCGTTCTGGTAGATCACCTTGCCCGGCGTCGTCGCCATGTTGACGCCGACGACGAGGTTGTCCGGGTTGGACTGGCGGATCTTCAGCATGCCCTTTCCGGCTGCGATATCCTCGGCCAGCATCTTCAGGCCGCGGGCGAGGTTCTCGCCGCTGCTGGCCACCGTTTCGCGCAGCACCTCCGGATTGGTCAGCACGAAGTTGGACGGCGAGATCGCGTTGATGATCTGCTGGACGTAGAACTCCGCCTTGCGGCGGGTCTGCGGATCGAGCCCTTCGGCGTCGCGCACCAGCTCCTGCGCCCATCTGGTCGTGAGCAGATAGAGCTGCATGACGAAATCGAAGAACTGGTTCGACTTCCATTCCGGGTCGGCAAAGCGCTTGTCGCGCGGCGAGGGCGCGATCGCGGGCGCTGCGTCCTGGCCGGCCATGCGGCGCACCGCCGAGCCCCAGAGGTCGAGATAGTCCTTGGCGAGCTTGGTCTGCAGATCGGAAGAGCGGGACGTATCCGACAGCCAGTATTCGGCGACCGAGGTGAAGGTCTTGACGACCTCGGTGAGCTCGGCCGGCGGGCGATCCTGCACCTCGCCGCTCTCGCGCGGCTTGAGGTAAGCGGCCAGCGCCTTGCCGCCGCTCTCCATCGCCCGCGCGACATTCATCGCGAAGGCTTCCGCATCGAACTTCGTCTCGGGTTTGGGCGTATCGGTCGTGGCCATACTCATGAGCAGAACAGTAACGATTCATTCCGTATTCGTCACCGCGAAGCTCGCATGTTTGACGTTAAACACTCTCGAAGATGTGTTGCACTGCGACAAATCTTCTTGGTTCCGTCACATTCGGGCCGCACCGCTCGGCTTGGTGGGCAATGGCTGTTTTCTCGCTCGCACCATTTGGGCAGCAATGGTTTGAGCTTGGGCGCGGTCTTGGGTAAGATTGCCCGGGGCCGTGCTTTGGGACGAGTAGGGGATTTCCCAAGTGTTGGCGTTGTGGGACCTGCAAAAGACGCTGCCGATCCGCGGCGCGCTGCTGATCGCGGCGCTCGCCGTCGGCGGCTGCTCGAGCCAGCTCGCTGATATGACCCCCGCGGACGCGCAGGCGCATCCCAGGGAGCCCGGCACCTACCTGCCGGTGCACGACCTGCCGCCGGATCGCGATCAAGCGGTCATCCCGCCGGAGCAGCGCGCCAAGATCGAGGCTGAGCTCGCCGCCGCGCGCGATCGCCAGGCCGTCGCCGGCAAGGATGCGAAATGAGCCGCTCCAAGGTAATCGCTGGCGCCTCCGCCTTGCCGTGCTAAAAGACCACGGTTCAGCCGAGAGTCAGGGCGAACGACTTCAGTCCTCGTCGTCGATGATTGCTCTAAGCATTTGATTTTGAGTAATTTTCACGACGGGACCGGACGCCTTTCCGAAGCGCCGTCCTGGCCTGTCGATTCTGTCCTGACCGGTTGCCCCGGAGCCCAGAGAGCCATGGAAGAATTTTACCGCATCCGCCGCCTTCCGCCTTACGTGTTCGAGCAGGTCAATCGGGCCAAGGCGGCCGCGCGGAATGCCGGCGCCGATATCATCGACCTCGGCATGGGCAACCCGGATCTGCCGGCCCCGGCGCATGTGCTTGAGAAGCTGAAAGAGACGCTGGGCAAGCCGCGCACCGATCGCTACTCGGCGTCCCGCGGCATCCCCGGACTGCGCCGGGCCCAGGCCGGCTACTACGCCCGCCGCTTCGGCGTGAAGCTCAACCCCGACACCCAGATCGTGGCGACGCTCGGCTCGAAGGAGGGCTTTGCCAACGTGGCGCAGGCGATCACCGCGCCCGGCGACGTCATCCTCTGTCCGAACCCGAGCTACCCGATTCACGCCTTCGGCTTTTTGATGGCGGGCGGCGTGATCCGCTCGGTGCCGTCGGAGCCGACGCCGCAGTTCTTCGAGGCGGTGGAGCGGGCGATCGTGCATTCGATCCCCAAGCCGCTGGCGCTCGTCGTCTGCTATCCCTCGAACCCGACCGCTTATGTGGCGAGCCTGGATTTCTACAAGGACCTCGTCGCGTTCGCCAAGAAGCACGAGATCCTGATCCTGTCCGATCTCGCCTATGCCGAGGTCTATTTCGACGAGAACAATCCGCCGCCCTCGGTGCTCCAGGTGCCGGGCGCGATGGACGTCACCGTCGAGTTCACCTCGATGTCGAAGACCTATTCGATGGCCGGCTGGCGCATGGGCTTTGCGGTCGGCAATGAGCGCGTGATCGCGGCGCTCGCCCGCGTCAAATCCTACCTCGATTACGGCGCGTTCACGCCGGTGCAGGTCGCGGCGACCGCCGCGCTGAACGGTCCGGACGATTGCATCAAGGAGATGCGCGACACCTACCGCAAGCGCCGCGATGCGCTGGTGGAATCGTTCGGCCGCGCCGGCTGGGAGATTCCGCCGCCGGAGGCCTCGATGTTCGCCTGGGTGCCGCTGCCCGAAGCCTTCCGCAGCGTCGGCAGCATGCAATTCGCGACCCTGATGGTGGAAAAATCCGGCGTTGCGGTCTCGCCCGGCGTCGGCTTCGGCGAGCATGGTGAAGGATATGTCCGCATCGCCATGGTGGAAAACGAGCAACGGATCAGGCAGGCCGCGCGCGGCGTGCGACGCTTCCTTGAAAGCGGCATCGAAACGTTGCACAACGTCGTTCCGCTCGCCAATCGGCGTTAAGTTCTCTTCGGCAGGTTTTCTAAGTCATCATGGTTGCACCCCTGAAAGTGGGCATAGCGGGGCTCGGCACCGTGGGCGCCGAAGTTGTCCGTTTGATCGAAACGCAGGCCCGCGTGCTCGCGGGCCGCAGCAGCCGCGGCATCCGCGTCGTTGCCGTCACCGCGCGCTCGAAGGCGAAGAAGCGCGGCATCGATCTGCGCGGCGTCGAATGGGTCAAGGATCCGATGGCGCTCGCCACACATCCCGGCATTGATTGCTTCGTCGAGCTGATGGGCGGCGCCGGCGATCCCGCGCTGTCGGCGGTGGAAGCCGCGCTGAGCGCCGGCAAGTCAGTGGTCACCGCCAACAAGGCGCTGCTTGCGAAGCACGGTTTGAAACTGGCAAAAGCCGCTGAAAAGCACGGCGGTGCGCTGAATTTCGAGGCAGCCGTCGGCGCCGCGATCCCCGTCATCAAGACGTTGCGCGAGGGTCTTGCCGGAACTGGCATCAACCGCGTCTACGGCATCCTCAACGGCACCTGCAATTACATCCTGACCCGGATGGAGCAGGAAGGCCTGTCCTTCGCCGAATGCCTCAAGGACGCGCAGCGGCTCGGTTATGCCGAGGCCAACCCGTCGTTCGATGTGGATGGTCACGATACCGCGCAAAAACTCGCGATCCTCGCCAGCCTTGCTTTCGGCACGAAAGTTGCTCAAAGCGCGGTGTATGTCGAAGGCATCTCATCTATCGCACCGGAAGATCTGCGTGCGGCATCCGATCTCGGCTACCGCGTCAAGTTGCTCGGGGTTGCGGTGCGCACCGCCAAGGGCATCGAGCAGCGCGTGCATCCGACCATGGTTCCGAAATCCTCCTCGATCGCGCAGGTGATGGGCGTCACCAATGCGGTCACGATCGACGGCGAGGGCATTCCGCCGATCACGCTGGTCGGCCCCGGCGCCGGCGGCGCCGCGACGGCGTCCGCCGTCGTCGCCGATATCGCCGATGTCGCGCGCGGCATCCGCGCCAATCCGTTCGGCCGGCCCGTTTCTCATTTGCGCGACACCAAGAAGGCGCCGATGGAGCGGCACGAGGGCGGCTATTACATCCGCCTGCTGGCGCGCGATTTCCCGGGCACCGCGGCCGCGATCGCGACCCGGCTTGCCGAACAGAAGATTTCGATCGAGTCGATCGTGCAGCGTCATCCCAATGGCGGCGCTGCGCCGGCTGACGGCAAGGCGGTCCCAGTGCCCGTCATCCTGATCACTTACGCGACGCATGAGGACGCCGTGCGCCGCGCGCTCGCCGCTGTGCAGAAGGACAAGGTGATCAGCGGACGGCCGCAGGTGATCCGGATCGAGAAGAACTAGAGCATGACCCGGACCTGGAGGGCCGCGCCAGCGCAAAGTGCGAAGCGGTTTTCCGGAAGGGGCGTGCTCAAACAATAAGACGGTTTGAACGAACGAACCGTGGGCGTTGAGAGTTGATGCGGGCAGAGACTTCTGTCCAAAACCGTTTCGAAGGAGTGAGCCGATGTCGACCCATATTTCAGTCCCCCCGCACGCGTTGCTCGAGCGCATCCTCACGCTGGAGATCGTGCGCGTGACGGAGCGGGCGGCGGTGTCGTCGGCGCGGCTGCGCGGGCACGGCAACGAGAAAGCGGCCGACCAGGCTGCGGTGGATGCGATGCGCCGCGAGCTCAACAAGCTCCCGATCGAGGGCACCATCGTGATCGGCGAGGGCGAGCGCGACGAGGCGCCGATGCTCTTCATAGGCGAGAAGGTCGGCCTGAACGCCGGCCCGCAGGTCGACATCGCGGTCGATCCGCTCGAAGGCACCACGCTGTGCGCCAAGAACATGCCGGGCTCGATTGCCACCATGGCGATGGCCGACGGCGGGACGCTGCTGCACGCCCCCGACGTCTACATGCAGAAGCTCGCGATCGGGCCGGGCTACAACAAGGGCGTCGTCGATCTCGATGCAACGCCGGCCGACAACGTCCGCCGTCTCGCCAAGGCCAAGGGTGTCCAGCCCGACGGCATCACGGTTCTGGTGCTCGATCGCCCGCGCCATGCCAGCATCATCGAGAGCGTGCGCTCGACCGGCGCCGCCGTGCGCCTGATCACCGACGGCGACGTCGCCGGCGTGATCCATTGCGCCGACCCCGATAACACCGGCGTCGACATGTATCTCGGCACCGGCGGCGCGCCGGAAGGCGTGCTCGCGGCCGTGGCGCTGCGCTGCATCGGCGGCCAGATGCAGTGCCGCCTCATCCTCGATTCCGACGAGAAGCGCGAGCGCGCCGCCAAGATGGGCGTCAACGATCCCAAGATGATCTACGGCATCGAGGACATGGCGCGCGGCGACTGCCTGTTCGCCGCCACCGGCGTCACCACGGGCTCGCTGCTCTCGGGCGTCAAATTCCGCAAGGACGGCGTGATCGAGACCGAGACGGTGGTGATGCGCTCCGTCACCGG
Source organism: Bradyrhizobium sp. TM233 (assembly GCF_036247965.1). Lineage (NCBI taxonomy): Bacteria > Pseudomonadati > Pseudomonadota > Alphaproteobacteria > Hyphomicrobiales > Nitrobacteraceae > Bradyrhizobium > Bradyrhizobium sp. TM233. The sequence continues at coordinate 220,531 of NZ_BTIG01000020.1, read as the reverse complement.
CACGGTGCGCTACATCAAGGCCGAGCATCGCGAGCTTGCGAAGTTCCATCTGGACTAAGTTAGGATACGCGACCCTCGTTCCGGGCCTGCGCTTCGCGGCGCATCCCGGGACGACCAAGAACAAGCAACATTCAGGGAAGCGCCATGTCCGAACTCTCCGCCGTCAAAGCCCTTGTCTTCGACGTCTTCGGCACGGTTGTGGACTGGCGCACCAGCCTCATCACCGACTTCATGTGGTGGAGCAAGCAGCGCGGCATCAGTGCCGACTGGACGGCGCTCGTCGACGGCTGGCGCGGCATGTACATGGCCTCGATGGACGACGTGCGCAAACATCCCGAGCGCGGCTATGTCATGCTGGACGATCTGCACCGCCGCTCGCTTGAGAATCTGGTCGCGCAGTTCGCGATCAAAGGCCTCACTGACGCCGATCTCGATTATCTCACCAAGGGCTGGCATCGCCTCCATCCCTGGCCGGACAGCGTCGCGGGCCTCACCCGGCTGAAGTCGAAATTCGTGATCTCGCCGCTGTCGAACGGCAATGTCGCGCTGCTCACCAACATGGCGAAGTTTGCCGGCCTGCCGTGGGATCTCGTCATGTCGGCCGAGCTGTTCGAACACTACAAGCCGGATCCGGAAACCTATCTGGGCGCAGCAAAGCTGCTCGGCCTCAAGCCGGAAGAGGTGATGATGGTCGCCGCCCACAACGGCGATCTCGCGGCGGCGCAGAAGAACGGGTTGAAGACCGCGTTCGTCGCACGGCCGACGGAGTACGGTCCGCTCCAGAAGGTCGATTTCGAAGCCACCGGCAATTGGGACATCGTCGCCAAGGACTTTGGCGGGATCGCCGACAAGCTCGGCTGCTGACCCTGGTCAAGCTGAGCGGGGCGGCTCACCGGCCCGTTCGTCGGCCGCACAGAACGTCGCAATGGCAAGATCGATCCGCCGGTCCAGCGCCCGGCGATTGAGCTTGAACGCGGTGTCCGTCAGCAGCCTGAAATGATCGTGGCTGAAGACCATGCCGAACAGCATCTCGGCGACGAGGCGGAGCGGCACGCCCTCGAAACGAGGCTCCAGGCGAACGGCCTTGAGCAGCTCCACGATGTGCTCCGTGCCGGATTCGATGATGACCTCGGCAAACATGCGCCCAAGTGCAGGCGAGGCCTGGCGTTCCCCGATGATCAGGCGCTGCAGCGCGATCTCGCCCGGCGACAACGCCACGTCTGCCGCCTCCCGGAGCATGTTTCGAAGCCGGATCACTGGTGATCCTTCCGAAGGGGCGTCTGCGTACTCAGCTTGAGGCAGGCTGCGCAGCAGCATGGCGCGGAACAGCTCGGTCTTGCTCTCGAACAATCTGTAGAGCGTCTTCTTCGACATCCCGGCGGCACCGGCGATGTCGTCCATCGTCGTCGCGGCAAAACCCTTGCTGGTGAAGGTGTCCTTTGCCGCCGCCAGCAATTGCAACATGCGCGCGTCGGGGGCGGGAGGGTCGACGGCCGGCTTGGTCTGCTCCGACGGCGGAGTAACGCGGCTCCGACTGCTGGATTCTCTTGCCATGGACGCACCTGCTTGAATTTGAGCTGCTTCACGACTGCTTGAATGCCGTTGCGTAGACAGCCTAGCACTTGACTTCAGGGAAGGAAACTACCAAGTTTCCCAATGGAAACTGAATAGTTTCCAAATGTTTCCGTGCGCGGTGCCCTTCAGGGGCCGCAACTTACCCATGGATCGTCATCATGCGTCGCCCGATCGTCCGCGCTGTTCCCTTGATTGCCCTGCTGCTTGCCGCTTGCGGGGAGCAGAACCCGCAAGCGGCATTGCAGCAGATGGTGCCGGAGGTCGGCATCATGACCCTGAAACCGCAGGAAGCGAAGATCTCGACGGTCCTGCCGGGCCGCGTCGTTGCCTATCAGGTTTCCGAGGTCCGGCCGCAGGTCACGGGCATTCTGCTCAAGCGCGACTTCGTGGAAGGCGCCGAGGTCAGGGAAGGCGACCTGCTCTATGAGATCGATCCGGTGCAGTACAGAGCGGGTCTGGCGAGCGCCGAGGCCGCCGTGCAGAGGTCGGAGGCAACGCTCGTCAGCGTCAAGCTCAAGGCCGCGCGCAAGACCCAGCTTCTGCAAACCAATGCGGCGAGCCAGCAGGATGTCGACGATGCGGTCGCCGCCTACAAGCAGGGCGAGGCCGACGTGAAGGCGGCGGAGGCCAACCGCGACACCGCCGCGATCTCGCTCGACCGCACCAAGGTCACCGCCTCGATCTCGGGCCGGATCGGCAAGTCGAGCATCACGCCCGGCGCGCTGGTCACCGCCAGCCAGGCAACCGCGATGACGACGATCCAGCAGCTCGACCCTGTTTATGTCGATCTCGACCAGTCCACCTCCGAGATGGAACGCCTGCGCAACCAGATCGCCAGTGGCCAGCTCAAGCGTCCCGCCGAGGGCGTGCAGGTCGAGCTCTTGATGGAGAGCGGCAGGGCTTACGGCCACAAGGGCAAGTACGGCTTCACCGATGCCAGCGTCAACGAGAGCACCGGCTCGGTCTCATCGCGCGCCGTCTTCGCCAATCCCGAGCGGGCGCTGCTGCCCGGCATGTATGTGCGCGCCCGCGTTGTCGCCGGCGTGGACACGGCCGCGATCTTGGTGCCGCAGCGGGCGGTCTCGCGCAATCCGCTGGGGCAGGCGGTGGCGATGTTCGTCGACAAGGACGGCAAGGTCGAGCAGCGGACGCTGGAGCTCGGGGAGGACGTCGGCAGCAACTGGCTGGTGCGCTCCGGCGCCAAGGCGGGTGATCGCCTGGTTGTCGAGGGAACGCAAAAGGCCCGCCCCGGTGCGCCCGTCAAGACCGTCGAGGTCGCGATCGATCCTGCAACCGGCCTCACCGTGAATCCGACGCGGCAGGCCGATGCGCGGCCTGCCGCCGCCACAGCCGAGCAGTAACCGTCATGTCCCATTTCTTCATCAAGCGGCCGATCTTCGCCTGGGTCATCGCCATCCTGATCATGCTGGGCGGCGTGCTCGCGATCATGCGGCTGCCGATCGCGCAATATCCGCAGATCGCGCCGACCGTGGTCACGATCACGGCGACCTATCCCGGCGCCAATGCCGAGACCGCGGAGAACTCGGTGACCAAGGTCATCGAGCAGAACATGACCGGTCTCGACTATCTGCAATACATGTCGTCGTCGAGCACTTCGACGGGCCAAGTGCAGATCTCGCTGACCTTCACCAACGAGGCCGATGCCGACATCGCCCAGGTGCAGGTGCAGAACAAGCTGCAGCTTGCAACACCGCTGCTGCCGCAGGTCGTGCAGCAGCAGGGCATCAAGGTCGTGAAGTCCTCGGCGAGCTTCTTGATGGTGCTCGGCTTCGTCTCCGAGGACGGCCGGCTTGCCGCCAGCGACATCGCCGACTACGTGGCCTCTTCGGTCAACGATCCGATCAGCCGCGTCGCCGGCGTCGGACAGGTGACGTTGTTCGGCGCCGAATACGCCATGCGCATCTGGCTCGATCCCGACAAGCTGGCCAAATACAATCTGATGCCCGGCGACGTGACCGAGGCGATCCAGACCCAGAACACCCAGGTGACCGCCGGCCAGCTCGGCGGCCTGCCGTCCGTCGGCGGCCAGCAGCTCAATGCCACCATCACCTCGCAGAGCCGCCTGCAGACGGTCGAGCAGTTCAAGGACATCATCCTGCGCACGGCCACGACCGGTCAGACGGTCCGCATCGGCGACGTCGCGCGGGTCGAGCTCGGTTCGAAGTCCTATGATTCCGCGGCGCGCTACAACGGCAAGCCGGCCGCGGGCATGGGCATCAGCCTTGCGACCGGCGCCAATGCGGTCGCGACCTCGGAAGCGGTGAAGGCGCGTGTTGCCCAGCTCAGCGCCACGATGCCGGAGGGGCTCCGCGTCGTCTACCCCTACGACACCACGCCCTTCGTCAAGCTGTCGATCGAGAAGGTGATCCACACGCTGTTCGAGGCGATCGCGCTGGTCTTCGTCGTGATGTTCGTGTTCCTCCAGAGCTGGCGCGCCACCCTCATCCCGACCATCGCGGTGCCGGTGGTGCTGCTCGGGACCTTCGGCGTGCTCTCGCTCGCGGGCTATTCCATCAACACCTTGACGATGTTCGCGATGGTGCTGGCGATCGGCCTGCTGGTCGACGATGCCATCGTCGTGGTCGAGAACGTCGAGCGCGTGATGGCCGAGGAGCAGCTCGGGCCGCGCGAGGCGACCGAGAAATCCATGCGCGAGATCACCGGCGCGCTGGTCGGGATCGGCGTCGTGCTCTCGGCCGTTTTCATTCCGATGGCGTTCTTCAACGGCTCGGTCGGAATCATCTACCGGCAGTTCGCGCTCACCATCGTCACGGCGATGCTGCTGTCGGTGCTGGTGGCGCTGATCCTGACGCCGGCGCTGTGCGTCACGATCCTGAAGCCGCCGCAACACCATGGCGCGCAACGCGGCTTCTTCGGCCTGTTCAACCGCGGCTTTGACCGTATGGCGGACGGCTATCAGCGCACCGCGGGCGGCGCGATCAGGCGCGTCGCCGGGGCGATGATCGCCTTCGCGGCGATCGTCGCCGCCATGGTCGTGCTGTTCCAGCGGCTGCCGAGCTCGTTCCTGCCCGAAGAGGACCAGGGCACGATCATGACCCTGATCCAGCTCCCGGTCGGCGCGACTTCGACTCGCACGCTCGACGTGATCAAGCAGGTCGAGCATCAATATCTCGACAACGAGAAGGACGCCGTGGACGGCGTGTTCGCGGTCAGCGGCTTCAGCTTCGCCGGCCAGGGGCAGAACGTCGGCCTTGCCTTCGTCAGCCTGAAGCCGTTCGACGAGCGCAAGAGTCCTGCGGCCTCGGCGCAGGCCGTGGCCGGCCGTGCCATGGGGGCTTTCATGAAGATCCGCGACGCCATGGTGTTCGCAGTGCTGCCGCCGTCGATCCCCGGCTTCGGCAATGCCGGCGGCTTCGATGTCTATCTCCAGGACACTGGCGGGCAGGGGCACGAGGCGCTGATCCAGGCGCGCAACCAGCTGCTCGGGCAGCTTGCGGCGGACAAGCGCGTGGCGCAGGCCCGGCCGAACGGTCAGGACGACACGCCGCAATTCAACCTCGACGTCGATCAGGCCAAGGCCACCGCGCTCGGCGTCAACCTCAGCGATCTCAACACCACATTGTCGGCGGCCTGGGGCGGCGCCTATGTCAACGACTTCATCGATCGCGGCCGCGTCAAGCAGGTCTATGTGCAGAGCGATGCGCCGTTCCGCATGGATACCAGCGACATGGGCCGCTGGTATGTGCGCAACGCCTCCGGCTCGATGGTGCCGTTCTCGGCGGTCGCTACCGATCGCTGGAGCTTTGGCTCGCCGCGCCTCGAGCGCTACAACGGCGTTGCCGCCGTCGAGCTTCAGGGGCAAGCGGGGCCGGGCATCAGCTCGGGCGTCGCCATGCAGGCGGTGGAGGAGCAGATGGCCAGGCTGCCCAAGGGCTATGGCCACGAATGGACCGGATTGTCGTTCCAGGAACGGCTCACCGGCAGCCAGACGCTGTATCTCTATTCGATCTCGCTGCTGATCGTCTTCCTGAGCCTTGCGGCACTCTACGAGAGCTGGTCGGTCCCGTTCGCGGTGATGCTGACGGTGCCGATCGGCGTGCTCGGCGCGCTGCTCGCGGCGACGCTGTTCAGTCAGGCCAACGACGTCTATTTCCAAGTCGGCCTTTTGACCACGATCGGTCTTGCCTCGAAGAACGCGATCCTGATCGTCGAATTCGCGCTGGAGCAGATCGCGGCCGGCCGCAACCTCGTCGATGCCACCCTGCACGCGGCGCGTCAGCGTCTGCGTCCGATCCTGATGACGTCGCTCGCCTTCATCCTCGGCGTGCTGCCGCTGGCGGTGGCGACCGGCGCGGGCTCGGCCAGCCAGAACGCGGTCGGCATCGGCGTCGCCGGCGGCATGATCGCGGCAACCGTGCTCGGCATCTTCTTCGTGCCCGCACTGTTCGTGCTCGTGAAGCGGATATTCCCGGGCGGCCGGACGGATGCCGCCGCCTCGGAGGCCGGCGCTGTTGCGGAGCCTGCGGAATAGGGCACGTCGACGGTCCGGACGGCACGCGCCGCCCGGACCTGATCTCGAGAACCTACAGCGTCATCTGCATCGGTTCGGGATAATAGTGGAAGCCTTCACCGGCCTTGGCGACATGGCCGTAGCCCGGCCAGGCGAAGTGATAGGACATCACCGGGGTCTTGTTGGCCGCAAGCATCGTCAGCAGTTTGACGCGCGATTCCGCGGCCTGCTTCGGATCGGTGTCGTAGGAGAATTCCATGCGCGGCCGCTCGAGCAGCAGCACGGAATGGTGCGAGAGGTCGCCGAGGAAGGCGAAGGACTTGCCGGCCGACGACACCAAGAAGATGGTGTGGCCGACGGTGTGACCGGGCGCGGAGATCGCCTGCACCCCCGGCAGGAATTCCTGGCCGTCCTTGAAGAACACGATCCGGTCGCGGACCGGCAGCAGGTTCTTGCGGGCGTGAACGACGAAGTCCTTGGCCGGGCTGCCGAGCTTGCCTTCGTCGGTCCAGAAGTCGAAATCGGTCTGCGAGATGTAGATCTGCGCGTTCGGAAACAGCGGCTTGCCGCCTTCGTCGACGATGCCTCCGATATGGTCGATATGGGCATGCGAGCACACGACGGCATCGATGTCCCCCGGCTTGATGCCGGCCTCGGTCATGCTCTTCTGTTGCCGGCCGGTGCTGGCGCCGAACATCTTCGATGAGCCCATGCCGGTATCGAACAGGATGAGCTTGTCGCCGGTGTTCACGATCGGCGAGTTCTGTTCGAGCACGACGTTGTCCGGCGACAGGAAATTGTCCGCCAGCATCTTCTTCACCTCTTCCTTGGGAACGCCGGTGAAGGTTCCGGAGGGATCGCCGAGCGGCAGCGGCCCGTCGGACACGACGGTGACCTCGGCATCGCCGAGAACGAAGCGGTGCCAGTAGGGCGTCTGGGTGCCGAGCTTGGGAGCCCGCGCCATCGCGCTGGTGCCGAGCATGGCGCTGGCGCCAAGGCCCGCTCCGAGCGCGAGTAGGGATCGACGGGACACATCGATTGTCATGCGTTTCCTCCGCTTTTGTCTTTTGTTTTGCGCGATTGTTCGCGCGTTGGGACCGGCCTGATCGGCCACGCGGCCGCAGGTCGGCAGAGAAGTATGCTGCTCCGGCCGCGACAAGCTAGCAAGTGGAATTAGTGCGCAGATTCACGCGGAGCGTGAACGAGCTGCCGGACGGGAAGGCCACGTGTGGACGCGCTCTCCGCTGGTCAGGACAACGCGAATTGCGCCTTACGCAATTCTCAGCGTGAGATCGTTCCCTTCCGTCTCGGCAAAGCCCGCCTGCAACACCTCCTCGCGCTTGTGGCGGAGATGCGCGCGCAAAATGTGGGAGAGGCCGACGCCGTCGCGGCGCTGGAGCGCGTTCAGGATGGCGTCATGCTCCTTCACGGCGAGCGCCCAGCGCTGCGGCGTCATCGGCGTGACGTAGCGCGCGCGCCGGATGCGCGCTGTCACTGATGTGTAGAGCCCCGCGAGCACGGGATTTCCGGCTGCGGTGACGATGGCCTCGTGGATGGCGCGATTGCCGCGGTAGTACTGGATCAGATCGCCATCGCGATAATGCAGCACCATGGCCGCATGCGCGGCGGCGATCTCGTCGATCTCGGCGTCCGTGATGCGTTCGCAGGCGAGCTCGCCGGCAAGGGCCTCCAGGCCCTGGCAGACCTCGAACAGGTCGCGCATGTCCTTGTCGGTCAGTTTTGCCGCGCGCGAGCCGCGATGCGGCAGCAGTTGCACGAGGCCTTCGGCGGCCAGCACCTTGAGTGCCTCGCGCAGCGGCGTGCGTGAGATCTCCAGCCGTTCACACAGCTCGCGCTCGGGAATCCGCGCGCCCGGCGGGATTTCGCCGTCGAGCAGGATCGCCCGGATGCGGCCAACGACGTCCTCGTGAAGCATGGGGACCAGCGCTCCAATTTGAATGCAAAACTGGGATAAGCGATCGTATTTAGAAGTTCCAGCTTGCTAATCGCAGATTTTGCATTCAAAAATGTAAAAAACAAGAGGATATGAGGAAATGGACCGGGCGGTAGGGGCAGACGACCTCGTTTTTGAATGCAACGACGGTATCGGGCGGATCACCTTCAACCGTCCGCAGGCCCGCAACGCCTTCACTTTCGCCATGTACGAGCGGCTCGCTGCGATCTGCGAGGAGGCCAACGGCGATCATGCGATCAAGGTGCTGGTGTTGCGCGGAGCCGGCGACAAGGCCTTTGCGTCCGGCACCGACATCAACCAGTTCCGCGAGTTCAAGACGCCGCAGGATGCGATCGACTACGAGAACCGCATCGATCGGGTGCTGACCACGCTCGAACAGTGCCGCGTGCCGACCATCGCGGCGATCAACGGCTTTTGCACCGGCGGCGGCGCCGGCATCGCCGCGGCCTGCGACCTCCGCATCGGCACGGCAAGTGCGAAGATCGGTTTTCCCATTGCCCGAACACTTGGCAATTGCCTGTCGATGTCCAATGTCAGCCGTCTCACCGCGCTGATTGGCGCCGCGCGCGTCAAGGACCTGATCTTCACCGCTCGCCTCGTCGACGCCGCGGAGGCTGCCAGCGTTGGGCTGCTCGGCGAAGTGGTCGAGGACATTGCCGCGCTGGAAAAGCGCGCCGACGAGGTCGCCCGGCTCGTCGCCAGCCATGCGCCGCTGACGCTGAACGCGACCAAGCAGGCGGTGGCCCGCCTGCAACGGCGGCTGACGCAGGACGAAGGCGAGGACCTTATCCTGATGTGCTACACGAGCCAGGATTTTCGCGAAGGGCTCGATGCTTTCCTCAACAAGCGCGCCCCGCAGTGGCGCGGTCAATAGGACAGGCCCGATGCAAAGCGATCGATCGCAATCCAACTCTCGCCGTTCGGGACCGCTTGCCGGCCTCAAGGTCGTCGACCTCACCCATGTCATGGCCGGGCCGACCTGCACCCTGATGCTCGCCGACATGGGTGCCGACGTCATCAAGATCGAGAAATCGCCCAACGGCGACGACACCCGTCATTCGGTGCCGCCGAAGATCGGCGAGGAGGCGGCCTCCTTCCTGATGATGAACCGCAACAAGCGCGGCATCGTGCTGGATCTCAAGACCGAAGGCGGCAAGCAGGTGCTGCGGCGGCTGATCGCTGATGCCGACGTGCTGGTCGAGAACTTTGCGCCGGGCGCGATGGAGCGCCTCGGCTTCGGCTACGAGGCGCTGCACGAGCAATTCCCGGCGCTGATCTACTGCTCGCTGTCGGGCTTCGGCCGCACCGGCCCCTACAAGCACCGCCGCGGTTTCGACCTCGTCGCCCAGGCCATGAGCGGCATCATGAGCTTTACCGGTGAGCGCCCGGATGGGCCGCCGGTCAAATGCGGGCCGCCACTGTCCGACATCACCGCCGGCCTGCTCGCGAGCATGGGCATCCTCGCGGCCTATACGCATCGCCTCAAGACCGGCGAGGGGCAGTGGGTCGAGACCTCGCTCTATGAGGCCGCCCTGGTGCAAACCTATTGGCAATCGACCATCGCACTCGCCGCCGGCACGGCGCCGCGTGCGATGGGGTCGGCCCATCCGCTCAACGCGCCGTACCAGGCGTTCGAAGCTTCCGACGGCTGGCTCGTGGTCGGCGGCGCCAACAAGAAGCACTGGCTCTTGATGCTGGAAGCTCTTGGCGCCGGCGAACTCGCCGCCGATCCGCGCTTCGTCACCGGGGCCGACCGCATGGCCAATCTGAAAGTGCTCGAAGCGGTCCTGAGCGAGCGCTTCAGGACCCAGTCGCGAGCGCATTGGCTCGCGGCACTGGACGAGAAGGGCGTGCCGTGCGGACCGGTGCATGACATGCTGGAGGCGCTCAGGGATCCCCAGACGCTGGCGCGCGAGATGGTCGTCGAAGTCGAGCATTCCACGCTCGGCCCGGTGAAGACGATCGGTCTTCCCGTCAAGTTTTCAGAGACCCCAGGCAAAGTCCTCTCGGGCGCGCCGGTCTATGGTGAGCATACGGGCGAGGTGCTGGCCGAGTACGGCTTCGACCAGAAGCAGATCGAAGCGCTCGAAAAAGAAGGCGCAATCGTCTTAGGCTCAGGAAGACGCGAGGAACGCGTCGCCTGACCGGACGTCGATACGACAGACAACAACAAAAGACAAAAGCCAGCTGGAGGAAATCATGGGTCGGACGTCGATACTTCTGCTCTCCGCAGCCGCGACCATGCTCGCCGGCACGATGCCGGCGCTCAGTGCCTGGCAACCGCAAAAGCCGATCGAGTTCGTCGCCACCGCCGGGCCCGGCGGCGGGACCGACAATCTCGCGCGCGCGGTGCAGAACATCATTACCAAGCACAAGCTGACGGAGCAGCCGATCGTCGTCGTCAACAAGGGCGGCGGCAGCGGCGCGGAAGGCTATGTCTATGGCAAGGCCTCCGCCGGCGATCCCTACAAGGTGATCTTCGGCACCTCGAACGCCTGGCAGCAACCGCTCGTCTCCAAGGTCGCCTTCAACTACACCGATCTCACGCCCGTAGCGGCGATGGCGCAGGACGAGTTCCTGCTGTGGGTGAAGCAGGACGCGCCTTACAAGACGGCGGGTGACTATCTGAAGGCGGCCGGATCGGGCGAGTTCAAGATGGGCGGCGCCCAGTCGAAGGACACCGACGAGGTGCTGACGCGCATGATCGAGAAGGCCGGCAAGGTCAAGCTGACCTATATCCCCTTCAAGAGCGGCGCGGAGACCGCCGTGCAGCTCGCCGGCGGACATCTCGATTCCCACGTCAACAATCCCAGCGAAAGCCTCGGCCAATGGCGCGGCGGCACGCAGCGGCCGCTCTGCGTTTTCAGCCCGAAGCGGCTGCCGCAGGGCGCCAAGGTCACCGCGACCGAAGGCTGGGGCGATGTTCCGACCTGCGTCGAGCAAGGGCTCGACATCAAGCAATATGAGCAGCCACGCACCGTGTGGCTGCCCGGCAAGGTCACGCCGGACCAGGCCGCGTTCTATGTCGACCTCATGAAGAAGGTGCAGGCGACGCCGGAGTGGAAGGACTACATCGAGAAGACGTCCCAGGTCGACACCTTCCTGACCGGCGCCGAGTTCGACAAGTTCATCAAGGAGGATCTCGAGCACGTCAGGCAGGTCGCGGGCGAGCAGGGCTGGCTGGTCAAGTGAGGAGGGGCGCATGCAGCGGGGGGGACGATGTGGGCAAGGCTTCCCGCAGCATGTCGACCATCATGCCAAATCCGCCGCTGTCGTCCCTGCCTAGCGCGCAATTGCGCGCGGAGGCGCAGGGACCCATACCGCGTGATCTGTCGAGAAGTGTCGGTCGCTGTACCGAAGTGACCTCGAGTCTTCGTCAAATTCCTCCCCGGGGTTATGGGTCCCTGCGTTCGCAGGGACGACACCGAGCGCCGGGGAAGGATGCGTGGCTACAGCGGGCAATTGCCCGACGTCAGAGCGGAGTCCCCGATGATCTCTCGCCGCGCGCTTGAACTTGCGACCGCTGTCCTCACCGGCAGCTTCGGTGTGGCCGTCGTCGTCTCCAGCCTCGACAACGGCATCGGCTGGTCGAGCGCGGGCGTCGATGCCGGCACGTTTCCGTTCCTGACCGGCATCGTCATCGTGCTCGGCAGCCTCTACAACCTGGCGCGGGGCGTGCTGCCGGTTGCGTCCCTGGCAAACGTTCCCATCGCGATCACGCCGATCGAGCTGCGCCGGCTTGCCGGCCTGTTCGTGCCCGCCGCGGTTTTCGTCGCCGCAATCCCGCTCGCCGGGATGTACGTCGCCTCGGCGCTGTATGTCTTCGCGGTGCTGGCGATCCCCAGACATCAATCGGTGCCGCGCGCGCTGGGGATGGCGGCAGCGACAGCGCTCGCGCTCTACGTCGTGTTCGAGCGCATGTTCCAGGTGAGCTTGCCGCACGGCGCGCTCGCAGCCGCCTTCGGGTTCTGACGGAGGGCCGATGGACAATCTCGGGGAACTCCTCCACGGCTTCAGCATCGCGGTCACCGTGCCGCACCTGGTGCTGATGGTTGTCGGCGTGCTGCTCGGCATTCTCGTCGGCGTGCTGCCCGGGCTGGGCGCGCCAAATGGCGTGTCGCTGCTCCTGCCGCTGACCTTCGGCATGCAGCCGGTGTCGGCGATCATTCTGCTCTCCAGCATGTATTGGGGGGCGCTATTCGGCGGCTCGGTCACCTCGATCCTGTTCAACATTCCCGGCGAGCCGTCGTCGGTTGCGACCACCTTCGACGGCTATCCGATGGCGCGCGACGGAAGGCCGACCACGGCGCTCGCCACCGCCTTCGGCTCGGCCGCCTTCGGTGCGCTGGTCGGCGTCATCCTGATCACTTTCCTCGCGTCCTGGGTGGCGCAGGTCGCGCTCGCCTTCGGGCCGGCGGAATACTTTGCCGTCTATTTCCTGGCCTTCGCCAGCTTTGTCGGCATGGGCGGCGCCGCGCCGATCAAGACGGTCGTGGCGCTCGCGATCGGCTTTTCGATCGCCGCGATCGGCATCGACACCGTCTCCGGCAGCGTCCGCCTCACCATGGGCGTTGATGAACTCGTCAAGGGCGTGAGCTTCGTCGTCGCGGTGATGGGCCTGTTCGGCATCGGCGAGCTGCTGGTCGCGGTCGAAGAGGAATTCCATGCCCGCGCGGTGTCCTCGAAGATCGACTGGCGCGAGGTGTTTCGCGCGGTCGGACGCCTGCCGCGGCATGGCGTTGCCTTGCTGCGCAGCGCCGCAATCGGCTGCTGGATGGGGATCACCCCGGGCGGACCGACCGCGGCGTCCTTTATGAGCTATGGCATCGCTCGCCGCTTCTCGCGCCGGGGCCGCTATTTCGGCACCGGAGAGGTCGAAGGCATCATCTCGCCGGAGACGGCTGACCATGCCGCCGGCACCAGCGCGCTGCTGCCGATGCTCTCGCTCGGCATTCCCGGCTCGGCGACCGCGGCCGTCATGATGGGCGGGCTGATGATCTGGGGCCTCAATCCGGGGCCGATGCTGTTCGTCGACCAGAAGGACTTTGTCTGGGGCCTGATCGCCTCGATGTATGTCGGCAACATCGTCGCCGTCGCCTTGGTGCTGTTGACCGTCCCGGTGTTTGCAGCCTTGATGCGGATTCCCTTCGTCGTCATCGCCCCGCTGATCGTGATCATCTGCGTCGTCGGCGCCTATTCGGTGTCGAATTCCTATCTCGACGTCGTCATGATGCTGGGCTTCGGCATCGTCGGCTATCTCTTCAAGAAGCTGTTCTATCCCTTGGCCCCGCTGGTGCTCGCGATCGTTATCGGCGACAAGGCCGAGGATGCGTTCCGGCAGTCGATGCTGATGTCGAAGGGGTCGCTCGGGATCTTCTTTGCGAACAAGCTGGTGACATGCCTGATCATGGCCGGCATCGCGCTGCTGCTGCTCCCGCTTGTGCTGCAGCTCGCACGCCTCTGGCGCAAGCCCGCATCCCCCGCGACCGAAACGACCGCCCAGGAGAAGGTGATCATATGACCGCAAAGCCGCTGGTTGCATTGGCCATGGGAGATCCCGCCGGCATCAGCCCGGAGCTGACGGCCAAGCTGGTGGCGCAGGACGACATCCGCGCGAAAAGCCGGCTCGTCGTGATCGGGGACCGCCGCATCTTCGAGGAGGGCGCGCGCATTGCCGGCGTCAGGCCGGCGCTGGAGATGGTGGAGCAGGGGGCCGATCTTCGCGCGGCGGGGGGCGAGGCGCTGTTCGTCGATCTCGGCCATCTCGATCCCAAGGAGGTCGAGCCGAAGACCGCGACCCTTGCCGGCGGAAAATTTGCGCTGGCGAACTACAAGCACGCGCTCGAGCTCGGCCGCGACGGCCGCGTCGAGGCGGTCTGCTTCACCCCCTTCAACAAGCAGGCGATGCGGCTTGCCCGCGCCGAGTACGACGACGAGATCGCGTTTTCGGCCGAAGTGGTCGGCCTCAAGACCGCGGCGAGCGAGTTCAACGTCCTGGACCGGCTGTGGAACGCGCGAGTCACCTCCCATATTCCGCTGAGGGACGTTGCTGCAAAGTTGTCCAGCGAACGCATCCGTCGTGCGCTCCAGCTGACCGATGCCTGCATGCGCAACGCCGGCTTCGCGCGGCCGCGCATCGCCGTGGCCGGTCTCAATCCGCACGCGGGCGATGGCGGAAATTTCGGCCGCGAGGAGATCGATATCATCGCGCCCGTGGTCGCGGCCGGCCAGCGCGAGGGCATCGCCGCGGAGGGACCGTTTCCCGCCGACACCGTCTTCCTGCGCGCCAATGCCGGCGCGTTCGATGCCGTGCTGACGATGTATCACGACCAGGGCCAGATCGCGATGAAGCTGATGGGCTTCGACCGTGGCGTCACCTTGCTCGGCGGCTTTCCATTCCCGATCTGCACGCCAGCGCACGGCACGGCTTACGACATTGCCGGGCAAGGCGTCGCGTCGATCGGAGCCAGCCGGGCCGCGTTGCTCCTCGCCGCGGAGATGGCCACGCGGCGCGCCGCCTGATTTGCACGCAGCAGGAGCAAACGCTTGCTGAACTCGCCTTGCGGGCAGCATTAGACTTTCGGGAAAAACTGGAAACTTCCGCCGTCGCGACGAGTTGGCGTCCCATGAACATCTTCACGTCGGAGCTGGGAACATGGTCGACGACGGTCCGCTACGAACAGCGGTCGATACCGCATGGTGCGTGTACCGCGCGCGGCATCGCGATATCGATGCTGCGGATGGCCGTCGCTGCCTGCTCGAGCGCCATCTGCGAGGGAGACGGGAAGCACGAGAGAGCGACGGCGACGCCCAGGAACTCACGGGTTTCGGGCTTGCCTATCTCGAGCGGCTTTCCGATGACTCATGTTGATGTCGCTTGAGAGGCTTCTGTGCCGCCTGGCGCGCGCGAGCGCCAGACCGGCTTGGACGTTGCTCGCGATTTCGAACCTCCTGTCCGCAGCCATCGTGCTGATCTTCCGATTAGCGATATAGCGGCGGGCTATCATGCGCATCGCTCAGCTTGCTCCCCTGGCCGAAAGCGTCCCTCCGAAGCTCTATGGCGGCACCGAGCGGGTAGTCGCCTGGCTGGTCGATGAGCTCGTCAAGCTTGGACACGACGTCACGCTATTTGCCAGTGGCGACTCCCGAACGACCGGCAAGCTTCACCCGGTATGGCCACGCGCGCTGCGACTCGGCCGAAAGGGCGCGGATCCCGGGGCGGCCAGCGCGATGCTGCTGGAAGCGATCGCGAAGCGGGCGAGGGAATTCGACGTGATCCACGCGCATGTCGACTGGCTCCCACTGCCGCTGCTCACTCGCCTTGGCGTGCCGTTCCTCACGACCATGCACGGCCGCCTCGACTTGCCGGGGTTACCGGACGTGATCCGGCAATTCCCCGAGGCAAGCTTCGTGTCGATTTCCGATCGCCAGCGCTTGCCGCTTCCCGATGCGAAATGGATCGGAACGATTCAGCACGGATTGCCGTCGGAGCTGTTGCGCCCCTCCTGTGAGGAGGGATCCTATCTGGCTTTTCTTGGTCGTCTGACCGCCGAGAAGGGGCCGGAGGACGCTATCCGGATCGCGCACGCGGCCCGGATGCCCCTCCGCATCGCCGCGAAGATCCCACGCGCCGAGACCGCCTACTTCAGGA
Organism: Bradyrhizobium sp. TM233; assembly: GCF_036247965.1. Taxonomy (NCBI): domain Bacteria; kingdom Pseudomonadati; phylum Pseudomonadota; class Alphaproteobacteria; order Hyphomicrobiales; family Nitrobacteraceae; genus Bradyrhizobium; species Bradyrhizobium sp. TM233. Next base: position 204,838 of record NZ_BTIG01000020.1, on the reverse strand, counting down.
AACACCTCGAGCCTCGGATCGACGGCGAGAAGATCCAGCTTATCGGTGAAGTCGATGACATCAAAAAGCAGGCCTTCCTCAGCCAGGCGGCCGCGCTTTTGTTTCCGATCGACTGGCCGGAACCTTTCGGGCTGGTCATGATCGAGGCGATGGCCTGCGGCACGCCCGTGATCGCGTACCGTTCCGGCTCCGTCCCTGAGGTGATCGAGCACGGTGTGACCGGTTTCATCGTCGAGAACGAGGAGCAGGCGGTCAAGGCCGTCGACGAACTGGACAAGCTGGATCGAAGGAAGGTGCGTGCCCGCTTCGAGGAACGCTTCACCGCACGCCGAATGGCGCGGCAGTATGAACAACGGTATCGCGAGCTGGTTGCCGCTGCAGCCCCAGGGTTCAACGCGCAACCGCAGGAAACCTGAAAGGAGGCGGCGATGTCCCTGACGAAAACGGGGCAGATTTGCATCTTGCTTGTCTTTGCCCTGGCGGCCTCGCCAGCGTTTGCTGCCGAGATGACGGCGGATGCGGTCAATTCTGCCCAGCCAACGAAAAAGAGCCTTTCGAAGGAGAAGCCGACCCCGGCGGGCGTGCGCTTGCAGGTCCTCCTGGATCGGGCGCACTTCTCGCTAGGCGAGATCGACGGCAAGTTCGGAGAGAATGCCAGGAAAGCGCTGCGGGCCTATGCGGAAGCGCAGCAATTGCCGAGTTCCGATACCCTATCGGACGATGTTTGGAAGGCGCTGCAAACGGATGACCGGCCGGCGACCGCGACCTACACCGTCGCCCAGCAGGACGTGGCGGGTCCTTTCCTGACCAGGCTCCCGCCGAAGATGGAAGACATGAAGGACATCCCGAAGCTCGGCTACACCAGCCCGCGCGAAGCACTGGCCGAGAAATTTCACATGAGCGAGCAACTCCTGGAGATGCTCAACCCCGGGCGCCATTTCGACCGGGCCGGCGAGATTATCGTCGTGGTGAACATTGGCAACGAGGGCAATGATGCACCTGCCAAGGCCGACAGGGTCGAGGTCGACAAGGTCAGGCAGACGGTAAAGCTGTTCGATAAATCAAATGTCATGATCGGATTCTATCCCGCGACGGTCGGAAGCGAAGACAAGCCTTCGCCTTCGGGCACGCTCAAAGTCACGGAAATCAGCCGCAATCCGTACTATCGCTATAATCCTGATTATCACTTCAAGGGCGTCCGTTCCCGCTCGCCCTTCAAGATCAGGCCAGGCCCGAACAATCCGGTCGGCACTGTCTGGATCAACCTGTCGGCTGAAGGCTACGGCATTCACGGCACGCCTTCGCCGGGCAAGATTTCCAAGGCGGAATCTCACGGCTGCGTACGCCTCACCAATTGGGACGCCGAACGCGTCGCGGCGAGCCTGTCGAAAGGCACGCCAGTCGTTTTCGTCGAGGGTCCCAATTGACGCTGGTGGCAATCGCCAGCCGTCTGCCGGTCTGGCGCTACTTCGCAAGAGGCGTCGTCAGCTCCTTGTCGGCCGTATCCACCACGAACACGGCCAGTAGTTTCGCCGGCTCGGTATCGCTGGCGTTGGCGCTGACGGCGTGGCGATCGCCAGGCCGTTCGGCAAAATTCTCTCCCTTGTGAAAGACCTTGGCGGGGCCGTCATTGACCTGACTGCGGATCGAGCCTTCCAGGACGGTGGCATAGATGAAGGCGGAGGGCGCGTGGATGTGGGCCGGCGAGGAGCCTCCGGGACCGTACTCAACCAGCACGCCCTTCATGCTCTTGCCGGGGACATTGGGCAGGGCCTGGTCGAATACGATTGTGACCTTGGCCGATGGTGCTGCCGTCTCGGCCGCATCGACCGTCAGGACAGACGCGGCGTAAACCGCCGTTGCGATCAACAATCTGCGCATGGGATTTCCTTCATTGCCGTTTCTGTGTTGATTGCAGCGGGCCCCCTCAGAGGCGCGCGAGCCATGTTGCGAGCGACGTCTTCCCGAGCCGCGCCTCGCCGAGCGGGTTCAGCGATGTGTCCTGAATGGGAGCGCCGTAATATTGTGCTTTTGGGTCGCCGACCACCGTACGGCTGTCGCCGGAGGCTTTCAGACGGCGCGCGACGAACTCATTGAAGGGAGCCTTCTCGGGGCCTGCGATGTCGATGGTGCCGTTCAGCGGCCGCCCGGATGCGATCTGTGCGAGGCAATCGACCACGTCGTCGGCCGCGATCGGCTGAAACAGCGCCGATGGAACGACGATCTTGTCGCCGGCCGCCCCGGCGTCGCCAATGGCGCCGAGGAATTCGAAGAATTGCGTGGCGCGGACGATGGAGTAGGGGACGGAGGAGGCCTTGACGATGGTCTCCTGGGCGAGCTTGGCACGGAAATAGGCGATGTCGGGCGAACGATCGGTCCCCACGATCGATAGCGCGACGTGATGCTTGATGGCTGCGGCGGCCTCGGTCGCGGCGAGATTTCGGCTCGAGCGCTCGAAGAATTCGAGCACGGCGGCGGGCTCCCAGGACGGCGCGTTGGCCACGTCGACGACAACTTCCGCGCCCGCCAGCGCCGCAGCGAGGCCTTCCCCGGTCACGGCGTTCACGCCTGATTTCGGCGAGGCCGCTACCGCGTCATGGCCCTGTTGTTTGAGCTTCGCCACGAGCTTGGATCCGATCAATCCGGTTCCGCCGATCACGACGATCTTCATGGCATGTCTCCTTGGCATGTAACGAGCGCGAGATGATCAATGCCGGTGCGAACCCGCGCGCTCACGTCGATCAACGTGATGCGAGCGACTCTATTCGATCAAGGACGCGGGCCTCTTGCCTGTAACGGGCGCGGCTTGCCGGAAACTGCTTCAGAAGCCGGGGTGCGATGTCACAAAACCGCGAAGGTTCGTTCCCTCATGCCGCAAACACAATCTGCGATGCTCGCAGATTGCCAGTGTTTTGCCCGACGTGTCAAAATTTTCGAGGGAACAAGGACCAAGCCCAGCTGGAAAACGCCAATGGAAGCAACCGTCTGGCTACTGTGCATGGGGTTGTTTTCGCATTTTTTGAATCGGCCTGCCGCCTCACGCCCCGCAGACGATCACGCCGTACCAGCCGAGCCCGCGATAGGTCTCATAGCCCGGCGTGGCATGGAAGGCGACCAGCGCGCCCGAGCGGTCGTGGTAGAAGCCCGAGCGTTGGCCATTCATTGAGATCGAGATGCGCTCGCTGAGAATGCCCTGGCCGTCGGACGCCGCGATGACGCGGAAATTCGAATCGACCAGCAGAACGCGGGCCTTGTCGCTGTCGCCGACACGCACGCCCTGCACGATGGCGCGGGCCTGCGCCTCCCAATCGAAATGGATGGCGAGCACGCCGATCGGGGCGCCGTGGGCCTGACCGCCGGCGCGGACGCTGGCGCAATAGGTCGCCACCTGCGCATTGCCGAGCAGCGGCTGGTTCTCGACGTCGCCGGCGACGTAGTCGTCACCGGAGCGCAAGGTTCGCGCCTCGCGAAACCATTTGGTGTGGGCGACGTTCTGGCCGACGACGCGAAAGCGATCGGCGCGGCCGTTGGCGATGACGTTGCCGTCGAGGTCGCAGAGCCAGAGATCGAGATAGACGGTGTAGGCGCCGAGGATCACCCCCAGGCGCTGCGAGGCGTGGGACACCGCTGCTGGAGTGGGCGAGGCCGCGCAATCGACCACGGCTGAGTCCGTCGCCCACCAGCGGACGTCGCAGGTGCGTTCATAGAGGTTGCGGTCGATCAACTCGATGGCGTTGAGCGAGAGGTCGACCATGCGCTCGCCGCGCGAGCGCTGGCTCATGCGGTCGATGGAGGCGACGAGATCGCCGGTGCGCTTCGTCAGCTGGCTTTCGAGCTCGCGTGCAATGGTCTCGACCTGCTGGCCAACGCCGCGCACCTCCTGCGCCACCACCGCAAAGCCCGCGCCTTGCGCGCCGGCGCGCGAGCTCTCGATCAGCGCGTTCAGCGCCAGCATCTTCATCTGGTTGGTGATCTGCTGGATCGACTTGGTCTTGTCGACCGCGATCTGGTTGACCTCTGCGGTCAGGCGATTGATCAGCGCGGAGATGTCGGAATCATCGTCGGCGGGTTCGGTGGCGATCGGCTTGGCTTTCAGACCCAGCGCAGCAGACATCGGGGGACTTCCCTTGGCAATGAGGTCTGATCTGCAATGAACCCGGAACAATCGCTTACAGATCGAATACGATTCTTTTTCGAAGATTCCGCCTAACGCCTGCTTAATTTGCTGCTCGCCGGAATGCCTAAAAGGTAGTCACTCCGGGCTGCCGGGGGGCTCCCCCGCCGCCTTGTGCGGCCCGGACCCCGAGTTTCTGGTGGAATGCCGCCGGCCGGCCCGGCGGCCCGTAAGATCAGTGTTGGGGAAGGCAGACAACGGCGAGCTCGTGGACCAGCCCGACTGCCCCTGGCAGCGGCCAGACCGTCCCATGCCCACAATAATCGATCGCGGCTTGCCATTGCGCGTCCGTCGGCGACGCGAATCTGTAGCCGGTCGCTTGCTCGAACAGCCCGAATTCATCCGCCGCTGATCGAACAGGATCGAGGCGTCAGCGCCAACGTAGCCCGCGATGATGATGGCGAACGCGGCAACCAGCCGAGCGCCGCAATGCATAGCGCGATTGGTGATAACAGCCTCGGCGCCAACCAGGCGACATTGCCGATGAGTGGAGCAATCGCGGCGCATGCCATCGCGACCACGACGGCCAGCGCCGCAACGAGCGCTGCGATACTGTCCCGCCGCTGCAAGGTCATTCGGAGCATCGCCGCTGAACGACTTCCGGGCAACGTCATAGCCGTCGATGGAGTACATCGGTGCAAACAGGGCCTGGCCACGCGCAATGATGTTGAGACCGAGCGCTGCCCAGAACGGTGTTGCGAACCGCGAGACTGTGTCCCTTGCGACGCTGGCGTTCAACACCTGGGCCTGCACGATTGCCTCTGCTGATGTTGAGCGATGACGTCGAGGGACAACAACGCGTTCCAGGGGCCAAAATGTGAGGCTTTTCAGCAGATGTCGTGCAGTACGGGGGTGGAATTTGGTTTGGCGTTCCACGGAAAAGGGTCGTGGCTCCGCTGTGCAAAACCGCTCGGCCGAGGCATCGAGCGATTGCTCAATGTGCTACCCTCGTCGTACGGACTGAATACATCATGGCTCCTCCCGCATCCGCCCTCCCGGTCGAAGCGCCCCAGGCGTTTCTCGGCGTCGCGCGTTCGCTGACCGACAAGCTCTGGCGCGACCGGCTGGATGCCCGCGGGGCGGCCCAGGCGCTCGCCATCGTGCAGCGGCACCAGCTTCCCGAGCTGCTGGCGCGGGTGCTGGCCGGCCGCGGCGTCGATATCGACGCGGTGCCTGACTTTCTAGATCCGACCATCCGCAAGCTCATGCCGGACCCGTTCACGGTGACGGAGATGGAGGCGGCCGCCAAGCGGGTCGCTGACGCGGCGGCGAAGGGCGAGAAGGTCGCGATCTTCGGCGACTACGACGTCGACGGCGCGACCTCGGCGGCGCTGCTCGCCTGGCACCTGCGCCATTGCGGGCTCGATCCATTGATCCACATTCCCGACCGCATTTTCGAGGGCTATGGCCCGAATGTGGAAGCCGTTCGCGGGTTGGTGGCCAAGGGCGCCACGCTGCTCGTCACCGTCGATTGCGGCACCACCAGCATCGAGCCGCTGGCGGAAGCCAAGCGCCTCGGCATGTCCGTGGTCGTGATCGACCATCACCAGGCCGGGACCGAGCTGCCGGAGGTCGACGCGCTGGTCAATCCGAACCGGCTCGACGATCTCTCCGGCCTTGGCCATCTCGCCGCGGTCGGTCTCGTGCTGGTCACACTGGTCGCGGTCAATCGCGAGCTGCGCCAGCGCGGTTTCTGGACGAGCGAGATGCCGGAGCCGGATCTGCTCGGCATGCTGCATCACGTCGCGCTCGGCACCGTTGCCGACGTCGCGCCGCTGATCGGCCTCAACCGTGCCTTCGTCGCCAAGGGGCTGATCGCGATGCGGCGCCGCGACCATGTCGGCCATACCGCGTTGATGGACGTGGCGCGGCTCAACGGCCCGCCGGAGGCCTGGCATCTCGGCTTCATGCTGGGGCCTCGCATCAATGCCGGCGGCCGCATCGGCCGCGCCGATCTCGGCGTGCGGCTATTGCTGGAAGGCGACAGCGTCGAGGCGGCGCGGATCGCGGCCGAGCTCGATCGCCTCAACAGCGAGCGCCGCGTCATCGAGCAAGCCGCCGAAGCGCAGGCCGAAGCCGAGGCGCTGGCCTCGATCGGGCTGGAGGACAAGCTCGGCGTCATCGTCACGGCGTCCGAAGGCTGGCACCCCGGCGTCGTCGGCCTCGTTGCCTCCCGGCTGAAGGAAAAATTTTCGCGGCCCGCTTTCGCCATTGCCCTCGAGCCCGGCGGTATCGGCACCGGCTCGGGCCGCTCGATCGCGGGCGTCGATATCGGCAAGGCCGTGCGTCAGGCGGTCACTGATGGCATTCTGCTCAAGGGCGGCGGGCACGCGATGGCCGCAGGCGTGACGCTCCGGAAAGAGAAGCTCGCCGAATTCCGCGCCTATCTCGAGAACGCGCTGGCGCAGGACGTCGCCGAGGCGCGGCACGTCAACGAGCTCTATATCGACGGCGCGGTCTCCGCGCGCGCCGTGACGACGGAGCTCGCAGCGACGTTGAACCGTGCCGGTCCGTTCGGCAGCGGCAATCCGGAAGCCGTGCTGGCGCTGCCGGCACACCAGCTCGTCTTTGCCGACGAGGTCGGGCAGGCCCATTTGAGGCTGCGCTTCAAGTCGGGCGATGGCGCCATCGTCAACGGCATTGCGTTCCGCTCGGTCGGCCAGAAGCTCGGCAACGCGCTGCTCGCCAATCGCGGCCAGCAATTGCATGTCGCGGGCTCATTGTCGGTCGATCGCTACCAGGGCGCCGAGCGCGTGCAATTCCGCGTCATCGACGTCGCGCTACCGGACCAGGGGCCATCCGTGATTAGATGATAACGGCCTCAAACAACAAAAAAGGGAGTGAACATGGCAGGGCAGGTTGAGGGCAAGGTCGCGCTGGTGACCGGCGGCGCCTCCGGTATCGGCGAGGCCATCGTCGAGCTGTTCGCGCGCGAGGGCGCGACCGTCGTCATCGCCGACATCGATGAGCTGCGCGGGCCCGAGCTCGCCAAGCGCGTGACAAAAGCCGGCGGCAAGGCGATCTTCCTGGAGCAGGACGTCACCAGCGAGGAGCGATGGGGGGACATCGTTGCCGAAATCGCCAAGCGCTACGGCAGGCTCGATATTCTCGTCTCCAATGCCGGCATCGGCATCGCCGTGCCATCGATCGTCGACATGACGCTCGCCGACTGGCGCAAGCAGAACGCGATCAATCTCGACGGCGTGTTTCTCTCGGTCAAGCATTGCCTGCCGCTGATGCGCAAGCATGGCGGCGGCTCGATCGTCATGATGTCCTCGCTCGCGGGTCTGCGCGGCGCGCCGGGCCTGTCGGCCTATTCGGCGACCAAGGGCGGCGTGCGGGGGTTCGCCAAATCGATCGCGATGGAATGCGCGGCGGCCGGCGACGGCATCCGGGTCAATTCCGTGCATCCCGGCATCATCGATACCCCGATCTGGGGCAAGATCCCGACCGGTGCGACCGGCGCCGGCCAGAACGCGCCGATCGATCCCGAGGAACGCGCCAAGGTCGTCACGCCGCTCGCCCGCGCGGGGCAGGCGGCGGAGATCGCTTCAGGCGTGCTCTATCTGGCCTCCGATGCCTCGCGCTACGTCACCGGCAGCGAGCTCGTCATCGACGGCGGCATGAATGCCGGCGGCGTGCCGCGGCGGGCCTGAGCCGCGCAGGGCAGGGTGGCGGTCGCAGGGGCTGACGCGCAGGCGCAGCCCCTGTACAACGCCGGGACCTTCCGACCGACAGAGGTGTCCTTCGCCATGGCGCACAGCCTTCACGCTTCCTCACCCGCGTCAGCGCCATTCCGCTCGAACCGGCCGGACCTCGCCACCGATGCGATCCGCACCGCGCGCGAGGATCTCGCGGCCTGCTTCCGCATGGCGGCGCGCAACGGTTTTGAGGAAGGCATCTGCAACCACTTCTCCGCCGTCGTGCCCGGCCATGACGATCTGTTTCTCGTCAATCCCTATGGCTATGCCTTTCGCGAGATCACCGCCTCAAAGCTGCTGATCTGCGATTTCCACGGCAACGTGCTCGACGGCGAGGGCGTGCCGGAGGCGACCGCGTTCTACATCCATGCCGAGATGCACAAGCGCCTGCCGCGCGCCAAGGTCGCGTTCCATACCCACATGCCCTATGCGACGGCGCTGTCGATGACCGAGGGCGATCCCTTGATCTGGGCCGGCCAGACCGCGCTGAAATTCTACGGCCGCACCGCGGTCGATCGCGACTACAACGGCCTTGCGCTCGACAATCGCGAGGGTGCGCGCATCGCCTCCGCCGTCGGCGATGCCGACATCGTCTTCATGAAGCATCACGGCGTGATGGTGCTGGCACCCACCATCGCGGAAGCCTGGGACGATCTCTATTACCTCGAACGTGCCGCCGAGGTGCAAGTGCTGGCGATGTCGACGGGGCGGAAAGTGCTGCCGGTCGATCCCGCGATCGCGGCCGAGACCTACAGGCAGATGCGCGAGGGCGATTCCGAATCCGCGCGGCTGCATCTGGCCGCGATCCGCAGGCAGCTCGATGCGGAGGAGCCGCAATACCGGCACTGAGGCAGGCTGGCATTCCGTGGCGCGCCACTCGGCGCGAGCCCGGAATCCATCGTGCAGCAAGCAATGCGGAGGAATGGATTCCGGGTTCTCGCTACGCGAGCCCCGGAATGACGGCGTACCTACGATCCCTGTCGCAGCTTGGCCAGCACCTTCAGCCCGCCGTAGCCATCCGCCGGCGTGATGCCGGCGCGCTGTTGGAAATCCTTGATCGCCTTCATGGTGTCGTTGCCGACCCGGCCGTCGGTGCCGCCGGTGTCGAAACCGGCTTTCGTCAATCGGGTCTGCATCTCCTGCACCTCGGCGAGCGTGAGCGCGCGCTCGGAGCCCGGGAAGGGCTGGATGAAGGGCGGCGCCCCGAGGCAGCGGTCGCCGAGATGGCAGATCGCGAGCGCATAGTTCATGGACGGGTTGTAGCTCTTCACCGCGTTGAAATTCGGTCCCAGCAGAAACGTCGGTCCGCCCGCAACCGGCGTCCACATCTGCGCGGATGCGTTCGGCTGCGGGAACGGCTGGCCGTCGGCTCGGGTGACGCCGGCTGACGCCCAGGCCGCATAGGTGCGGCTGCCGCTCATATTGCCGGCGGCGCGTACCTCATAGCCCCAATGTTCGCCGCGATGCCATTTGCCGCGATTGACGAGGTATTTTGCGGTCGAGCCCAGCGCGTCGTCGGGCTTGCCGAATGGCGAGACCTTGCCGTCGCCGTCATAGTCGATGCCGACATTGAGCCAGACTTCCGGCATCCATTGCGAATGGCCCATCGCGCCGGCCCAGGAGCCCTGCATCTGCTCGGGCGTGCTCCAGCCCTTGTCGACGATGCGCAGCGCGTTGATCAGCTCGGTCTCCCAATAGGCCTTCCGGCGCGGCTCGTTCCAGGCGAGCGCGGCGAGCGAGGGAAATACCGGCGTCATGTGGTTCTGCTGCACCAGGGGATCGCCATAGGCGGACTCGACGCCCCACAGCGCCAGCAGCGTGCCGCGCTCGACACCGAAATCGCGCTCGATGCGCGCGAGCAGCGCCTCGTTGTTCTTCAGTGCGATCTTGCCGTTGATGACGCGCCAGTCCGAGACGCGGCGGTTGATGTATTGCCAGACCTGCTCGTGGAATTCGGGCTGGCTGCGCATCTGCTTGAACACGCTCATGTCGGGCTCGACCCGTCCCATCGCGCGTTGCCAGGTCGCGGCCGAAATGCCCTTGGCCATCGCACGTGCGCGGAAGCTCTCGCGCCATTCGTCGAAGCCTGGAGGCGCGGCAAGGACGCGTGTCGGGAATGCGAGCAAAGCGGCCGCACCGAGCGTCGATTGCAGCAGGCTGCGGCGAGTTGGATCGAGCGAGGAATCAGTGTGCGTCATGGGCACATTGTAGCCCGAAACATGGCCTGTGTGGGTCGGTTCCCGGAACAGCCGCACGGCTGATTCTGCGCGACCCAGGATCAGGCTTTCTGTCGGAACAAACTGTCGCAGTCCCGCATTCCCTCCGTATCCGGAAGGAGGAAGAGATGATGAGGACATATCTGTTTGCCGCTGCCATGATCACCGCCGTTGCGACGCCTGCGTTCGCGGATGAAGTCGGCGTTCACGTCGGCCCGGTCGGCGCCGGCGTGACGGTCGGACAGTCCCACGAGTACCGCGAGCGAGACCGCGATCGCGACCGCACCACCGTCATCAGGGAGCGCGAGCCCTCTGATCGCACCACGGTGATCAAGAAACAGGATGAATTCGGCAATCGCAGCAAGACCGTGATTCATCACGACAACGACTGACGGAGCAGGGCCCCGGCGGATCGTCGGGGCCCGCCTTTCGCATGCAGTCCGTTCATCGAGAATTCGGGGTGGAATGAAGATACACACGCATGCGGAAAGCCATGTCGTCGAACTCGACGACGGATCGCAATGGCAGATCTTTCCCGGCGATCTCGCGACCACGCTGAGCTGGAAGCCCGAGACCGATCTGCGTCTCGAGCAGAGCGGTGATCGGGTGAGTTCGCATGTGCTGGTGAATGGCACGGACCAGAGCCGCGTGCGGGTGATCGCGGCGGACGAGACCTGGGTCGACGGTGAGGTTAAGAAAGTGTTGAAGGGCGGGTAGTCGGCTCCCGCGCTTATCGAGTACCCCCAACTTTAAGCCGGTCGCTTTACGGTCGGTTCGCTTCCATCTGCGCGTGATGTGCGCATGCGGGAGCTGTTCAACATCATCCGTGCCAATCCCTGGCCGTTCGGCGCCGGGCTCTTCGTCGTGATCCTGATGATCATCGCGGATAACTTTGGCCGCGGTATTCAGGGCGGCGACGGCGGTGGGGGCGGAGATTTTTCGGATGCCGCCGGCTGTGACGGCGGCGGAGACGGAGGCGGCGGCGGCTAGCCGTTGCCCGGGTTCTCCTCGCCTAGTCCTCCTGCAACTCCGTCGCGACGTTGGCGAGCCAGCGGCGAATGCTCGCCTCGGCCTTGGCGTCGAGGCCGCCAGCCAGACGCTTCTCCAGCGCGATCACGCGTTCTCTGCACGCCTTCAACAACGTCGTTCCGCGCTTGGTCAGCGTCCATTGCTGGATACGGCCGTGGACGGGATGAGGCGTCATCACAATCGCGCCGTCGCGTTCGAGGTTGCGGATGATGACCCCGACCGTCTGCGGCGTGAGGAAGGTGAGGCGGGCCACATCGGCACCCGATAGTCCCGGATAGGCATTCAGCATCGTCAGCACGGCAAATTGTGGCGACGTCACGCCGAGGTCTGCGAGCGTCCGCTCCATCGTCAGACGGACAGCTGCATGGGCCTGTCGCAAGAGATAGCCGAGATAGCCCTGCTCGCCGCGCTTGCCTTCGCCCGGGGCGGGCACGTGCACGGCATCAGGGCCGGCGGTTTTGCCCCGGAATTTCGATCTCGTGATATCGGGCGCCTTGCGTAACATGTAAGTGCTCTTATAAGATGTAAGCAGTCTTATAATAACACGAGGTGTACGGCAATGTCACACGTCCGCAGCGAATACGAGGATTTCAAGCGGATCGCACCCGATGCGTATGATGTGGTACTTGCGCTGGGCCAGCTTGCGGCCAAGGCCGGCCTCGACAAGCAGCTTCTCGAGCTCGTCAAGCTGCGCGCCTCGCAGATCAACGGCTGCGCCTTCTGCGTGCAGCATCATGTCCTGCTGTCGGAACGGATCGGCGTCCCCGTCGACAAGCTCCATTTGGTCGCAGTCTGGCGCGAGGCGCCGATCTTTTCGCCGCGCGAGCGGGCCGCGCTGGCGTGGGCCGAGGCGCTGACCTTGCTCCCCGGCGGCGTCGGCGAGGACGTCTACGCCGAAGCTGCCCGCGAATTCTCCGAGGCCGAGCTGATGTACCTGACCTCGGCGGTCGCCTCGATCAACGTCTGGAACCGCTTCGGTGCCGCGTTTCGCTGGACGCCGGCGCCGCGGCCGGTGGCCGCGAATGCTGCGGCATCCTGATCGGCACAAAGGGAGGTTGCGATGACAGCGATGAGTGTTTCTGCCGTGCAGCGTCCGGGGCCGTCACGTTCGACGGCGCTCGCCGTCGTTGCAGGGCTGGCCTGTGCGCTGGCGATCGGCAAAGCGCTGCCGGTGACGATGGATGCCGTCTCTGGCGCGCTGGCGCCGCTCTGCGCCACGACGGCGGAGAGCTCGCCGCTCGACAAGGTCGAACCGATCGGCTCCTACGCATTGCCAAACGTGCCGGGCAAGCGCGTCACCATCGTGCGGGTGACCTATGGTCCGGGCGGGTTTTCACGGCCGCATCGTCACGCAGGATCCGTGACGGCCTACATCACCAAGGGCGAGATCCGCTCCCAGCTCGGCGGCGGTCCTGTCGCGACGTTTGGCGTCGGCCAGTCCTTCTTCGAACCGCCGGGCTCGACGCACCTGGTCTCGGCCAACGCCAGCGCGACGGAGCCCGCGGAATTGATCGCGGTGTTCGTGGCGGACGAGGGCGCGCAGCTCACGACGTTCTTGGAGTAGCTCGCGCCCGTCGTTCGGATGCGGCTAGGAGGCGCGGTCCCGCGATCGCCTCAGCCGTTTCCATGCCGGCGACAGACCGTATTGGACTGCCGGAAGCGCAAGCGCGCCGACAAGCAGTCCAAGCACGCCTGAGATGGCCGCCTCGACCGACCATTCGATGACGCCGGCAATGGATGGAAGGGCGTGTGCGGCCGCCTCGGTTGCGGCATGGACCGTGCGGCCGACCACCGGCGGGCCGTATTTTTCGATGCCGTGCAGGATGATGCCGCCGCCAACCCAGATCATGGCGGCAGTGCCGATGGTGCTCAGCACCGCCAGGAAGGTGGGCATACCGCGGACCAGCGCGCGTCCAAGCGAGCGGATCGCGGCGCCAATGACGGAGGCGCCGTCGTAGCGCGCAAGGGCCACGCCGGCATCGTCCGCCTTCACGATCAGGGCAACCACGCCGTAGACCCCGACCGTGATGCCGAACCCGACCAGCGCCAGCACCAGCGCCTGCATCCAGATGCTGCCCGCCGGAAGGGCCGCCAGCGTGATCGCCATGATCTCCGCCGACAGGATGAAATCTGTCTTGATGGCGCTCGCGACCTTCTCGTCCTCGACCGACCGGGCATTCAGCGCGATCGGCTGGAGCTGGGCTTCGTGGTGGTGCGCATGATGCGGCATCACGGCTTCGAGCACCTTCTCGGTACCCTCGTAGCAGAGAAAGGCTCCGCCCAGCATGAGCAGCGGCGTCACCGCGGTGGGAAGGAAATAACCAAGCAGCAGGGCAACGGGAAGCAGAATCAGTAACTTGTTGCGCAGCGATCCGACCGCAATCTTGCCGACGATCGGGAGTTCGCGTTTCGAGGCAAAACCGATGACGTAGTTCGGCGTGACGGCCGCGTCGTCGATGACCACGCCGGCCGCCTTTGCGCCCGCCTTGGCAGCCTGGCTCGCCACGTCGTCGAGCGAGGCCGCTGCCACCTTTGCGATCGCCGCGATATCGTCGAGAAGACCGATCAGTCCGACACTCATCAACCCTATTCTTTCTTCGCTCAAACCCACGGCGTGCGCGACAACACGCTCTCACCCTCCGGCACGGGAGCGAGCAGGCCGTCAGTTCTCCTCGCCGCTCGACCCCTCGCGCAGGTCCGGCTTGATCACGTCGTCCGGCAGCGCATGGGCGACCGGCTGCGCCGTGACTGCGATCTCCGGGCCGACCTCACGGCCGCGGGCGCGGATCAAGCGTTCATAGGCCGAGACCAAGGTGACGTAGGGGCTGACCCAGATCCAGCCGTCGCGCGTGAACACCTGCACGTCGAAATGCAGATGCATCGAGGTGCCGGCCGGATGGTCCAGATAGTTCGAGATCACACCGATCTTCTCGCCTTCGGTGACGATGCGGCCATTGAGCACGCCATCGGCGTTCATTGCGTGCGGATTCATGTGCATGTAGCGGAAGCGGATGTGCTCGGTGCGGCTGTTGACTTGAAGCGTCGCAGCCTGGTCCTTGGACGCACGGATCACGATGGCGTCGCGCACTGCAACGACACCGCGCTGCTTGGGATCGCAGGGCTCTCGGCCTTCGCCGGGGGGCGGGCAGTCGGCGGCGCGGATGTCCTCGCCCTGATGGCCGTAACCGCCCGCGCATTGCCAGACCTCGAAACTGCGGGATTCGCAGAAATTGTCGCGCCAGGGATAGGCGGTCGTGCTCTCCGTCTTGTCACGCTTGGCATAGGATTGCGAGCGGACGAAGGCGGGTGTCTTTTCGAGCGGAAAGCGGATTTGTGCATAGGCCATTGCGTCGGCATGGCCGCCCTGTTTGCGGTAGCCGGTGTTCGGGATGATATCGCCGCTCGCCCGGTAGGTGAAATCCGCCGAACGGCCCGCCGGACGATCGAGGATGTTGGAGGCGATGTCCGTCAATGGCCGCATGCGCTGGCCGCCGGCGACGCGCAGGGCCTTCAGGAAGCGCTCGGCAACCGGATAGGCTTCCTTGCAGGCCAGCCGCCGCGGCTTGGCGACGCTGTCGAGGCACTGGATCGACACCACATAGGCGACGCCGAAACGGGTGAAAGCGTAGCGTACATAGCCTTCCCGGATGAACCTGCGCAGGTCCGGGTAGAGCGCTGCGAGCGGTTTGATCTGCTCGCCCTTGCCGCCGGCGGGATCGGCGATGTCGTAGACGAGCGCCGAGCCCGTGATCTGCACTTCGACCGGCCTTGTGAACACCCGGCTCGGCATGCCGTCGCCGGCGCCGGGCTCGAGCGAGAAGGTCGCACTGTAGCCGGCGGGGCCGGCATCGAACATGTCGACCGGATTGAAGTCCGCCTGGTAGCGGGGCAGCGCGAGCGTCGCCGCTGCGCTGCTGCGTTGCGCCTCGAGGTAAGCGGCGGCGTCGAACGGCAGCAGCACCGGCACGGGACTGCGGGTGATGCCGGTGAAGAATCGCGAGGAAACCGCGTTGAGCTGCACCAGGGCGGGCATCGCGCGGGGATCGTAGCGCGGCACCGAACGGCGAGGCGCGAAGATGACATCGTCCGCGACGCGGGGGCGGCTGTTGATCTCGGTGCGGAGCTGGTCGAGCGCTGCGCGCCAGTCGACGCGCAGGGCCGTGAGCGAGGGGCTGCGGAATTCATCCGCAGCGAGCGGAGTGGCAATCAGGAGCGAAAGCGACGCCAAAAGAAACGAGACGAAGCGGAAACCCTTCCCAACCACTGTCTCGCCCCCCGGCGGCACCTGCTGCGATTGCCCTGTTCCCCGTCAGTCCTTGGCGCGTTCGGAGTAGGAGCCGTCCTCGGTCATGACCACGATGCGGGTGCCGACCGCGATGTGCGGCGGCACGGTGGTGCGCACGCCGTTGGACAGCACCGCCGGCTTGTAGGAGGACGAGGCAGTCTGGCCCTTGGTCACCGGCTCGGTCTCGACCACTTCCAGCGTCACGCGCTGCGGCAGCGCGATCGACACCACGTTGACGTCGTGGGTCGACAGCTTGACGGTCATTTCCGGTTGAAGATACGAGGCCGCGTCGCCGATGACGTCCTTGGAGACCTGGACCTGATCGTAGGTCTCCGGGTTCATGAAGTGGTAGCCGTCGCCGTCTTCGTACAGGAACGTGTAGTTGCGCTCCTCGATGGTGGCCTTCTCGACCTGGTCGGTGGTCTTGTAGCGTTCGGAGATCTTTACCCCGTCCGAGATTCGGCGCATTTCGATCTGGCTGACCGGGGTGCCCTTGCCGGGGTGGATGTTTTCGGCGCTGACGACGACATAGAGCTTGCCGTCTTGCTCGATCACGTTGCCTTTGCGAATAGAACTGGCGATGACTCTCAAAGCTATATTTCCTGCTTGCTTGGCCCGGCACCGGCCAGGACGTGGTCGAATCGATGGGGGACTTGGGGCCTCAAATCGGACCTCGGCGCCCGTTTCGGGCCGCAACATACTGATTTTGCCGTTAGATGCCAGCGTTTTGCTCGGGTCTGGGGCCGTCGGGTAATGGCTGGGGACAAGCCCATCTCGCCGTTCTGGTCGCCCGGGCGGCACCTCGACCGTCGGCCGTTCCTCCAGGCCAGAGGGGCCATTACCGGGTCTCTACGGGCCTTTTTCGCCGAGCAGGGGTTCGTGGAGGTCGAAACCTCCGTCCTCCAGGTCTCCCCGGGCAATGAGACCCATCTGCACGCCCCCCGGACCGAGATCGTGCGGCCGGACGGCAGCCGGGCCCTCCGGTATCTGCGGACTTCGCCCGAATTCGCCTGCAAGAAGCTGCTGGCGGCGGGCGAGACGCGGATTTTCGAGCTCGCCCGGGTGTTCCGGGACCGCGAGCGCGGCGACCTTCATCTGCCCGAATTCACCATGCTGGAATGGTATCGGGCAGGCGCCTCCTATGACGCCATCATGGCCGATTGCGTCGTCGTCATCGCCCGTGCGGCGCAGGCGACCGGCATCGGCACCTTCTCGTTCCGGGGCCGGACCGCCGATCCCTTCGCCGGGCCCGAGCTCCTGACGGTCGCAGGCGCCTTCGAACGGTTCGCCGGCATCGACCTGCTGTCGACAATCAGGGACGGCGAGGGTAACCGTGCCGCGCTGGCCGAGGCGGCCAGTGGCAAGGTCCGTGTGGCCGAGGACGACACCTGGTCTGACATCTTCAGCAAGGTGCTGGTGGAGCACGTCGAGCCGCATCTGGGGCAGGGGCGTTTGACCATTTTGTTCGAATACCCATCTCCAGAGGCGGCGCTGGCACGCGTGAAGACTGACGATCCCAGGGTTGCCGAGCGCTTCGAGGTCTACGCGTGCGGCGTCGAGCTCGCCAACGGCTTTGGGGAACTGACCGATGCCGAGGAGCAGCGAAAGCGCTTCACGGAATCGATGACGGAAAAGCAGCGCCGCTACGGCGAAGCCTATCCGCTCGACGAGGACTTTCTGGCCGCGGTCGCCGCAATGCCGGAGGCCAGCGGCGTCGCGCTCGGCTTCGACCGGTTGGTGATGCTGGCGAGCGGCGCCGCGCGGATCGATCAGGTGGTTTGGACGCCACCTGCAAATGAAGCGTCTAGTGAGACATGACGAAAACGAACCTTGCACGCACCCTGCGCGAGCCGGCTGAGCTGGTCGCCGAAGGTCTGGCGCCCGCAGCGGCGCTGCCGGCGCTCGAACGCGTTGCCGCGCGCTATGCGGTGGCGATCACGCCGGCGCTGGTCGAGTTGATCGATCCGTCCGACCCTGACGATCCCATCGCACGGCAATTCGTTCCGAGTGCAAGCGAATTGGAGATGCAGCCGGGCGAGGACGCCGATCCGATCGGCGATCATCCGCACTCGCCGGTATCGGGGATCGTGCACCGCTATCCCGATCGCGTCCTGTTCAAGCTCGTTCACGTCTGCGCTGTCTATTGCCGCTTCTGCTTCCGCCGCGAGATGGTGGGGCCCGGCAAGGAGAACGCGCTGTCGGACAGCGCCTATCGCGCGGCGATCGATTACATCCGTTCGCATCACGAGATCTGGGAAGTGATCCTGACCGGCGGCGATCCGCTGATGCTGTCGCCCCGCAGGATGGGTGAGATCATGGCCGAACTCGCGGCGATCGATCACGTCAAGATCATCCGCCTGCACACCCGCGTGCCCGTGGCTGATCCCGCGCGCATCAGCGACGAGTTGGTTGCGGCGCTCAAGGTCGAGGGCGCGGCCACCTGGGTAGCGCTGCATGCCAACCATGCGCGCGAACTGACGGGACCGGTGCGCACCGCCTGCGCGCGGCTCGTCGATTCCGGAATTCCCCTGGTGAGCCAGTCCGTGCTTTTGCGCGGGGTCAACGACAACATCGCCGCGCTGTCGGATTTGATGCGAGCTTTCGTCGAATGCCGGATCA
The DNA here is from genome assembly GCF_036247965.1 of Bradyrhizobium sp. TM233. NCBI lineage: Bacteria > Pseudomonadati > Pseudomonadota > Alphaproteobacteria > Hyphomicrobiales > Nitrobacteraceae > Bradyrhizobium > Bradyrhizobium sp. TM233. Next base: position 186,814 of record NZ_BTIG01000020.1, on the reverse strand, counting down.
AGCCCTACTATCTGCATCACGGCGATCTCGCGCCGGGCACCGCGCATCTGCGCACCACCCTTGCGGAGGGGCAGGACCTGATGCGGCAGTTGCGCGGGCGGGTGTCAGGGCTGTGTCAGCCGGACTATGTCATCGACATTCCCGGCGGCGCCGGCAAATCCCCGGTGGGGCCGAGCTACGTCTTGGCGCCGCAAAATACCGCACCCCCTGCGGGTGATACGGGAGCCGAAACGCGCTATCGTATCGTGGACTATTGCGGCGACGTTCATCTCTATCCGCCCGAGACCTGAGCGGTAATGGAGAACGCGCCGGTTCGAGAATGGAGAAGCGGACATGAAAGAGATCATGGTGGCAGCATCGCTCGTGGTCTTGCTTGGCGGCGCGGCGGCAGCACAGACCGGCGGCTCCAAGGGATCGACAACCGGCGGCGCAAGCTCTGGATCGGTGTTGCCGGCACCGGTCGGTCACCGCCAGCCGCGCGCGGCTGACGTGCCGAGCGAGAAGAATTTGAGCAATCCGAACACCCCCGCGAACAAGGAAGACGCTGAACTCGATCGCAAGATCAAGAGTATCTGCCGCGGCTGCTAGGGCTTTCCACCTCTCCCCGCCAGGGAGAGGTGGAAATCGCGCAAGCGACGAACACTTTGCTCGCCATTCTTCAAGCCGAGCGTTCCTGCAGTCCGGCGCGACGGGTGTTGCGGCGGACTTCCACCGCGTCGGCGAGCTGCTCGAGCGCGGTCGCCGTAGCAGGCCAATCGATGCAGCCGTCGGTGATGCTCTGGCCGTAGGTGAGCGGCTTGCCCGGCACGACGTCCTGGCGGCCCGCAACGAGATTGCTTTCGATCATCACGCCCATGATGCGGCCTTCGCCGCCTGAGATCTGGCCGGCGATGTCGGCCGCCACCTGCGGCTGGTTCTCGGGCTTCTTGCTCGAATTGGCGTGGCTGGCATCCACCATCACCAGCGGTGCGACGCCGGATTTGGTCAGCTCGTTGCAAGCGGCCGCGACGCTTGCCGCGTCATAGTTCGGCTTGCTGCCGCCGCGCAGGATGATGTGGCAGTCCTCGTTGCCGGCGGTCGAGGCGATCGCCGAGCGGCCGAGTTTTGTAACGGCCATGAAATGATGAGGATGCGAGGCCGACTTTACCGCGTCCGCCGCGATCCGCACATTGCCATCGGTGCCGTTCTTGAAGCCGACGGGACACGACAGCCCGGAGGCCAGCTCGCGATGGATCTGGCTCTCGGTCGTACGCGCACCGATCGCGGCCCAGGACACGAGGTCGGCGATGTATTGCGGCGTCGTCATGTCCAGGAATTCGGTGCCGGCGGGCAGGCCGAGATTGTTCACCGCCGACAGCACGTTGCGCGCCAGCCGCAGGCCCTTGTTGATGTCGAAGCTGCCGTCCAGATCAGGATCATTAATCAGGCCCTTCCAGCCGACGGTGGTGCGCGGCTTCTCGAAATAGACCCGCATCACGATCTCGAGCTGATCGGCGAGGTCCTCGCGCAAAGTCGCGAGACGCTCGGCATATTCGAGCGCCGCCTTGGGATCATGCACCGAGCACGGACCGACCACGACGAGCAGGCGGTCGTCCTGGCCATTGAGGATGGCGTGGATGGCGTTGCGCGCCGCCATCACCACACGCGTCGCGGTGAGCGTGCGCGGGACTTCCCGTATCACCTCATCCGGCGTGCTCAGTTCTTTCAATTCGCGGATACGAAGATCGTCGGTCGTGCTCAGCACGGCGGGCTCCTGTTTGTTTCGAACCTGCCGGCCAATAAAAAAGCCGCCAGGTCTGGCGGCTTGTTCGGACGTTTGCTTCAATATTCAGATTGAGCGCGATCCTCCTGCCGCCAGCGAGCTGTCGTAGCTAAAGTACCAAAAATAGCTGGTGGCGACGGTGATCATGGTGGGGCATATAGCGCGGCATCGGCGGATTGTCACCCCCCAATCAGCGCGGCAGGTGACGAGGCGGGTCAGGTGTTGCTGTTGCGCGCCGCCAGCGCCAGGCCGATCAGGCTGGCTCCGCCGAACAGGAGGTTGATACCGACGAGGACGCCGATGGCCCATTCCGCCGAGCTCGGCAATCCGGTGATCACCATGAAGGAGATCGCGATGTCGACGAAGCCCGAGATCAGAAGCCACGACCAGCGGCCGCTGAGCTCGCGGCGGTGCTCCAGTGCGTACATGATGGTGGCGACGCCCTCGGCCAGGAAGTAGGCGCCGACCACGATGGTCAGCGTCAGCACGGCCTGCATCGGGCGCGCCAGCAGCAGCATACCGGCGAGCACGGCGAGCGCGGCCGAGATCAGCGACCACCAGAAGCCCGGCGTGCTGCGCGCCCAATAGGTCACGATCAGCCCGCCGATACCGCTGATCAGGAACATCCAGCCGAGGAAGATCGCGATCGCAAGGCTTGCGAGCGGCGGCAGGATCAGCGCCGCGACGCCGAGAATCGCGAGCAGGATGCCCTCGAACAGAAAGGCCTTCCAGTGGGCCTTGACCCTCTGGCTCATCATGGATTGCAGCCGTGAAAAATCTTCGGGCGACGTCATCGGCAGGCTCCAGATCGAAAGGTCTGCGCTCAATCTAGTATGCGCGCAGCGCGCTCGCCATCCCGCGGCTCACCCGCCGCCGGGCGCCGAGGAAAAACCTTCCGCGCTGGTGCGGATGCGGTTGCGGCCGAGAACATAGATCGCCGTTGTGACAATCAGAAGCGCAAGGCCGAGCAGGATTGATACGAAGCCGATCGGGATCAGGGCCAGGGTCAGATTGCGCTCGGGGTTGATGAGCCAGTGATGGATCGAGGTCAGCACGAAGGCGAGCCCGAGAAAGCCAACGCCCCCGCCGGCAAGCAGCAGCGCCCACATCCGGCGGAGCTGGCTGAGCCGCTCCCGTGCGACATCGGTCCGGGGGGCGTGGTGGCGGGCGACGCGCCGGACCAGGCGGATGGCGAAGGCGATCGAGCTGAAGCCGATCAGGAGGCTGGAGGCGCCCAGCCACATCCGCAGCGTCGGATCGAGGTCGGGCATTCTTTGCAGGGTCAGCAGCGGAAAGTCGAAGGCCGAATGCAGCGCAAGCGGGCCGGCCAGCATCAGGAGCCGGCTGGAGAGGCGAGCCCAGTCGCGATGGTGCCGGTTCGCGCCCAGCGCCGTGCCGGCGCGCGCGATCGTCAGGTAAGCGCCTGCGATGATGCCGAGCGCGCCGTGGAACGGCACGGTCAGCACGCTGCGCAAGGCGGCCAGCGAGCGCCACATCTCGGCGTGCTGGACCAGATAGGCGAGGTTCTCGTAAGCGGCGAAGCCGAGGCCGACCGCGGCGCCATAGACTACGGTGTCCATCGGATTGGCAAAGGTCCGCCGCTTGGTCGAGGAAATCACCACGATGGCAATCACCTTGACGGCTTCCTCAGGCAGCGCGACGCCGAAGATCGAATGCATGGCCAGCGCCGCCCAGGGGTCGTCGGGCGCCGCGACCATCTTGGCGAAGGGAGCCCGGGCGAGGCCCAGCAGCGAGATGCTGGCTGCCCCCAACAGGAACGCGGTCCAGACCTGGGCCGGCGGGCCGGGGCGCTCTTCGGCGGCGATGACAAGCCACAGCATCAGCAGCGCCGGGGCGATGGCGGCCGTTCCGATCACGGTGGGCAATGCTTCAATCAGGTACATCGGCGCCGAAAATAGGTTCCCTTGATCCGCTTATCTACATTCACCGATGCGACCATGTGTCATGCGCTTGCTGTCGGCTCGCTTAATGAGTGCGATAGCTTCCGTTCATCCGCCGCGGCTCGTGGCGGTGTAAAATACACGCGTAATCAATTGCATGACAGCACCTGTTCGTCATCCACGGCAATGACGGCCCGGCCCCGGCTGGAACGCGATTGGCAAGCCAGATCAAGGAAGTGCGCAGGTTTCTTCGATTCACGACGCAGGCGTGCGCGGGGTAGGCCAGCTAGCCGCGCTTCGTCGTGCGGTCGCGGGGCGGCGAGGCGATCCGGCGCGTTCGCGCCTGCTCCAACTCCCAGAAGGCGCGTACGAGGCAGGTGCCAAGGCAGAAGACGATGAGCACCAGCAGGAAAGCCTGGTCGACGGCGGGGATGTGTACCATGGCGATGATAAAGCAACGCCGATGCCATGCGTTCCCGCAACGGCCGGCGCTTTTCGCCTTCAGTGCGTGGTGAACGGCGGCGCCACCCCGGGAGCGACGTCGAAGGCGCCGAGATGGAATTCCTCGCCAAGGGATGCGTCAGCCTCGCCAGGTTGCGCCAACAGAGTGAACGCGGCCTGCGGATAGACCTTCCAGATCTCCAGATCGCCGGCGGTGATGGTGAGCCAGCCGAACGTGTACATGTAGCGTCCGGGCTCGGTGACCCGGCCGACCCTGTCCCAGGTGATCTTGTCCACCGTGATCTTGTCCACTGTGATCTTGTCGACTGCCATTCGGTCCCCCGATCGCAAGTCTGCAAATGACGCCGGCCCCGAGGCACGGACGTTCAAAAGCTGATCCCGCAATGGGGCCGCGATAGGGCGGTGATGCGGAGGCAAGACGGCCCGGCGGTGGCCGCTGCCTGCCGGTTCAGCGCGCCGTGGAGGCCGCCTCTGCTTCGGCCGCCCGCTCCAGCTGACGGTGCGAGGCGTGGAAGACGTCGTGGACGAGGCCGATCTTTTCCAGGCCCAGGATGATCAGGCCGTTGAGATCGATCTCCCACCAGGCGTGCGAGATGTAGGCGTCCCGCGGGAAGCGGTGATGGTTGTTGTGCAGACCCTCGCCGAAGGTGAGGATCGTGGTCACGAACTCGTTGGTCGAGGCGTCGTCGACCTCGAAGCGGCGATAGCCATAGGCATGGCAGACCGAGCCGGTGAGCTGGCTGGTGAGGATCAGCAGATAGGCTCGGAGCAGGCCCGAGAACAGCACGCAGCCGATCATGGCGTGCACGCCGCCGAAGGTGTAGCCGATCACGCCGGGGATGAAGACTGCCGACATCCCGTACCAGACCCAGCGCGTGCGCACGAAGAACATCGCGATGGGATCGGCGAGGATGTCCTTGGCATAGTATTCGTTGTCGGTGGTCGCCTGGTCGAACACCCAGCTGCCCTGGGCGTGCAGGAAGCCCTTGAACGCGCTGACATAGCGATTGCCGAAGCCGTCGAATTGCGGGCTGTGGGGATCGCCGACGTCATCGGCGTAGAGGTGGTGGCGGCGGTGGTTGGCGACCCATTTGGCGATCGAGCCCTGTACCGCCATCTGGGCGATGGCGCAGAAGAAGACCCGCATGATCGGGCCGGTACGGAAGCTGCGATGGACGAACAGGCGGTGCATGCCGGCGCCGATGCCGAACGTCGTCAGCGCGAACATCCAGGCGAACGTGAACAGCTCGACCTTGCCGACGCCTTGCGTCACGGCCCAGATGATGCCGGCAACCGCGCCGACATAGAGGATGCCGAGCAGGAGATAGCTTTCGCGCAGCTTGGCCTGGACCAGCGGTCCCTCGGTGACGACGCCGGGTGGAAGCTGCGGCTTGGGCGCGACGGGCGGGTTCGGCGCGATCTCTGCCGGGGCGAACTCGGCGTCGGCGATGGACATTCCGGGACTTCCAATACTCAAGGCCCGCAGTGATTGCGGACGGACCGGGTCACACCCTACCGCGCAGGGGTCGCCATCTCCAGTATTTAGTTAAAAAAGAGTTAAGATTGATCGGGCCGGCTTCAGGCCGACTGCAGCAAGGGCGTGCGAACGATCAGGCGGGCGAGGTCGTCTCGCGACTGCTTTTCCGCGAATTTGACTGCAAAGCCGTTGTCGAATTTGCGGATTACGCGCCCGACACAGGCCCCGACCGCAAGCGGGGTTCCGACCGGCGGATCGTATTCGCAGGAGATCGCGACGCCAGCCGTGGAGACGTCGATGATGAAGCACGGATGGCTGCTGCCGTCGGCGAGCGTCAGGAAGGTGTGCGAGACCTGCGGTACGAAACGCGCGTCGTTCCGCAGCTCCTGGACGCTGGCGTCCTTCTGCTTCTTCTCGAGCCAGGTCAGCTTTTCCGACATCCAGGCGCGCCGCGCCCGCGTCATGTCGAGCTCCATCAGGAAACCCGACTTCAGCGTCGCGCTGATCGTGCACTGGAATTCGCCGAAATCCTGGAAGTAGGAGGTGAGGCGCTCGCCGACCTTGCCGACGACGGGCACGTCCACGATCATGCGGAACGGCGAGACGCGCTTGGTGCGGCAGGCAAAGCTGCGCAGCTTGCCCTCGCAATCATACCAGCGGGGCAGCGAGTAGCTGCCGCTGACCGTGACGTCCACTGCACGCTGCCTGAGGAACTCTGCGACGGACATGAGGTGCCAATGATGTTCGGGATTGCTTCCGTAATTCCACGGTAGCGGTCAAATTCTAAGCAAATGATACCAGGGCTCGGGAGCAGGGGTAAATTTCCGGTTAACGCTCGCCTCGGTCGCGCCGCGGAAAGCGCGGCATATGGACCCGTTAGGCTGCAGGCCGCCTCACAACATCGTCATTGAGGCGCGGTGAAGCAATGACGCGCCGCGGCGCCTAGAGCGATCCGAACAGCACCAGCAAAGCCAGCGCGCCGACGGCCATCGCGAACTGGATCGTCGTCCATGTCAGGCCGTTCGGGCTGATCTGCAATCCCAACGGCGGCAATGCGCGCCGCATCGCCAGCGCCGTGAGTGCTTCGACGATGGCGAGCAGGAGGGCGATGCCGGCGATGAAAGACCATGACTCGGCTGGAGGCATCCATGGCGCGAGCCAGGCCGGGACGGAGCCTTTCAAGGCGGCAAGCAACGCGAACCAGCCGAACCAGAATGCCGAGCGCTTGACGATGTCGGGGCCGATCGTTTCGGGCTCGAGGCGGATACCGATCGTTGCCAGCGCGCTTTCGATGCGCTCGCCGTCGGTCAGGATGACGAACGCACCGAGATAGAGCGGAATGCGCGACTGGAAGAGCAGGGCGATGACACCGAACAGGACAACGTGGCCGATGACATCCCCGAGAAAGTCGCCGATCACGTTCTTGGCGCTGCTGCCTGACGGCGCGAGCGCGGCCGGCGCAGAATCTGCCTGACGCTGCGAAAGCGATCTGGCGCGCGCCATGTGCTCCAGCATTTTGGCGCGCCGGTCCGACGGATGCTGGCGGGGATGGCCCAGCCACGGCGGAAGGCGCGGCGTCATTGCGGACGCGCCGGACGAACCTTCAATCTCGGGAATACGCTGTGCCATGGGTCCGGTTCCAACTGACATTGGTCGGTGGCGGGCAGCGGGGAGGTTCATGCGGGAGCGGCGGAAATTGCGGCCGGGCTGTCATCGCGGCACCGTCGCCTGCACTGGCGCTCCCTAGCGGAATCGAACCGCTCTCTCCACCGTGAAAGGGTGGCGTCCTAACCGATAGACGAAGGGAGCAAACGCAGGGCCCTGCCGTTATTCCCGGCACGACCGCTGGCCGGCCGAGTCGAGCCCGGCGGCTTGCAGCGGGCGAACGTATAGTGGCCTTTCTGGCTCCGGGCAAGCCGTCCGGGACCGGTCTTTTGTCCCCGGTGGACAGCGCCGGCCCCGGGGTGATCCGGAGGCGATTTCAACGGTTTCTTAGGGTTCCCTGAGTAGCGCTGGAGGGGGAGATCTTTGCCAATGCCACCGCCGAAAAAGCGCGCAGCCCGCAAGCTGCTGTCGCAGCACGCCTGGATCACCCTCGACGGTGGCTTCGCCGCGCGGCATTGCCTGGTCCAGGACATCTCGGATTCCGGCGCCAAGATCACGCTGGACGAGGACGCGAGCCAGCTCCCGGGCGTGATCCGGCTCGCCTTCGCGCGCGATGCACGCACCGGGCGGAGCTGCCAGGTGGTCTGGCGCCGCGGCAAATCAGCCGGCATCAAGTTCATCTGATCGCGGCCGCGGCGGCCCCGATGGCGCGTGGCGCCCGTCCGGGCTAGAACGCCGCCATGCGCGCGCCGCTCCTCATCCTGATCTCGTTGCTGGCCACACCCGCCGCGGCGGAAGCCCTGCGTCTGCCGCCTGCCGAGCAGCCGAAGGCAGGCACGGCCGTGCCGCTGAAGGGTGCGGCCGGCAAGGCACGAGCGGGCTCCTGCGCCACTTACGGCCCGCGCTTCGTCATGGTCGAGGGCACCGGGACCTGCGTGAAGATCGGCGGCTCGATCAGCATCGACACCACCGTGAGGCGCTAGAGGCCCATGCCGGCGGATCTTCTGCGCCTCGACCTCGTCGTTCCCGTCCTGATGTACTGCGCGCTGTTGTGGTGGGTCGGCCGCGGCCTGAGCTGGACGGCACGGCTGGCGACCGCGGCGGTGACCTTGGTGCTGATCGTCTGCGTGCTGCTGGTCGAGCGCGGCTGGCGCTAGGCCAAAAACAAAAAACGCGAAAACAACCCCATGCACAGTAGCGTCAAGTGCTGAGTTGGCGCCGGAGGATTGCGCCGAAGCGCGGATTCATCGCGCTCTCACCGCAGCTTTTGCAGTTCTGCCGCCTCACGACATCGGCGGTGCGACATGCTGTGCAAATCCGGTCCGTTTGCCGAGCTCGGCGAGCCAGCGCGTCAGGTGCGGCTGCGCCGGCCGGGTGATGCCCTCGACGCCGAGCCAGCGCCGCGCGTAAGAGCCGAGCGCGATGTCGGCGAGCGTGAACGCATCGCCCTCGATGAAGCGGCGCGAGGAGAGCAGGCGGTCGGCGATGGCCCAGACCTCGGCGGCGGCATCGGCATCGCGCTGCACCTGGATCATGTCGCGCTCGGCGGGCGCCGTGCGCACGATGCCCCAGAACACCGGGCGGTCGACCGGCTGCACGGTCGACAGCGTCCAGTCGAGCCAGCGGTCGACGGATGCGCGGCTCTTCGGCGCCTCCGGGTAGATCGGCGTGCCGCTTCCATGCGCGAGGCAGAGATAGCGCAGGATCGAATTGGATTCCCACAGCACGAAGTCGCCCTCGACCAGCGTCGGGATCCGCGCATTGGGATTCATCGCGAGATAGTCGGCCTCGCGGGTCCTGCCGTAGCTCATGCCGGCGTCGATGCGTTCATAGGGCAGGGACAGTTCGGTCAGGCACCACAGCACCTTCTGCACGTTGACCGAATTGGCGCGGCCCCAGATCGTCAGCTTGGTGTCCGGCATGAAGCGTCTCCCCGCGTGCGTTGTTGCTTGCGCGGGTGATAGCGGAAATTCTCGAGACGCGCGATGCGCGATTGCGGTGCGCCTCGCATGCAAAAAGCTCCGCCACGGACGGAGCTTTCATTGCACGTTGAACCTGACGCTCAGCGGCCGAAGAACAGCCACAACAGAATGATAACCGGAATCGGCACGCCCAGCATCCACAACAACAATCCTCGTCCCATGCTTTCCTCCTCAAATTGCATTGTCGGGGAGAGAACGCGGGCAGCGAGAGCTTTGTTCCAGTTGCGAGCCTCACCAATGTCCGGTGTTGGGCATCGATGCCCAGGGCTCCTGCGGCGGCTTCGGCTCGCCCTTCTGCAAGAGCTCGATCGAGTGCAGGTCCGGCGAGCGGACGAAGGCCATGTTGCCGTCGCGCGGCGGACGGTTGATGGTGACGCCGGCCTTCATCAGTTGCGCGCAGGTGGCGTAGATGTCGTCGACCTCATAGGCGAGATGGCCGAAGAAGCGATCCTCGCCATACTTCTCCTCATCCCAATTCCAGGTCAGCTCGACCAGCGGCGCGCCGCGGGACTGCGGCTGCTGCTTCAGCGCCTCGAGATCGTCCGCCGAGCACAGGAACACCAGCGTGAAGCGCCCCTTGTCGTTCTCGATCCGCCGCACCTCCTTCAGCCCGAAAGCATCGACGTAGAATTTTAGCGCGACATCGAGATTGCGCACGCGCAGCATGGTGTGGAGGTATCGCATGGTTGTTGCTCCCTGGAACGGAGGTGTTTTGGTTTGGGCCAAGACGGCGGGGACAGGAGATAGCAGGAAACGGGCAGGAGGGGCAGGGGGCGGGCGCGCGAGGAGAAGCGGCTGGTGGAAACAGACCAGCCAAGCGTGGACCGAATCCGCAGAGCCTGCGGGTGAGCAGGCCATTTTTAATGCACTGTCACCGTAGTCTTGCTCATGCTGAGGGGCGACGGCGTATGAATTTTGATCCACCGTCACCGAACCCCAACGCCGGCGGCGCGACCAATTACTATGCTTCAAGCCCTGCTCAGCGCGATCGTGGATATTCTCCTGTCTGCCGCATGGAGCGCGGTCGTCAGGTTCTTCGGCCTGGAAAACGCCGTCGAGATCGCGACGGCCGTCTTCGGTCTTGTCTGCATCGCGATCGGCTCTGTGGTCTTGTTGCTTGGGCACTAACGAGGGAGCGTCGTGAAGACGATCACACTGGTTGCGGTGGCGGCCGTGCTGCTGCTGGAGGTCTTCGGCCCGACGTCGAGCGTCGGCGGCTCGATGAGCTTCATGCTGGTGCTTGCCCTCGTCGTGCTGGCTGTCGCGATTTACGAGGCCTGGTCGAACGGACGCGGCGCAATCGGCTGGGTCGTCAACATCGTCGCCGCCGCCTTTGGCGGCCTGCTTGCGGTTGCGCTCATCGGAATGGGCATGGACGCGATGCTGCCATACCTTCAGCTCGAAGGTTCGCTCGCGTCCTCGCAAAATCCGGTGAAGTATGTCGTGGTCACACTCGTTGCGATCGTCATCGTGCTGGGATCATGGATCCCGCTCCAGATCGTCAACCGGCTTCGCGATTAGCCGAAGAATGGGGGCCGTCGGCGAGGCGGCCGAACTGCTCGGTCCGCAGGGTTCGCCCGGCGATGCAGAGCATCGCCCGGCAATGGCCGCTGGAGCCGCCGCCTTCGATCAGGCCGCAATCCGTTGTTCGACCGGGGCCGTCAGCAGCTTGAGCGCCTGGGCGTGTTGCAGGTCGGGGACCGCGATCGCCGTGTGGCTGTAGATCGCATGGCTGCGTGATGTTGCAATCCTGTCCAGGATCTCTTTGCCCTTGATGACGTGAAGGCCCATGCCCTCGTCAGTGGGGAAGATTGCCAGCACCACGTCATAGGCCGCGATGACGGCCCTGAGTGCTTCGGCCTTGTCCTCGGCGACGTCGACAAAAACACGAACATCAGCCGCGAGTTCACGCAGCTCGTCAAAATCCAGCACTGTGGGGTTACTCCAACGCAACGAGACTGAATGGAGCTTGGCGGCGTTGGGTTACTGAAGTGTCAACAAGGCGTGCCGAGCCACAAGTTTCACGACGAGGTGACTTCACGCTCTAGCGCTTTGCTTCGTCGTTGCGAAGCCGGGCCTCCGCGGCCTCGTCCACGAGGTTCAAGGCGAGGCCGTCATAACTCAGCTTGAGCCCGCGGCCGACGATCCATGTCCATCCCTCGCGGTCCTTGAGGGCTTGCGCGTTGAACTGGTCGGAGATCGATTTGACGGCAGCGTCCTGCGCCCCCGGATTGTTCAACTCCGCCTTGACGCGCCAGATCGGGTGCCTGACGTCGGCCTCGTCGCTGTCGACCGAAACCTTGGCGCCGTTGATGTCGCATTCGAAAGTGTAGGAGTCGCGGCTCCGGCGGCAGAGATAGCGGCGTTGACTGATGAGCTTGCTGGTCTCGTCGAATGTCATCCCGGGCGAGAAGCCGAAGATGTCGGATTTCTTCACGAGGGCGAGGGAGGCAGGCTTCAGGAAGCTCGGCTGGATCGCGACGAGGGCGGCGACAACGACAACGATCAAACCTGCGATGACGATAGCGACCTTCATGAGCACCCCACGAGAAACCTTAAGACCATTACAGGCAGCCGGGCCGTTCTACCATGCCCCCAAAAGCGAAAGCCCCGCTCGGGGGAAGCGGGGCTTTCTGGTGGGGTGAAGCTTGGGGATTTCTTTGGGGACTTCAATGATATGACGCGCCAGCCGCAAATTGGTTCAAACGGAAAGCGGAAGGTCCTGCAGCATCTTGCACAGGAAGTCGGGAACCCCGCAGAACCCCTGCTTGCGTTTTGAGCCTCGATAGGCTCTAAGCCCGGTCAATTCATGACCTCTGGCATGAATCAGAAGCGCGCCTCCGCGGTCCGGCCGCGTCACAGCAGAGTTATTCGCGCGCACCCTTCAAAGGAATTCAGACATGGCGAAGATGACGAAGACCCAATTGATTGATGCAATTGCCGAGGGCACGCAGCTTTCGAAGAACGACGTGAAGTCCGTGATCGAGTACATGGCGACGGTCGGCTACAAGGAGCTCAACGAGTCCGGCGAGTTCGTCATTCCCGGCTTCGTGAAGATGTCGGTCGTGAACAAGCCGGCGACCGAAGCCCGCATGGGTGTCAATCCCTTCACCAAGGAGCCGATGCAGTTTGCGGCCAAGCCGGCGAGCAAATCGGTGAAGGCTTCGCCGCTGAAGGTGGCCAAGGACTCCGTCTAAGGCGATGTCGTTGCGGCGGGCGATGCCGCAACGATCAATGGCTGAAGACAAGGTGGTGCTCGGCGACGGCGATGCCGAACATCACCACGATGATCAGGACGAACCACAGGGAGCGCCGGTCGGTCTGTCCGGACGCGCTCTGTGGTTTCCCGCAATGGGGGCAGACCGAAAGTCCGATCGGGATCTCGGTTTCACAGAACTCGCAGATCATCGGCGCCTCGATGATGAAGGGCGCGGGCCCGGACACGGTAACGCGCGACACTCATCGGCCGGGCAATGCGAACGTTGGAAGATTCGTTCCCGTAGCCACGACCCGCTGCGCCTGGCTGAAGCCCGCGGCCTTGAAAAGAAAAACCCCGCGCCTTCGCACGGGGCTCTTCTGGCCGACGGCGTTGGGATTTCAGCGCCTGGCCGCCAGCCGTGTTCCTAACTTAAAGTTGAAAATCCAAAAAGCAACAGCGCCGCGATGACGGAATATGTTCGTTCACGGCGGCGCTGCCATATGACTGGGCGCTGAAATCCCCAGCTTCCTTGGGTCCACGCGGCGTTGAAAAGGTTCAACGCGACATACCGGGAAATCGCGCGCGGGGGACTGGACTTTTTGTTCTCATTTTGTTCTATTGAACCACCTTAGGGACCGCTTGGGAGGTGACTCATGACCGTCGAGAAACAGCGCGAAGTGATCAGGCTCTGGAACGAGCTCAGGAAGCTCGAGGGCCCGGCCGCGGAGGAGCTCCGTATCCAGATCCTGGAGTGCTTCTCGGAAAAGGAAAAAGTGAAGCGGGCGGCTTGATCTGCGCCGGCAGACGCCGACGATATCCGGCATCCGGCAAGCGCGGTCTCGTTCTGACGCCGCGCTTGATCGAGCGGCTGTCGCGGGGACGACGAGGCGGACCAATTTGAAGTTGGTCTTGGATGCTGGTCTTGGACTCCGGTCCTGGCTTGGGTCGTTGCGGCCGCGAGTATTCGCCGCTGATGCTTCAGGAACGAACCTGTGCCGTCAGCGTTCGGCCTGCATGACATGCCCCCGATGCGTCAAGCCGATGATGGCGACCTCCGCCAACAGCTTTCCATGCGAACCTTGCCGCGAGATCGTCATCGTGTTCGCGGTCGTTTCGGAATTCCTGCGGGCGAAGATCGTACCGACGGCGAGCCACGTCGCTGAAGAGATTGCGTCGTGCGCTTTCATCGATCGTTAGGAATCGCTTCGCGCCGAATTTTCCGACTCCGATTCGTTCTGCGAGAACGAAATGGAGTCGGATGCAGAACATGTTGCGCCTGCCGCCGGGGATGCGGCCACGCGTATCAGAACGAGACAGCGTGATGCTTGGCACAGTCGCGTCCGCGCCTCCTCCGTAAGGAGTGGGGCGAGGGAGAGCGACATGAATGCCTGCTGGTTTCTCGCCGAGATCGCGAAAGTGTTTTGGTACGATCGGCACCCGCGCTTGCGCAAGGACAAGCCGTCGGTGCCGCAAGTGCCGGCACCGGGATTGGAATCTCCTGGGCCCCCGTCTTCCGATGCGACGTGATCGGACGTGGCGCCCGCGTACGGTTTGTTAAGAGTTGCTCCGCGCCGATTTCTTCGATTCCGATTCGTTCTTTGAGAACGAAATGGTGTCGAAGCTGGAACAAAGCCGGTCGGCGACCGCGAGCCGCCGCAGCCTCGACTTCGCGCTGTAGCGCGATTCAGAAAGCGGCGCGCTGCGATCGCAGGCTTCGGCAAATTCCTAACGACCCTTTGCGCGGAAGCCGATAACCCTATTCGGTTAGGTTAAAAGCCCAATCGCATTGCGCTTGGCGCTCGTTGCGGTAGGTGTTGGCAACGACAAGCAAGAAACGACCTTTGCCAGAAGCAATTTTGTCATGACACCGTTTTCAGAGCCGTTCTTTTATCAAGGCGACCGACAGACCTACCGGCGCGTCGCCATCGTCGGCACGCTGTTCTGTCTCGCTTTTGTCGTGATCAGCTTTTCGCTGCGGCCGCAGCTCGAGGACACGCGCGTTGCGGTCAAGGCCGACCGGCTGGTGCGCACGGCGGGCCAGCCGGCGCACGCCAATTAAAGCGGCGCACGCCAACTAGCGCTCGTCGTGAGAGATGCGATCGTCGCCCGACACCTGCGGGCCCGCGGCGCCGCGCGAGGCGAGCGCCACGAAACCGGCATAGCCGGACAAATTGAGCAAAACTTCGAGCCACGCGGGCATGTCGGCCTCTTCCGCTCTCTGCGTGAAGGGGGATTCAACGTCCGCGCGCAATTCTGGTTCCGTGCTCTCGCCAAGAAATGCGGAAGAAATTCGAAGGAAACTCAAAGGGGTGAGGAGGGGTCGAGCCGGCGGCCGAGGGTCGCGACGGATTCGCTCGACGGCTGCTCCTTCAGGAACTCGGCGATCGCCCGCGCCAGCTCGCCGTCGCTCATCGGCGTCGGTGGCGGGTGCAGCGTGCCCACACCGAAGCTGCGAACGATCTCGTCGTAGTGCTGATCGTCGGATCTGGGAACCAGCCTGCGGATACGGGCCAGCAAAGCGGATAACGGCAAACTCTTCTCCTCGGTCGTTCGCCCCGTTGGCAGCAATCCTCGTCTGCTGCCATCTGCTCCCGTGAAACTGAAAACCCCGCCAGCATCGCGGAGATGCTGACGGGGCTTCGTGCCGTTGCCTCTACCCGGATGGCGGAGGCTCCCGCACTTGAGGCGATAATCCGCGGCCGGCGATTTCGTTCCGGCTGCATCGACTTTTTTTGCCGGGCCCGGTTCCCCACCCGTTGCGCAACCATCGCAGGCGCTCGTCGTTATCTCCGCAAGACGCGAAGGAGGAGAGCATGAAGAAAACACTGGCAGTTCTGGCCACCGTCGCAGCCGTCGGCGTGACCGCGGTTGCGGCCCCTGCGCCTGCCGAGGCGCGCGGGCGCGGCATCGGCCCGGGCCTCGCATTCGGCCTCGCCGCCGGCGCGATCACCGCGGGTGCGGTCGCAGCGTCGCAGCCCTACGGTTACGGCTATGGCCCGCGCTATGGCTATTATGGCGGACCCGCCTACTACGAGCCCGGCCCATACGCCTATTACGGTGGCGGACCGTACTACCGGCACCATCACCACTGGCGTCACTGGTAGTCTCATTCAAGCGAAAAGCCCGGAGCGATGCTCCGGGCTTTTTTCACGTGCATTGATCGGGACGTGAATTACGGCCAGAGCGAGGGCCGTTCGACTTTGCGGGCGTTCTCCAGGGTCGACACGAAATACTCTTCGCGCTCGCGCTTGAACTTTTCCTGCGTGGCACGGAAGGCGGCGACACGGGCGGCGATTTCGTCGCGCTCACGAGCTTTGCGTTCTTCGTCTTCGGTCATGACCATCCCCTCGGGTTTACTTGACTCAACTCAAGCACTGCCGCCGCATCATCCTGAGTCGCATTGACACATCCATTGGGGCTCCTGAATGGGGCGTCAATGGGGAGGAGGCATTGCAGGATTGTGATATGCGAAGGCCCGGAAAAAATTGCCGAGCGCCTCACGTTAGCGCTTGATAAGAGCGTCAACAATCTTGCCGCTTGTGCATGATGCTGTCAGGCAAAACGAATCGGGAGCCCGCGATTGATTGCATCGGATCTTCAGAGCGGCGTTGAGCGGCTCGGCGACATGATCGCCGAGGCGAGGGTCATCGTGCCGTTCACCGGCGCCGGCATCTCGACCGAATGCGGCATTCCCGATTTCCGCTCGCCGGGCGGAATGTGGACGCGCAATCGTCCGATCCCGTTCGACGAATTCGTCGCGAGCCAGTCAGCGCGGGACGAATCCTGGCGGCGCCGTTTTGCGATGGAGGAGGTCTTCGCGGCGGCCAAGCCCGGGCGCGGCCATCGGGCGCTGGCCTCGCTCTACCGCGCCGGCAAGGTTCCCGCCGTCATCACCCAGAACATCGACAATCTGCACCAGGCCTCCGGCTTCGCCGGCGAGCACGTGATTGAACTTCACGGCAACACCACTTATGCGCGCTGCATCGGATGCGGGCAGGCCTATCCGCTCGATTGGGTGAAGCGTCGCTTCGACGGCGACGGCCTCGCGCCAAACTGCACCGCGTGCGGTGAGCCCGTGAAAGCCGCCACGATCTCCTTCGGCCAGATGATGCCCGATGATGAAATGCAGCGCGCGACCGCATTGTCGCAGGCCTGCGACCTCTTCATCGCGATCGGTTCCTCGCTCGTGGTGTGGCCCGCGGCGGGCTTTCCGATGATGGCGAAGAACGCCGGTGCACGTCTGGTGATCATCAACCGCGAGCCGACCGAGCAGGACGACATTGCCGACCTCGTCATCCACGACGACATCGGCGAAGCGCTCGGGCCCTTTGTCGGCAATTGAGGCATCAATTTGATTCGCGGCTGTGCAAGCTGTTCATAGGTTCCGGCGAATCTCTTTTTTATCTATGCCTCGCAACCGGGAGTGTTATCTTTTGAGTCGAAAGATTCGCGTCGCGTCCGGTTGAGAAGGTTCTCGAAAGACGCGTGATTCGATACCGCTGCTGAGGCGGGTCGCATGACAGTGTGGGGTCCGGGGTTATGGGGTCGTCGGACGGATTTGAGTCCAAGAAGCTCGGGGTTCCCGGGCAGGGGGTGTCGCCCGGGCGGATCACGCCGGGCGAACACGGCAGTGCCGGTCGCGAGAGCGCGCTCAGTCCGTTCAGCGGGTTGGGTGAGACCAGCGCCAATCTCGTCGAAGTCCATGGCGTGATCAAATGGTTCGACGCCTCCAAAGGCTACGGCTTCATCGTCCCGGACAACGGCTGGCCGGACGTGCTGCTGCACGTAACCGTGCTTAGGCGCGACGGCTTCCAGACCGCCTATGAGGGCGCCCGCATCGTCGTCGAGTGCATCCAGCGCGCCAAGGGTTACCAGGCGTTCCGCGTGGTCTCGATGGACGAGTCGACCGCGATCCATCCGGCGCAGATGCTGCCGCCGCGCACCCATGTCACGGTCACCGCGACCAGCGGGCTGGAACGGGCCCAGGTCAAATGGTTCAACCGGCTCCGCGGCTTCGGCTTCCTGACCTGCGGTGAGGGCACGCCCGACATCTTCGTGCACATGGAAACGCTGCGCCGCTTCGGCATGACCGAGCTCAGGCCCGGCCAGTATGTCCTGGTCCGCTTCGGGCCCGGCTCCAAGGGCATGATGGCGGCCGAGATCCATCCCGAGACCGGATCGCCGGGATTGCAGTCGCACTAAGCGCGAGGAGACTCGCGCTCTAGCGTCCAAGTCCTGCAAATCTTCAAGTCCTGCAAATCTTCAAGTCCTGCAAGCTTCCAAATCCCCCAAGCTTCCATTTCCCGCAATCGTGAGCAGAGGCGTGCTGGCAGGCCGGTGCGCCTCTGGCTTTTCCGGCGACCGCCGCGTAAGGACTGGTCCAGTCCCACGCCTCGAGTGCCCGCATGAATCCTGATCGAAAGGCTGCCTGGTCCGCCCTGAAGGGCTGGCTTGCCGCCATCCTCGTCATCGCCGGCTGTGCTGTTGCCGGCGCGCCCGCCGGCGCAGCCAGCTTCCAGCCGCTCGAGATCGTCACCAAGAACGGCGTGCAGGTGTTCTCGGTGGAAGTGGCGACGACCGAGGAGGAGAAGCAGACCGGCCTGATGTACCGCAAGGAGCTGGCGGACGGCAAAGGCATGCTGTTCGACTTCAATCCGGAGCAGGAGGTGTCGATGTGGATGAAGAACACCTATGTCTCGCTCGACATGATCTTCATCCGCGCCGACGGCCGCATCCTGCGCATCGCCGAGAACACCGAGCCGATGTCGACCAAGATCATCTCGTCCCGGGGGCCCGCCCGGGCCGTGCTGGAGGTGGTGGCGGGAACGGCGCAGAAATACGGCATCCGGCCCGGCGACCGCGTCGGCCATCCGCTGTTCGGCAGCAAATAGGGCAGGCAGAAAGCACCTCGGGGCGCCCGGAAGCTAGCCGACGCTTTGGAAGCCTTGCTGGCGCCTTGGAGCCTTGCTGGCGCCCTGGGAAGCGTGTATCGACGGGGCTCGCAGGACATTCGGGGTATAGCGCAGCCTGGTAGCGCGGCAGTTTTGGGTACTGCAGGTCGTTGGTTCGAATCCAGCTGCCCCGACCAGTCCCGGGGTTGAATCTCCTAGACTTTTTCCTGCGACCTCCGACGTGATCTGACAGGCAGCGCTTGCGGCGTTCCCGCGATTTCTGCGCGATGTTTCAAGCCATTGCGTCCCCGCTGACCGGGCCAGAATTGCCGACGCCGCATCGAACCTTTCGCTGTCGCCGTAGACATATATGTATTGGGGATTTCAGCGCCCAATGTCTAAACGGACGCCGCCAAGCGATGATATTCCGCTTGCGCGGCGTTGCGCTTTTCGGCTGCCGTTTTTTCGGATCCGGCCAATCAGCTCGAGGCGTACCAGCCGAGCGGAAACGGCAGCAGCGGCCATATCCCGTGGTTGTCGTTGGCGGCTTTCGTCGGCTCTTGCGCCGGCGTCCTTGCGATTGGCGCAAGAAGCGTCGATCGCAGCGCCAGGCGCAGACGTTCACATTGCAAATTCATTGTGGTCGCCCTGACGAGTCGTCTCGAAATTTCAACTTACAAAATTGGACGTCAGCTCAATCAAATAGCCACGCGCCCAAGACGGCGCGGTCGTTCTCAAATCGTGCGCGTAGTCTAGATAGTTCGGCTGCGGCTTTCAACCGATCTCGGCTCCAAGCCGGGAGAAGTAAGGTTGACCGGTTAGGTTAAGGATGAGCGGTTGTTGCGGCCGCTTCGGCGATCGTTATCAGATCGATTCCGGCTCGCGATGGGCTGCCTGCAATTCGTGCTCACACAAGGTCACGGTTCGTCGCAGCGCGCGTATCCTGTGAGTTCTGCGTCATGTCTTTCGATCGCAACTTCAAATCCGCCGGTCCGCAATCGAGCTGGAGCGAGATCTGGCACCTCTGGACCGTGTTCGTGCCCCGCCGCTCGATCAACGGGCAGCTCGTGGTCGGCAAGGTCTGGCGCCGCCATGACGGCCGCGACTGGATCTACAAGAAATTCACCGAGTTCGACGGCGAAGAAGCCGCCTGAAGCACGATGAGCTGGGCGAGAATCATCATCGCGCCCAGAGCTGTTGCTAAGGCCGTTCGGCCTCGACCTCAGTCCGTCTGCCCGCGGCCTATCCCGGTGCCTGCACGCGCGGCAGCGGCAGCTTGAAGTGACGTTTCGCATAGGCGATGATTTCGGCGTCCGAGGGATGATCGGCGGCTTCCACCGCGGCAATCCGCTTGGCGATATCGGGTGCGCCCGCGCGAATGTGGCTGGCAAGCTCGGTCTTCGCGCTCGCCGGACCGATGATGAGAATCTCGCCGGCATCGGCCAGGGCTTTGGTCACCTCGGCGAAGAACGCCTTGTCAGGGGCGGCATGGCCGCTGCCGACCGCGTTGGCCTTGTGATGAAGGTGACGCGTCGCCAGTTGCGGATGCAACGTGATTTCGTCGGAGCCGCTCAGGCCGAGATGGAAGATCCTGGCCTGCGAATGGTCGATCCATACCACGGCGTGAAAATGAGAGGGCATGTGCTTTTAGCCTTGTCCGAGGGGAGGCCGCCGACATCGGTGCGCGGCGCGTGTCGTGAGGACACTATGCCGGCCGCCGCCGCCTCTGGTTGACTCAAGTCAACCGATCTTTGTCGATCGATCTCGGCCCAGGGCGGTTGAAGGCCGCGCTCAGGCGGCCTTCGCTGCGGCTGCCGCCGGCTTGGGCGGCGGTGGCTTCAGCGGCTTGTCCTGCTTCTTCGACCACGAGATGTAATAGGCCACCGTCGTCATGATCGCGATGCCGGCAACGCTGACGAAGATCTGCGCGAGCAGCGAGCCCGAGCTCATCGACAGCTCGAAATGGCCGACGAAGGACAGGAACACGCCGACGCAGAACACGGCGAGCGACTGCTGGCCGCAAACGATCAGGGGATCGAACACCTTCCATTCCAGCCCCGGCCATTCCTTCGGCACGAAGCGGATCACCAGGATCACGATCACGACGAAGTGGATGAAGCGGTAGGGCGCAAGGTTGGTCTTGTCGTTCGGGTTGAAGGCCGAGAACAGCCACTCCGGAAACATGCCACCGAACGCGGGGAAGCGGCCGGCCATGGTCATGACCAGCGCGAACAGGAGATAGCCGAGACAGAGATAAAGCGTGATCGGCGCGTTGATCAGCGTCATCGAGCGCCGCGCGCCGCCCATCGCGCACCAGGCGCCGAACACGAACAGCACCTGCCAGCAATACGGGTTGAAGTACCACTGGCCAGCCGGATAGGCGTTCAGATTCCAGCCGAAGTGACGCGCCGTCAGCCACAGCACGATCGCCAGCACCATCGTCAAATCGGGCTTGCGCAGCATGAACCACAGCACCGGCGGGAATAGCCCCATCAGCACGATGTAGAGCGGCAGCACGTCGAGATTGAGCGGCTTGAAGCGCAGGAACAGGCCCTGGCGCAGCGTCTCGGTGGCGTTGTCGACGAGGCCGGCGACGTTGAACTCGTTGATCATCTCGGAATCGCCGAAGCGCAGCGCCAGATAGCTGATCGAGGCGATATAGATCACGAACAGGATGATGTGGGCGACGTAGAGCTGCCAGACCCGCTTGGTCAGCCTGGTGGCGCCGACGAGGAAGCCACGCTCCAGCATCATCCGCGCATAGACGAACGAGGCGGTATAGCCGGAGATGAACACGAACAGGTCGGCGGCGTCGGAAAAGCCGTAATTGCGCGTCGTGACCCAGTTCACGACGTTGTCGGGGATGTGGTCGAGGAAGATCGCCCAGTTCGCGACCCCGCGAAACAGGTCGAGCCTGAGGTCACGGCCTTTTTCAGGGAGCGTGGCGTTGATGTTCAGGAAGGCCATGCGACGGAAGCTCTCGGAGGGGACGGTTACACTGATGTCGGCGAAGCAGTGCCGCCGGGCGGGACCCCAGCGCGAAAGGCGGGTACGCAATTGTCACGGTGCAGCATAATGACTATACCGTCGGAGAAGGTTGCCCGGGGCCGGAATCACCGATCAGTTCCCAATCGGTGTCTGTATACTATGCCCGCGGTTTCCACCAACTGCTACCGTGACGCATCGAAATCGAACGAAAAGACGAAGAGGCCGGACCGCCAATGACCGCACGCATTTTCAAGCCCGCCAAGAACGCGATGCAATCTGGTCGGTCCAAGACCCGGGAATGGCAGCTCGACTACGAACCCGAGCAGCCGCGTTCGGTCGAGCCGCTGATGGGCTGGACCTCGTCCGGCGACATGAAGCAGCAAATCACGCTGCGCTTCCATTCCAAGGAAGAGGCGGTCGCCTATTGCGAGCGCAAGGGCATCGCCTACCAGGTCATCGAGCCGCAGGATTCGATCCGTCGCCCGGCGGCCTATGCCGACAATTTCTCGTTCCGGCGCGGCGAGCCCTGGACGCATTGAGCGGGCGGCTGCTCCGACCTTAATCGACGTGATGTACTCGTCATGCCCGGGGCTCGTCCCGCCTGCGCGGCCGAAGCCGCTTCGGCGAGGCGAAGGCCCGGGCATCAACGTTTTGGGCGCGTGAACGAACAGTGGGCGGGACAGGCCGGCCATGACGGTGGGGGGAGGCATTCCTCCCGAACGCGATGGCGTCGCGCTCCGGGTTCGGACCCTTGGCACCAATTCCGCCGCGTGCTTCGCTGCCCCGCATGACACGAGCATGACGAGGGTAGGGTATGGCCGGGCGTGACCAGCTCGACGGCGTCGATCTGAAGATACTATCCGAGCTGCAGCAGGACGGGCGTATCCGCAACAACGAGCTGGCGCTGCGCGTCGGCGTATCCGCGCCCAACTGCCTGCGGCGGCTGAAATCGCTGTTCGGCCGCGGCGTGATCCGGGCGGTGCGCGCCGTCATCGACGAGCGGCTGCTCGGCTATGAGGTCGTGTCGTTCGTCTCGATCCAGCTCGGCAGCCAGGCCCAGCCGGTGCTGGAGGCGTTCGAGGGCTCGATCGCCGCGATCCCGCGCATCCAGCAGTGCTGGCGCATTTCCGGCGACACCGATTATCTCTTGAAATGCGTCGCGCCGAGCGTCGAGAGCATGCGCCAGCAGCTGCTGCATTTCGCCGCGATGCCCGATGTGAAGAACGTCCGCAGCTTCCCGGTGCTGGGTGTCGCGAAGGATGTGCCACTGCCGTTGCAGAACGTCGCGGCGGCGTCTGCGGGCTAGCGGCAGGCCACGCCCGAGGGCAGCCCGCACTGCATTTGAATCAATTGCGAAAGAGTGGAGGCGATCGCCCCGGCGGCACTATAATGCTGATCAACTCACCTAATTGAGAAATGTGATTATCACATCCCAGCAATGCGCTGAGCCGTGATTGATGGTTCCCGTGGTTGGCCTACATGCGAGGTGTGAGCCTCAGCGCGCGTTGCGAGTCGAGGGCTCGCATGTGGGACTTCTTAAGCAGGAAAAGACATCATGACCTCGGTTTCGAAGACGTTCGCAGTTTCCGCCGCGACGCTGTTTGCGTCTGCGTTTCTGGTGCTGACGGCACCGACTGCGAAAGCGGAAGATTATTGCATTACGAACGGCGCCCAGGCCGCTCACGGCTGCGGCTATCCGACGATGGAAGCCTGCCGCGCCGCTGCCGGCGGTATCGGTGGAACGTGCGCGCAGGGCGGTGGGAAGAGCGCGACCGACTCTCTCGCCTATCAGCCGAAGCACTCGCAGTCGCGCAGCAAGCTTCGCCACGGCGGGCAGACCAACTCGAATTGATCAGAGTTAGGACTAGTGGTTTCGACCTTTACGGCCTTCGGGAGTGATCCCGGGGGCCGTAAACGTCTGAGGAGTACGGTGCCTCAGAGTGCTCGCCCTCTCGGCATCGCACGGAAGACCGCGACGTGCTTTTCCGGATGATGTCTTAGCGATACCGCCCTCGAAACTCGCGGGGACTAGCGCCGGTCCAGCTGCGGAAGGCGCGCGAAAAACTCTTCTCGTTGCGGAAGCCGGCGATCTCCGCGATCCGCTTGATCGGCGCGCGGCCGCGCATCAGCTCCTGCTTGGCGAGCTCGAACTTTGCCTCTTCCTTGAGATCGCGCAGCGAGGTGGCCTCCTCGCGCAGGCGCCGATGCATGGTGCGCGTTGAAAGCGCGAGCTCGCTTGCGACGTCCTCGGCGCCGAGACTGCGTCCGCGCGCATTGCGCAGCACGCGGCGGACACGCTCGACCAGCAGCCGGTCGCGCCGATAGGGCAGCACGGTCAGCCGCAACGCGCCCTTGAGCATGTTGTCGAGATCGGCCGCGCTGCGGGTGAGCGGCAGCGACAGGTAGTGCTTGTCGAAGACGATGGCCGCGCCGCCCGCTCCGAAGCGGACGTTGCGACAAAAGATGGTCGGATAGACCGAGACGTGGTGCGGCTCGGGATACGGAAATTCGGCTGCGCGGAGCGCGATCCTGGAATCGACCGCCCAGCAGGAGAAGCCGAGCACGTAGCGGAGCAGGGTGACCAGACAGAACTCACGCAGCGGCCCGAGATCGCGCTGCTCCCGGATCGACACCACCGCGGTCTCCTCGCCGACCGCGAGATCGAGCAACACGTCCTCGGTGATAAGGCTGTGATGCCGACACCAGCGCTTGAGCGCCACCTCCAGCGTCGGCGCCGTGATCGAGGCGCGGCACAGCATGCCGTAGGTGCCGAAGGGCAGGCGGCGCGAGAACCAGCCGAGCGCCTCGTCGTCGAGCTCGCGCATGGCATGGCCCGCCAGGGCCTCGAACTGGGCGGCCGTGACCCGCCCATCCGGAGAATTGACAAGGTCCGGCGCTACCTGACCCCGCTGCAACGCCTCGGCCGGATCCCGTCCGTATCGCGCATAGGCGGCAACCACGCCCCGCACGAAGGCGGCGGGGGTGACGGCGCGGCGCGGGATCGCGGTTGCGGCTTGAAAAGGCATTGCGAACCTTTGGGAACTCCCTCGGGAAAATCCTCGCCAAGTTTGGCGGAAAATGCAACCTTTTCGACCGCAAGAGGGCCCTGACCCCGCTAGGTTCGGTCCCCAAAATACGGAGGAATCGCCTTGAACATCCCGAGCATCGATTTCGATCTGGGCGAAGACATCAGCCTGCTGCGCGACACGCTCCGCGCCTTCGTCGAGGCGGAGATCACGCCGCGGGCCGCCGAGATCGAAAAGGCCAATCTGTTCCCGGCGGACCTCTGGAAGCGCCTCGGCGACCTCGGCCTGCTCGGCATGACCGCGCCTGAGCAATATGGCGGCTCGAACATGGGCTACCTCGCCCACATCGTCGCCATGGAGGAGGTTTCGCGCGGCTCGGCCGCCGTAGGCCTGTCCTACGGCGCCCATTCCAACCTCTGCGTCAACCAGATCCGCCGCAACGGCAATGACGCGCAGCGCCAGCGCTATTTGCCGAAGCTGATCTCCGGAGACTATGTCGGCGCGCTCGCGATGTCCGAGCCGGGTGCCGGCTCCGACGTCGTCTCGATGAAGCTGCGCGCCGACAAGCGCGGCGACCGCTACGTGCTCAACGGCTCGAAGATGTGGATCACCAATGGCGGCGACGCCGACGTGCTGGTGGTCTACGCCAAGACCGATCCGGCGGCCGGCCCGCGCGGCATGACCGCTTTCCTGATCGAGAAGGGCTTCAAGGGTTTTACCCACGGCCAGCATCTCGACAAGCTCGGCATGCGCGGCTCCAACACCTATCCCTTGTTCTTCGACGAGTGCGAAGTGCCGGAGGAGAACGTGCTCGGCAAGGTGGGCGAGGGCGTCAGGGTGCTGATGTCCGGCCTCGACTATGAGCGCACGGTGCTGTCGGGCGGCCCGCTCGGGATCATGGCGGCCTGCATGGACGCGGTCGTGCCCTACATGCACGAGCGCAAGCAGTTCGGCCAGCCGATCGGCGACTTCCAGCTGATGCAGGGCAAGCTCGCCGACATGTATGCGACCTGGCAGGCCACGCGCGCCTATGTCTATGCCGTCGGGCGCGCCTGCGACCGCGCCGACCACGCGCGCAGCCTGCGCAAGGACGCCGCCGCCGCGATCCTCTATTCCGCGGAGAAGGCAACATGGATGGCGGGCGAGGCGATCCAGGCGCTCGGCGGGGTCGGCTACACCAGCGAATTCCCTGTGGGGCGTCTGTGGCGCGACGCCAAGCTGTACGAGATCGGCGCGGGGACGTCCGAGGTTCGCCGCATGCTGATCGGCCGCGAACTGATGTCCGAGACGGCTTAAAACCTTCACCTCATTGGAATCAACATGCCGCTCCATTCCAGCATCGATCCGTCTTCATCAGACTTTGCGCGCAATTCCGAGGCCATGCGCGGCCTCGTCGCGGACTTGCGCGAAAAGCTCGCCCAAGTCGCTGGCGGCGGCGGCGAGGTCTCGCGCAACCGCCACACCTCGCGCGGCAAGATGCTGGCGCGCCAGCGCGTCGACCTCTTGGTCGACCCCGGGACCTCGTTCCTGGAGCTGTCGCCGCTCGCGGCTTACGGCCTCTATGGCGGCGACGTGCATTCGGCGAGTGTCGTGACCGGGGTGGGGCGGGTTGCCGGCCGCGAATGTGTCATCGTCGCCAACGACGCCACCATCAAGGGCGGCACCTATTATCCCATGACGGTGAAGAAGCATCTGCGCGCGCAGGACGTGGCGCGGCAGAACAACCTTCCCTGCGTCTACATGGTCGATTCCGGTGGCGCCTTCCTGCCGCTGCAGGACGAGATCTTTCCGGACGAGCGGCATTTCGGCCGCATCTTTTACAACCAGGCGCAGATGTCCTCGCAGGGCATTCCGCAGATCGCGATTGTGATGGGCTCCTGCACCGCCGGCGGTGCCTATGTCCCCGCGATGTCGGACGAGAGCATCATCGTGCGCAACCAGGGCACCATCTTCCTCGGCGGCCCGCCGCTGGTGAAGGCCGCGACCGGCGAGGTCGTCAGCGCGGAAGAACTCGGCGGCGCCGACGTGCATTCGCGCCAGTCGGGCGTCACGGACCACTATGCCCAGAACGATGCCCATGCGATCGGCATCGCGCGGCGCATCGTCGGCACGCTGAAGCCGTCGGTGCGGCCGAATCTCAACATGCACAAGCCGCGCGAGCCACTATTCGCCGCGGAAGAGATTTACGGCGTGGTGCCGGTCGACGGCCGCAAGCCGTTCGACGTGCGCGACATCATCGCCCGCGTCGTCGACGGTTCCGAGTTCGACGAGTTCAAGAAGCTCTACGGCACGACGCTGGTGTGCGGCTTCGCCCATATATGGGGCTATCCGGTCGGCATCATCGCCAACAACGGCATTCTCTTCAGTGAAAGCTCGCTGAAGGGCGCGCACTTCATCGAGCTGTGCTGCCAGCGCGGCATTCCCCTGGTGTTCCTGCAGAACATCACCGGCTTCATGGTCGGCAAGAAATACGAGGCCGGTGGCATCGCGCGCGACGGCGCAAAACTGGTGACGGCGGTTGCGACGGCGTCGGTGCCGAAATTCACCGTGGTGATCGGCGGCTCTTACGGTGCCGGCAATTACGGCATGTGCGGCCGCGCCTACTCACCGCGATTCCTCTGGATGTGGCCGAACGCGCGCATCTCGGTGATGGGCGGCGAGCAGGCCTCGATGGTGCTGAGCCAGGTTCGCCGCGACAATATCGAGGCCAAGGGCGATAGCTGGTCGAAGGAAGAGGAAGATAAATTCCGCGAGCCCATCCGCGCGCAATATGAGAGCCAGGGACACCCGTATTACGCGACCGCGCGGCTGTGGGACGACGGCGTGATCGACCCCGCTGACACGCGCCTCGTGCTCGGCCTTGGCCTCTCGGCGGCGTCGAATGCGCCGATCGAGCCGACGAAATTCGGCCTGTTCAGGATGTGATGCGATGGACCACTCAAAGCTCTACCGTCGTTTTCGCACGCTCCTGATCGCCAACCGCGGCGAGATCGCCTGCCGCGTCATCCGCACCGCGCGCGCCATGGGGCTGCGCACGGTCGCCGTCTATTCCGAGGCCGATCGCGACGCGATGCATGTCGCGCTCGCGGATGAGGCCGTGCTGCTCGGGCCCGCGCGTGCCCGCGACAGCTATCTCAACGTCGAGCGGCTGATCGATGCGGCGCGCAAGACCGGCGCCGAGGCCGTGCACCCCGGCTACGGCTTCCTGTCGGAAAATGCCGAGTTCGCGCGAGCCTGCTTCGATGCAGGGCTGGTCTTCGTCGGCCCGACCGCCGGGATGATGAATGCGATGGGCTCGAAGTCCGGCTCGAAAGAGCTGATGGAGAAGGCCGGCGTGCCGCTGGTGCCCGGCTATCACGGCGAAGCCCAGGACGAGGCGACGCTTTCGAAGGCGGCCGACAAGATCGGCTTCCCGATTTTGGTGAAGGCCTCCGCCGGCGGCGGCGGCCGCGGCATGCGCATCGTGCGTTCGGCCGACGAGCTTGCGCCCGCGATCGTCAGCGCCAAGCGCGAGGCCAAGGCCGCGTTCGGCGACGACCGCATGCTGATCGAAAAATATGTCGATAATCCCCGGCATATCGAGGTGCAGGTGATCGGCGACAGCCACGGCAATCTGCTGTCGCTGTTCGAGCGCGAATGCACGCTGCAGCGCCGGCACCAGAAGGTGATCGAGGAGGCGCCGTCGCCGACGCTCAATCCTGCCCAGCGCGAGGCGGTCTGCGCCGCCGCGCGAAAAGCGGCGGGAGCTGTGAACTACGTCGGTGCCGGCACGATCGAGTTCGTCTCCGACGGCAAGGACGTGTTCTTCATCGAGATGAACACACGCCTGCAGGTGGAGCATCCCGTGACCGAGCTGATCACCGGGATCGACCTCGTGGAATGGCAGCTGCGCGTCGCCTTCGGCGAGGCGCTGCCGCTGAAGCAGAACGAGATCAAGCTCAACGGCCACGCCGTCGAGGCGCGCGTCTACGCGGAAAATCCCACCAAGAACTTCATGCCGTCGGTCGGCAGGATCTCGACCTGGCGGCTGCCGGCCGAGACCGGTGGCCTGCGCATCGACGCCGGCTACCGCGAGGGTGATACGGTCTCGCCCTATTACGACGCCATGCTCGCCAAGATGATCGCGTGGGCGCCGACGCGGGACGTTGCGATCGAACGGCTGAACCGCGGGCTCGAAGAGTCCGACGTCCGCGGCATCGTCACCAACATCCCGTTCCTGTCTGCGCTGATGACGCATCCGAAGGTGCGAACCAATGCGATCGACACCGGCTTCATCGAGCGTGAGCTGGCGGTGCTGACACAGGCCGCGCCGGCGCCGGGTGAGCTGGAGCTGTGCGCCGCGGTTGCCGCTATCATCAGCGACGAGCAGCGGGCTGCCCAAGCGGAGGCGAATTCGCCCTGGCAAACCTTTGGCTGGCAGCCGGTCGGCCGCCGGCAGCGCAGCTTTGCCTTCCGCGTCGGGCACGGGCCCGAGCAGAAGATCGTGCTGAACTACGGCAGCGGCCCGTCCACGCTGGTGATCGGCGAACGCGAATTGGCGTTCGCGATCGCGCCACGCGACGGCGGCTTCGACCTGACGCTTGACGGCGTCAAATCCTCGGTCGCCGCGGTCATCGCCGGCCATGAGCTCTACTTGCGCACGCGCAACGGCCGCTTCGACCTGCATTGGGTCGATCCGTTCGGCGGTGAGACCGAAGAGCAGACCGGCGAGGACAAGATCGCAGCGCCGCTGCCGGGCACCGTCGTCGCCGTGCTGGCCGAGGAGGGGGCGAAGCTCGAGAAGGGCGCGCCGATCCTGACGCTGGAAGTGATGAAGATGGAGCAGACGCTGCGCGCGCCCTATGCCGGCGTCTTGAAGTCCATCAAGTGCAAGGTCGGCGACATCGTGCAGGAGGGCGTCGAGCTCGCGGTGGTCGATCCTGCGGGAGAGTGACATGAGCGACCCCGTCCGCATCATCGAAATGGGGCCGCGCGACGGCCTCCAGAACGAGAAGACGCCCGTCAGCGTCGAAGACCGTATCGCCTTCGTGGAGGCGCTGGTCGCGGCTGGCCTCGATACGGTCGAAGTCGGCGCCTTCGTCTCGCCCAAGGCGATCCCGCAAATGGCGAGCTCGGATGCCGTGCTGCGCGGCGTGAGCGGCATCAAGGGCGCCGAATTCCACGTGCTGGTGCCCAACGAGAAGGGCTATGACGCTGCGCGGGCCGCGGGCGCGGAGGTGGTCTCGGTGTTCGCCGCGGCGTCCGAGGGCTTTTCCCGCGCCAACATCAATTGCACGGTCGCCGAGTCCATCGAGCGGTTCAAGCCGGTGCTGGCGCGCGCGAGGGACGACGGCGTCAAGGTGCGCGGCTATATCTCCTGCGTGCTCGGCTGCCCGTTCGATGGGGAGATCAAGCCGAAGGCCGTCGCTGATCTCGCGAGCACGCTGGGGGATCTTGGCTGCTACGAAATCTCGCTCGGCGACACCATCGGCGTCGGCACGCCTGATAAGGCCAAGGAGATGCTGCGCGCGGTTGCCGCCAACGTTCCCGCCGCCAATCTCGCAATGCACTTCCACGACACCTACGGCCAGGCGCTCGCCAATCTCTATGCCGGCCTGGAGCAGGGCGTCCGCGTCATCGACGCCGCCGCCGGCGGCCTCGGCGGTTGTCCCTATGCGCCGGGCGCGACCGGCAACGTCGCGACCGAGGACGTCGTCTACATGCTCGAGGGCATGGGCGTCCGGACCGGCGTCGACATGGACAAGCTGCTGGCGGCCACCAACGAGATGAGCGGCGTGCTCGGCAAGCCGCCCGTGAGCCGCGTGGCCTCCGCGCTGAATGCGAAGAGGAAGCGGGCGCTGACGTAAGGCCGCTTGCGGCGCTTTCAGGTGCCGTTACCTGCTCCCGTCAGGCCCCATCACCAGATCCGGCAGCCCGGTCGAGATCCCCGGGAAGAAGCAGAGCAGCAACACAGCGAGCATCATCAGCAGCACGAACGGCAGCGTGCCCCAGATCACCTCGCGCAAGGGGATATCCGGCGCGACGTTGCGGATGACGAAGATGTTGAGGCCGACGGGCGGATGGATCAGCCCCATCTCCATCACGATGGTCATGACCACGCCGAACCAGATGATGTCGAAATTGGCGGCGCGCAGCGGCGGCA
The DNA here is from genome assembly GCF_036247965.1 of Bradyrhizobium sp. TM233. NCBI lineage: Bacteria > Pseudomonadati > Pseudomonadota > Alphaproteobacteria > Hyphomicrobiales > Nitrobacteraceae > Bradyrhizobium > Bradyrhizobium sp. TM233. The sequence goes on along the minus strand of NZ_BTIG01000020.1, from coordinate 156,379 downwards.
GGATGATCGGCGCGGTCATGAGGATGATCGACACCGGCGGCAGGAAGAAGCCGAGCACGACGACCATGACGAGGATCGCGAACAGCAGCTCCCAGCGCGGCAGGTGCATCGCGACGATGGATTCGGCGACCGATTGCGAGATGTGCAGATAGCTCATCACGTAGGAATAGAGCAGCGACATGCCGATGATCATCATCAGCATGGTCGATTCCCGGATCGTCGACTTCATGATCGGGGCGAGGTCGCTCGGCCGCCACACGCTGTAGATCGCCGCGATCAGCGCCAGTGCCAGCAGGCCGCCGAGGCCGGCGGTCTCCGACGGCGTGGCGTAGCCGCCATAGAGCGCGATCATGACGCCGGTCAGCAGCAGCACGAACGGGATCACGCGCGGCAGCACGCTGAAACGTTCGGCGAGCGTGTATTCGTCGCGGGCGAGGATGGCGGCCTCCGGGCCGCCGTTCTTGTAGATCGCTTCGGCCGCGGCATATTCCCGGCGGAAGCGGATCACGGCATAGGCGCCGAACAGGGTGACCAGGAGCAGGCCGGGGCCGATGCCGGCGAGGAAGAGCCGTCCGAGCGATTTTTCGGCTGCGACCGCGAACAGGATCATGGTGATCGAGGGCGGCAGCAGGATGCCGAGCGTGCCGCCGGCAGCGATGATGCCTGCGGCGAAGCCGCCGGAATAGCCGCGCTTGCGCATCTCGGGGATGCCGGCCGAGCCGATCGCCGAGCAGGTCGCAGGCGAGGAGCCCGCCATCGCCGCGAACAGCGCGCAGGCGAAGACGTTGGCGACGCCGAGCCCGCCGGGCACGCGATGCAGCCAGGCATGCAGCGCCGAATAGAGATCCTGGCCGGCGCGCGACTTGCCGATCGCCGCGCCCTTCAGGATGAAGAGCGGGATCGACAACAGCGTGATCGAGGCCATTTCCTCGTAGACGTTTTGCGTCACCGTATCGAGGGACGCCGCCGGCATGTAGATGCCCATGAACACGACCGCGACCGCGCCGAGCGCGAACGCAATGGGCATCCCTGAGAACATCACCAGCAGGGTCGCAATACCGTAGGCGAGGCCGATACCGAAGACGCTCATGAACGCTTGGCTCCGGTGAAGGGCAGCGCAAGCTGCACGAGAATCTGGATGCAGAGCAGGCTCATGCCGAACGCCATCAGCGAATAGGGAATGGCGAGCGGCGGCGACCACATCGAGTTCGAGACCTGGCCGTCGACATAGGCCTCATGGGCCAGTGTCCAGGACTTCCATGTGAAGAACGCGCAGAACAGAAACGTCGCGGCATCGACCAGCCAGAGCCGGATCTTGTTCGCGAGCGGCGAGAGCAGGCCGACAAAGGCCTCGATGCCGATATGCCCGCGGTTCTGCTGCACATAGGCTGCGGTCATGAAGGTGGCGCCGACCAGCAGGAACACGGCGGCCTCGTCCTGCCAGTAATTGGCGGCCTTGAACAGGGCGCGGCTGAGCACGCTGTAACTCAGGATGGCGCAGGCCGCGACCAGCGCGATCGCGGCGAACACGACGATGATGTTGTTGAGGATGGCAAGACCGCGATCGATCGCCGCCGCAAGGCCTGTCCTTGCGGCAGCGATGGTGTGATCGTCACGATCCGGAAGCGGACCGTGGCTCATGCGGCGACATCGGTGGCGAGCTTGAGCAGGTTCGCCGCAGTCGCGGTCTTGGCGCTGTAGTCCTTCCAGGCGGTGTCGCGGGCGATGTCACGCCACTTGCCGACGGTCGCGGCATCCAGCACCGAGACCTTGGCGCCGGCCTTCTCGTAGACCTTTGCGACCTCGACGTCGTCGTCCTGCGCGCCCTTGCGGCCGAAGGCCTCGAGCTCGGCGCCAACTGCGAGCAGCACGTCCTGCTGGTTCTTCGGCAGCTTGTCGAAGATCGCCTTCGACATCATCAAGGGCTCGAGCATGAACCAGTAGGAAGCGCCCGCGCCCGAGGTCAGCGACTTCGCGACCTCTTCGAGCCGGAACGAGATCAGGCTGGTGGAGGAGGTGAGAGCGGCGTCGCAGGCGCCGGTCTGCATCGCCGCGTAGATTTCGTTCGAAGGCACCGACAGCACCGAGGCGCCGGCGGTCTGGAGCACCATGTCCATCTCGCGCGAGCCGCCGCGCACCTTCATGCCTTTGGCGTCTTCAGGCGCGACGATAGGCTTGGAGCGGCTGGCGAGGCCGCCGGCCTGCCACACCCAGGTGAGCAGGATGATGCCCTTGTCGGCGAGGAAGTCGGAGAGCGCCTTGCCGACCGGCTCCTTCTTCCAGCGCATGCCCTGGTCGTAGGTGGTGACGAGGCCAGGCATCAGGCCGATATTGGTCTCCGGCAATTCGCCGCCGGCGTAAGGCATCGGATAGAGGCTGATGTCGAGCGCGCCTTTGCGCATCGCGGAGAACTGCGCGTTGGTCTTGATCAGCGAGGAGTTCGGATAGATCTCAGCGGCAATGTCGCCATTGCTGCGCTTACTGACTTCGGCAGCGAACATGCGGCAGAGCCGGTCCCGGAAGTCACCTTTGTCGATGGTGCCGCCCGGGAATTGGTGCGAGATCTTCAGCGTGGTCGCGGCCTGCGCGGTACCGGTGCCGAAGCGGAGAATGGCGGGTGCGGCGACCGCGGTCGCGAGCAGATGGCGGCGCGTGAGCATGGCGTAATCCTCTTGAACGTTTCTTCGAACGGTTCTTGTTGGCGTGATTTGGGCGGGTCATATGACCGGCACGTAGGCCCATCCTAGCCGGTCTTTCACCCGATGTTCTCTCATCTGATAGTTCGAGACCGAATGCCGCGGCAAGGGGGTGGCCGTGCTGCGCTGCACACATCCAATTCCCGCCGCAGGCCCTGGCCTCCTTCGAGCGGCGGATCGCAGCAGGCTCGTCAAAAATTTTATCGGCGGCGGGGTAACAATGCGCGGCGTGCATCCGTCGAGATTGAATAGCGGCGTCCGTCGCTGACAAACACCATCTCAAAGGGAAGATGATCCATGACCATTCGCACCCGTATCGTGCTCGGCGTCTCCGCTGCCGCTCTCTCGCTTGGCCTCGCGCTCGCGCCGGCGGCCTTTGCTCAGGACAAGATGGGCAAGGATGACGGCATGATGAAAAAGGACACGATGTCCAAGGACGGCATGATGAAGAAGGACACCATGTCCAAGGACGACGGCATGAAGAAGGATCACATGTCGAAGGACGGGATGAAGAAGGACGACGGGATGATGAAGAAGAACTGATCTTCGACTGTCGTCTCCAGCAGGCAGACCCGCGTCGAAAATCCAGGGGCGGTCACGTGGACCGCCCCGGAACGGGTTAGTTCAAATTCAGTTGAACGCGACCGTGAATGCTACTTGCGCTTGGCCTTGCGGGCGGCGTAGCGGGCGTCACGCTTGGCCTTCTGCTCGGCCTCCATTTCAGCCTGCTTGGCGACCGCTTCCTCCGCCTCGCGGGCCATCCGGGCTGCCTCCGCGGCTGCGGCTTCCTCCGCGATACGCTTCTGCTCGGCCTTTTCGGCCTCGCGCGCTGCCTTTGTCTCGGCGCGCTTGGCCGCGAGTGCTTCGCGCTCGGCGCGTCGTGCCGCGACCGCCGGATCGTCATGACCCGGCTGCGACTTGAATTTGTTCAAAAGATTTTTGCGTGCTTCCTGTGCCGCCTTTTGTCGGTCGGAGAAGCCTGGTTCCCTAAATCCACTCATCGAACGAACCTTGTCTTCCTCACTTTCAGCCCTACATCACTGCGTGTTGGTACGTCGGCTGGGCATAGCGGGCGCCACGCGACGCAGAAGCGTGTACATCGGCGCGCGTCGCGAAGCCACCCATAATCGCAGCCGATCAGGTAGACGAAAAATCGCCGCCCCGACGATCTCGTAGCCCGGAAAAACTGCCGAATTGTGATGTCCCTCATAAGGGAGCACGAGGGGCGACGCCTAGCGTCCGCCCCGATACGAGACGGAGCACGGGCATGACGATCTTCCGCTTCCGCCAGAAGGCGCTCGTAATCGCCTTGGCCCTGGTAGCCGCGGCTGGCGCGGCGCTGCTGCTCGCTCGTCCGCAGCCCATCGAGAGCGCCGTTCTGGGGGCCGACTGGGAATGCACCCAGACCGCGTTCGTGCTCACGACCTGTGCACCGCGGCTCCAGCAGGCGATCCCGGCGGTCGAAACCTCCCGCAAGGATGCGATCCGGGCGACCCGAGGCTAACCTGACGAGCAGGGCTGAACAGGCTGATCAGGATGTGACGGGACGTCGCAGAGGTGATAAGCCGGCTCGCCCGCGCGGTAGGTAGCCATGTCCACTTCCAAGCCCGAGTCCGAGCTGGAGTCCAAGCTCAAGTCCAAACTCGAGTCCAGGCCCGAACCGGGCGCGAAGCCGAAATCCCAGCCGAAGCCTCAATCTGGTGATAACCGCCGCGGCGCGATCGCCGGCTTGATTATCGCGGTCCTGATCCTCGGTGTCGGCTGGTGGCTCGCGCGGGACCTCACCGCCGCCAGCAAAATGCAGGACTGCCTGATGTCCGGGCGGAGCAATTGCAACGTGATCGAGCCGGCCCGCTAGAAGCGCTCCAGTGCGGCCCGTCGAGCCGAAAAATTGCCGTGATCTTAATCATTTGTAACGCGACATGGCCGACCAAAGCAGGTCAGCTATGTCAGCCGGCATCAAGCCGAGCGCGATCCGAATCGTCTATCGCGCCAGGCACCACGGCAATTGCGAGAGCAATCGAAAAGTAGGGGGTCAAGCACGCATGAGTGCGTCCAGCCGCATGAAGATCATCTTTTCCTTGGTTTCGGCCATGTCGTTGCTCGCGCTTTCGGCGCAGGCCCAGGACGCCAGGCCGTCGAGGGACGCCGGCCAGCCTCCGGCCCGCCCGGGCGCGGGCGCACCACCTCCGGACAGTCAGAACATGCGCAGGGGCCCGCCGCCGCAGCAGGCGGCCCGGCCCGCGCCGCGGCCCGGTGGCCAGCCCCATGCGGGTCCCGGTCCGCACGGCGCCGGCGGCCCGCCGCCGGGACGTTATGTCGCCCGCGGTCCCGCTCCGACGCGCGACTGGGGCGGACAGGCCTATCGCGGCAATCGCTCCTGGGATGGCGGGCGCTGGCGCCACGAAGTCCACAACGGCCGCTCCGGCTGGTGGTGGGACGTTGGCGGCGTCTGGTATTATTATCCGCAGCGGATGGCCGGCCCGCCCGGCTACATCTCCGAGGAATATTACGACGACGTGCCGGTGGCCTATGCCCCGCCGCCGCCTCCGGTCGCCTATGCACCGCCACCTCCGCCGCCGCCGGCTGATCCCGGCGCGAGCGCGCTTGGCGGCGCCATCGTCGGCGGCGTGCTGGGCGGACTGATCTCGGGCAACGCAACGGGGGCTGCCGCGGGCGCGGTTCTCGGCGGCGCGACCGGAGCCATCGCTGGCGCCACCGCCGCATCCCAGCCCGGCTACTACTGGGCGCAGGGCAATTGCTACTACCGCTATCCGGACGGGCAGTACGTGGCGACCGATCCGCGGGCGTGCCGCTAAGGCACTGATCGCATCCTGACCTGAAAGAGGCGGGCGAAAGGCCCGCCTCTTTTTATTCTGGTGGTGTCAACCGAACGTCTCGATGCGCATCTCGGCGCGGCGTTCGGCGGCGCACAACAACTGCCTCAAAATAGCACTGGCTCCCGGTGCCGCTTCACGCGATTCTCAAAAGAAAAAACGTTGGGAAAGCGATTCGCGGGGACGTGGGACATGCTGGATGCAATCCAGATCAGCTTGGCGCTTTGGGCCATGATCGTTTGCGGCGGGATCAAGCTGGGGCAGATGTTGCACTGCCTGTTCTAGCGCACGATCGCGGCGACGAGCCTTGCTCGCCAACGCGACGGATTGCCTGCGTCACACCAGCCAGTTGAAGAACGCAATCGCGCCCCACACCAAGCCGGCGATCCAGGCCAGCATCACGATGCCGATGGTCCCGAGATAGGCGATACCGAGCAGGTCGGTCCTTTGTCGTTGCGTCGGGACGTTGGCCGGAGCTGCTGCGTCTTGTGTCATGACGGGAATTACCATCGATCCCCTCTGCGTGCTGCTGGGAGCGTCGACACAAGGTTTAACCGAGATGCAGGTCGCAGACTGTGACACAATTCACAGATCGCCTGGATGAAGCCCAGCCAAATGGCTTCGCAATCAGCGCATGCATGCAGTGAGGCAATCGCGCCGGGGCGTTTGTATCAGTCCGGGAGACGCGGACGTTACCCCGCAATCATACGGACGAAATTGCCATGTGCTTGTCCAGATGGCCGGCTAGAGTCGGTCTCATGTGTACCAAGTACGACCCACAGCACGAAGCGGAGGCCGCGATGAAGCGGGCCGCGGCATCGGAAGGCGCCGACCGGCAACGGCTGATCCAGTTGGCGCTGGCCTGGCACGAGCTGGCCCGCGACCAGCGCGACGAGCGGGCGGACTGAGGGCATTCGCAGGGAAATTTCGCGTCAGACGAATTTCGCGTCAGACGATGACGGACCGAACTCGGCCGGCCAGCTGATCTGCATGAGAAAGCCCCGTGCTCGGGGGACAAGCACGGGGCCCTTCAAAGCCGACCGGGGCTGGCAGGTCGGCACCACTTGATTTCAAGCCATCCAACGTGCCGGTCGTGATCTCGTTCCATGCCGCTGCTCATTTTGTTGTGCCGTGTTCGATACGCCTGGCATTGCGCAAGGCGACCCGCCTCGCTCGCGCTCAAACAGGAACCTCCGTTCCCCGCGGACGTTGGCCGTCCATGACCGACCCCGAGTTACGCGCACAGTCCTTCGACATTGCCTGGAAATATCTCGACCGATCCGGCTTGCTCACAGGCGAGCACGAGGACTCCGCCCGCTTCATCCTGAACAGGATCGACAGGTTGATGCTGCGAGGAGAGCGGCGCAGGCTGCTGCTGTCGAACGCTGCGATCGACGCCTACCTGCTGCGGCCGACGCTCGTGCCCATGGATACCTGAATGGATCCGTGAATGGCTACGTGATCGATCCGACGAAACGCGACGTTAAGAAATGCGCGGCGCCGACTTTACGATTACGATTCGTGCTTTTTGGAACGAAGCGGAGTCGGATCGTGAACAAACAAAAAGCCCCCGAAGGGGCTCAATGTTCAGGCGGCTTCCGTCTTCGGTACGGCGTCGGCATTCATTGAAAGCTTGACGACATCGCCTTCGACGGCACCGACATATTTCGTGTCGATGTAGTGATGGTGGTCCTTGTGACCTTCCGGGCTGTCCTTGCGCGTCAGCTTGATGCGGTTGCCCTCGACGCGGTCGACGGTGCCGACATGTGCGCCGTCCTTGCCGATGATTTTCATGTGCTCTCTGATCTCAGACATGTTGTCCTCCTTTGCCTGGTCTCAACAGCGAACATCGACCTTCGTTGCAGGCGGACGCAGATAGGACCCAACGTGCTGTCCGCGCGTTTGACGTCCGATCGGATTTGCCAAGACGCGCAATGGAGACCATTGAAGCCTATCTCGAACGGAAGCACAGGGAACTCGGGCTGTTGAATGACTGCCTGAGCCATCGGCTCGATCTGACGCGTCCGCGATCGGTCGACGAGGTCGTCAGGTCCAAATTCCAGATCACTGCGGCGCTCAGGGCAGAGCACGAGCTGCACGAGTGGAAGGCAACGGAAACAGCCTGGTCGCACAGCGCCGATCCCGTCAGCGGGCCCTTCAAGTTCAGTTACGATTACCAGCGGGCCGATCTTACGGTGCGCGGTCCTTCCTTCTATGAGTTCGAATGCGGCTGCATGAGCGCGGCGATCTATACTGCCTCGGGCATGGCTGCGATCTCCGCCGTCCTGCTGGCCTCCGCGCAAATCGTCGAGAAGGCTGATTTGCTGGTGCTTCCCGGCTCCTATGGCGAGACGCTGGAGCTGATCCGGGGCCTTATTCCTCATCTGCGGCTCGTGGCTTTGAAGCCGCCGTTCGGCGATAATTTTGCTTCGGCGAATTCACCGCGAATCCTCTTATTGGATTCCTGCTGTCTCGCCGGCGCTTTCGAGGCGGCGATCCGAAGTGACGGCTCGGGTCTCGATCTCGTGATTTTCGATACGACATGCTTCGCGGGCAGCTCGGGCCGGATCCGGCGTGTCCTGAGCTGGGCCCGGCGATACGGAATTCCGCTGGTGCTGGTGCGAAGCCACAACAAGCTCGATTCGCTCGGGGCGGAATACGGCCGCCTCGGCTCGGCGGTTTTCGTGCAGGGGAATGATGACCGGCGGCGGGCAGGGCGGCCTGAATGGACACGTCTTTCGGCTGAAACGCGCAACGCGGTGCGATTGCTCGGCGGCGCGGCGTTGCCGGCGCACTTTCCGCCCTTCGTGGGCAGCGCGGTCTACTGGGCCCTCACGAAGCGGCGTGTCGCGGCGATCTTGCGCAACGGCCGGAGCATGGCTCGCTATTTTGCTGCGAAGCTCCCGGCACTCTCTGCCGAACTCCATTTCGCCCATGGTCTCTATGTCACCTTGCGGGGCAGGCGCCCTCTCGACGAGGCGGGCGCGCGGCAGGCCGCCGAGGACATGAGCAACGAACTGCGCGCCGGGGGCCTCCCGATTCGCCATGCCGGCAGCTTCGGTTTCGACTTCGCCGCGACCGAGTGGTTTCACGACGCCGCCACGGACCAGTACAGCGTGCGGGTGGCGGTCTCGGATTTGCCGACGCAGGTGTGGGACGATCTCACCGCGGCCATTGCGCGCTGGTGGCAGGTTCGTCAGTCGACAGGTGGCGGAGGATGAATATGGTCGCTTGCGCGGAAGAAAGCGCCTCGATCAGTCGATCGCCAGGCAATGCTCCAGGGGCGGCTTTTCGTTGTTGTCGCGGCTGGGACGCGCCCACTCCTGAACGGCGAAGGAAAGGTGACGCTGGCCCATAGCGCCGCCAATGATCGATGCTTGAGCCATCTTGATGGGCCTCGTGACCACACTGGTGTTCACCACGCCCGCGTCAATGGCCAAATACGACATCGCGACGATTGCCACCGCAGATGCGATGGCCATTCTCGTCCATTCGGCTGGAAGCATCGAAGTCCTTAACCGGGCGCAATTCGCCCCGCGCTTAGATAGGGCTGTTCGGCACCGTTCAAAGGCCGGCGTATGGTTACCCACGCGTTCGTGAAGGGCGGTGGATTTAGAAATGAGACTGGCGATCCCAGCAGAAGTGACATTGCGAACGATCGCAATGACTTAGATTGGCAAATTGGGTTAACGCTCTCTATTGAACCTAAAGCGGTATTTGGGACGCTGGCAAACGGGAAGCCAGAGGGGGCACCCACGGCCATGTCGGCTGCCTTCGCCGCAGCGCTGGCGCGGAAGGCGGTGCGGCCATGAGCGAGCCGAGCAATCGTCTGCCTGTCCTGGCTAACGACATCCGGCGCGCGCATGCCGGCGTGCGAGAGGCAGCTAAGGTCGCCGCCTCCCACGCCATTGCGGCGGGCACGGCGCTCCTAGAAGCGAAGGCGCTCCTGAAGCATGGTGAGTGGCTGCCCTGGCTCAAGGCTCATGCCGGCGTATCGGAACGCACAGCTCAGCTCTACATGAAGATCGTTCGCCTCGGGCTCAAATCCGAAATGGTTGCGGATTTGGGGCTACAAGCAGCGGCGAAAACCGTCAGCGTCTATCGCGACCCGGAGTACGATCCCTTCCATGGGGCAAGTGATGCCGAAGTTCATGAGTGGTTGGCCTTTCGGCTATTCATAGGCCGCTTCGTCCGGCCGGATCACGCTGATCATCATGTCGAGTGGTTGCTCCAAGCTAAAAAAACCTACCCGCTAGCGGACTGGCTTAGCGGTAAGGGCGATCGGTGGCGACAGTTACAGGGATATCGCGCAGCCAAGGTCGGTCCGCGCTTTCTTTCAGAATGGGAGCAATTCAAGCGAGAATCGTCGCAGAAGTCGCGAGCCGACCTTGAGCGCGAAATCGACAGGCAAACTGAAGGCTTCCTTGTCGGAGAGGCGGTGCGGTCGTGACCGGCAGCAACGTAGTCGCGTTCCCATCCGCAAAGCCGCCATTTCTTGAGGTCTGTCCCGAGGAGGTCGACGGCTACAAGTTCGTAATCCGGTACCGAGACGAACGTTATCGCCCGATGGTTTTCCGGCGCTGCATGTCGCGGCGAGAGGCCTTGCAGCACGCGCGCAACTACGGCGGCATCCCGATTTTGGGCGAGGTGCGGAGATGACGAACCTGTTCGCGCATCAGATCGCAGCCCGGGCCGCTGGCGGCCGGGTTTCGGTCGTTAGCTTCCGCGACCCTGCCGACGGAAGCGAGACCTACGGGGCCGCCTACACTGCTGCCGGCGGTGTTGGCGGTCGCTGGCTATCTCCCCAGCGGTTCGTTGAACGGGCTCACGCAGATGCCGCCGTTGCCGTCCTTGCCGCATTCCTCGGGCTGGAGGTGCGCTGATGGACCTATCCCGTGGCTATATCGCGGTGCCTAGGGCGCTTCTCGGTGGCCATCCGGCATTCGCCAGCGAGCCCTATACCGAACTGCAGGCTTTTCTAAGCATGGCTGGTGATGCTGCATGGAAGCCCCGCAGGTTGCGCCTTCGTCGAGGCTTCGTTGAGCTGGAGCGAGGCCAGCTGCTCGCCTCCAGCCGCTACCTGGCGGAGCGCTGGCGGTGGCCAGAACCCCGTGTTCGGCGCTTCATCGACAGGCTCTCTGGTCGACGCGCAAACGACGCGCAGAACGACGCACCTAGCAACGCTCAAAACGACGCGTTGATTGACGCTCATCCCACCCCGAACGGAACGATCATAACCATCAGAAATTACGACGCATTTCAAAAAGAGGCAAAGACAGAAAAGTCCAGCGAAGACGCGCAGATTGACGCGCAATCTGACTCACCGATCGACGCACCCCTTGATCCAAAATCGACGCAAAGAGAAGAAGAAATAAATATAAATAATACTCCCCTGAAGGGGAGTGAGCGCGCGCGCGCGACGCTGATTCCGGAGGAGTTCACTCTCGACGATCAGAACTACAACTGGGCGCTCGAACAGCTTGGCAGCACAGACGCGGTGACAGCATCGCTCTCCCGCTTCCGAGACCATCACCGCGCCAAGGGCACTACCAGCCTTGATTGGCAGGCCACGGCCAGGCTGTGGATCGGTGATGACTTCCGTTCCCGACGCTACCACGCGAAACCAACACCTGAGGGTCGGCCTGAAGGGCCCAGCGAAACGGCTTGGCGCGCTGTGCTGTCTACGCTCGTAAAGACGGGCAGGTGGACTATCTACGTCACCGAGTTCGGGCCTGATCCAAGCTCTCCTAACTGCCGCGCGCCTCGGCATTTGCTCGAAGAGTATGGTTTGGCGAGGGCGGCAGCATGAGCCGCGCGCTTTCACAACCAACATCTGCAGCAGATAGGGTTACTTACCTCACTTCGCGACGGCAAGGCAGCAGAGTCGGTTGCTCCGCCCAAACTGTTCGGGTGTCAATGACGATATCTCGCGAGGCATTCGCAGAGCTTCGATCACAAGCCGACATGCACCATCGTTCGATATCACGACAAGCAGCGCGCTTGCTCGTCCAGACACTGACGCAGCACCCGGGGGGTATCCCCGATGTGGAAGCGACCTTGATCCCAAACCGGCGCGCACCATGCGTTTGCACTGGGATCAGAAATCAGAACGACCCCATGGGGTCAGAGGTAGATGGAAGCCCGACAAGTACCTGAAAACATACACATCTTGAATTGTTCATAGGCGGGTCAATTGAGCGTCAATTCAGAGGCCGAATTCAAACAAATCAAACGTGGACACGGCGGCGCCCGTCCCGGCGCCGGCAGAAAGCCCGGCGATGCAAGGCGTCCGCGATGCGCAGCGTGCGGCGACGCGCGAGCAGCCGCTCTCGCCTCTGCGGTCAGGGGCGCACGCGCAATCCAGTTCATCACCGCCATGCTCGCTCTTGGATCCGACATCGACACAATCTGTCGCGCCCTCAATTTGTCTCGCAACCAGTTCGCGACGACCTACCTCGCCGAGCTCAGACCGGGGGGGCCTTCGTAACTCCCCCCGACCGGCGCCGGCAAAGACCGGCGCGCACCTCATTCGCAGAAAATAACCCCTCAGCAAAATTCAGTGTGCACTTTCCATGACCAAACAGACCGCAATCGACTGGACACTAGCTAAGCAACTATTCGAGTCCGGCCGATCTCTCCGGGCTATTGCACGTCAAGCCGGCGGATCACCGTCCGGCATTCGCCGCCGCGCCAGAGCCGAGAAATGGTCCCGCGCAGTGCACAGGCGCGCACATGTGCTCATCGATCCGCGGCCGATAGCGAAGCTCCATCCGTTAATTTTGGAGGCCGCCACCGACGACCCATTGGCCTTGGTTCGCAAAGGGCGCCATTTGATCGCCGCGCTTATGGATGAGCTCATGCGCGAGAGTGAGGCGGTACCGGATATCCTCGATCTCGCTAATGCGTCTGATGCCATTAGGGCGAAAGCCGTCGAGAAGGCCGTTTCGCTCTCCACACGAGCTCAGGCCGCGAAGAACCTGGCGACTGCGCTAACGGCTTTGACTGCCCAGGTTGGGAAAAAGCGCGAGGCGGATCTTGCTGCAGACCGAGCTGGCGAGGGCTCCGAATGGGGCGAAGATCTGCAATACAAAGGCGGAAAGGCAAACTAGATGGCTCGAATTCAGCGTGCGCCATTCCCGGCCCCTCCGAGCAACTGTTTGAATTGCGGAGCGGGCTTCTGGCCAAAACGACCCGAGAGAGCCATGTACTGCTGCGATGGCTGCAAGATGATTGCGCACCGCATTCGCAAGAAGGCGCGCACAGCCGACCCATCCGCGAAGCCGGCTCTAATTCCAGTGTCGGATTACTACCAATTCGTCGACTTCGCATCCCGGTACGGCGGGCTCGGCGCTTGGGACGAAAACAACCCTCGTAAAGTCGGTGAAGCGATGAGCAGAGCGATCGCATCGTTCGAGCGAGTGAAACCGTAACGCGCGCCCGACGAGTTTAGTTTGCTACGGTCCGACCAACATCACACGGTTCGGGATCGTAAACATGTCGACAGCAACCTTTCTCCCGCTTGAAAAAGCTATCGCGCAGGCAAAGCCGCCCGCCTTTCTGAAGCTGAAGGGCGATCTAAGGCGCATCGAAGAGCAGATCGCGCTCGTGAGCCACGAGCGTGGTGTTCAGCGCGAATTGTCCGACACCCAGTTTTCATCAAATCTGAAGGTGAGAACTCCCGAGTTTCGACAGGCGGCTGCGAGCAAGGTCGAGGATCTGGATCGGCAAATCGCCGCGCTCACGCGCACCGCTGGAGATGTCCGCCGGCAGATCGCAGAAATCCAGCCAGTCGTTGTCCAGGCCATGGAGCCGTTGCGCAAGACGACAAGGCTACAGCTCACCGCGGCGCGGGACTGCCTGTACCAGGCGTTAATCGACTTCAATGCTGTCAGCGTCGCCCGACAAGAAGCCGGCGCGGCTGCGACAATCTTGCCGACGTCTTTTCCGCACCTCGAAGAGATCATTCGGCAACTCGATATTAGGGGTGAATGATATGGTCGTCGTCCGGCTAGATGGCACAAAGAACCGACGTCAGAAAGCCGGGACGGTCACCGTTCTGCCGACGAATAACGACGTCTGGGGCGTCGAGATCAGGATTGGAATGTCCCTGGTCAAGGGTGATTTCAACGGCGCCCGATTTTATCGTGACCAATATCTAGAACTCAAGTCGCGGGGTGCGCCGATTGAGGCCGCGACGCCCCGCAAGTTTTCGTGGGTTGACCTCGATGCAATCAAGGTAGCCAGAGCTTGGTTGGAGGGCCGCGGCGATAGTGCCAAGTGGCTGGCTGAGCAACTGGCGCTTAAGATGGTGGCTCGTCCATGACGAAGTCTGTCAGCGAGCTTCAGACGAGTCTTCTGGCGGCCAAGGTTCGCTACAACGAACTGTCGCGCGCTGTTAGCTGCCTGGATTTCCGGGAGGTTGCCGAACTCAGATCTCTTGGCGTGATGCTGCCAATCATGACTGAAGAGATCGAACGGGCACGTGAGGAACAACGGAAGCGAGCTGCTGCTTGCCGCTTTGGCGGCATGATGACGTCTGACTCTGAATCCATTTGGATGAAGGATGCGACCGGCCTGATGGTGTCCGGACCGCGAATGATCCACGGAATTGCTTCGACACCGACTCCTTCAATCCACTACAGGGAAGTAGACGGAGAGAGGAAGGAATTCACGCAGGTGCTCCTTTCGAGGGGAGCGAACATTAAGCTTCCAGTGCCGATGTGGTGTGCGCACTGTGGTGACGCCGCGATTGGGCAGTTCGTGTTTGCACGCAAGCGCGCAGATCAGATCTACGTGATAGGAATGGTCTTTGAAAACGAGGCGAGCGACTACGCATGGTCGAAAATCCTCAGCGGGGAAATGCGTTGTCTCTCCGTCGGATCAAGAAATGGCCGATCTCAGGGAGTAATCGATGGTCGTCGATTTTGGGACTGCTGGGATTTGAAAGAGATTTCGATCTGTCGGGAGGGAGCGAATCCCGACGCGAAGTTCGAAATCTATAACGGGGTTTGCCGGCCGCGACAGGCCACTGCAAGCAGGGCGGCGCGGCCGAGCAGCGTAAGCTCTCGGTCGCCCGTTCCTTACGCCCGCAAGGTGATCACATGATTGGCGTTGTGAAGCAATTCAACGATGAAGCCGGCTTTGGCTTTATCACACGGGACGACGGACAAGGTGACGTCTTCGTGCACATCAAGCATTGCAAGCTGGGTCTCAAGGAAGCTGTAAAATGCCAATCTTTACTGCAGCCGCAACGGCTATTCTCGCAACCGCCAGCATCACTAGCACCTTCATCGACGAAGCGGAGGTCGCGAAGGTTGATGAACGGGATGAGAGCGACGGTGGAGAAGACCAATGACCGCGATCTCCGCCTTCAAGGACTCAAATTCAGTCCATATCTTCTCCGATGGTGCGTGGCATGACGCCTTCTCCGGCAAACGTTGTGGCACGGGCACGAAGGTGCAGACGATCCCTGAGATGAACTCGGTGTTCGCCGTCACCGGCCTGTCGACGGTGCCGACACTGTTATCGGCACTTCTCATGGAAACTGCACCATTTGCGGATCTTCATTCGCTAGCGCAGGCATTCCCAGATCTGCTCAAGACCTGCGGCGCGCGGGCCAAGACGGTCGGTCTCACCCTGACCGGTCGATGCGACGTCATCCTAGCGGGCTGGTCCGACAGCGCTGGGCCGTCCATCCATGTGACCCAGTGCTATTTTGAACATGAGATTTACAAAGGATCGGACGTTAATCGCTACGTCAGGCCGAGCGTCGACGAGTCTTCGCGGATGCATTTTCCAGATGATGGGCTGCGACTACTCGAAAAGCAGCGTGACGCGAAGGTTAGTCGGACGATTCCGGGCGCATTCAGCACCGAGACCATTAGCGGGCTGGTCGGCGGCTTCGCTCAGCACACGCAAGTCGATGCGGATGGGATCCGGATCAGGGTTCTGCAGCGCTGGCCAGATAGGACTGACGGCGATTTGCCAGGCATTGCCGTTTCATCGGTCGAGATGGCTCAGAAGGAACGGGCATTATGATGCAAATCGATCCGCCGCATGGGCCGCCCGCTCTTACCGAGAAGCCGCCTGTTTCCATCCGCGAAGCCGCCGCGAGGCTCAAAGCTATCGTTGCTGAATGCATGGCAGATGAGGAAAAGCGGAAGCTCTATTTCGGATATTTCGTGACGTCGGACGGAGATCTTTGAATGACCGCGCTCAACAGCTACTCCACCGGCACTGCCTCCGTCTCCGCAGGCGGAACCACCGTCACCGGCTCCGGAACTATCTGGTCGGGCGGCAACGTCAAGCCCGGCGATATTCTTCAGATCGGCAATTTTCAGTCGATCATTTCGGATGTGACTGATGCGACGCACCTGGTCATTCCGCCGTGGGGAGGCGGCAATCAAAGCGGTGTCGCCTATACGATTTGGCAGGTCTCGCCGCAGCGCTTTGCTGGCGCCGAGGCGATGGCGACCGTCAATGAACTGGTCGCTGCGTTCAACACGTCGGGCTTTTTCGTGTTCGTGGACATCGATGAGACCGACCCCGACCCCTCGCTCGGAGATGACGGGCAATTCGCCTTCCAGCCGACGACTGGCAAGACCTGGGAGCGGGTTGCGGGCGTCTGGTCCTATCTCGGCATTTACAAAGCATTCCGATTGCTCGGCGCGTGGAGCGGCAGCACTGACTATGTGATTGGCGATGTCGTGACGCTGAGCGGTTCGAGCTACATTTGCATTCTCGACCACACCAACCACACGCCTCCGAACGCGACTTATTGGCAATTGCTGGCGAGCAAGGGAGATACTGGCGCAACGGGTGCCGCGGGCGCCGGTTACGGCGGTACCTCGACAACGTCGCTTGCCCTTGGCACAGGATCAAAGGCATTCACTACGCAGGCCGGCCTCGCCTACACGAACGGCGCACGCGTGCGGGCGAGTTACGCCGCAGACCCGTCGAATTACTGGATGGAAGGCGTTGCGACCTATAGCGGCACGACGCTGACAATCACCGTCGACAAGGTCAACAACAGCGGAACGTGGGCGAGTTGGAATTTCAACATCGTTGGTCAGCCCGGCGCGGGCGATCTCACGAGCACGAATAATCTTTCGGACCTTGCTAGCGCGGCTACAGCCCGCACCAATCTCGGTGTTCCTCAGACCTACGGGCAATGCAAACTGGTTAAGTCGGGTTCAAACCTAGTCTTGCAGCCATTCAACGGAAACCTGCTCACGATCGCAGGCGCCACATACGCTGTACCCGACGCTGGTGTTTCGCTTGCGGCCACGAGCCTGACTCCGGGCACGTTGTATTACATTTACGCCTATATGAATTCGGGCACGATGACGCTCGAAACATCGACTACGGCGCACGCAACATCGACGACGGCCGGCAACAAGGGAACGGAGATCAAGAGCGGTGACAACACGCGCTCGCTTGTCGGCATGGCGAGGGTTATCACGGGGCCGGCTTGGGCCGATAGCGCTACGCAGCGTTTTGTTGTCTCATGGTTCAACCGTGACCGACGCTCATTGGCCGGCGCGCTCGATGGGGCGTCGACAGAGACCTCAACTGGTTCTTATGTCGAAAAAACGGTCTCGAAGGTTGAGTATCTTTGCTGGGCCGGTGAGCTGCTGCAACTGATCACCTACGGCATTATCACCAATTCCGTGAACAACGGCGCCGTTGGCCTGATGAACATGCTGGACGGCGTCACTGTCGGCGGGCAGGCCGACGTCAACCCAGGCGGCACGTCGTTCCGTTGTCCCGTTTCCGCGACCTACAACGTAAGCGCAAGCTCAGAGGGATATCACTATTCGGACTTCGGCTTGCGTGCTCTGGGCGGTGGAACGGCCAGCTGCTCTTACGGGGTCACCCATACCGCTGTAGTCGGCTAATGCAAGCGAAGGGCGCGACGATCAAACGTTAGAGCGTCGCTGCTAAAGGAAGCCCAAATGTCTAGGCAAATGGTCGAGGCGGCCTCAGTTCTGCCGCCGTTTCATAAAGTTGTCGACGCCGATTCAGGTCCTCGAATATCCGCGGATGTGCCTCATCATAGACGCCCATGTTCCGAAGTGCGCGAGCAACGCTATCCCACGCCAGTTCGGCGGGCGCCTCGTCGAGTGCTCGCCTAGCATAGCTGAAGAACGAGGCGGCCCCAGCGTAGATGATCGCGCAATCTACCACGTAGCTCTCTAGTTGGTGGCGCGTGACCACACTGGATCTTGAGGTCGTATTCTCTGTTACGAGAGACCTTAATCTAGAGTCATTGATTTGAATTCGAGCCACTGTGGCTTCGAGTACCCTCGCCGTCCCGGGTTCGCTAAACTCGATAAATTGGGCCAGCGCATCGATGCTTTTTGTTGGAGGTTCGCGGAGCAAATGGTCGGTCGCCGACCCCTTCGGCAGGGACTCCCCATCGCATTTTTCGATGATATCCAACAGTGTCGTGACGATGCCTCCGGCATAGTGATTGATGTCTGCTAGAGCGAGAGGCAGCGTTGCTCGAAGGGCAGCGTGTTTCCTTGCGCGCCGATCTTCTTCAACTCTCTGAGAATGGGCAAGCGAGCGGGTCGTGTTGAAATAGGCCAGGCCGGCGGCGACCAGAGCAACTGTAGCGCCAACGAGGGTTTGCCATTCGTGTAACCGGCTTGCAAATCCGCCTTCGGGGAGATGGATAAGCGGTAGCGCAATGAATATCCAGACTGCGATCGCGATTAGCGCGATCAGTGCGAAAGGAACATCTTTGGTTTCACATGGCTTCTTGGGCATGTCAGAAATCGTCGGTCTCTGTTTAGCGGGGAGCTGCGTCTCGGGCAGGTAGCAACTGGCCATCAAGTGAAGCGCTTAAGAGGAGTGATTTTTAGTCGCCGTTTTTCGCACCTTCCTGTAATGCTCGTTCAGCATCTATGCGCCGAAACCTCCTCCAAAAGCTCATCCGATTGGACAACGATGCCGGTTACAATGAGCGATCTGCGGAAAATGAGCAAATAGGCAGAGAGTTCACCTCCGTCGTCCTTGCCATACCGATATGCGAACTGATCGGATAGGTCGCGCCGATTGCGGACGATCGGCGGGCGTGCCGGCAGCCCCATATAGAATTGCGCTTCGTCGCTGCTCCGGAAGACGTCAAAATAGGCGTTTGTGTACCAGTCAGCTTTGACGCCATCGTCATTTCGAACGATGTTACCGGTGTGCTTCCAATGAAGCGCTTTCAGGAGCTTGGTCATCGTAGTGCTAAAGAGCTCTTCGGCTGCTTTGGCCTCGATGCCCGCGACGTGCATGTCGACCAGAGCCGCGCCGGGCGGCCGATGGATACCCTCCGACTTTAAGAATTTCCTTTTTTCATTTGCGGTGAACGGCTTTAGCAGCCCCTGAAAATTGTTTCGCATGCCGGTCAAGTACTTCTGGAGTTCTCGTCGGCGAATAGGATCGTCCAGACGCTCGGCATCGATCCGGACCAACAACGCGAGCTTGTGCTCAGCGTCTTTAGACGACCGGTTGCACGGTTCGCAGGCGGGAAAAGCATATCCGTCCGGCCACTCCCTCCTATCGAACAGGGCTCTTGCCGGTTGGTGGTCGACGGTCGTAGCAGGGGCGCGCCCTGCGCAAAAAATGCAAACGCTGCTCAAGCTCAGAATTGACTGTGTTCGCTGCTTTGCCTGTCCCATGTTGCTGCAATACCGCACCCTTATTCTGGAAGCGGCGGGAGGTCTGCATAAAAGGCACCCGTCTCTTGCTGGACTAAATGAGCGACCTCAAGCATCTTGTAGTACATTCGCTCGGCGCGATTTATGGCTGCAATCAGTTCCACCGCAGAGCGCCCATTGACGGCCCTCCGCTTTACTCTCACGAGATCCATGCTTTCGTCAGCGTAGTCGTAGCTAAGCTCATACCCTTCAAACCGAGCCCTGCCATCCTCTTCGTTCAAATATCGCGCGTGGCAGTAAAAATTGCGCAATCTGCTAAGGCCAAACATCAGTTTGGCGCAGTGTTCAACCTCAGCGAACGCCTTCGGCGAAAGCCGATTTATCTTCGCTACGCGAAGAACCAATTGGATGCGAGCCCGAGTGCTGATCTGAGAAAGCCACAGAACTTCGTGATGGCGTTTGCCTTCCTGCCCCGCGAGGCATCGTAGGACGACGTAGAAAAAATACTCGCAGCTAGATAGTGATGCGACCAAGTGTCCGATCCCGAGAAGGATTTGGTCTTCATCGCTCAGCCCCTTCGGCCAAACAATTGACGACTTGAACTTTTTCTTTTGCATGATTGTTGCCGACGCTGAAGGTGTCACGCCGTTGAACGCCTCTTCGATCAAATCACCGGACAATTCTGATCGCCGCCGGCCCAACCAAGTATCAGCGTCTTGTATTTCTCGCTGGCCATGGTGTTGCCTGAACGAACCGTTAGCTTTGAGCCGGTCGGCTGTTTATCGACACGGGCTGAAACGTAGTAGTTGCGCGTTCCCATGTTGATCAAAGAAAGTGTAAGCTCTCCATAGCCGAGTTCTGAATACAATTCCGAGTCGACCGCAAAGGACGCGTACGCACCGACGTTGCCGGCGAAGCAGCGCTTCGCGGTCGTTGAAACTCTCCGATAAATTTCTTGGTAGTTTTCGGAATACGTCTGGACGATCGGTGCCGCTTTGGCTTCGAGATCGGCCGGAGTTGAAGAGCAACCAGGAAGCAGCATGGTGGCGCAAACCGCCACGACTCCGCAATAACGCATTATTGGTCCCCCCAGACCGAAAGTGATATTCAACCGCAACCGGGGCGAGAGCGCAAGCCGTAGTGCACCGGACTAAAGGACTAGATCACTCGTCCTGCCAGTGGATTGTCACGAACGATCCCTTGCCCCGCCGCGACTCAGGAGCCGCCTTCCGCAGCGCAATTCCGCGCCATGTGGAGGCGAGCATGTCCCGTGTCCAAAAATTTCGATCGCATGAGGAGCGTAGCGCTGCCAGACGGAGGTGGATGACCGTCCCTCCCGGCATGACGCCTGAGCTCGCTGCCGAATTCATGCGGAGATTGATTGCAGGCCACTCGCTGCGGCGGATCACATCGGGTGACAAGAGACATGGGCCAGCTTTCGTTACGCCGAGCCGCTTCAAGAAACACTGTGAATTGCACCCAGAGTGGGCTGTAGAGGCGATGCGCTTGGCGAAGGCCAACGCCAAGGCCGCTGATCTGTTAAAATCGGTCAACGCCGCCAAGCGAAAGAAGACGCAGGAGGTGTGTCTTAAGGGTCTTCACCCGATGTCGGGTGACAACATTATGATCCACAAAGGTAGACGTGCGTGCTTGGCGTGCTGGCGACACCATGCGAACAATCCGCCCCTTCACTCTATTTTGCCTGTACTGGAAAAGATCAAGGACAGTCTGCGGCGCGGGATTTCGCTAGCGCAGATATGCCATGGGCGTCCCACTGGGGGTGGAAAAATTGATCGAGGTCTCGTTCTGGTTCGACCAAACGTCTTCTACCTAGGAGACTTCATCCGGAGTTCGACCTCTTGGTTAGAGAGGCAATTTCGGGAAATAATAGTCGAGGACAGAATATTCGATGGACGCGGGTTCGGACATCCTCCGTCCGCGACGACAACAACGACTATTATAAGATCCGAGGCATGATCCCGGAAAGCAATCCGCATCGCGACGATATCGTTGCTCGCATCTTCGAGGACTTGCTAGGCGGCGGATTACAGCGAGAGAACGTGCCCAATCGCATCAAAGCCTATGTTGCGGAATTCCACCGTATGTTCCCGACCAAATATGCAAAGTTTGGCGATAGTCCTCTCGTTTCGCTGGACGAGGCGCTCTACGACGACGGCTCCGGCACCAGGGGAGACTACGTGAGCCGCGGCCTTTGGGATTGATACGCAAGCAGCCGTGGGTCCTAAGGCTTCAATCTCTAGTGCAGGACCCTCGCGGCCTCGGCCGCCTGAACCCTTTCTCGGAGGTTCTCAAGCTCCCCGATCGCATCCAGCAATCTGACCAGCCTGCGAGCGATCTGCTCCAAACTGGGGCTTGGCTGTTTAGGAATACGAATATGCTGTGCCATCGGCGCACGCCTCCATGCCTTGGAGTTCTCCTTGGCAAGAAGCGCGCCGAAGCGCCCCTGAAGAGGACGGATTTGCTATTTGGGACCGAGAGCGCTCAGGAGCCCGATCGCAACGGGGATCAGGGCGACGCAGGCCCACAAAGCTGGCGCGCCAGAGTTTAGGCCGGCAATGAAGATCCCGATGCCAAAGCCGACGATAAAGGCCGAGATCCCATAGGCGACAACTGTGTCCATTGGGCTGATCCACAAGCAACGGGATCGATGCCTTAAGGACGCGTCGCGGCAACAAACGTTCCTGCGTGTCCCAGCACGCAATACCCCGACGCGGGGCGATTATTGCGGCTCGCTTGGTTTATCCCGTTCATGGCTCTCGGCTTCGGCGGCCGAGCAGGCGTCCATGCCATGGCATTTGCTTAGATAGTACCGTGTGCCCGCGACGATCGAGCCAACAATCACTAGGGCAACCAGCAGGAAGATCCACCGTCGTTTCGACATTTCCATGACCTTGACGCGAACCCTCTCCGATCGGCGACTATACTTAGCTTATCCATTCACGAAGCCCGTCACGTGGCATGACGACCGAGAAGCCTGGGTGTTAATGAAACCCATGTTGAAGCCGCGCACGGTCTTGCTGCTCTTGGGTTTGATGGCTTCGTAAATCGTCCGGGTATTGGCGTCGATCAGGGTGCCGCTGTTGGCTGTGTGCTCGCACCTAACGTCCACGTCCTTCACCGCAAAATCGTTGGTGTTCTCGATCGTAAGCGTCGCAAGCATGACATTGTCAAATCCTCCCTTCTGCCAGGAGAATTTCGAAATCTTGACGCTCAAGAGGCGTTGCTGCTGCGCGATATAGCGGTCGACATCGGTGTTTCTGGCCTCGGCAACCTTGTTGGCCTGCGACCGGTCATCCGGAGACCGAGAGAGCCACAAAACGCCGAGTACAACCAAAAATAACGCGATCAGCGCTCTCATAATTGCCCCCCGAACCCGGGGAGAGCCTACCGCGGGTTGTGGGCGCGCGGAAGCGCCCCCAAAGGGGAATTGAATTTTAACCAAATCAGTGGTGAAGTGTCCGTGGGCTTGAACACCCGGACTAGGATAGGCGTGCCACCGATTGGCGTCGGAAGCGTGCCGAATGCATGGACCCTTGGCGGGGTCTGATGCTGGATGCACCTTGGCGGGTGCACCGACCTGGCCATTATGGCCGGGAGGGGTGCGCTATGTCCAGAGCGAAAGCTTAAAGGCCATCCGCCTGTTTCTAGCAGGTGTTCAACTCCCGGCTGCCGGTCCGCCACCGGCAACGGCCTTGAACAGCCATCTAGAAAGCCAACCACCATGACACTCGCTAGACCTATGTTTCCGCCCGCAGCGGGGAGCGCCTGCGCACCCATTCCGTCCGGACTCGCTCGACAGCAGCTGAACCGCCGAAGGGCACTCAAGGCCGTCGCCCAACTCAGGGAGGAGGCGTCCACTGAGATCGAGCGGCTGATCGCCTTCCTTGACCAGACCGACATCTACGTCCGGACCGAGCTCGAGCTGGACGGTGACGAAGGAGTGTCAGCATGAGCAGCCCCGTCAAAATCGGCCGCAGGGGCTTCCTGGGACGCGCCGCGGGGGTACTGGCCGGCGCCAGCGCAGCCACCCCCATCGCACTGACGGCCGCGCTTGCGGCGCCTGAGGAGCACCCGGCGCTGCTTGATGCCGGCCGGCACCTGGATGGCCTTGTTGAGGCACACACGGCGGCAACTGCCAGGCTGGCCAAGGCCAAGGCCCTCGCGCAGTCCCTCGTACCAGAGCCCCCAGAGGAGATTGTTTGTTATTCCCACTTTTGGGCGGGCTGTTCCTACGAACTGAGGGACGTTGACGACAATCCGTTACCCCGGGGATTCGTCGTCGACGGCGACGGCAAATCGAGAGCGGCCCGGCCGAAGAAGATCGTCGACGCGACTGCGCTGAAAAATCAGATAAAGGCCGGGATCATACATTGCGACGGCCGCACCTCGTTCGGGAAGGCAGTTAAGCGAATGATCGAACTCGCGGAACGTTATGAAAGCGAGCGCGCTGCAGTCATCGAACGATCGGGACTGCCGGAGGCGAGGGGGGCCGCCTTCTTGGCCTCTCAAGCGATTGACGATCTCGCCAGAGCGGTTGCTTCCATCGAGCCGAAAACGCAGGCCGGCGCGGTGGTGCTGGCGCGGGTTCTTTGTGCCTACGTGAGCACGGAGGACGGCAGTAACAGGCACCAAGGCGTCTTAATTCTAGGCAAGCCGCTCGCAGAGGCCGTCGCTCGCCTTGCATAATCGCGAGGCCCGCCGGCAATGAGCCGGCGGGCCATCCACGTGAAACGTGAAACAAAATCCGAAATCGCTGTGGGCGGCTTGTGTGTAACTCAAATTGCTGTTGCCTTCACATGCCGAATATTGGCCCTATAGCGACGGAAGCGGTACCGCTTCCTGGTCCTCTCCGGGGGGAGAAGCTGAAGAACGAGAGATATTCGCCAAAATCGGCGAATTGCGCGTTCGGAGGTGCACCCGTGAGTATCGTTCCTTGGTTCTATTCCTTCGCTGAAGTCGACGAGCTCGTTCCGCTCTGTGATAGCACGCGATGGCGCCTGGAGCGGAAAGGCCGCTTTCCGCGACGCATTCGGATTTCGAGCCGAAAGTCCGTTTATCGAAAATCAGATATCGACGCGTGGCAGGCCGATCCTGAGGGGTGGCGCGCGCCTTCGGCAGAGGCTGCCGCATGAGCCGACTGCCGTCCTCATTCCGGCAACAGGATGTGACTCGCGCTGTCCGCGCGGTGCGTGCGGCTGGAGAATCGGTCCGGCGGGTTGAAGTCGACAAGTCGGGACGGATCGTCATCGTCACCGGCGAGCCCGATATCGGGGATGAGCCGAACGAGTGGGACAAGGTCCGGTGAAGAAGCGATACCCAAAGTACACGCATGCCTTCATGGACCATGACGGGACGCCGCGGTTTTATCTCCGCGTTCCCGGGCGAAAGCGCATACCGCTGCCGGGACTGCCATGGTCTCCAGAATTCATGGAGGCTCGGGAGAAGGCTCTTAATGCCGACTGGGAGGCGCCGCCGCTCGGAGCAAGTCGCACTGTCGCCGGTACCGTTAATGCCGCGCTGATCAGCTACTATCAGTGTGGCCCGTTCACGTCGTTAGCGAAGAGCACGCAAGGCAATCGCCGGGCGATCCTGGAGCGTTTCCGGAACGAGCACGGCGACAAGCGAATCGCGATGATGCACGCACAGGCGCTCCAGAATATCGTCAACTCAAGAAAGCCGGCTGCTCAGCGCAACTTCATCAAGACGATGCGCGGGTTCATCGACCATTGCGTGTCATTGGGCATGATCAAGGTGGATCCGCTGCTGACGGTGAAGCGCTTGAAAATGAAAAAGACGGGGGGCTTCCACACCTGGACCGAAGACGAGATCGTTCAGTATCGAAAGCGTCACAAGCCGGGAACCAAAGCGCGCCTCGCCTTGGAATTGCTCTTGCAGACCGGACACGCGAGATCGGACGTGGTTCGGATGGGCCGCCAGCACGTGAGGCGCGGAAAGCTCTCGATGCGTCGCCAAAAAACAGGCGTGCAGTTCGATATTGAATTGCTGCCCGATCTTCTCGCGGAGCTGAAGCTGCATCCGTCGACAGACAATCTGGCGTTTCTCACAACCGAGTTTGGCGAGCAGTTCACACCGGCCGGCTTCGGCAATTGGTTCGCTGATCGATGCAAGGAAGCTGAGGTTCCGGGGAGGGCGCACGGCCTGCGCAAGGCGTCGGCCATCCATCATGCGCTGAATGGTGCAACCGCTCCCGAATTGATGGCTTGGTTCGGCTGGAAGACCATCACCGAAGCGCAGCGCTACATCGAGGAGGCGAATCGTATTCGCCTCGCTGAGAGCGCAGCCGACAAGGTCAGAGCAGGAACAGGAATTGGCAAACCGCAGAGCCCGTTTGCCAAAAAGTCTCGTAAGTCTCTGAAAAATAAGAGGGTGAAATCGTGAGTGGCGATCCCAGCAGGACTCGAACCTGCAACCCGCGGAGTAGAAATCCGCTACTCTATCCAGTTGAGCTATGGGACCGTCGCTGCGCCAGCCTCCGTTTCGAGGCCGGCTGTTCATCTACCATGCCAAATATGAAAAATATCGTCTTTCGCCAAGTCTGAACCGAACCGTTTTCCTCAGAGCCGCGACAAAGCGAGACGGTGGCATGTCAGGGTGCCGGGTTGAGCGGCGGCGGACTGGACGATGGATCACATCGCCGGGAACGCTGGCCAGCTTCCGGGATGTGGCCGCCGGTCGACGGGTCAGGTAGTGCTGCGCCATCAGGACGGCGTGCGCGGCGGTATCTTGATCGGTCTCCTCTGGGCTTGCCTTTCCATGGCGAATGCGACGATTTGCACCTTTGGTTCCATCGCCTTGAGTCCGTCACCTTTCCGCGCATTTCATGCCGCCTGCGGGCGGCTGTCCGCGATTTCCGGGAGTCCATCATGATCGGTCTTGTTCGCGCCGTCACACTCTGCGCCACGCTGGCGCTCGGCCTCACCGCCGCGCATGCCGCGGACAAGGCGTTCAAGCGCGACGACCTCGCCGATTCCGCGATCAAGCTGGAGGCCCAGATCAAGAGCGAGGCGGGGCCGGTCGCCAAGTCCAACGCGACGCTGCGCACCGACGCGGACGCCGCCTTCCGGCGCAATGATTATCGCACCGGCCTGTCGGTGCTCGGCCAGATCGCGGCGACCACGCCGGAGGACGCCGGCAACTGGCTGCGGCTCGCCAAGGTCATCTTCCAGATCTCGCCGAAGAGCTCGAGCGAGCAGACCTTCCTGCTGGAGCGCGCCTCGACCGCGGCCTACATCGCCTACCAGCGCGCCGGCAATCCCGGCGAGGAGGCCGACGCCCTCGCCGTGCTCGGCAAGTCGCTGTCGGAACGCAAGCTGTGGCGGCCGGCCCTGGATTCGCTGCGGCTGTCGCTCGACATGCGCGAGGTCGCCGACGTCCGCGGCCAATATGAGAAGATGCGCGACGAGCACGGCTTCCGGCTGCTCGACTATACCGTGGACTCGGATTCGGCGAGCCCGCGCGCCTGCTTCCAGTTCTCCGAGGAATTGGCCAAACGCACCGACTTCGCGCCGTTCCTGGCGCTGGCGGGCCAGGACAAGCCGGCGCTGTCGGCCGAAGGCAAGCAGCTCTGCGTCGACGGGCTGAAGCACGGCGAGCGCTACAACATCAATCTGCGCGCCGGCCTGCCGTCCACCGTGAAGGAGGGGCTGCCGAAATCGGCCGAGTTCAACGTCTATGTGCGCGACCGCAAGCCGTTCGTGCGCTTCACCAGCCGGGCCTATGTACTGCCCCGAACCGGCCAGCGCGGCATTCCCGTGGTCAGCGTCAATACGCCCGCGGTCAACATCAACGTCTTCCGGATCGGCGACCGCAACCTGATCAACACGGTGGTCGACAGCGACTTCCAGAAGACGCTGTCGAAATACCAGCTCTCCGATCTCGGCGACGAGCGTGGCGTGAAGGTCTGGACCGGCGAGCTCGCGACCGCGATGACGCTGAACCAGGACGTCACCACGGCATTTCCGGTCGACCAGGCGCTCGGCGAGCTCCAGCCGGGCGTCTATGTGATGACGGCGGCCGCCAAGGGCCCGGGTTCGGACGACGATTACCAGCTCGCTACGCAATGGTTCATCGTCTCCGATCTCGGCGTTTCCGCCTATTCCGGCAATGACGGTATCCACGTGTTCGTGAACTCGCTGGCCTCGACCGACCCGGTCGGCAAGGCCGAGGTCCGGCTGGTTGCCCGCAACAACGAGATCCTGGCGACGCGCAAGACCGACGACAGCGGCCATGTGCTGTTCGAGGCGGGCCTTGCGCGCGGCGAGGGCGGTCTGTCGCCGGCGATGCTGACGGTCACGGGCGAGAAGGCCGATTATGCCTTCCTCAGCCTGAAGTCCTCCGCCTTCGATCTGTCCGATCGCGGCGTCTCCGGCCGCGCCGTGCCTGCAGGTGCCGATGCCTTCGTCTATGCCGAGCGCGGCGTCTATCGTTCCAGCGAGACCGTCTATCTCACCGCGCTGCTCCGGGACGGGCAGGGCAATGCCGTCAGCGGCGGGCCGCTCACGATCGTGATCGAGCGCCCTGATGGCGTCGAATACCGACGCGCGGTGCTCGCCGACCAGGGCGCCGGCGGCCGTACGCTGTCCGTGCCGCTCAACTCGGCCGTGCCGACCGGGACGTGGCGGGCGCGCGCCTTCACCGACCCGAAGGGCTCCTCGGTCGGCGAGACCACCTTCATGGTCGAGGACTACGTCCCTGATCGGATCGAATTCGACTTGTCCGCCAAGGACAAGCTGATCAAAGCTAACGCTCCAGTGGAGCTTAAGGCGGACGGCCATTTCCTCTATGGCGCGCCCGCGTCCGGCCTGCAGCTCGAAGGCGACATGCTGGTCGCGCCCGCGAGCGAACGCCCAGGATTTGCCGGCTACCAGTTCGGTGTTGCCGACGAGGAGACCAATTCGAACGAACGCACGCCGCTGGAGAACCTGCCCGAAGCCGACGCCAACGGCGTTGCGACCTTCCCGGTCACGCTGGACAAGCAGCCAGCCTCGACCCGTCCGCAGGAGGCGCAGATCTTCGTCCGCATGGTCGAGACCGGCGGCCGCGCCGTTGAGCGCAAGCTCGTGCTGCCGGTCGCGCCCACCGCGGCGCAGATCGGCGTCAAGCCGCTATTCGCAGACAAGAACGTCGCCGAGGGGGACAAGGCCGAGTTCGACGTCCTGTTCGTCTCGCCCGAGGGCGAGAGGCTGCGCCGCGACGGCCTGCGCTACGAGCTCCTGAAGATGGAGTCGCGCTACCAGTGGTATCGCCAGAACAATTACTGGGAGTACGAGCCGGTCAAATCGACCTCGCGCGTCGCCGACGGTGATGTGACCGTTGCCGCCGACAAGCCGGCGCGGATTTCGCTCAGTCCTCAACCCGGCCGCTACCGGCTCGATGTGAAGTCGAACGACGCCGATGGCCCCGTGACCTCGGTGCAGTTCGACGTCGGCTGGTATTCCGACGGCAGCGCCGACACGCCGGACCTGTTGGAGACCTCGATCGACAAGCCGCAATACGCCTCCGGTGACACCATGACGGTGTCGGTCAACGTCCGCAGCGCCGGCAAGCTCACCATCAACGTGCTCGGCGACCGCCTGCTGACGACGCAGACCATCGACGTCAAGGAAGGCACTGCCCAGGTGAAGCTTCCGGTCGGCAAGGACTGGGGCACCGGCGCTTACGTGGTGGCGACGCTGCGCCGTCCGCTCGATGCAGCCGCCCAGCGCATGCCGGGCCGGGCGATCGGCCTGAAATGGTTCGGCATCGACAAGCAGACCCGCACCTTGCAGGTGAAGCTGTCGCCGCCGGCGCTGATCCGGCCGAACGCGACCTTGAAGATCCCGGTCAAGCTCGACGGGCTCAATCCGGGCGAGGACGCCAAGATCGTCATCGCCGCAGTCGACGTCGGCATCCTTAACCTCACCAATTACAAGCCGCCGGCGCCGGACGATTACTATCTCGGC
This sequence comes from Bradyrhizobium sp. TM233, assembly GCF_036247965.1. Classification (NCBI taxonomy): domain Bacteria; kingdom Pseudomonadati; phylum Pseudomonadota; class Alphaproteobacteria; order Hyphomicrobiales; family Nitrobacteraceae; genus Bradyrhizobium; species Bradyrhizobium sp. TM233. The sequence goes on along the minus strand of NZ_BTIG01000020.1, from coordinate 127,214 downwards.
CAGCGCCGCCTGAGCGCCGAGATCCGCGATCTCTATGGGCAGCTCATCGACGGCATGTCCGGCACGCGCGGCCAGATCAAGTCCGGCGGTGACGCTGGAGCTGCCGAGCTTCAGGGCTCGCCGCCCGCGCAAAAGCCGCTGGCGCTCTATTCCGGCATCGTCACGGTTGGCCCCGACGGCAGCGCGGAAGTCAGCTTCGACATTCCGGAGTTCGCCGGCACCGCGCGCGTGATGGCGGTGGCGTGGACCGCGACCAAGCTTGGCCGCGCCAACACCGATGTCGTGATCCGCGACCCCGTCGTGCTCACCACGACCCTGCCGCGCTTCCTGCTCAATGGCGACCACGGCACGGTGAACCTCGAGATCGACAATGTCGAGGGACAGGCCGGCGACTACGTCATCAATGTGAAGACCGGCGGCCCCGTGAAGATGACGGGCAATCCCGCGACCACGGTCAAGCTCGCCGCCAAGCAGCGCAATTCGTTCTCGCTTGCGGTCGACGCGACCGCGGCGGGGCAGGCGACGCTGGACGTCGACATCAGGGGTCCGAACGGGCTGACGCTGGCGCGCCATTACGCGTTCGACGTCAAGGCGGCGACGCAGGTGCTGGCACGGCGTTCGATCCGAACGCTGGCGAAAGGCGAGAGCCTGACGCTGACATCGGACATGTTCTCCGACCTCGTGCCGGGCACCGGCAGCGTCTCGGTTTCGGCGAGCCTGTCGACCGCGCTCGACGCGGCGACGATCCTGAAAGCGCTCGATCGCTATCCCTATGGCTGCTCAGAACAGATCACGAGCCGCGCCATGCCGCTGCTCTATGTCAACGATCTCGCGGCCGGTGCGCATCTCGCCATGGACACCGAGGTCGACCAGCGCATCCGCGACGCGATCGAGCGGCTCTTGGCGCGTCAGGGCTCCAACGGCTCGTTCGGCCTGTGGTCGGCCGGCGGCGACGACGCCTGGCTCGACGCCTACGTGACGGACTTCCTGACCCGCGCCCGCGAAAAGGGTTTTGCGGTGCCGGACGTGCTGTTCAAGAACGCGCTCGACCGTGTCAGAAACTCCGTCGTCAACGGCAACGAGCCGGAGAAGGACGGCGGGCGCGATCTCGCTTACGGCCTCTACGTGCTCGCACGTAACGGCGCAGCGCCGATCGGCGATCTGCGCTATCTTGCCGACACCAAGCTGAACAACCTCGCAACCCCGATCGCGAAGTCGCAGCTCGCGGCGGCGCTCGCTCTCGTCGGCGACCGCAACCGCGCCGAACGGGTCTATGGCGCCGCGCTCGACAGCCTCGCGCCAAAGCCCGTGCTGGAGTTCGGCCGTACCGACTACGGCTCGCAGCTTCGCGATGCCGCAGCTTTGGTGTCGCTGGCCAGCGAAGGCAACGCGCCGAAGGCGACGCTGACGCAGGCAGTGTCGCGGGTCGAGACCGCGCGCGGGCTGACGCCCTACACCTCCACGCAGGAGAATGCATGGCTGGTGCTGGCGGCGCGCGCGCTGGCCAAGGAGAACCTGTCCATGGAAGTGGACGGCCAACCGGTCAAGACCGCGCTTTATCGCAGCTACAAGGCCGCGACGCTGGAGGGCAAGCCGCTGAAGATCACCAACACCGGCGATGCACCGGTGCAGGCCGTGGTCTCGGTGTCGGGCTCGCCGGTGACGCCGGAGCCAGCGGCGTCGAACGGCTTCAAGATCGAGCGCAACTACTTCACGCTCGACGGCAAGCCGGCCGACATCAGCAAGGTCAAGCAGAACCAGCGCTTTGCGGTGGTGCTGAAGATCACCGAGGCGAAGCCCGAGTACGGCCACATCATGGTGTCCGACTATCTGCCGGCGGGCCTCGAGATCGACAATCCGAAGCTGGTCTCGTCGGGCGACAGCGGCACGCTGGACTGGATCGAGGACGGCGAGGAGCCTGAAAACACCGAGTTCCGCGACGACCGCTTCACGGCGGCGGTCGACCGGGCCTCGGATTCGAAGTCGGTCTTCACCGTCGCCTATGTCGTGCGCGTGGTTTCGCCCGGCAAATACGTGCTGCCGCAGGCCTATGTCGAGGACATGTACAATCCCTCGCGCTATGGCCGGACGGGCACCGGGACGGTCGAGGTGCGGGCGGCGAAGTGAGTGAGATGAGCGAACCCAACGAAGTCTCTCGTCATTCCGGGGCGGTGCGCAGCACCGAACTACGGCGCGCAATTGCGCGCCTGAGAATCTCGAGATTCCGGGTCTGGTCCTTCGGGCCATCCCGGAATGACGGCCGTTGGGCCAGGGGCAGGGCCCTTCGCATCCTCTCAGCCTTCGCACTCGCTTTCATCATCGCCATCGTCGGCTTCGTCGGTTGGGTCTACTCCCTCGGGCCTCTCCCGCTCGACGAAGCCCGGCACGTCTCCACCACCATCGTCGACCGCAACGGCAAGCTGCTGCGCGCCTACGCCATGGCAGACGGCCGCTGGCGGCTGCCGGTCGATGCCAAATCCAATGTCGATCCGACCTATCTCAAGCTGCTGCTCGCCTATGAGGACCAGCGCTTCTACGGACACAACGGTCTCGACCCGCTGGCGCTCGGCCGCGCCGCCTTGCAGCTCGTAACGCGCGGCCACATCGTCTCGGGCGGCTCGACCATCAGCATGCAGCTGGCCCGGCTGATGGAGCCACGGCGGCAGCGCTCGCTCTACGCAAAACTGCGGCAGATGGTGCGCGCGATCGAGATCGAGCGCAGCATGAGCAAGGAGCAGATCCTCGACCTCTATCTTGCGCTCGCGCCTTATGGCGGCAATCTCGAAGGCATCCGCGCCGCCTCCATCGGCTATCTCGGCAAGGAGCCGAGACGCCTGTCGCTGGCCGAAGCCGCGCTGCTGGTCGCGCTGCCGCAGTCGCCGGAGACGCGCCGGCTCGATCGCCATCCCGAGGCCGCGCGCAAGGCGCGCGACCGCGTGCTCGACCGCATGGTCGAGGAGCAGGTGGTCAGCGCCGACGACGCAAGGCAGGCCAAGGCCGTGCCCGTGCCAAAGCTGCGCAAGCCGATGCCGATCCTGGCGCCGCATGCGTCCGACACCGCGCTGTCGACAGTCAAGGATACGCCGGTCATCAAGCTGACGCTGGACGCAAATCTGCAGAAGGTGCTGGAGCCGCTGGCGCGCGACCGCGCCATTGCGCTCGGACCTAACATCTCGGTCGGCATCATCGTGGTCGACAATGAGAGCGGGGACGTGCTCGCCCGCGTCGGGTCGGCCGATTATTTCGACGAGAGCCGGGCAGGGCAGGTCGACATGACCCGCGCGATCCGCTCGCCGGGCTCGACGCTGAAACCCTTCATCTACGGGCTCGCCTTCGAGGACGGCTTCGTTCATCCGGAAAGCCTGATCGACGATCGTCCCGTCCGCTTCGGCTCCTACGCGCCGGAAAATTTCGACATGACCTTCCAGGGCACGGTGCCCGTGAAGAAGGCGCTGCAACTCTCGCTGAACGTGCCGGCGATCGTGTTGCTCGATCGCGTCGGATCGAGCCGGCTGGCGTCGCGACTGCGGCAGGCCGGCGGCAATCTGGTTCTGCCCAAGGACGAAGCGCCGGGGCTCGCCATGGGGCTCGGCGGCGTCGGCGTGACGCTGCAGGATCTCGCCCAACTCTACACCGGCTTCGCCCGTCTCGGCACCACGAGGCCGCTGCGCGAGGTGATGGCTGACAAGGACGACCGCGAGCCGCTCCGGCTGCTGGACCCCGTCGCGGCCTGGCAGGTCGGCAACGTGCTGCTGGGAACGCCGCCGCCGGAGAATGCCGCTCACAACCGCATCGCCTTCAAGACCGGCACCTCGTACGGCTATCGCGATGCCTGGTCGGTCGGGTTCGACGGCCGGATGACCATCGGCGTCTGGGTCGGCCGGCCCGACGGTGCGCCGGTTCCCGGCCTGATCGGGCGCGTCGCCGCCGCGCCAATCCTGTTCGACGCCTTCGCCCGCAGCGGCAAGACGCTGGCCGCATTGCCGAAGCCGCCTAAGGGAACCCTGGTTGCTGGCAATGCCAAGCTGCCGTTGCCGCTGAAGCGGTTCCGTCCAGTCGGGGAGCTGGTTCGGACCGGCCGCGAGCAGGCGTTGCACATCCAGTTTCCGCTGAACGGCTCGCGGATCGATGTCGATCGCTCCGGGGGGCAGGACAGCGCCGCGATGCCGGTCAAGGTCGCCGGCGGGGTGCTGCCCATGACCGTCATGGTTAACGGTACGGCGCTCGGCGAGATTGACGGACGCCGCCAGCGCCTGATCGATCCGCCCGGTCCGGGCTTTGCGCGGCTCACCGTGATCGACGCCACGGGCGCCGCGGACACAGTCGTCATTCGAATTCAATGACCCTGGCCTTAACCGGTTGTCGGAATGGCGGTTTCAGCGTAAGCGGAACCAATGGCCGAGACCTTTCCCAGCCCCCGTTTTGGAGCGCCCCGCGAGCCGAAATCGCCCGTGAATCCGGGCAGCCGGCTCGTGCTCATGCTCGACATCGCCACGGCCAGCCAAGCCCGTGCCGTCGCCTTCCTGCTGCTGTGCGCGCTGCTGTTGTTCCTGCCGGGCTTCTTCACGATTCCGCCTGTTGATCGCGACGAGGCGCGCTTCGCCCAGGCCACCAAGCAGATGGTCGAGAGCGGCGACTATGTCGACATCCGCTTCCAGGAGGACGTCCGCTACAAGAAGCCGGTCGGCATCTACTGGTTGCAATCGGTTGCGGTCGAAGCCGCCTCGGCGCTGAAGCTGCCGAAGGCCGAATTGCGGATCTGGGTGTACCGGCTGCCGTCGCTGTTCGGAGCGATCGGCGCCGTGCTCATGACCTATTGGGCCGCGCTCGGCTTCGTCACGCGGCGCGCCGCGGTGCTGGCGGCGCTGATGATGTGCGCCTCCGTGCTGCTCGGCGTCGAGGCGCGGCTCGCCAAGACCGACGCGATGCTGCTGTTCTGCGTGACCGCCGCGATGGGGGCGATGGCGCGGGCTTACCTCTCCTGGCAGCGCGCCGAGGACGAGACGCATCCGCCCTGGAGCTGGCCCGCGATCTTCTGGACCGCGCTTGCGGTGGGCATCCTGATCAAGGGGCCGCTGATCCTGATGTTCGCCGGGCTGACCATCGTCGCGCTCGCGATCCAGGACCGCGATGCCTCCTGGCTGTGGAAGCTGCGTCCGGTCTGGGGCCTGATGTGGATGCTGGTGCTGGTGCTGCCCTGGTTCGTCGCGATCTTCTGGCGCGCGGGCGATGCCTTCTTCGCCGATTCCGTCGGCGGCGACATGCTGAGCAAGATCGGCGCCCAGGAATCCCACGGCGCGCCGCCCGGCATGTATCTGGCGCTGTTCTGGATCACGTTCTGGCCGGGCGCGCCGCTAGCGGCGATGGCGGCGCCCGCGGTGTGGCGGGCGCGGCGGGAGCCCGGCGCGCAATTTCTGCTGGCCTGGCTGATCCCGTCCTGGATCGTGTTCGAAGCGGTGCTGACCAAGCTGCCGCATTACGTGCTGCCGCTATATCCGGCGATCGCCATTCTCACGGCCGGTGCGGTGGAGCGGCGCGTGCTGTCGCGCTCCTGGCTGATGCGCGGCTCGGCCTGGTGGTTCGCGATCCCCGCGGCCGCCTCGATCATCGCGGTGGTCGGCGCGGTGATGCTGACGCGGCAGCCGGCTTTTGTGGCCTGGCCATTCATCGCGGCATCGCTGATCTTCGGCCTGTTCGCCTGGTGGCTCTACGACAACAACCGCGCCGAGCGCTCGCTGCTCAACGCGCTGGTCGCGGCCCTGATGCTGGCGGTGGTGGTGTATGGCATCGTGCTGCCGTCGCTGACGCCGCTGTTTCCGAGCATCGAGGTCGCGCGCGCCTTGCGCAACGTCACCTGCGTCGGGCCGAAGGCGGCCGCGGCCGGCTATCACGAGCCGAGCCTCGTCTTCCTGACGGGCACGCAGACCGTGCTCACGGACGGGTCGGGCGCGGCCGACTTCCTGAGGCAGGGCAGCTGCCGCTTTGCGCTGATCGAGCAGCGTTCGGAGCGGAGCTTCGTGCAGCGTGCCGAGGCGATCGGGCTGCGCTATAAGGTCGGCACCCGCATCGACGGCTATAATTTCTCGCAAGGACGCGCGATCTCGATCTCGATCTTCCGCTCGGAAGGCACCGAATAGGATGCCGGCCTCGACCAGCCCCGCGCCGCGCCCGGGCTATCCCGCGCAATTGCTCGCCGTGTCGGGCCGCGCGCTTGCGCAGCTCGTTCGCACGCCCTCGCATTCGCGCCGCGCAGAGGCCGCGCGAAAACTGGCGCGGCATTCGCTGTGGCTCAGTGCGGCGGGCGCGGCCCTGGTCATTGCGCTGATGCTCGCGTTCGACCTAACCGAGATCCAGCTGATGCCGGCGCGCGGCACGCCGAGCCTGTGGCCGATCCGCATCCTCACCGATTTCGGCAAGGACGAGTATCTGCTCTCGGTGCTCGGGGGCGTGCTGGTCCTGCTGGCGCTCGTTGCGGCGGGACTTCACGGGAGACGGCGCGCGCTGCTCCTCGGTCTCGGCACACGGCTGCAGTTTGTGTTTCTGTCGATTGCCGTCTCGGCCTTCGTTGCCGAGATCCTGAAATATATCATCGGCCGCGGACGTCCGTTTGTCGGCGGCAAGGCCAATCCGTTCAACTTCATGCCGTTCGAGGGGACGGGGGCTTATGCCAGTCTGCCGTCGGGCCATGCCGTGGCAGCGTTCGCCCTGGCGTTTGCCGTGTCGGCATTGTGGCCGCGTCTGCGCGTGTTCATGTTCACTTACGCAATCGTGATCCTGTTGACGCGTCTGGTGCTGGTCGCGCATCACCCGAGCGACGTCGTGGCCGGCGCCCTGGTCGGCACGGTCGGCGCCATGGCGGTCCGCTATTGGTTCGCGGCCAGGCGGCTGGGCTTCGCCATCTGCGCCGATGGCACCATTGTGCCGCTTGCAGGGGCGGTTTCGGGCCATCTCAAAGGGGTTGCTCGCGGGGCATCCGCCCCATAAAAGCGGCTGCCTGTCGGGGCCGCCGGTTCCCCGGGAAGGCCCATTCCAACCACGAGCCTCGATTTGTCGTCGTCCCAGCCTTCGGTTTCCCAGCCTTGGGTTTCCCAGCCCTCGGTTTCCATCGTCGTTCCCGTGCGCAACGAAGCCGACAACATCGCGCCGCTGATCGCGGAGATCGGCGCGGCGCTCGATGGCCGCTGGGCCTATGAGATCATCTACGTCAACGACGGCTCGACCGATGCGACCGGCGAACGCCTCGCAGCGATCATGGCGCAGCGGAGCAATCTGCGCCAGCTTCGCCACGCCAGATCAGGCGGCCAATCCGCGGCCGTGCGCAGCGGCGTGCGTGCGGCGCGCGGGGCGATCGTGGCGACGCTCGATGGCGACGGCCAGAACAATCCGGCCTTCCTGCCCGACCTGATCTCGGCGGTCGAGAAGGGAGCAGGGCGCGTCGGCCTCGCCGCGGGGCAGCGCGTCGGACGCAAGGATACCGGCTTCAAGAAATTCCAGTCGCGCGTGGCCAACGGTGTCCGCAACTCCATCCTGAAGGACGGCACGCGGGATACCGGCTGCGGGCTGAAGGCATTCCGGCGCGAGGTCTTCCTGATGATGCCTTATTTCGACGGGCTGCATCGCTTCCTGCCGGCACTGGTCCGCCGCGAAGGCTACGATATCGCCTATGTCGACGTGATCGACCGGCCGCGCCATTCCGGCGTGTCCAATTACGGCTTCTTCGATCGGCTGTGGATCGGCATCATGGATCTCGCCGGCGTGTGGTGGCTGATCCGCCGCAAGAAGCCGACACCAGATGTGACTGAGGTGAACGCATGATCATTCAATACGGTCAGGCGCTGAGCAACTATCTCTACGACGTCTTCGTCGCCAAGTTCGATTTCTGGCTGGCGTTCGGCCTCGTCGCGCAGCTGTTCTTCACGGCGCGATTCCTGGTGCAGTGGATCGCCAGCGAGCGCGCCGGCAACAGCGTGGTGCCGATGGCGTTCTGGTTCTGCTCGATGGGCGGCGGGCTGATGACGCTGGTCTACGGCGTCGTGAAGCGCGAGCCGGTGATCATCCTCGGACAGTCGCTGGCGACCATCATCTATATCCGCAACATCATGCTGATCATCAAGAACCGCGGCCGCGCCTCGAAGACGCTCGATCGCTGAGCCCAGGTTTTAGCGCGGCAACGCCGATGCCGCGCCTGAGGCTGGCAGAGCCGCTGTCTCCGCCTCGGTCCTGCGATAAGGCACGCCGGCTGCGTCGAGCACGGGATAGGCGACCGAGCAGATGTGCGAGTGGATACGCCTGAGGTCGCGCAGCACGTCCAGATGCAGCGAGGTCGTCTCGATGGTTTCGGGGCGGCCCTCGCGCAGGCGGTCGAGGTGGCGCTCGACTGCGGCAAGCTCCGTGTTGCGCAGTGCAGTTTTCTCCACCAGCAGCTTGCGCGCCTCATTGGCGTCGCCGGACATGAAGACGCCGAAGGCGATCCGCAGCGAGTCCATCGTGCGCTTGTGGAAGGCGGCGAGCTCCTCGGCCCCCTCGGCCGAGAACTGGAAGCGGCGCTTGATCTTCTTGGTGGCGAGCTCGCTCAGGCTCTTGTCGATGATGTCGCCGATATGCTCGAGGTTGATGGCGAAGGAGATGATCTCCATCGCGCGCCGCCCTTCGCTCTCGTCGAGGCTGCCCCGCATCAGCTTGGTCACGTAGAGCTTGATGGCCTCGTCGAGACCGTCGACGAAATTGTCCATCTTGGAGACCTGGTCGACCAGCGCACGGTCGCCTGTCATCATCGCGGCCATCACCTTGCGCAGCATGACCTCGACGAGATCGCCCATCCGCAACGTCTCGCGCGCGGCGTCTGCAAGCGCCAGTGACGGCGTCTCCAGCGCGGTCTCGTCGAGATAGCGCGGGCGGGCCGGATCGGCCTCTTGCACGCGATCGGGCAGGAGGCGTGTCAACAGGCGCGACATGGCGTCGAGCAGGCCGATGAAGACGACGGCGGTGCCGACATTGAAGGCGATGTGGAAAGCCGCCGTCATCCTGGCGAGATCGGGCTGCCAGGCGTGCATGTGCTCGGCGATCGCGCCCAGGAAGGGCAGCACGAGGGCAATCCCGATCACGCGGTTGACGAGATTGCCGACCGGCAGGCGGTAGCTCGCGGGATCGTCACGCCTGGCGCCCTCGAACACGGGATTGACGGCACTGCCGAGATTGGCCCCGAGCACCAGCGCCAGGCCCGCGTCAGGCGTGATGAACTGCGAATAGGCCAGCGACATGATCAGCAGCACGCTGGCGACGCTCGAATGCACTGCCCAGGTGACGAGGGCGGCGATGACGATGCACAATATTGGATCGCCCGTGATGGCCGACATCACGATGCGGACGCCCGGTGCGTTCTCAGCCGGCGCCAGCGTGTCGAGCAGGATGTGCAGCGAGAGCAGCATCAGGCCGAGGCCGATGCAGACGCGGCCGATGTCCTTGATCCGCGATCGCGGGCCGGAGCGGAAGGCGACGAGGCCGAGCACGAACAGCACCGGTGCGACGGCTGCGATGTTGAACGACAGCACCTGCACGATCAGCGTCGTGCCGACATTGGCCCCGAGCATGATGGCGAGCGCAGCGGCGAGGCTGACGAGCCCTTCGGCCGCGAACGAGCTCGTGATCAAGGCGGTCGCGGTGCTGCTCTGGAGCAGCGCGGTGAGGCCGAGGCCGGCAGCAAAGGCGCTGGCGCGGTTGCTCAGCGCCTTGCCCAGCAGCCGCCTGAGGTCAGGACCGAAGGCGCGCAAGATCCCGCTGTGGACCATGTGCAGGCCCCACAGCAACAGCGCAACGCCGCCCATCAGATCGAGCAGAACCAACGTTCCCATGCTCCGTGTCCGGATTGGAGTCGATTGGTGAGGCTAGCGCCAAATGCTTGAGGTTCAAACCCTTTGTTGGCGCGTTGGCGTTAACGTTTACGCCAGCTGCACGTTCCCACGGCGCGTGGTGCGCGTCCGCCGCGGCGTGCGTTGGCGCGTCCGCAGTCGAGATGCCTTGTGAGCAGGCTCACATTGCCGCCTTGAGGGCAGCGAAGCCGCGGTCGAGATCGGCCTTGAGGTCGTCGACGCTCTCGAGGCCGATGTGGAGACGCAGCGTCGGGCCGCCCGGCGCCCACTTGGTCGCGGTGCGATAGGCGTCGCAATCGAAGGGAATCGCGAGGCTCTCGAAGCCACCCCAGGAAAAACCCATGCCGAACAGCTTGAGCGTGTTGAGCATGGTGTCGACGGCCTTCTGCGGTGCTGGCTTCAGCACGATGCTGAACAGGCCTGACGCGCCGGTGAAGTCACGCTTCCAGATCGCGTGGCCGGGATCGGTCTCGAGCCCCGGATGCAGCGCGCGCGCGACCTCGGGTCTAGCCGCGAGCCAGCGCGCCATGTCGAGCCCGGAGCGGTGATGCTGCGCCAGCCGCACCGACAGCGTGCGCAGGCCGCGCAATGCGAGGAAGACGTCGTCGGGACCGGCGCAGACGCCGAGCAGGCGGATGCCTTCCGCAATCTGCGGCCAGGCCTTGGCGTTGGCCGAGATGGTGCCGAACATGATGTCGGAATGGCCGCCGATATATTTGGTGGCGGCCTGCATGCTGATGTCGACGCCCTGGTCGAGCGAGCGGTGATACAGCGGCGTCGCCCAGGTGTTGTCGTCGATGACGAGTGCGCCGCGCCCATGCGCGACCTCGGCGATGGCGCGAATGTCCGGCATCTCGAACGACTGCGAGCCCGGCGCCTCCACCAGCACCGCGCGGGTGTTCGGCTTGAACAGCTTGTCGATGCCGGCGCCGATCAGCGGATCGAAATAGGTCGTCTCGACGCCAAAGCGGGTGAGCATGCCGTTGCAGAAATTGCGCGAGGGCCGATAGACGTTGTCGCAGACCAGGAGATGGTCGCCGGCCTTGAGCACCGCGAGCAGGGTGGTCGAGATCGCCGACAGCCCCGACGGCACGATGCCGATGCCGGCGCATTGCGGTCCCTCCAGCGCCATCAGCGTCTCCTGGAACGCCTTGGTGGTGGGGGAACCGTGGCGGCCATACGTGAACTCGCCGCGATGGGCGTGCAGGTCCTCGGCGGTCGGATAGAGCACGGTCGAGCCGTGAAAGACCGGCGGATTGACGAACCCCTTCTGCGCCTTGGTGTCGCGGCCGGAGGTGACCAGCCGGGTCTCGGCATGCTGCTGGGAGGGGTGCGAGGAATCCATGCGTCTGCTTTCAAAACCGCGTTTCCGCTCGGGCTTGGCGCCCGATGGGCTGGCCAAAAGGCCGCTGTCGTTAATAACAGAACACAGAAGAGTCCCGTCAACCCCTTGACCCGGCAGGCCAGTCGTTCTGTGATGCGCAGGTGCTATTCAGTCGCCGCATGTTGAGGGGCAGCCGCGACCTTCGATCCATCGTCCGACCGGACCTTGCGCCACAGCCAAAAAAATGGCGGGCGCGAGCGGCAGGGATTAAGGTATGGCCTCCCGGGATCGGCGAGTGTTCGGCAAGGTTTCCCAGCATGACTCTTGCAGGGGCTGGCCTTGATACGCCTGGCCCTGGCAGCGATGATCCTGAGACAACGTTCCTTGAGACGACTTTGAAAGGCCCAAAGCCCATGAAACGCGTAACCTTGGCTCTCACCCTTGCTATCGCCGCCGGCCTCTCCGCCCAGGCCGCCGATGCGCAAACGCTCAAGACGGTCAAGGACCGGGGCATGCTGTCCTGCGGCGTCAGCCAGGGCCTGCCGGGATTCTCCTCGCCCGACGACAAGGGCAACTGGACTGGCCTCGACGTCGATGTCTGCAAGGCGATCGCCGGGGCGATCTTCAACGATGCGACCAAGGTCAAGTACGTGCCACTGTCCGCCAAGGACCGCTTCACCGCGCTGCAGTCCGGCGAAATCGACGTGCTCTCGCGCAACACCACCTGGACCATCTCGCGTGATACCTCGCTCGGCGCCAATTTTACCGGCGTGACCTACTATGACGGGCAGGGCTTCATGGTGAAGAAGTCGCTCAAGGTGAATTCGGCGCTCGAGCTCAACAGCGCCTCGGTCTGCGTGCAGACCGGCACCACCACCGAGCAGAATCTGGCCGACTACTTCAAGGCCAACAACATGAAGTACGAGGTGATCGCGTTCGGCACCAACGACGAAACGGTCAAGGCGTATGAGGCGGGACGCTGCGACGTCTTCACCACCGACCAGTCGGGCCTGTACGCCAATCGCCTGAAGCTTGCCAATCCCAACGACCACATGGTGCTTCCCGAGATCATCTCGAAGGAGCCGCTCGGCCCCATGGTGCGCCACGGCGACGATCAGTGGTTCGACATCGTGAAATGGACGCTGTTCGCGATGGTCACCGCCGAAGAGCTCGGCGTGACCTCGAAGAACGTCGACGAGAAAGCGAAGCTGGAAAATCCCGAGTTGAAGCGCGTCCTCGGCACCGACGGCAATTTCGGCGAACAGCTCGGCCTGACCAAGGACTGGGTGGTGCGGGTCGTGAAGGCAGTCGGCAATTACGGCGAAGTGTTCGATCGCAATGTCGGCGCCGGCTCGCCGCTCGCCATCAACCGCGGTCTCAACAATCTCTGGAACAAGGGCGGTCTTCAGTACGCGCCGCCGATCCGCTGATCATCTGATCCGCTGGCAGCGGCATGAGCACCGAGGCCCGAAAACCGCCACCCCAGATCGCGCTGAAGATCAGGCGCGTTCTGGGTGGCAAGGCAGGCTGGAACGGCGTTGCCGTCCAGTTTGCCTTCGCGGCGATCCTGGGCTGGATCGGCTATGAGATCGTCTCCAATGCCCGCGCCAACCTCGAAAACCAGCACATTGCCGCCGGCTTCGGCTTCCTCCGGAATAATGCCGGCTTCGACGTCAACCAGACCCTGATCTCCTATACCGGCTCGGACACCTTCCTGCGCGTGTTCGTGGTCGGGCTCCTGAACACACTCGTGGTCTCGGTGGTGGGCATCGTCTTCGCCACCTTGATCGGCTTCATCGTCGCGCTGTGCCGGTTGTCGCCCAACTGGCTGCTGTCCCGCGTCGGCGAGATCTATGTCGAGATCATCCGCAACCTGCCGCTGCTGTTCCAGATCCTGTTCTGGTACCTCGCGGTGCTCGCTGCCTTGCCCAATCCGCGGCAGAGCATTTCGCTGCTCGGCGTTGCCTTCGTCAGCAACCGCGGCCTCGTCATTCCAAGCCCGGTCGGCGGGAGCGGCCTGGAGCCGTTCCTGGCGATGCTGGCGCTCGGTATCGTCGCGTCACTGGCCTTGCGCTTCCATGCGCGGCGCGCGCTGTTTCAGGAAGGGCGGATGATCCGGATCTGGCCCACCGTGCTGGGCCTGCTGTTCGGGCTGCCGCTCGCCACGATATTGGTGTTCGGTCTGCCCTTCACTTTCGAGCTGCCGCAGCTGAAGGGCTTCAATTTCGCCGGCGGATCGCGGATCATTCCGGAGTTCGTGGCGCTGACGCTGGCGCTGTCGACCTATACCGCCGCCTTCATCGCCGAGATCGTGCGCGCCGGAATCCTGTCGGTCCACAAGGGGCAGATGGAGGCGGGGGCCTCGCTCGGCCTCAGCCGCGGCACCACGCTCCGGCTGGTCGTCGTGCCTCAGGCCATGCGCGTCATCGTGCCGCCGCTGACCAACCAGTACCTCAACCTCACCAAGAACTCGTCGCTGGCGGTCGCGATCGGCTATCCCGACCTCGTCTCGGTGTTCGCCGGCACGTCGCTGAGCCAGACCGGGCAGGCGATCGAGATCATCGCGATGACGATGGGGATCTATCTCCTGATCTCGCTCCTCACCAGCGCGATCATGAGCGTCTACGGTTGGCGCGTCAGCCGGAGTCTGGGCGCATGAGCGACATCGCCTCGAGCAGCTTCGTTCGCCGGGACCTGCTCACCGAACGTCCCGCGCCTGTGAAGACCACGGGCTTTGTCGGGCTGGTGCGCACGCGCCTGTTCAACTCGCCGACCAACATCCTGCTCACGATCGTGGGCGCCTTGCTGCTGTGGTTCACCATCGTTCCCTCGGTCAGGTTCCTGATGGTCGATGCGGTCTGGAGCGGCAAGGACCGCACGGCGTGCCTCACGGAGAACGCCGGCTTTGCGGTCGGCGCCTGCTGGCCCTACATCCAGGCCAAGCTGCCGCAATTGATCTACGGTTTCTATCCCGAGGCCGAGCGCTGGCGGGTCAACCTCACCTTCGTCCTTGCGGCGGCCCTGCTGGTGCCGCTGCTCGTGCCGCGTCTGCCGGCGAAGGGGCTCAACGCCAGTCTGTTCTTCTTCGCATTTCCTGTGGTCGCGTTCTTCCTGCTGCACGGTGGCGGCATCAAGGGCTTTGGCCTCAGCTGGACCGCCGGCCTGCTGGAATTGTTCGACGACAGCATCATCGGCGCCGGGCAGGCCGTGCTCGGTCTCAGCAAGACATCCGCCGTCGCGCCGCTGTTGTGGGCGGTCGGGAGTTTTATCGTGCTGGTCGGCACGGCGATCTCCTGGCTGATCCTTCCGCTGACCTGGCTGCGCGATCAGATCCAGGGCGCGGGTCAGTCGATCTGGGCCGATTTCGCCGTCACCACCGCGGTCGTGTCGTTGATCGCCTTCGGTCTCGGCGGCGGCTTGCGCACCGGCTGGCGCGCTCTGGCCTCGAGCATCGTTGCCTTCGGCGCCATCGCTATCGTGATCAAGCTGATGGGGCTCGATCGCGGTGGACTGCCGGTCGTGACGACGAATTTGTGGGGCGGCCTTCTGGTGACGCTGGTGGTCTCCGTCACCGGCATCGTCACCTCGCTGCCGATCGGCATCGCGCTGGCGCTCGGCCGCCGCTCCACCATTCCGTTGATCCGGATCTTCTCGATCGCCTTCATCGAGTTCTGGCGCGGCGTGCCGCTGATCACCGTGCTGTTCTTCGCCACCTACATGCTGCCGCTGTTCCTGCCCGGCAATTTCACCGTCGACGGCCTCGTCCGCGCGCTGATCGGCATCGCGCTGTTCACGGGCGCCTATCAGGCCGAGAACGTCCGCGGCGGGCTTGCCGCGATCCCGCGCGGGCAGGGCGAGGCCGCCGCAGCCCTGGGCCTGTCCTGGTGGAAGACGACCTCGCTGATCGTGCTGCCGCAGGCGCTGCGTCACGTCATTCCGAACCTCGTCAACAGCTTCATCTCGCTGTTCAAGGACACTTCGCTGGTCTCGATCGTGGCGCTGTTCGACCTGCTGGGCTCGCTCAGGGCCTCGTTCTCGGATCCAAAATGGTCGACGCCCTCGACCGCGTTCACCGGCTTCGCCTTCGCCGGGATCATCTACTTCATCTTCTGCTTTGGAATGTCGCGCTACTCGCTGTTCGTCGAGCACCGCCTCAACGCCCACCGTCGCAACTGATCGAGGTCACCATGTCCGACCCCATCGTCAAGATTTCCGGCCTCAACAAATGGTACGGCGACTTTCACGTGCTGCGCGACATCGACCTCGATGTCCGCAAGGGCGAGCGCATCGTGATCTGCGGACCCTCGGGCTCCGGCAAGTCGACCCTGATCCGCTGCATCAACGCGCTGGAGGAATTCCAGGAGGGCGAGATCGTCGTCGACGGCATCGCGCTCGGCCCCAACCTCAAGCACGTCGACGCGGTGCGCCGCGAAGTCGGCATGGTGTTCCAGAGCTTCAACCTGTTCCCGCATCTGACCGTGCTGGAGAACTGCACGCTGGCGCCGATCTGGGTGCGCAACATCCCGAAGAAGGACGCCGAGATCAACGCGATGAAGTTCCTGGAGCGGGTCAAGATCCCGCATCAGGCCAACAAGTTTCCGGGGCAGATGTCCGGCGGCCAGCAGCAACGCGTCGCGATCGCCCGCGCCCTGACGATGAACCCGAAGGTCATGCTGTTCGACGAGCCGACCTCGGCGCTCGACCCGGAGATGGTCAAGGAGGTGCTGGACACCATGGTGGACCTTGCCGAGGAAGGCATGACCATGCTGGTCGTCACCCACGAAATGGGCTTTGCCCGCGAGGTCGCCAACCGCGTGGTATTCATGGACGCCGGCCAGATCATCGAGGCCAACACGCCGAACGAATTCTTTGCGGCACCCCAGCACGCCCGCACGAAGCTGTTCCTGAGCCAGATCCTGCGCTGAGCGCCTGCCATCCGGTGGCCGCGCCGGCCTGACTCACGCGCCAGCCTGGCACCAGCGAATCAGCTTTGCCTCTTTTCGGGCGATTCCCCGGAGAGAGACCTTGCAGAGCAGTGTTGGTGCGCGCGCATATCAGAATGCGCGATTGCAAAAGAAGTTGAGGAAGCAGGCGGACGCCGTCATGTCGCTTGCGGTCGAGGCGCTGCGGCAGGGCCGATTTGCCGAGGCCGAGACGCTCTGCCGCGGGATTGTGGAGGAGGTTCCGGATCATTTCCACGCCACGCACCTGCTTGGCCTGCGCGCGTTTGAGGGCGGGCGGCTTGAGGAGGCGCAACGACTGTTCGAGCGCGCGATTGCGCTCGATCCGCGCTCGCCCGATGCCCATGGCAATCTCGGCGCCGTCTATTTCGACCTCCAGAAATTCCAGGACGCCCGCGCATGCCAGGAGAGGGCCATTGCGCTGAAGCCGAATTGTCCGATCACCCTGACCAATCTCGGCAATACGCTCCTGAACGTCGGCCTCGGCGAACAGGCGATCGGACTGCACGAACGCGCTATCAAGCTGCGGCCCGACTACGCCGATGCCTTTTGCAATCGCGGGATGGCGGAGCTGATGATCGGCCGGTCCGAGCGTGCCAAGGAGAGTTTCGATCGCGCCCTGTCGTTTCAGCCGCGTCATGCGGAAGCGATCGCCGGCAAGGGCATGGTGTGCATCGAGCTTCGGCACTACGAGGAGGCGGAAGCCGCCCTCGCAGCAGGGCTCGCGATCAAGCCGGGTTCACCGCGGATTCTGGCCCAGCGCGGACGGCTCAATTTCGATCTGCACCGGCTGGAGCAGGCGGCGGCGGACTTCGATGCGGCGCTGGCGCAATCGACGCGACTCGAGCTCGCGCTGCGCGGCAAGGCGCAAGTCAACCTCCTGCTGGGGAACACGACGCAGGCGCTCGCGGCCGTCAAGACCCTGCTCGAGGACAATCCGCGGTCGGACTACGCCATCGTGCTTCTCGGCGCCTGCTACGCGAACCAGGGAGACGTCGCGACGGCGCTCGAGCACCTCGACGCGGCGCTCGAAATCTCCCCGGACTATGCAGATGCCATCGCACGCAAGATATTCATCCTGGACTATCAGTCGGAGGCCGATTTCGCGGTCCAGCAGGCGGCGCGAAAATCCTGGTGGGATGCGATCGGCGCCAGACTGCCGCAACGGACGCTGCCGCCCCGGCAGCTCGATCCGGGCCGGCGGATCGTCGTCGGATATGTCGCGTCGGAATTCAGGAACCACTCGGCAGCATTCGCGCTGTTGCCGGTGCTGCGCCATCATGATCACATCAGGTTCGAGATCGTCTGCTATTCCTGCTGGCCGCTGCAGGATGAGATCACCGAGAGGTTCAAGCCCCTCGCGGACGTCTGGGTCGACGCCGCGCAGCTTTCGGACGACGAGCTGGCCGATCGCATCCAGGCGGACAAGATCGACATCCTGATCGACGTGTCCGGGCACACGGCCGGCAACAGGCTGCCTGTATTTGCCCGCAAGCCGGCCCCGATCCAAGTCACGGGCTTCGGACACGCCACGGGCACGGGCCTTCAGACCATGGACTACGTGCTCGCCGATCCAATCTTCATTCCGCAATCGGCGCGCCATTTGCTGACTGAGAAGGTCCATGATCTGCCGTGCCTGATCACGATCGATCCCATCCTGGACGTGCCGCCCTCGGAGCTTCCCATGCTCCGCAACGGCCATGTGACTTTCGGCGTGTTCAACCGCATCTACAAGATCTCGGATGAGGCGATCCGGGTGTGGTCGAAAGTGATGCGCGAGGTGGCGGGTTCGAAGATCATCATCAAGCACGGGCTGCTCGACGATCCCTTGCTGCGCGACGGCCTGATCGCACGGTTCGCAGCCCAGGGCATTGCCGAAGACAATATCACCTGCCTGGGCTCGACCACGCGCCACGAGCATCTGTTGGCCTTTGCGCAAGTCGACATCTCCCTCGATACCTTCCCGCAAAATGGCGGCATCAGCACCTGGGAATCCCTCTATGCGGGCGTTCCGGTCGTCGCCAAGCTCGGCAACGGCTCTTCGTCACGCGCCGGCGGCTCGATCGTGGCGGCCGTCGGCCTCGACGACTGGGTCGCCGAGGATGACGACGGCTATGCCGCGATCGCGTGCAAATATGCGGCGCAGTCCGCTCATCTGGCGAAATTGCGTGCGGAGCTGCCGGCTCGGATCGCAGCCTCGCCTGCCGGCAACGTCGAAGTTTACGCGCGTGAGGTCGAGGCGGCCTATCGTCGTTTTTGGCTCGACTATTGTGCCGGCGCCTCGGAACGCGGCGAGGTGGCGTAGTCCGACCTTGCGCCGCCCCCCGGGAAATCCCGGAGGCGCTGCTGGTCGGGTGACCGGCCGGCCGGGCCTGCGAATCAGTTAGACTCCTCTGAGGGCATCCTCCGGAGAGACACCTTGCAGAACAGCGGCGGCGGCGCGCGCGCATTCCAGAACGCGCGATTGCAGAAGAAGTTGATGAAGCAGGCCGACGCCGTCATCGCTGCTGCGGCGAACGCCTATGGCCAGGGCCGATATGCCGAGACCGAGGCGCTGTGCCGCGAGATCCTGAAAGCCCTTCCGGATCATATCGACGCCATGCACCTGCTCGGCATGTGCGCCCACGACGGCCGGCGCCTCGAGGAGGCGAAAGAGCTGCTGGAGCGCGTGATCGCGCTCGATCCGCGCCTGCACGATGCCCATAACAACCTCGCAACCGTGCATTTTGACCTCGGCAATTACGAGGAGGCGCGACGGTGCCAGGAGAGGGCGATCGCGCTGAAGCCGAATTTCGCGGTGGCGCTGACCAATCTCGGCAACACGCTGATGCACATGGCGCTCTACGAGCAGGCGCTCGAGATGCACGAGCGCGCCATCAAGATCAAACCGGATTATGCCGATGCGCTCTGCAATCGCGGCATGGTCGAGCTCGTGCTTGGGCAGATCATGCGCGCCAAGGAGAGTTTCGATCGCGCCCTGCTGTTTCAGCCGCGTCACGCCGAGGCGATCGTCGGCACCGGCATGGTCAGCATGGAGCTGCGGCACCACGAGGAGGCGGCAGCCAAGTTCGCCATGGCGCTCGCGATCAAGCCTGGTGCGCCGAGGATCCTGGCCCAGCGCGGGCGGCTCAGTTACGAGCTGCAGCGCCTGGAGCCCGCGCTTGCGGATTTCGATGCGGCGCTTGCGATTTCGCCCAAGCTCGAGCTGGCCCTCCGGGGCAAGGCGCAGGTCTGCCTCGTCATGGGAAGGACCGCGCAGGCGATGGCGGCCGCGACGACCTTGATCGAGCGAAATCCGCGATCCGAGATGGGGTTGGCGCTGCTGGGCTTCGCCTATTCCAACCAGGGAGACATGGACTCCGCGATCCAATATCTCGATCGCGCGCTTGCGATCCGACCGGATTATGGAGACGCGATCAGGGGCAAGATCTTCCTGCTCGACTACCTCGCGGACGCCGATTTCGCGGTCCAGCAGGCGGTACGAAAATCCTGGTGGGATGCGATCGGCTCGAAGATACCGCGAAGGACGCTGCCGAAGCGGCCGCTCGATCCGGACAAGCGGATCGTGGTCGGCTATGTCGCGGCCGAATTCCGGCAGCACTCGGCGGGACTCACCCTGCTGCCCGTGCTGCGCAACCACGATCACACCAAGTTTGAGATCATCTGCTATTATTCCTGGCCGGGAGCGGACGAGTACACCGCCAAGTTCAAATCAATGGCGGACGTCTGGGTCGACGCCTGGCAGATGTCGGACGACGAGCTCGCTGATCGTATTCAGGCCGACAACGTCGACATCCTGATCGACGTTTCCGGCCACACGACCGGCAACAGGCTACAGGCCTTCGCGCGGAAGCCGGCTCCGATCCAGGCCACGGGATTCGGACACGCGACGGGCACGGGCATGCCGACCATGGACTATGTGCTCGCGGATCCCATCTTCATTCCGCCATCGGCTCGGCATTTGTTTCCGGAAAAGATCTACGATCTGCCGTGCCTGATCACGATGGAGCCGGTCACTAATCTGCAGCCCTCCGAGCTGCCGATGCTCCGCAACGGCTACGTCACCTTCGGCGTGTTCAACCGTATCTACAAGATTTCGGACGATGCGATCCGTGTGTGGTCGCGCATCATGCGGGAGGTGCCGGGATCGAAGATCATCCTCAAGCATGGTTTGCTCGATGATGCCCTGCTGCGCGATAGCCTGATCGCACGCTTCATCGCGCAGGGCATTGCGGAGGAGGACATCACCTGCCTCGGCACCACCTCGCGCGACGACCACCTGATGGCCTTCGACAAGATCGATATTTCGCTCGACACGTTCCCGCAGAATGGCGGCATCAGCACCTGGGAATCCCTCTACAAGGGCGTTCCCGTCGTCGCCAAGCTCGGCATTGGAGCCTCTTCGCGTGCCGGCGCCTCCATCGTGGCCGCCGTCGGTCTCGGCGACTGGGTCGCCGAGGATGACGACGGCTATGTCGAGATCGCCCGCAGATTTGCGTCGCGGCCCGAGCATCTGGCGAAGTTGCGGGCGGGCTTGCCGGCTCAGATCGCAGCCTCGCCCGCCGGCAATGTCGAGATCTACACGCGTGAGCTCGAAGCGGGTTACCGCCAATTCTGGCGCGACTATTGTGCCGCCTCCGCGGAGAGCAGGACAGCCGCACCGGGCGGTTCCTGAGCCGGATCCTGCGGCGAGGCCCGGAATAGCCCGGGGGGATTTCCGGTCGCGCCGACCGGCCGGCTCGGCGCGCGAATCAGCTAGACTCGCCCCGGGCCATCTTCCGGAGAAACACCTTGCAAAGCAGCGCCGGCGCGCGCGCATTCCAGAATGCGCGATTGCAGAAGAAATTGAAGAAGCAGGCCGACGCCATCATCTCCGCCGCGGCGAGCGCCTATGGCCAGGGCAGATATGCGGAGAGCGAGGCGCTTTGTCGCCAGATCGTGCAAGCCGTTCCGGATCATTTCGACGCAACGCATTTGCTCGGCCTGAGCGTGCAACAGGGCGGGCGCCTTGATGAGGCGCGACAGCTGCTCGAGCGCGCAATTGCGATCGATCCACGTTCGCACGAAGCCCATCACAATCTCGCCGCTGTCCACCTGTCCCTTCAGAAATTTGAGGCCGCCCGCGCGTGCCAGGAAAGGGCGATCGCGCTGAAGCCGAATTTTCCGCCGGCCCTGGCCGGCCTTGGCAACGCCTTGCTCCAGATGAACCTGCCGGAACAAGCCATCGAACTGTATGACCGCGCCGTCGCCTTGAAGCCCGACTACCCCGATGCGCTCTGCAATCGGGGTCTGGCCGAGCTGGCGCTGGGCCGATTTGACCGCGCCAGACAGAGTTTCGAGCGCGCGCTGTTGTTTCAGCCGCGTCACGCCGAAGCCCTCATCGGCAAGGGCGTGGTCGGGATCGAGCTCAAGCATTACGACGAGGCGGAAGCCGCGCTCGCAGCGGCGTTCGCGATCAGGCCAGGTTCGGCAAAGCTCCTCGCGCACCGCGGACGGCTCAATTTCGCGCTGTCGCGGCCCGAACAGGCAGCTGCGGATTTTGACGCGGCACTGGCGCTTTCACCGAAGCTCGAAGTGGCTTTGCGGGGGAAGGCAGAAGTCGCGCTGAGCATGGGAAATACGGCGCAGGCGATTCTGGCCTGCACGGCGTTGCTCGAGGAAAATCCGCGCTCGGCGATCGCGCTGGCGCTGCTGAGCTCCTGCTTTGCCAACCAGGGAGAGATCGCAGCCGCCATCGAACATCTCGACGCCGCTCTGGCAATTGCGCCGGACCAGCCGGACTTGATCGCGCGGAAGATCTACTTTCTCGACTTTCTCTCCGAGGCCGATTTCGCGGTCCAGCAGGCCGCGCGCAAATCCTGGTGGGATGCGATCGGCGCCAGATTGCCACAGAGGAAGCTCGCACCCCGGCAGCTCGATCCCGGCAGGCGGATCGTGGTCGGGTATGTCGCGGCCGAGTTCTGGTACCACTCGGCGGCGTTTGGCCTCTTACCGGTGCTGCGCCACCATGATCACGCCAAGTTCGAGATCGTCTGCTATTCGTGCTCGTCGGTACGAGATGAGATGACAGCCAAGTTCAAGTCGTTGGCGGACGTCTGGGTCGACGCCGCGCAGCTTTCGGACGATGAGCTGGCCGATCGTATCGAGGCCGACAAGGTCGATATCCTGATCGACGTGTCCGGGCATACGACCGGCAACAGGCTTCCGGTCTTCGCCCGCAAGCCGGCCCCGATTCAGGTCACGGGCTTTGGACACGCCACAGGCACGGGCCTTCAGACCATGGACTACGTGCTCGCAGATCCGATCTTCATTCCGGAATCGGCCCGTCATCTGCTGGCCGAAAAGGTCTACGATCTGCCGTGCCTGATCACGATCGATCCGATCCTGGATGTGCCTGCTTCGGAGCTTCCCATGCTCCGCAACGGCCATGTGACTTTCGGCGTGTTCAACCGCGTCAACAAGATCTCGGACGAGGCGATCCGCGTGTGGTCGAAAGTGATGCGCGAGGTGATCGGATCGAAGATCATCATCAAACATACGCTGCTTGACGATTCTCTGGTACGCGATGGCCTTCTTGCGCGACTCGTGAACCAGGGCATCCCAGCAGAGAACATCACCTGCCTGGGCTCGTCAGCGCGCGCGGAACATCTTCAGGCCTTCGCGAGAGTCGATATTTCGCTCGATCCATTTCCGCAGAATGGCGGCGTCAGCACCTGGGAATCCCTTTATGCGGGCGTTCCAGTCGTCGCCAAGCTCGGCCACGGCGCCTCCTCGCGCGCCGGCGGTGCCATCGTGGCGGCGGTCGGGCTTGACGACTGGGTCGCCGAGGACGACGACGGCTATGTCGAGATCGCCCGCAAATTTGCCTCGCAGCCCGAGTATCTCGCGAAGTTGCGCGCGAGCTTGCCGGCTCGGATCGCAGCCACGGCGGCCGGCAATGTCGAGATCTATACGCGCAGGGTCGAGGAGGGCTATCGCCAGTTCTGGCGCGACTATTGTGCCGCCGCTGCGGAGCGCGGCGAGGTCGTGTAAGCCGGCCGAACCGCGCTGAGTTTGTGGAGGCGCGTCCCCGACCAGAGGGGGCGCGTGACGATCACACGAAGGGTGGCTTGATGTTGCTGCGCTTCTCCAACCATTCCGGCACCGGCAGGTTCTTGGCGCGCATGAAGTCCGCGTTGAACAGCTTCGACTGATAACGGCTGCCGGAATCGCACAGCACGGTGACGATGGTCTTGCCGGGCCCGAGCTGCTTGGCGAGGCGTATGGCGCCCACGATGTTGACACCGGTCGAGCCGCCGAGGCACAGGCCCTCGTGCTGCAGCAGCTCGTAGATCACGCCGACGGCTTCGGCATCGGGAATGAGATAGGCATCATCGACCTTCGCGGTCTCCACGATGGCGGTCGCCCGGTTGAGGCCGATGCCCTCGGTGATCGAGCCACCCGGCGTCGCCTTGGGATCGCCGGTCCTGAAGTATTCATACATGCCGGCGCCGTGCGGATCGGCGCATGCGATCCGCACGTTCTTGTTCTTCTCTTTCAAGTAACGGCTGACACCAGCCAGCGTGCCCCCGCTGCCGACCGAGCAGACGAAGCCGTCGACCTTACCGCCGGTCTGCTCCCAGATTTCGGGGCCCGTGGACTCGTAATGCGCCTTGGCATTGTCGAGGTTGTTCCACTGATCGGCGAACAGCACGCCGTTCGGCTCGGTCTTGCGCAGCTCGTCAGCAAGACGGCGACCGACATGCTGGTAGTTGTTGGGATTGGCGTAGGGCAGGGCCGGCACCTCGATCAGCTCGGCGCCGCACAGCTTCAGGAAATCCTTCTTCTCCTGGCTCTGCGTTTCCGGGATCACGATCAGGGTGCGGTAGCCGCGCGCGCTCGCGACGACCGCAAGGCCAATGCCGGTATTGCCGGCGGTCGCTTCCACCACGAGACCACCGGGCTTGAGCTCGCCGCGCTTCTCGGCCTCCAGGATCATCCATTTGCCGGCGCGATCCTTGACCGACTGGCCGGGATTCATGAACTCGGCCTTGCCGAGAATGGTGCAGCCGGTCAGTTCCGAGGCGCGCTTCAGCTTGATCAGCGGGGTGTTGCCGATGGCTTCGACAACGTCATTTCGAATGGTCATGTCGGGGAAATCGCTACCAAGGGGGTTGATCTGGTTGGTCAGAACCTAGTGCTTGGGAGGCCAAAGGGGAAGGCTTTTGCGCTGCGGCGAGACCGGCTGAAACGCCTGTCCAAACAGCGATATTCTCGAGAAGCGAGGCCGGCGATGATGCGTTCGGCCACGCGGCGAGATATCGATAGGAGGAAATGGCTGAACTCCGCCAGAGCACGGAAGATGACGGTCGCCACCAGCCGCTTCGCGACCGCTTTTTTCCAAGGGTGAGATGAGCCGACACCCGAGGGACGTGGATGGTCTGGATGGCCGAAATCATATCTGCTCGAGGGATGGCTCCCTTTCGGGAATTGAAGGCCAGGCGAGATGGAGCGGCCGGAGCGTACGACTGAACCAACGCCGCGCGGGGGTTGGTGCGGTCGGATGGAAAGGCTCAGGTGCCACTGTGGCAGCAATATCACATGAAATCTTGGTAAGCTTGATCACGTATCCAAATGTTTCAGAATGAGAGAAATCCCTGCGAGACAGTCACCGTTCGAATACAGATCGACTCGATCGCACCTGATTGGCGTGGCCATCTCGCAACTGCGGGACTGTCCCGCTGGTCAGCGCACGGCTAGTATGATTTTCGAGGTTCCGCAGAAAGCATCGCCGCTGTGAACGAGTTGTCCAAAGCCCCCCGACTGCCCCGCCGCGAATCGGTTAATCCGGCTGTGCGGCGGTTCGATCTGCCCGGCGGGGGATGGATGTGACACAGGATGTTCCTGCGATCGCCGTGCGGCGGTCTGAAGGTTCTGCATCCCGGACGCTGCGCGCGGCGCGCTGGATTGCGGTGTTGTGCCTCGCCGCCGGCTCGGGTGCTTGCGTGCTGACCCAGGACCTTCCGGATCCCGCCCTCGACGTTCCCACGCAGTACAAATATGCGGGCAAGGGTGATGCGCCGCCGTCACTGGACTGGTGGCGCGGCTTCCGCTCCGCGGAGCTGACGCAGCTGATGGAAGAGGCGCAGACCGTCAACCTCGACATCGCCGCCGCCGTTGCGCGCATCGTCCAGGCTGACGCCCAGGCGCGACAGGCGGGTGCGGCGCTGCTGCCGAGCGTGTCGACAGGCGGATCGGAGACCTATTCGCGCACTTCGGGATCGAGCGCGTCCGGCCTGTCCATCGGGGGGCGCGAGGTCGTCAATTACTCGGCATCGCTGAGCGCGAGCTACCAGCTCGACTTCTGGGGCCAGAACCGCGACGCGCTGCAGACGGCGGAAGAGACCGCGAATGCCAACCGCTTCGATCGCGACACGGTCGCGCTGACGACGCTTGCGGCCGTCGCCAATGCCTATTTCCAGGTGCTCGCCTCGCAGGATCGCATCAGGACCTCACAGCGCAATATTGCGAGCGCGCAGCGCATCCTCGATGCGGTCAGGGAGCGGCGCAAGGCCGGCACCGGCACCGATCTCGACGTCGCCCAGCAGGAGAGCGTGCTTGCCAACCAGAAGGCCCTGGTGCCGCCGCTGCGCCAGACGCTCGACCAGAACGTCAACGCGCTCGCCGTGCTGGTCTCGCGCCCGCCGGAAAGCGTGCGGGTGCTCGGCGGCTCCCTGGACCGGATCGCGATCCCGCGCGTGACGCCCGGCCTGCCGTCGGAGCTCCTGACGCAGCGGCCCGACATTCGCCGCCAGGAGGCGCAGCTTGCGTCTGCGACCGCCAATATCGGCAATGCCCGCGCGCAGTTCTTTCCGACCATCCAGCTCACCGGCAATGGCGGCTATCAGAGTTCGGCCTTGGTCTCGCTGTTCCAGCCCCATGCGGCCTTCTTCCAGCTCGTCGGCAGCGCCACGCAGCCGATCTTCGACGGCGGCAAGATCCTCGGCAATTTCGAGTTCGCCAAGGCGCGGCAGGACGAATTGCTCCAGACCTACCGCAAGACGATTATCCAGTCGTTTGCCGACGTCGACAATGCGCTGTTCTCGATCAAGCAGACCACGATCAAGCTGCAATTGCAGCGCGACGTGGTCGTCGCCTCGCGCCGCGCCTTCGATCTCTCCGAGCAGCAATTGCGCGCCGGCACCGCCGACATCGTGACCGTGCTCAACACTCAACTGACCCTGTTCCAGGCGGAAGACGCGCTGTCACAGGCGCAACTGGCCCGCTTGCTCGCCATCGTCAGCCTGTATCAGGCGCTCGGCGGCGGCTGGGAGCCGCGAATGGAGAAACCGGTCAATGCTCTTTAAGCCGGACAGCAAGCAAGGCGCGAAGGAGGGGACGGCGAAGACGTCGCGCGGCCGCGGCTTTGTCATGACCCTGATCACGCTCGCGATCCTCGGCGGTCTGTTCTATCTCGGCTGGACCGTCACCCATCAGCAGCAGGCCAACAACCGCAACAACAACCAGCGGCTCGATCTGCCGGTGCCCGTGCTGGCGGCGAGCCCGCGCGTTCAGGACGTTCCCGTCTATCTCGACGGCGTCGGCGCGATCCGCGCGCTCAACACCGTGACCGTGCGCTCGCAGGTCGACGGCAAGCTGATCGCCGTCAACTTCACCGAGGGACAGGACGTCAAGAAGGGCGACGTGCTCGGCGAGATCGAACCCGCGCTCTACCAGGCCACGTACGACCAGGCGGTCGCCAAGAAGGCGCAGGACCAGGCCCAGCTCGCCAACCAGCGCATCGATCTGACGCGCTACGAGCAGCTCGCTGCCTCCAATGCCGGCTCCAAGCAGCAGGCCGACACCCAGCGCGCGCTGGTCGCGCAGACCGAGGCGCTGGTCAAGGCCGATCAGGCCGCGATCGACAACGCGGCGGCGACGCTGAGCTACACCAAGATCGTCGCGCCGCTCTCGGGGCGCGCCGGCCTGCGCCAGGTCGACCAGGGCAACATCATCCACGCCTCCGACACCACCGGTCTCGTGGTGATCACGCAATTGCAGCCGATCGCGGTGTGGTTCAGCCTGCCGCAGCAACAGATCATGCGCGTCAATGCGGCCGCGGCGAAAGGCACGCTCGCGGTCGACGTGTTCGGCAATGACGGCGTCACCGTGATCGACACCGGCAAGCTCACCGGCATCGACAACCAGGTCGACCAGACCACCGGCACGCTCAAGCTCAAGGCGGAATTTCCCAACGCCAACTACCAGCTCTGGCCGGGCCAGTTCGTCAATGTCCGTCTCAAGGTCGAGACGCTGATGCAGGCGCTGGTGGTGCCGACATCGGCCGTGCAGCGCGGCCCGATCGGAACGTTCAGCTACGTCATCGGCGAGGACAACGTGGTCTCGGCCAAGCCGGTGACGGTGACGCAGCAGAACGAGCATGACGCCGTGATCGCCAGCGGCCTGTCGGCGACCGACAAGGTCGTCACCACGGGCTTCGCCAATCTGTCCGACGGCTCCAAGGTGACCGTCGGCCGCGACGACCAGACCCCATCGGCTGATCTTGCCCCGCGCAAGCGCTCGCGCGGGCCCGACGCCCAGAAGAAGGATGGCGCCAAGGACGGCCAGAAGGAAGGTCCGAAGGACGGACAGGGCAAGGACGGCGAGTTCCGCGCCAAGCGGAGTAGCAGCGAGGGCGACCAGAAGGGGCAGACCGGGCCGGCTCCAGGACCTGCGCCAGGTCCGGGGGCATCGGGAAGTGGAGCCAAGCAGCCATGATCCCGACAACAGCCGCTTGAAGCGGCAGGCAGATCCCATGGGTGTCTCCGAACCCTTCATCCGCCGTCCCATCGCGACCTCGCTGCTCGGCATCGCGCTGCTGATCGGCGGGCTGCTGGGCTATTTCGCGCTGCCGGTCTCGGCGCTGCCGCAGGTCGATTTCCCGACCGTGCAGGTGACGACGCAGCTCCCGGGCGCGAGCCCCGACGTGATCGCCTCGCTGATCACGGCGCCTTTGGAGCGGCAGCTCGGGCAGATCCCGTCGCTGTCGGCGATGAACTCGACCAGCTCGTTCGGCGTCAGCCAGATCTCGCTCCAGTTCGATCTCAACCGCGACATCGACGGCGCGACCCAGGACGTGCAGGCCGCGATCAACGCCGCGGCGGGCGTGCTGCCCAAGACGCTGCCGTATCCGCCGACCTACGCCAAGGTGAACCCGGCGGACGCGCCTGTCATGACGCTGGCGTTGCGCTCCGACACCATCTCGCTGCGGGCGATGAGCGACATCGCCGACACGCTGCTGGCGCAACGGCTGAGCCAGATCTCCGGCGTCGGGCGGGTCTCGGTGCTGGGCGGGCTGAAGCCGGCGGTGCGCATCCAGGCGGACCTGGCACGGCTCGCCGCCTACGGCATCGCCATGGAAGATCTGCGCACCGCGATCGCCAATGCCAACGTCTCGGGGCCGAAAGGCTCGCTCGACGGCGCGCAGCAATCCTACATCATCGCGGCCAACGACCAGATCGCTGCGGCCGAGGCCTACAAGCCCGTCATCATCGCCTACCGCAACGGCTCGCCGGTCACCATCGCCGACGTCGCGCAGATCGTCGACGGCCTCGAGAACGACCGCACCGGCGGCTGGTACCAGGGCACGCCGGCCGTCATCATCGACATCCAGCGCCAGCCCGGCGCCAACGTCATCGACGTCGTCAGCCAGATCCGCGCCGAAATCCCCAAGGTGCAGCGCGCGATTCCGGCCGGCGTGAACCTCACCATCGTCTCCGACCGCACCGTGACCATCCGCGCCTCGGTCCACGACGTGCAGTTCACGCTGGTTCTCAGCGTCGTGCTGGTGACGCTGGTGGTGCTGCTGTTCCTGCGCTCGCTGCGAGCGACCCTGATCGCCGGCGTGGCGCTGCCGCTGTCGCTGATCACCAGCTTCGGCATCATGTATTTCGCCGGCTTCAGCCTCGACAATCTGTCGCTGATGGCGCTCACGATCGGCACCGGCTTCGTCGTCGACGACGCCATCGTCATGATCGAGAACATCGTCCGCCATATGGAGAACGGCGACGGGCCGATGGAGGCCTCGCTGAAGGGCGCCAGCGAGATCGGCTTCACCGTGATCTCGCTGACGGTGTCGCTGATCGCGGTCTTCATCCCGCTGCTGTTCATGTCCGGCCTCGTCGGGCGCATGTTCCGCGAATTCGCGCTAACCTTGACCATCGCGGTCGTGACCTCGGCCGTGGTCTCGCTGACGCTGACACCGATGATGTGCTCGCGCCTGCTCAAGCACGCCCATGAGGAGCTGGCGGTGCCGGGCCTCGCCGCCATCAGCCGCTTCATCGACCGCACCGTCGAGGCCTATCACCGGACGCTGCTGGTGGTTTTGCAGCACCAGCGGACGACGCTGGTCGTGACCTTCGCCACGCTGATCGCGACCCTCGTCCTCTACGTCGTCGCGCCGAAAGGCTTCCTGCCGCTGCAGGACACCGCCTCGATCACGGCGGTGACGGAGGCGGGGCCGGACGTGTCGTTCGCGGAGATGCAGAAGCGGCAGGCCGAGGCTGCCGACGCCATCAAGGCCGACCCCGACGTGGTCGGCGTGGTCTCGGTGATCGGCGCCGGCTCGGTCAATCCGACCACCAATGTCGGCCGTCTCGTCATGACCTTGAAGCCGCGCGGCGAGCGGCGCGACGATGTCAGCGCGGTCATCGTCCGGCTGAAGGAGCGGGTCTCAGGCATTCCCGGCATGACCGTCTATTTCCAGCCGGTGCAGGACGTGCAGATCTCGACCCAGTCGAGCCGCTCGCAATACCAGTACACGTTGACCGGCACCGATGCGACGCTGGTGTCGGAATGGGCGCGCAAGCTGGTCACGGAGATGCGGCGCGATCCCTTGTTCCGCGACGTCTCCTCCGAGGCGCAGGAGGGCGGATTGCGGGCGCAGCTCGATGTCGACCGCACCCGCGCAGGCCAGCTCGGCGTCAGCCTGCAAGGCATCACCGATACGCTCAACGACGCCTTTGCACAGAGGCAGATCTCGACCATCTACGGCCAGGCCAACCAGTACCGCGTGGTGCTGGAGGCGCTGCCGATGTACCAGCGCGATCCCTCGATCCTGTCGAAACTCTATCTGCCGGGCGCTGCGAGCGCGACCGCCGGCGCGCCCAACGCCCAGGTGCCGCTGTCGGCAGTGGCGACGCTGAAGCGCACCACCGCGCCGCTCGCGATCTCGCACCAGGCGCAGTTCCCGTCGGTGTCGCTCAGCTTCAATCTCGCGCCGGGCGCCGCGCTCGGCGATGCCGTCGAGGCCGTGAAGACGATCGAGACCCGGATCGGCATGCCCAACAGCATCGTCGGCGTCTATGCCGGCGATGCCGCCGAATTCGCCAAGGCGCTCGCGGGCCAGCCCTGGCTGCTGCTTGCCGCCGTCATCACGATCTACATCGTGTTAGGGGTGCTCTACGAGAGCTACATCCACCCGATCACGATCCTGTCGACGCTGCCCTCGGCCGGCGTCGGCGCGATCCTGGCGCTGGTGCTGTGTGGGCAGGACCTCTCGGTCATCGGCCTGATCGGCATCATCCTCTTGATGGGCATCGTCAAGAAGAACGCGATCATGATGATCGACTTCGCGCTGGAGGCCGAGCGCCGGCAGGGCATGTCGCCGAACGAAGCCATCGTGCAGGCCTGCCTGCTGCGCTTCCGACCCATCATGATGACGACGCTGGCGGCGCTGTTCGGTGCCTTGCCGCTCGCGATCGAGAGCGGCACCGGCGCCGAGCTGCGCTTTCCGCTCGGCATCTCCATCATCGGCGGCCTGCTGCTCAGCCAATTGCTCACGCTCTACACGACGCCCGTGATCTACCTCGCGCTCGACCGCATCAACCGCCGCCTGGAGCAGGCGCTGCCGCCGGCCGAATCCGGCGGCCCGCCGGTCGCGGGCGCGACCGAGGGGATGCAGTGATGGTGTCGATCTCGGAGCCCTTCATCCGCCGTCCGGTCGCGACCACGCTGCTGTCGATCGGATTGTTCCTGCTGGGTGTCGTCGCCTACGAGTTCCTTCCCGTCGCCTCGGTCCCGAACGTCGACTTCCCCGCCATCTTCGTCTCGGCCAGCCGGCCCGGCGCCGACCCGGCGGTGATGGCGGCGACGGTGGCCTCGCCGCTGGAGCGGCGGTTAGGGGAGATCGCCGGCATCAACCAGATCACCTCGACCTCGACGCTCGGCAACACCAGCATCCAGCTCCAGTTCGACATCGGCCGCAACATCGACAAGGCCGCGCGCGACGTGCAGGCGGCGATCAACGCCGCGATGGTCGACCTGCCGAGCGACCTGCCGACGCTGCCGCGCTTCCGCAAGGCCAATACGGCCGGCGCGCCCGTCTTCGTGCTGGCGCTGACCTCGAACACACTCGCAGCCAGCGCGATCTACGACGTCGCCGACACCGTGCTGGCGCAGCGCATCTCGCAGGTTCCTGGCGTCGGCAACGTGGCCATCAGCGGCGCCGACCAACCGGCGGTACGCATCCAGCTCAATCCGGTGGCGCTCTCGAACGCCGGAATTGCCACCGACGACGTCCGCACCGCCATCATCAACGCCAATCCGCTCGGCCCCGTCGGAATCTTCAACGGCGAACGCCAGAGCGAGACGCTGGCGCTCAACCGGCAGATGCGGACCGCCAAGGAATTCCGCGACGTCGTCATCAAGAGCGCCAACGGCAATTTCGTCCGGTTGTCCGACGTCGCCGATATCCAGGATTCCGTCCGCAACGCCCGTTCCATCGCCTGGTTCAACAAGCAGCCGGCGGTGCTGATCCAGATCACCAAGCAGGGCGACGCCAACGTCATCGACACCGTCGATCGGGTGAAGGCGCTGATCCCCGAGCTCAGGCAATGGATTCCGGCCGGCGTGGAGGTTTCCACCCTGGTCGATCGCACCGGCACGATCCGCGCCAGCGTGCTCGACATGCAATGGACATTGCTGGCGACCGCGATCCTGGTGATGGTCGTGGTGTTCGTGTTCCTGCGCAGGCTGACGCCGACGATCGCGGCCGGCATCTCGGTGCCGCTGGCGCTGGCCGGCACCTGCGCCGGCATGTGGGTGGCGGGCTTCTCGATCGACAATCTGTCGCTGATGGCGCTCGCAATCTCAGTCGGCTTCGTGGTCGACGACGCCATCGTCATGATCGAGAACATGTACCGCAATCTCGAGCATGGCATGCGGCCGCTCCGGGCGGCGCAGGAGGGCGCGAGGCAGATCGGTTTCACGGTGGTCTCGATCAGCCTGTCGCTGGTCGCCGCGTTCACGCCGCTGATCTTCATGGACGGCATTGTCGGCCGCCTGCTGCGCGAATTCTCGCTGACGCTGACCTTCGCCATCCTGGTCTCGACGCTGGTGTCGCTCACGGTGACGCCGATGATCTGCGCCCATTACATCCGGCAGACCCCGTCCGGCACGGCGACGCTGTTCGATCGGATGATCGAGGGCTCGCTGTCGCGCATCGTCGCCTTCTACGCCCGGACCTTGCGCACCGTGCTGGACTATCCGCTGGCGACCCTGCTGGTGTTCTTCGCCACCATCGGCCTCACGGTGACGCTCTACATCAAGGTCCCCAAGGGCTATTTCCCGACCGACGATTCCGGCTTCGTGATCGGGGCGACGCGGGCCTCGGCCGACATCTCGTTCCAGTCGATGCTCGGTCTCCAGCAGCGGCTCGCCGACATCGTGATGCAGGACCCCGCCGTGGCCGGCATCGGCTCGACCGTCGGCGCCGGAGGCGGCCCGGGGGGAGCGACCTCGAACCGCGGCATCATGTACATCAGCCTGAAGCCGCCGGAGGAGCGCGACCACGTCTCGACGCAGGTCGTGATCGACCGTCTCAGGCGCGCGCTGTATCCCGTGCCCGGCATCCGCCTCTTCATGTTCGCCGCCCAGGACGTCCGTGCCGGCGGGCGGCAGAGCGATTCCGACTACCAGTACACCCTGACCAGCACCGATCTCGGCCTGCTGCAGAAATGGGCGCCGATCGTGGCCAAGCGCATGGAGAGCGTCGAGGGTATCACCGACATCTCCAGCGACCGCGATCCAGGCGGCCTCCAGCTCACGCTCGCGATCGATCGCCAGAAGGCCTCGGCGCTCGGCGTCAGGGTTCAGGACATCGACAATGCGCTGAACAACGCGTTCTCGCAGCGGCAGATCTCGATCATCTACACCCAGCGCAACCAGTACATGACCGTGCTGGAGATCGATCCGAAGTTCCAGGTCGATCCCTCCAACCTCGAGCGCATCTATGTTGCCGGCGCCGGCGACGCGCAGGTGCCGCTGTCGGCCGTCGTGCACGCGACGCGTGGGTTGGCCGCGCTCGCGGTCTATCACTCGCAGTCGTTTCCCTCGACCACGGTGTCGTTCAACCTGATGCCGGACGTGCAGCTTCAGGCGGCGACCCAGAACATCCAGCGCGCGGTCGAGGAGCTGCACATGCCCGAGGGCATCCGCGGCAGCTTCGACGGCAACGCCGGCGACTTCGCCAAGACCAGCGGCCGCCAGCCGCTTCTGATCCTCGGCGCGCTGGTGGCGATGTATATCGTGCTCGGGGTGCTCTATGAGAGCCTCGCCCATCCGCTCACGATCATTTCGACGCTGCCCTCGGCCGGTCTCGGCGCGCTGCTCGCCCTGCAGCTCACCAACACGCCGCTGACGGTGATCGCCTTCGTCGGCATCATCCTCTTGATCGGCATCGTCAAGAAGAACGGCATTATGATGGTGGATTTCGCGCTCGACGCCGAACGTCAGCGCGGCCTGTCCTCGGCGGAAGCGATCTTCGAGGCCTGCCAGGCACGCTTCCGTCCAATCCTGATGACGACCATGGCGGCGCTGTTCGCCGGCATTCCGCTCGTGGTCGCGACCGGCCCCGGCACGGAGCTCCGCCGTCCGCTCGGCATCACCATCATCGGCGGCCTGTTCGTCTCGCAAATCCTGACGCTCTACACCACGCCGGTGATCTACCTCTTGATCGACCGCCTGCGGCGGCGGTCGGCGCCGCGCCCGGTGCCAGCGCCGGCGGAATAGGTTGTTGAAGCGCCGCATCAAGCGTATAGCGGCGGCCATGTCGAACCCGCCAGATATTGCCGCCGCCGATCCGATCCCCGAGTGCCCGCATTGCCAGAAGCCGATGCCGCTGTGCATCTGCGACAGCGTCACGCCAATTGAAAAGAGCCGCCTCGGGCTCCTGATCCTGCAGCACCCGCAGGAGCAGGACATGGCGCTCGGCACTGCGCGGCTGCTGGCCCGGCATTTTGCCGATGCCACGGTGCGGGTCGGCCTGTCCTGGCCGAGCCTGTCCAAGGCGCTGGGACGGCCGGTCGAGAATGCCTCGCATTGGGCCGTGCTCTATCTCGGCTCGGCGCGCGCCGCCGATCTCGAAGCCGAAGGCGAGATCGTCGCGCTCAACCGCAAGGGCGAGGTCGCGGAGAACCAGCGCGGGATCCTCGGCAAGCTCGAAGGAATCGTGCTGCTCGACGGCACCTGGAGCCAGGCCAAGGCGCTGTGGTGGCGCAATCCCTGGATGCTCAAGTGCCAGCGCGTGATCCTCAACCCCGCGCATCCCTCGCGCTATGGCCGTCTGCGCAAGGAGCCGCGCAAGGACGGGCTCTCTACCATCGAGGCTGCGGCGACGATCCTCGCCGGCCTCGAGCGGCGTCCTGATATCGCCGAGACGCTGAATGCGAGCTTTGAACGCCTGTTAACACGCTACCGCGAGGTCCAGGCCGAGATGCCGGAATTGGCGCCCAAACCTGCCCCGAAGGGCCGGCGCGACTTCCGGCGGCGCAAACGAGCCTGACTTCGGCCCAACTCATCTGTACGGTCGATTGCACCGCGAGGGCCGGGCGTCTAGAGACGATCGGCCGAAACCGGTTGCGATCTGCTCTCCTGTTGCGGCATCGGAGAGCGAGAACTTGAGGGGCAGTCGAATTCAGCTCGCAGCGAAGGAAATTCTGGCACAGGCGGCGCGGCCCGATCGTTGGGGCACGCTCGCGCTGATGGACATTTCGCTGCGCTACCGCCGGACCGTGATCGGCCCGCTCTGGATCACGCTGACGCTCGCCGCGACGATCGCAAGCGTCGGCACGGTCTATGCGGCCCTGTTCAAGCAGGACATCGCCGTCTTCCTGCCGTCCTTCGCGATCGGCCTGATCGTCTGGACCCTGATCGCCACGACGCTTCAGGAGGGCTCCAACATCTTCGTGGCGTCCGGCCATCTCATCAAGGCGGTGCCGGCGCCGCTGATCGTTCATGTCCTCCAGATGATCGCGCGCAACGTCCTCATCTTCGCGCATCATTTGGTGATCGTCGTGCTGCTCTACGTCGTGCTGCCCTGGCCGCTGCACTGGAGCATGCTGCTCGCGCTGCCCGGCTTTGCGATCCTGTTCCTCGCGCTGCTCGGCGGCTCGGTCGCGCTCGGCATGCTCTGCGCGCGTTTTCGCGACATCGGTTCGGCGATCGTCAGCGGCCTGCAATTCGTCTTCTTTCTCACGCCGATCATCTGGACCGAGGACAGCGCGCGCGGCACCGCGTTTCACTGGCTGACGCTGGTCAATCCGTTCGCGACGCTGCTCGATCTGGTGCGACGGCCGCTCTTGTCGCAGCCGACCGATGCGGAGCAATGGCTGCTAGGGGCCCTCTATGCGATCGTCGCGGCCGCCATCGGCCTCGGCTGCTACGCAAAATACCGCCATCGCGTGGCGTATTGGCTGTGATGCGCGCATGACCGCCCCGGCCCACATCGTGCTTCGCGACGTCTCGGTCACGTTTCCGGTGCTGTCGTTTCGCGACCGCTCGCTGCGCAGCCGGTTCGTCAGCGCCGTGACGCTGCGGCGGAAGCCGGCGGTTTCGCACATCATCACGGCGTTGAACGAGGTCAGCCTCGACATCCGCGCCGGCGACCGCCTCGCCATCATCGGCGCCAACGGCGCCGGCAAGACCACGCTGCTGCGGGTTCTCGCCGGCATCTACCATCCGACGGCGGGGAGCATCGACGTACGCGGCCGCTGCCTGTCGCTGTTCGATTTGCAGGCCGGTTTCGACGAGGAAGCGACCGGCTACGAGAACATCATGCGGCGCGGGCTCGTGATCGGCGCGCGGCGCGCCGAGATCGACGCGCGGCGGGCGGAGATTGCCGAGTTCACCGAGCTCGGCGATCGGCTCGACCTGCCGCTGCGCACCTATTCCAGCGGCATGATGCTGCGCCTGATCTTCGCGGTCGCAACCGCGGTCGAGGGCGAGATCGTGCTGCTCGACGAATGGATCGGCGTCGGCGACCAGCAATTCCGCAAGAAGGCGCGGCAGCGGCTCGACGAGATCGTCGCCCGCGCTGGCATCCTGGTGTTCGCCTCGCATGACATCGAGCTGATCCAGAGCAGCTGCAACCGGGCGATCCTGCTGGAGCAGGGGAGGATCATCGCCGCCGGCGCAACCGATACGATTCTCGCGCAATATCTGGCGGGGTCCGGCGGGAGAAAGGCGTAACGCTTCGAAGGTCCCCCTGACGGGGCGGCCCCCACCCAAAATCGGTCGAAGGCGGTTGCCTAAACCCTTCATCCCCTATATTGCTCCGGCCTTACGGGGCCACGTGGCGGAGTGGTTACGCAACGGTCTGCAAAACCGTGTACACCAGTTCAATTCTGGTCGTGGCCTCCATCACAACCCTCTGATATCCCAGCATTATTCGATTTCGCCGCCAGTTCCGCAGAGGGCTGCGCGCAACGTTCTGCCGACGTGAGAGGCGGATCGATCACCGGGTTTGCCCGGGGCTTGCTGGAAACCGCCGATTCACGCCCGTTGGCATAGACTTCGCATCTGCGAAGTGATGCGACTGACATCAACGAGCGCTGGAGCACCCGTGGGCGACATCGTCCGACTTGTCCCGAAATCCGAGCTGGAACGGGCTCGCCTCATCCGTGAGGCCCGTGCGATCTATGACAGCATCTTTCCATCGGCCGCACCCGACCGGGCGCCGCAGGATGGCGAGGAACGCGTCAAGACCTGATCGTCGCGCCGCCCGGTTTCCGGCAACGGCAAAACGCCCGCGAGGCGGGCGCTGCGGCTCACCGTGAAAGCAGCCCTCAGCAGGCCGCGTACCATCCGTCGGGGAACGGCAGGAGGGGCCAGGCGCCCTCGTTGTCATTGGCGGCTTTGGGCGTCGCGTCAAAACTCCACGAGCGGGGCACGAACTCCTCCTCCGGCGCGGGAGCAAAGTCTTCAATGACCATGGCGTCCCGGACGGCATCCAGCAGCAAGTTGAATTCGGCTTCGCTTCTCATCGCACCCTCGCAGAACGCGGACGGTGCAATGTCGCAGAGCCGGTTTGTTACCCGGTTGAGCCGATCGTTCGCATTTTAACGATCTGGCGATCGGGTCCCGATTGGTTAGCGATGTCTAAAAAAATCCCCGCGGAAACCCTAGGTTCCTCCGCTGCGCGGGCCGTGTGAAAGAAATCACATCCTCGGCGGTTTATTTCTCCTACCCCTTCGCATACCGGCCCGATGCAGGCCGGAGCGGGCAGGGCGAACGGGAGACTGGTCATGAAGGCGAGGTTCTTGCGGTTTGCGGGTGTGAAGAGCCGGGCGCGCCGCGCCTCCACGGTCGGGCTGTTCCTGACACTGTTTGCTTCCGCTGCCCACGCGCAGGGGACGGCCGAACAGCGCCGGGCCTGCACGCCCGACGTCTACCGGCTCTGCGCCGGCGAAATACCCAACGTCCGCGCCATCACGGCGTGCCTCCGGCGCAACCGGTCGAGCCTGAGCGAAGCCTGCCGCAGCGTGTTCGATCAGGCCGGCGGCTGAGGACCTGTGGATTTGTGCGCAGCAAGTGGCTCGCGCCGGCTGACGAATTCGCGATACCGGCCCTGTGGATATGCTGCGGACAGCCTGTGGATCAACGGGGGCCGCAACTCCCGTCGCCCGGATGGGATCGCAGCGCAATCCGGCTCTAGCCTACAAGCGGTTGCGCTGCCCGACGGGCAAAACACGCTAGCCGTGGGGCAAGGCGCGCAGGCGAAAATATTCGCCTTTACAGAATTTCGGCTTTGTCGCATTGTCCGGCCACCTCACCCCGGTCAGAGGGGCGTATCGCGATCGTCACGAAACGTGGGGTGAGCTGCGGTGGACGCTAGTCACATCGGCGCGAGAGGCATCGCAGGGCGGGCAACCGTGAGCGACAGCCTATCGCGCACACGACCGGTGTGATCTGCGTACGGCAAAACCGTGTCGTCCTGACGCCCGGGGTCTGTGCGTCAAGTCTTGTGGTGATGTGTGCGGCCCGACCGGGTGCGCCCATCAGTCATCTGCAAGGCGACGGGGGCAATAGTGCATCGCTCCCCGGGGAGAACTCGGCATAAGCCGTCAAACCACTGCGCAGGGAAGGCCGGGTTGTCCTGGCTACACCTGTATGCCGCTGTGCAGCTTCTTGTCACGCAGGTTTCGCACAGTGGACCGCGGGTGCCAGCCGGCACCCGGTCTTCCCTGCGCCCTCTGACAAAGAGGGCGATGAGATGAGCAAAGCTCGGGCAGAGTGAGCCGCGAGGATGCGGATCTGTGTCTGCGTTATACATTGCAAGTTGGTGGCGCGAGGCGTTGCGTGGAGGAGAGCTCAGTCTCGCGTGCCCCGGACGCTGCGCAGCGTCTCCCCGGCGATGCGAAGCATCGTCCGGTTCGACGGTGCGCTGCAGGGCCGGGCCCATGCATCAGCAGGTGCGCGGCTTCCTGGGTCCCGGCTCTGCGCCGCGACGCTGACGCGTTGCAGCTTGTCCGGGACACGAAAGCTGCGCGAGCAGCAACCGACTTGCCGAACCCTCCCTGCATTTCGTCTCAAATTGCAACCCGCGCGTGCAAGAAGTCTTGATCGGCTGTGATCTAGGGGTGAACGCCTGGCTTGAACGCGGGTCCCGGGCACAGCGACCAATAAGTAGCGTGCATGAGGGTCAGGGAAACGTGATTATGCCTTCTCTTCCTAAAGCACCAAAATGGTGCTTTAGTGCTTTCCATGAGCCAATCGCCCCGAAACGCGCCGTCCGCGCTGCGTTACAGGCTTGCCCCTGACCCGGCCGCCAAGGCCGCCATCGAGGCGACGTTCAGGGCTTATGACCGCATGATGGAGATCCTCGACGAGGTGGCGCGGACCCACAATGTGGGTTCCAACGTCGTGCTGCTGCACGCCCACGCCTATGAGCCGATCCGGAAAGAAACTGCGCTGCCCTCGCGGCTGGTGACGCTGGGCCTGCGCGACCGCGCGGAATATCGCGCAGCGCAAGGCCGCCGCCTGCCGCTCGACGACAAGCTCGCCAAGATCAAGGGGCCCGCCACCATCTCGATTGCGACCGTGCAAGGGCGCTTCAGCGTGCCCTTCGACTACGCCGGCTATGCCGAGGGCTGGGGGCAGAGCGCGCCCGCGCGCCTCATCCGCACCGACGACGGTTTTGAAGTTCACTACGGCGTCACGCCGAACAATCTGCCAGAGGAGGAGAACGCCATGGATACCATCGCTGCCGCTCCCGAGAACTTCCTGTCCCGGGTCGGGCGCCTGATCGCCGGGATCGCCTATGACGCGATCGAGCAGGCGGAAGGCAAGAACAAGCTGAAAGTGGTCGGCCAGGCCATCCGCGAGATCGAGCGCGCCGAGAGCGAAGCGCGCGACGCGCTCGCCGCTGCGCGTGCCGAGGAATATCGCCTCAACGCGCGCCGCACCGAGATCGAACGCGAGATGGCCGATCTCGCACCCAAGATCGAGGGCGCGATCGCTGATGGCCGTGACGATCTCGCGCGCGCCGGCATCGCGCGCCAGATGGATATGGAGGCGCAGTTCGATGTGCTTTCCCGTGCCATCGACGAGAACAACGAGAAGATCGAGCAATGCATCACCTCGCTGCGCGCGGTGCTGTCCGCGCTCCAGGATGCTGAGCAGCGCCGTGCCGATCTCGAAAAGAGCGAGGCGGCGGCGAGCCATCAGGCCTCGACGTCATCCCGAAAACAGGGGGGCGGCTCTGCGGCGGCGAAGGCGCTGCGGGCGGGCAGGGCGGTGGCACGCGCCACCGGCGTGCCGCAGGGGATCCCGTATTCGAGCGACATCGACGAGCTCAGCACGTTGCATCGCGACAAGGAGATTGCAGCGAGGCTGGCGCGATTGAAGTCGCGCTC
Organism: Bradyrhizobium sp. TM233; assembly: GCF_036247965.1. NCBI lineage: Bacteria > Pseudomonadati > Pseudomonadota > Alphaproteobacteria > Hyphomicrobiales > Nitrobacteraceae > Bradyrhizobium > Bradyrhizobium sp. TM233. The sequence continues at coordinate 86,890 of NZ_BTIG01000020.1, read as the reverse complement.
CTGAGTAATGTGTCATGAGCGCTCTGCTCGAACACGTGATGTCGCCGGAGGTCAGGCCGTTCGCGATCGCGGCGGCCATGATCGTCATCGTCGGCTCGATCGAGGTGATCTCGATGCTGGTCGGGGCCTCGCTCAGCGAGATGCTCGGCACCAACATCGATTTCGGTCATCCCAGCGACAATGGCGTCATCAACGCCATTTCCTGGATCAATGTCGGCGGCGTGCCGCTTCTGATCTTCCTGCTGCTGCTGCTCGGCGCCTTCTCCATCACCGGCTTCCTGATCCAGGACATCGCGCGGATGGTTGCGGGGCCCTTGCCGGCAACGGTCGCCTCGGTCGGGGCCGTCGCGGTCTCGGTTCCGCTGGTCCGCGCTGCCAGCAGGGCGATCGCGCGGGTCATTCCCAGGGATGAAAGCTATGCCGTCGGCCTCGGGGATCTCGTCGGCCGCATCGGTGAGGTCGTCATCGGCCCGCTCGACCAGGGGCCGCCCGGCCGCGTCAGCGTCGCCGACGTCCACGGCAACCGCCATTTCGTCTGGGCGGTTGCGGCGCCGGCGTCATCGCCTCTGCCGCAGGGAACCCTGGTCCTGCTGGTCGACCGCGACGGCACCCGCTTCGTGGCGGTCAAGGCCGACGATGAACTCAAACCTTCCAAGCCCACTCTAAACAGCTAGCAAGTCATCATCGGAGAACATCATGTTCGACATCGCAGTCCCGGCCATGATCGGCGTCGCGCTGATCATCGTCCTGGGGATCGTCTTCACCATCCTCTACAAGCGCGCCACCCGCGACGAGGCCTTCGTGCGCACCGGCCTCGGCGGCAAGAAGGTGGTGCTCGACGGCGGCGCCATGATCCTGCCGATCTTCCATTCCTATGCCAGCGTCAATCTGAAGACGCTGCGGCTCACCGTGGAGCGCAAGGAGCGGGAATCCCTCATCACCAAGGACCGGCTGCGCGTCGACATCGTCGCCGAGTTCTACGTGCGCGTTCGCCCCGACGACGAGAGCATCGCGCTTGCGAGCCAGACGCTGGGCGCACTGACCAATGATGCCGAAGCCCTGCGCAACCAGGTCGAGGCGAAATTCGTCGACGGCCTGCGCTCGGTGGCGGCGACCATGTCCATTTTGGAGCTGCAGGAGAAGCGCTCGGATTTCGTCAAGCATGTGCAGGCGACGGTCGAGTCCGACGTCAAATCCAACGGCCTCGAGCTCGAATCCGTGTCGCTCACAAAGCTCGACCAGACCGACGTCAAGTTCTTCAACCCGGAGAACTTCTTCGACGCCGAAGGTCTCACCCAGCTCAAAACCGTCACCGAGACCCGCCGGCGTGACCGCAACGCCATCGTACGCGACAACGAGGTGGCGATCGCCCAGAAGGACCTCGAGGCGCGGCAGCAGACCCTCGGCATCGAGCGGACCAAGAAGGAGGCCGAGCTGTCGCAGGAGCGCGACATCGCCAACAAGACCGCGAGCACCCGCGCCGAGGTCGCAACCGCGACGCAGACCGCGCGCCTCACCGAGGAGAATGCCCGCATCGATACCGACCGTGCCGTTGCCGAGAAGGAAGCCGGCGCCAAGCAGGTCAAGGAAACCGCGGTGATCGAGTCGGATCTGGCGATCAACAAGCGCAAGACCGACGCCCAGCGCGAGATCCAGATCGCGACCCAAGAGAACGAGATCCAGATCGCGTCCAAGAGCAAGCAGACCTCTGAAGCCGTCGCCGAGGCCAAGACCGCCGAGGCGATCGCGGTCTCCGCGGAGGAAAAGGTCGTGACCGCACGCGCGGTCGAGGTCGCCGATCGTGCCCGTCTCACCCAGGTGCTGGCCGCGCGGACTGAGGCCGAGCGCAAATCGACCGAGCTGATCGTCGCGGCCGAAGCCGAGAAGAAGGCCTCGCTCGATCGCGCCGAGGCCGTCAAGACGCTGGCCACGGCCGAAGCCGAGTCCAACAAGATCAAGGCCGTCGGCGTGCGCAACATCGGCGAGGCGGAAGCCGCTGTCATCACCATGAAGAACGAGGCGCAGAACAAGCTCGGCGCCAACGTCATCGATTTCGAGATCGCCAAGAAGCGGATCGAGACGATGCCGTCGGCGCTGGCCGAGATGGTCAAGCCCATCGCCAACCTCAAGGACGTCCGTATCCTGCACACCGGCGGCGCGTTCGGCGGCAACGGCGCCGGCGGAGGCAATGTCGGCTTCGGCGAGGGGCTCGCAGGCGAGCTGCTCAAGGTGCATGCGCTGCGTCCGATGATCGACGAGATCTTGCGCCAGAGCGGCTTTGCGCCCGACGATGATCCCGTGAAGGCGCTGGTCGGCGCCGTGACCGGCAAGAGCAACGGCGCGGCCGTGCCGGCACCCGAGAAGACGAACACCGCCGATCTATGAATGCCCGTTCATTGCTGCGGAGAATTCGAATCGATAAACAGGCTGAGCGCGTCTCGCGTCGCGCAACGTGCCGGAGTGCCGATCGATCGTCTTGAACCTTTCGATCGCACTCCGGACGAATCTTCCTGAGGCAACGCCATTGGTTGCCGCGGCGCCTGCGCCGATCGACGCCAGGTGCCGAAGCCTGTTTCGATCGGGGAATTTCATATGAAATATTTTCTGTCTGGACTGATCGCGATCGGCCTTTCGATCGCCGCCATGCCGTCGTTCGCGGCCGATGCCCGCAACGTCACCGTCGTCAACGAGACCGGCTATGCCATCAGATTCCTGGGCTTCAACGCGCCGGACGATGGCCTGGACGAATGGGACAATGAGCTCGACAAGGTTTTGCAGAACCAGGCCAGCACCTATGTCGAGTTCGACGAAGACGACGATGGCTGCGTCTGGAACATCCGCGTCGACTGGCAGAACTACGACGAAGCCGTGCTCTGGAAGAACGTCAACCTCTGCAAGATGACCGCGCTTCGGCTGCGCTACGATCCCGGCACCAAGACCACCTCGTTCCTCGCGGAATAGCCTTTGGCGACATGGCCGGAGGAGGGGTCGTCCCAGCCTTCCTCCGGCGCGCCTGCGGATGATGACGAATTCGTCCTTTGCAAGCGCAAGCGGCTTTGTTATACGCAGCCGCGCGCGAACGACTGGTTCGCCTTTTCCTCGGTAGCTCAGCGGTAGAGCATCCGACTGTTAATCGGATGGTCGCTGGTTCGAATCCAGCCCGGGGAGCCAAATCCTGCCGCAAATTCAATGGTTTATGGTTGCGCCCTCATGTGGCGCGCGACGTCGTTGCTTTGCTCTCTGAGCCGCGCATCCATAAATTCTCGCCCGGAATCATCCTCAAGCAGATGTGTGCATGGGCGCCGTCACGCCATGCGGGTGGCGCCAAATCGACTCAATTGAAATCGAGCCTTGGGTTTGCCGGATCTCAACGGAGCTGATTCCCATGCCAGACATCCAGGTCGACCATATGGCCCCCTCGATTCTGCCGGCCGACGTTCCCGAACTCAGCGACGACGAATGCCTCGCCTGTCTGGCGCGTGCGGTCGAGACGCCCGATTCGGCTCGGCTGGACGAGGTCGCCGCTCTGATCGGTCGCCTAGCGGTGGCCATCGAATAATCCCCTCCGGCCCTGAAGCGGTAAGATGCGGAAGCCTTGAAGATGCGGAAGCCTTGGCCCCGCAGGCGAACGGCCGTGTTGCGTTTTGGCCGTGCATGCTCCAAAGATGCCGCGAATTTCGTCCGCGGCATCGTCCGCCTTGCAGGGTCCGCAAATGTCCGGTTTCTCGACCGCGCGCCTCAAAATGGTCGATGGCCAGGTGCGCACCAATGACGTCACCGACCGTCGTGTTCTCGATGCCATGCTCACGGTTCCGCGCGAGGCTTTCGTGCCGGCCGACCGGCAGGCGTTGGCCTATCTCGATCTTGACCTCGACGTGAGCGAAGGCGCCGCCAAGCGGTTCCTGATCAAGCCGCAGCTGACCGGCAAGCTGCTCCAGGCCGCCGAAATCGGCGAGGGCGACAACGTGCTGGTGGTCGGGTGCGCCACGGGCTACCTCGCGGCTCTGGCCGCCAAGCTCGCGCAGCAGGTTACCGCGACCGAATGCGACCCGGCTTTGGCCGCGAAGGCCAAGCCCGCCCTGGCCGCCCTGAACCTCGCCAATGTGACCTGCAAGGCCGCCGCCTGCGCCGAGGGCGATCCTTCGGCCGCTCCCTTTGACGTGATCATCCTCAATGGCGCGACCGAGGTGACGCCGGAAGCGCTGCTCGGGCAGCTGAAGGAGGGCGGGCGTCTGGTGGGGGTGTCCGCCGAATCGAGGCCGCCGCGTGCCATAATCATGACCCAGACCCATGGTGAATTCGGCCATCGGGCGCTGTTCGACGCTGCTGCCCCGGTCCTTCCCGGGCTGGCGCGGGCTGCCGCCTTCGTGTTCTGACGGCCCAGAACCCGATAAAATCCCGTTCTGAATCAGAAGTGTGGCCGGGATGCTGCACGTGAAGAGTTTCCACCGAGAACTACCCTCAGGTAGTTCCGTCGCGCTTGACCGCGTCTTATGTTGCGGCGGGGCGATGACTCCACTCGTAGACGGTAACCCAGCTCGCGGGCACGAGCCGGGCGTTAGAATGAACGGAATTTTTGGGATGCATGGGGTGAAGCTCTTCACCGGCGCTGCGGTTTCGGTCCTGCTGCTGGCGCTTGCCGGGCCGACGCCTGCCTTGGCGGACACGATCGAAGCCGCGCTGGTGCGCGCCTATCAGAACAATCCGCAACTCAACGCACAGCGTGCCCAGGTGCGTTCGACGGACGAAAACGTGCCTCAGGCGCTGTCGGGATATCGCCCGAAGGTCAATCTGACCGCCAGCGGTGGTTACCAGTACTCGGACTTCAAGAGCGGCAGCAATGACCCTCCCGTCAATGGCAGGAGCCTGCCGCGCAGTGCGAGTCTGACTGCTTCCCAGACGCTCTACAACGGTAACCAGACTGCCAACAGGACGCGTGCCGCCGAGAGTCAGGTGTCCGGCTCTCGCGAAGCGCTGCGCAGTCTCGATCAAAGCGTGCTGCTCCAGGCCGCCACGACCTACATGGATTATCTGCGCGACTCGGCGACGCTCGAAGTCCAGCGCAGCAACGTGCGGGTGCTCGAGCAGACGCTCAAGCAGACCCGTGACCGTTTCAATGTCGGCGAAGTCACACGTACCGACGTTGCACAGTCGGAAGCACAGCTGGCGGCCGGCAGGACGCAGGCCCTCACCGCGGAAGCAAATCTCACCACGACGCGCGCGAACTTCCGCCGCATCATCGGCAACGAGCCGACGAACCTGGCGCCCGGTTCGCCGGTCGATCGTTTCCTGCCTGCGACGCTCGCCGCCGCAGTCGAGCTCGGGCTCGTCGAGCATCCTAACGTCACGGCCGCAATGTTCGGCATCGACGTCAACTTCTTGCAGGTCAAGGTCGCCGAGGGCGCTCTGCTGCCGACGGTCTCCCTCCAGGCGGCGGTGACCCAGTCGTACGAGCAGTCTTTGATTCAGTACCGCTCGTTCAACGCATCCGCGATCGCGCAGGTCTCGGTGCCGATCTATCAGGGTGGCAGCGAGTATTCGCTGATCCGCCAATCCAAGGAAAATCTGGCGCAGCAGCGTCTCAACCTCGAAACGACTCGCGATCAGACGCGCGCGACCGTCGTACAGTGGTGGGGGTCGTTGCAGGCCGGCAAGGCGCAGGTGCAGTCCGCACAGGCGCAGGTGACGGCGTCCGAGATCGCGCTGAACGGCGTGCGAGAAGAGGCCAAGGCCGGTCAGCGCACCACGCTCGACGTGCTCAACGCGCAGCAGGCGCTGGTCAATGCGCGCGTCGCGCTGGTGACCGCGCAGCATGACCGCGTCGTCGCATCCTACAACGTTCTCTCCGCCGTTGGTCGTCTGGCGCCGCAGGTCCTCGGCCTTGCGACCACGGTTTACGATCCCAGCGTTCACTACCATCAGGTCCGCGACAGCTGGGCCGGCGTGCGTACGCCTGACGGGCGCTGATTCCCGTACTCGTCCGGTCGGCCTCGTGAATTGCCGAGGCCGACCGGCGCTTTGCTTGCAATCATCAAAATCCCTGACATAGCCTTGCCAAGACGATGCGGGTCGATTCGCCTCGCATTGATGCCGTGTGCGTAAAGCTTGAGTGCCGGGGGCAGGGGCGCACCGCCGCACGTTGAGCCGTGATCTGGGGACAAGTCGGGCTGCCGCGACGAAAATGTCGGGCCGCCCATCCGGAACCGGCCAATCCTGCCGTGCTTGGTGTAAAACAACGCATGCGAGGGCGTTGATGATGTGGAGTCGGAGATGACGCAGCCTGCAAAGGTCACAGAACCCTCGATGGAGGAGATTCTGGCCTCGATCCGGCGCATCATTGCCGACGATGAGGCCAAGCCGCCGCCGGCTGAGGCTGCAAAGCCGGCGCCAGCTGCCGCGGCGCCCGCACCCAAGCCGCAGGCGATGAACGACGTTCCGCCCTCCAAGGTTGCCTCTGCCAAGCCTGCCGCTGAAAAGCCCGCGCCGCCCCCTGCCGCAAAGCCAGCACCGGCCCCACCGCCTGCACCTGCGGCGGATGCATCCAATAACCAGGACGATATCGACGCGCTGCTGGCGGGGCTCGATGCGGCCACACCTGCGCCGGAGGTCCGCGAGCCTGAGCCGGAGCCCGAGCCTGAGCCCGACGTGCTCGAATTGACCGACGACATGGCGATGGATCCGACACCGCCTCCGCCGCCGCCGAGCTTCCGCAAGGTCGAGCCGCGTGACGATCTCGAATTCGCCGAATCGCCGCCGCCGCGTCCGACGCCGCCACCGTCCTATGCGCCGGTGGACTTCGACGCCCCGCCATTGCCGCCGCAACAGCCGATGCTAGCGCAAACCACGGTCTCGGCGGTCGAATCCGCCTTCAACTCGCTGGCCCATACGGTGCTCAGCAGCAACGCGCGGACGCTGGAGGACCTGGTCAAGGAGATGCTGCGTCCGATGCTGAAGTCCTGGCTCGACGACAACCTGCCTGGCATGGTTGAACGCATCGTGAAGGCCGAAATCGAGCGGGTCTCGCGCGGCGGCCGCTGAGACTGCCCTGCGGCCCCGATAAAGCCCTGCTCCTGTGGCATATTCGGTCTGCGGACCGGGCAGGAAAGCCTTTGCCGCTGAGCTTCCCGTTGACTTGACCCGCACACGCGGCTTTCTAACAGCCCCATGATCGAGAAAAATTACCAGCCCGCCGATATCGAAGCCCGCATGTCCGTGGTGTGGGAGGACAGCCTTGCCTTCAAGGCCGGCCGCCCCGACCGCCGCGACGCCGTGCCGTTTACCATCGTGATCCCGCCGCCGAACGTGACGGGCTCGCTGCACATGGGCCACGCCCTCAACAACACGCTCCAGGACATTTTGTGCCGGTTCGAGCGCATGCGCGGTCGCGACGTGCTGTGGCAGCCTGGCACCGACCATGCCGGCATCGCGACCCAGATGGTGGTCGAGCGGCAGCTGATGGAACGCCAGCAGCCCGGCCGCCGCGAGATGGGCCGCGAGAAGTTTCTGGAGCGGGTCTGGCAGTGGAAGGCCGAGAGCGGCGACACCATCATCAACCAGCTCAAGCGGCTCGGCGCGTCCTGCGATTGGTCGCGCGAACGCTTCACCATGGACGAGGGTCTGTCGAAGGCCGTCATCAAGGTGTTCGTCGAGCTGCACCGCGACGGCCTGATCTACAAGGACAAGCGGCTGGTGAATTGGGACACCAAGCTGCTGACCGCGATCTCCGATCTCGAAGTGCAGCAGACCGAGGTCAAGGGCCACCTCTGGTATCTGCGCTATCCGATCGAGGGCAAGACGTTCAATCCCGAGGATCCCTCGAGCTTCATCGTCGTCGCCACCACGCGCCCCGAGACCATGCTGGGCGATACCGGCGTTGCCGTGCATCCCGAGGACGAGCGCTATCTGAAGCTGGTCGGCAAGAACGTGATCCTGCCGCTGGTGGGCCGCAAGATCGCGATCGTCGCCGACGATTATTCCGATCCCGAGAAGGGCTCGGGCGCGGTCAAGATCACGCCGGCGCACGACTTCAACGACTTCGAGGTCGGCAATCGCCACGGCCTGCGCCGGATCAGCGTGATCGACAGGGAAGGCTGTCTCGATCTCGTCGACAACGAGGACTATCTGCGCGACCTGCCGGAAGGCGCCGCGCAATTCGCCGAGGAATTCCACAAGGTCGACCGCTTCGCCGCGCGCAAGCGCATCGTCGAGCGGCTGGAATCGTTCGGCTTCGTCGAGCGGATCGAGCCGCACACCCACATGGTGCCGCACGGCGATCGCTCGAACAGCGTGATCGAGCCGTATTTGACCGACCAGTGGTACGTCGACGCCAAGACGCTGGCAAAGCCCGCGATCGCGGCGGTGCGGTCGGGCGAGACGTCGTTCGTGCCGAAAAATTGGGAAAAGACCTATTTCGAGTGGATGGAGAACATCCAGCCCTGGTGTATCTCGCGCCAGCTCTGGTGGGGCCATCAGATTCCGGCCTGGTACGGACCCGATGGCAAGGTGTTCGTCGCCGAGACCGAGGAGGAGGCCGTCAGCCACGCGCTCGGCTACTACGTCGAGCAGGAGGTCATCACGGCCGAGCAAGGCCGCGAGATGGCGCTCGACCGCAACAAGCGCGAGGGCTTCATCACGCGCGACGAGGACGTGCTCGACACCTGGTTCTCCTCGGCGCTGTGGCCGTTCTCGACGCTCGGCTGGCCCGAGGACGCACCCGAGGTGCAGCGCTACTACCCGACCAATGCGCTGGTGACCGGCTTCGACATCATCTTCTTCTGGGTCGCCCGCATGATGATGATGGGCCTGCACTTCATGAAGGAGGTGCCGTTCTCGACCATCTACATCCACGCCCTCGTCCGCGACGAGAAGGGCGCCAAGATGTCGAAGTCGAAGGGCAACGTCATCGATCCGCTCAACCTGATCGACGAATATGGCGCTGACGCACTGCGCTTCACGCTGGCCGCGATGGCGGCGCAGGGCCGCGACATCAAGCTCGCCACCAGCCGCGTCGAGGGCTACCGCAATTTCGCGACCAAGCTCTGGAATGCGTCGCGGTTCGCCGAGATGAACCATTGCGCCGTGCCCGAGGGTTTCGAGCCGGCGAAGGCCAAGGAGACGCTGAACCGCTGGATCGCGCATGAGAGCGCGCACACCACGCGTGAGGTGACCGAGGCCATCGAAGCCTATCGCTTCAACGATGCGGCAGGCAGCATCTACCGCTTCGTCTGGAACGTCTATTGCGACTGGTATGTCGAGCTCGCAAAACCCGTGCTGCTCGGCCCGGACAGCCCGGCCAAGGACGAGACCCGCGCCATGGTCGCCTGGGCGCGCGATGAGATCCTGAAGCTGCTGCACCCCTTCATGCCCTTCATCACCGAGGAGCTGTGGGAGGTGACGGCCAAGCGCGATGGTCTGCTCGCATTGGCGCAATGGCCGCTGAAGCCGGCCGAGCCGACGCCGGAGCAGCTCGCAATCCTCGCTGCAGCGGCCGGGCCGACCGACCCCCTGGTGTCGCCGATGCTGGTCATGCCGATCTTCGACCACGCCGACTTCACCGATCCCAAGGCGGAAGCCGAGATCGGCTGGGTGATCGACCTGATCACGCAGATTCGTTCGGTGCGTGCCGAGATGAACATTCCGCCGGCAACGCTGACGGCGCTGGTGCTCGTCGGCGCTTCCGCCGAGACCGGGGAGCGCGTGCCGCGCTGGACCGACGTCATCATGCGCATGGCGCGGCTGTCGGACATCTCCTTCGCCGACCGCGCGCCTGACGGAGCGGTTCAGCTGCTCGTCCGCGGCGAGGTGGCCGCGCTGCCGCTCAAGGGCGTGATCGACGTCGCTGCCGAGCGCACGCGTCTCGACAAGGAGATCGGCAAGGCCGACGCCGACATCAAGCGCGCCGAGTCCAAGCTCGCGAACGAGAAATTCGTCGCCAACGCGGCCGAGGAGGTCGTCGAGGAGGAGCGCGAAAAGCGCGAGGCCGCGCTGGCGCGCAAGGCCAAGCTGCTCGAGGCGCTGGAGCGGCTGAAGCAGGCGTCCTAGACTTACTTCGGAAACGGCTTGCTCAGAAACTTCGAGCCCCTGACGCCATAGCGCCAGGGCAGTTCGACGGCCTTGGTGATGCCGATCCGGATGCCGGCCACTACCTCCAAATCCTCGGTCCGTGCATGCAGTGCGATCGGCGCGCGGTCCAGCGGCAGGGCGTTGTGCGCGATGGTGATGCCGAGCGCCTCGGTCAGCTTGCCCGGACCCGAGCACAGCGCGTGCACATCCTGGAGGTGGCGGCGGCGACGCATGGTGGCGATCCCGTGCGTCGGCTCCAACGCGCGGATCAGCACGGCGCTGGCCGAGCCTTCCTCCTCGCAGACGAAGTTGACGCACCAGTGGATGCCGTAGGAGCGATAGACATAGGCAAAGCCGGGCGGGCCGAACATCACCTGGTTCCGCGGCGTCGGACCGTTGTAGGAGTGCGCCGCCGGCTCGGTATGATGATAGGCCTCGACCTCGACGATGAGGCCGCCGACGCCGTCGACCAGCATGGTGGCACCGATCAGGTCCCGGGCGACCTCGCGGACGTCGCGGTTGAAAAAGGCCCGCTTCAGAACCTTGCCGAGCCGCGGTGTGGAAGTCTTCGATACTGGAGCCATTCGAGGTGAGAATCGCCTGAGAACAGAGCAGGATATTGCCCATATCTGCCATGTTCCCTGAAGCGGCGCGAGCCGGGTTGCGATGCGTGGCGAGACCGACTAGGTAGGACCTGAACAGACCGGACACCCCATGGTCGTTATTGTCGATACCATCACGAACCCGCTGCGCCCGCGCCACCCCGAAAAGGTGAATCGCCCTGACTCCGCTTCGCCGCCGAAGCCGGACTGGATCCGCGTGCGCGCGCCCAATACCCGCGGCTACGGCGAGACCCGCAACATCGTGCGGTCCAATGGCCTGCACACGGTGTGCGAGGAAGCGGGCTGCCCGAACATCGGCGAGTGCTGGGACAAAAAGCACGCCACCTTCATGATCATGGGTGACACCTGCACCCGTGCCTGCGCCTTCTGCAACGTCAAGACCGGCCTGCCGAATGCGCTGGATGCGGCCGAGCCGCAGCATGTGGCGGAGGCCACCGCCAAGCTGGGCCTCGCCCATGTCGTCATCACCTCTGTCGATCGCGATGATCTCGATGACGGCGGCGCCGAGCACTTTGCCCAGACCATCCGCGAGATCCGGGCCGCGTGCCCCTCGACCACGATCGAGATCCTGACGCCGGACTTCCTGCGCAAGGAGGGGGCGCTCGAAATCGTCGCTGCCGCCAAGCCCGACGTCTTCAACCACAATCTCGAGACCGTGCCGTCGCGCTATCTCACGGTGCGGCCCGGCGCGCGCTATTTCCATTCGATCCGGCTGTTGCAGCGGGTCAAGGAGCTCGATCCCACCATCTTCACCAAGTCCGGCATCATGGTCGGCCTCGGCGAGGAGCGCCACGAGGTGCAGCAGGTGATGGACGACCTGCGCTCGGCCGAGGTCGATTTCCTGACCATCGGCCAGTATCTGCAGCCGACCCGCAAGCACCACGCGGTGATGCGCTACGTGCCGCCGGACGAGTTCGCCTCCTATGAGAAGATCGCCTACACCAAGGGCTTCCTGATGGTGTCGGCGAGCCCGCTCACCCGCTCGTCGCATCATGCCGGCGAGGATTTTGCGAGACTGAGGGCCGCGCGGGCCGCAACCGCCCGCTGAACCGCCATCTGAGCCACCATGCCCAAATTTTCGAGCAAGCGCCGTGTCAATCACAGCGCCTCCGAGATGTTCGATCTGGTCGCCGACGTCGAGCGCTACCCGGAATTCGTGCCGCTGTGCAGCGCGCTGAAGGTGCGCCAGCGCATGGCCAAGCCTGATGGCACCGAGGTGCTGGTCGCCGACATGACGGTGTCGTTCAAGCTGGTCAAGGAATCCTTCACCAGCCGCGTGACGCTCGATCGCGCCAATCAGAAGATCCTGGTCGAATATCTGCAAGGTCCTTTCAGCAACCTGGAAAACCGTTGGACGTTCGAGCCCAAAGGTGAGGGCGTCTGCGACGTCGGTTTCTTCCTGTCCTACGAATTCAAGAGCCGCATGCTGGCGCTGCTGATGGGCTCGATGTTCGACGCCGCGTTCGCGCGGTTTTCGAGCGCGTTCGAAAAGCGCGCGGATGCGATCTACGGCCGGCCGAAGCTGGCGTCGTCGTAGATAACTCTCGTGTCCCGGACGCGCTGCAACGCCCTCAGCGTTGCTGCGCAGAGCCGGGACCCACGCCGCCCGAACGCCTCGGAGAGATGGGCCCCGGCTCTGCAGCGCACCGCTGAAGCAGCGCTGCGCTGCGTCCGGGGCACGAGAGCCATCCTCAATCCACCGCCTTCACCACATCCGGCGGCTGCGAGGCGTAATACGCCGCGGCCGCCTCGATTTCCTGAGGCGTCATTGCGCGGGCGATGTTGCGCATCTGCTGGCTGATGTCGTTGCGCCGTTCACCTGAGGCGAAGGCGTGGAGCTGCGCCTTCATGTAGGCTTCGGACTGTCCCTCCAGCCACGGGCTGCCGGTCTTGTTGTCGAGGCTGCCATGGCAGGAGCCGCAGGGCGCGATGCCGCGCATCGGCGCGCCATAGATCACGATGTTCGGCTTGGGCAGCTGCGGCGTTGGATGATAGGCCGGAAGCCGCGGCAGATAGGCGTAATAATTGGAGAGATCGGCGATCTCCTGGTCGGTCAGGTTGACCGCGAACGGCGACATCACGGCATTGGTGCGCGCACCCGAGCGGAAATCGTGCAACTCCTTGTAGATCACGGCGGCATACTGGCCGGCGAGATTGGGCGAGTCCGCGCGGCTGACGCCGGTCGGGCCATGACAGATCGCGCAACGCTGCGCCAGCGTCGCGCCACGGCCGATGGCTTCCTGGCTCGGGCGCGACAGCGTGTTCGAGGTGAGCACGACCTCGGACAGGCGTTTTGCCTGCTCGGGCGCCGTGACGCTGGCCGCGCGCTGCGGCACCCCGGCGGCGCTGCAGATTGCGTCCCAGACGCTGGCGAACTGGACCCAGGGCTGTGCGAAAGGCAGCACGATGAAGCCGGCAATCGTGGTGACGACGAGGATCGCGGCGGTGATGCCGACGCCAGTCCTGAAATGGCTGTTGCGGAAGGTAAAGAGGTCGCGCGTGCTCATCACTGCGCTCCCACATAGACGGCCGGCACCGAGGTGCCCGAACTCAGCGCCAGATTCAGGATCGGATAGCCGTAATTGGTGAGGGTGAGGCCGATCATCAGCGCCACCCATAGCGCGTGGGTGTTGAGTGCGACCGGCACCGTCTTTGGTTCATGTACGGCGAGTGCGAAGCGATAGGGCCCGGCGTCGATTTGAGGCGCGCGCATGCCACGCGCCAGGATGACGATGAACATGATGCCCGAGGCCAGCAGGATGAAGCCGCCGATCGCCGAGAGGGTGACGGAGAGCGCCTGCGGCGCGATCGCGGGATCGCCGAAGTCGAAATAGGCCATGCGGCGCGGCATCCCCAAAATGCCGACCCAGTGCCACGGGAAGGTCGTCACGATCATGCCGATGAACCACAGCCAGAGCTGGGTGCGGATCAGGCGGATATCGATCAGCTCGCGCCCGGTCAGATGCGGCCAGAGATCATAAGCGATCGCGAAATACATGATGACGATGGCTCCGCCGAAGATCAGGTGGAAATGGCCGGTGATCCACTGCGTGTTGTGGATCGAGGCATCGAGCTGATAGCTCATGTTGATCAGGCCGCCGGCGCCGCCGAAGCCGAGCATGACGAAGGAGAACGCCAGCGCCAGCATCATCGGATTGTCCCAGGGCAGGGCCCCGATCCAGCCGAACATGCCGCGGCCGCCGCGCAGCCGCGCCGCGATCTCGACCGAGGCGCAGATCGTGAACACAGTCAGCAGCGTCGGCAGCGCGACCAGCGCCGTGAAGGCGGAATGGATGAACTTGAAGCCGGCACCGACCTGCGGATCGGCAAAGGTGTGGTGCATGCCGATCGGCATCGCCACCACCAGGAACAGGATGAAGGAGATCCGCGCCATCGAGTCGGAATAGACGCGGCCGCCGATCGCGCGCGGCACGATGGCGTAATAGGCGATGTAGGTCGGCATCAGCCAGAAATAGACGATGGCGTGCAGCGTCCAGGAGAAGAAGATGCGGGCGAGGCCGGCATCGATGGTGGACTTCAGGCCTGCCGCAACCGGAATGATCTGGAGCAGCAGCTCGAGCGCGGCGCCGACCGCGGTCCAGGCCCACAAATACGAGCCCGCGACATTGGCGAACATGGCGAGCGGCACCGGCGCGCCGGGATTGGCCTTGCGCCAGACGCGCAAGTTGATCGACATCAGCGCGACCCAGATCCACGAGCCGACCACCACCAGGACGACGCCGAGGTAGTAGAAGACGTTGCCGATCAGCGGCGGATAGAAGGTGTAGAGCACCGAGGCACGCCCCATTGCGATCGGGATCACCGCCATGATGCTGCCGATCACGATCAACCAGAACCCGGCCCAGGCCCAGCGCACACCGACCAGGCGCTGCTGCAGCGCGGACTCACTGATGGCGTAGCCGAATCCCATCGCGACCAGCGTCGGGAAGGCGTAGCCCATCACCGTGCCGTGGGCGGTCAGCGAGCGGTAATAGAGCTCGGGGTTGGAGAGCCAGGTGCCGATCGGGCTGCGGATGAACATCTGCCAGGCGCCGAGCGTGAGCGCGATGCCGAATACGACGAAGGCCAGCCAGAAATGGGCGAGGATGAGCTTCCTATTGATCAACACAGCTCAGCCTCCCGCCACCCTTCGCGCGACCCGCGAATTCGGTGTTGTCGATCACCTTGACCTTGCCCCACATGCCTTCGTGGCCAAAGCTGCAAAACTCCTGGCAGGGCATCAGATAGTCGCCGGTTTTCGTGAAGCGCATCAGCTGCTCGGAGATGTAGCCCGGCACCAGCATGGTGTTGACGTTGGTGCCCTGGATCAGGATGCCGTGGACGACGTCGGCACTGGTGGCGCGCATCGTGATCGGCGTATCCACGGGCACCACGATGCAGGCCGGCGTGAAGGAATATTGCTGGCCGATCGCGCGCACGGTCACATTGCCATTGGCCTCCAGGACGCTGCCGAGATTGCTCTCGACGAATTCGCCGGACAGATGCAGGCGCGAGGGATCGGTGGTCTCGACGCGCGGCTGCGGCATGGTCGCGCGGTGGATGCCGGCAAAAGCCGCCAGTAGCGCCATCATCACGATGATGATCACGGCAATGGTGGCCCAGCGCCGCTCGACGCGGGCGGCGACCTCGGCGCTGGCGTGATGAGTTTCCTCGGCGCTCATTGCAGCGATCCGCGGGGCAGGAAGACGAACAGATAGAAGGCGAGCCACATCGCGACCACGCAGGCGGTGGCGATGCCGGCGACCACGATCGCGCCGGACGGACCTTGCGCGACGACCTCCTCGACGGCCTGGTCGGCGCTAGCGGGGCTGGTCGGCGGATCGGAATTGATCATGACGTCTCTCAGTTCAGCGGTGCGGAGCGCAGCTCGTTGGCCTCGCGCGCCGAGACCGGCGTGCCGCGATTGCCCCAGGCGGTGCGGATGTAGGAGACGACGGCGGCGATCTCGTTGTCGGACAACAGACCGGCGAAGGGTGGCATGCCGTAGGGCATCGGATTGCCCTTGGTGCCCGGCGGATAGCCGCCATTGAGGACCATGCGGATCGGGTTGACCGCCGACTGCATCTCGATCGACTGGTTGTTGGCGAGCGGGGGCCAGTGCGGCGGCTTGCCTTCGCCCTGCGTGCCATGACAGCTCGCGCACTGCTTGTCGTAAACGGTCTTGCCGAGGCTGATCAGCAGGCTGCTCTCGGTGGTCGACAGCGTCGAGCTTGCCGGCGGCGGAGGCGAGGGCTCCGCGATGCTCTTGAGGTACACCGCCATCGCCTTGGTGTCCTCGTCGTTGAGATATTGCAGGCTGTTGTGCACGACCTCGGCCATCGGGCCGTAGACCACGCCGCGCATGGAGACGCCGGTCTGGAGCAGGTCGGTGATGTCCTTGATGCTCCAGTCGCCGAGGCCGGCCTCGCGATTGGACGTCAGCGAGGGCGCGTACCAGTTCTGCATCGGGATCAGGCCGCCCTTGAAGGCGTCCGATTGCGAGGTGCCGCCGAGCGCGTTGATCGGCGAATGGCACATGCCGCAATGGCCGAGGCCCTCGACCAGATAGGCGCCGCGATTCCATTCCGCCGATTTCTTCGGATCGGGCTTGAACTCGCCCTCGCTGAAGAACAGCGTGCGCCATCCCAGGATGAGCTGACGGTTGTCGTAGGGGAAGCGCAGCTCATGCGGCTTGTTCTTCTGGCTCACCGGGGGAATCGAGCGCAAATACGCGAAGATCGCGTCGCTGTCGGCGCGCGTCACCTTGGTGTAGGATGCGAACGGCATCGCCGGATAGATCAACCCGCCGTCCGGGAAGCGTCCGCTGTGCATGGTCTTGTAGAAATCGTCCGCGCTCCATTTGCCGATGCCAGTGTCGGGATCAGGCGTGATGTTGGAGGTGTAGAGCGTGCCGAACGGCGTCGGCATGGCGCGGCCGCCGGCGAACAGGCGTCCTTCCGGCGCGGTGTGGCACGCCGTGCAGTCGCCGGCACGGGCGAGGTATTCGCCGCGCGCGATGATGTCGCTGCTCTTGTCTTGAGCCTTGTCCTGCGCTTGCGCGGCCGTCGTGAACGCGGCGAGAACCAGGAGTCCGATCGACAGTTTCGAGCCCATCATCCGCCTCGTCAGTTGGGCTGGCTGCCGCAGCCGAAGGGCAGGGCGTAGGTGCCCTTCGGTACGGGGGCCGGGTTCGTTGGCGCGGGCCGCGTCGCGAGCCAGGCGGCGACCGCGGTGACGTCGGCCTCGGTCAGATGGCCTGCGACTTGCTGCATGCAGTCTGGCGATTTTGCCGTGCGGGTGCCGTAGCGCCAGGCGCCGAGCTGGGCGCTGATATAGTTGGCACGTAAGCCCAACAGGCCGGGGATGCCGGGCTGCATGCCTGCCAGCGCCGGGCCGTGGCAGCTGACGCACGCCGGAATATTGCGGCTGGCATCGCCGCTGGTGGCAAGCAACTCGCCCTGCGCCAGCACGTCCTTGCTGACCTCGCTCGGCGCGGGCTGCGGCAGCGGCGGATGCTCGCCGGCAAAATACTCTGCCATCGCCTCCAGATAGGGATCAGGCAGAAACTCCAGCAGATAGTTCATGGGCGGATATTTGCGGCGGCCGCTGCGGAAGGCGAGCAGCTGATTGTAGAGATAGCCGGCGGGCTTGCCGGCAAGCCGCGGGAAATAGACGTCGCTGGTGCCTTCGCCCTTGTTGCCGTGACAGGGCGTGCAGGCCTCGACCCGCGCCGCCATCGTATCCGGCGGCTGGTTAGCCGTTTGCGCGGCCGCACCATCAATGGTGGCCAAGGTAATGGCGGCCGAGGTGACAATCACGGCGACTGAAGCCGCGGCGCGAGCGAACAATTTCGTCGCCCTCCAAAATGCTGGTCCGGTTGATTCCGGATCACAACGTAGAGCGGCATTATTGCGCCAATATTTTCTCGCGCAAGATCGGACACGAGTAATGACGTTTAGCCGCGCCGTTCGCATCTGCGATTCCGATCGGATTCGACAAATTTGCGCGCTTTTGGGAAACTGGACATAACGCCGTGGTCTCGCGACAGTTCCTGCCCGAGTCTTGCGCGGTCATGTCGCCCTCTTTGTCAGAGGGCGCAGGGAAGACCGGGTGCCGGCTGGCACCCGCGGTCCACTGTGCGAAACCTGCGTGACAAGAAGCTGCACAGCGGCATACAGGTGTAGCCAGGACAACCCGGCCTTCCCTGCGCAGTGGTTTGACGGCTTATGCCGAGCTCTCCCCGGGGAGCGATGCACTATTGCCCCCGTCGCCTTGCGGATGACTGATGCGCGCGATCCGGTCGGACCGCAAACATCACCGCAAGACTTGACGCACAGACCCCGGGCGTCAGGACGACACGGTTTTGCCGTACGCAGATCACACCGGTCGTGTGCGCGATAGGCCGTCGCTCACGGTTGCCCGCCCTGCGATGCCTCTCGCGCCGATGTGACTAGCGTCCACCGCAGCTCACCCCACGTTTCGTGACGATCGCGATACGCCCCTCTGACCGGGGTGAGGTGGCGGGACAATGCGACAAAGCCGAAATTCTGTAAAGGCGAATATTTTCGCCTGCGCGCCTTGCCCTACGGCTAGCATGTTTTGCCCGTCGGGCAGCGCAACCGCTTGTAGGTGCGCAAGGTGGGTTGGGAGAAGGCGTAATCCACCATGTCTGCCGAGCAGGCATGAGAAGAGGTGGATGACGCTTCGCTAATCCCCCTACGACGTGTTTCGTGCCGAGTTCCCCTTCGATCCGCACCGCGATCATGTCGCGCCATCGCGAGTTCAACGTGCTGTTCGGGCCGAAGCTGGAACGAAACTAATTCCAAGCAGCGCGCTGTTTGTCCCAGCGCAACCAGATTCCCGGTGCGCGCGGCGAGCTTCGCGCGAGATCGCGACGGCGTTCAGCGTCGCCCGCGGGAAAAAGTGGGGGCTGGAGTGGGAAGTAGGATCATGAGTCCGTCGTTGGAGCGAGGGCGTTCGCGGCGCGCAGGCAGAACGCAAGGCACGGTGCTGCTATCTTGGACAGCGTCTGCCTTGCTGCTGCCGGCGCTCGCCGGAGAGGCTTGCCTGGCGCAATCGGCGGCGCCGGGCGCGGCGGTCCAGCTCGATCCTGTCGTGGTGGAGGCGCCGAAGAGCGCGGCGAAGCCCGCGGCGATATCGCGCGAGCGGATCGCGGCGCGGCGTCGGGCCGCCGAGCCGCAACCGCGCGGCGGTGCCAGCCTCGGCGAGGAGGCGGCGGGGCCTGCTGCCCCGGCCGCATCGGTGCAGGAGCGCTTCGAGGCGCTCGCGGGCGGCGTCGCGCTGGTCAGGCGCGAGGATCTGGCGCCCACCGGCAATCCGACCGTGTCACGTGCCCTCAGCGGCGTTCCCGGTGTCGTGGTGCAGAACTTCTTCGGCGGCAACGACCAGCCGCGCATTCAGATCCGCGGCTCCGGCCTGCAGCAGAATCCGGTCGAGCGCGGGCTGCTGGTGCTCCAGAACGGCCTGCCCATCAACCGCGCCGACGGCTCCCACATCGTCGGCTTTGCCAACCCGCAACAGGCGGAGGCCATCGAGGTCTATCGCGGCTACATGGCCAACCGCCTCGGCGCCACCGTGCTCGGCGGTGCGCTGAATTTCGTGTCACCGACGGGATCGTCCTCGCCGGGCACGCAAGTCGCTGTCAGCGGCGGCAGCTTCGGCCAGATCAATGCCAGCGCGCAGACCGGCGGCAGGAAAGACAACGTCGATGCGCTGGTGCAGGCCGATTTCAGCCGCCGCGACGGCTTTCGCGACTACAACAGCTCCGAGCGCAGCAGTTTCAATGCCAATGTCGGCGCCGTGCTGTCCGAGAATGTCAGCACGCGCTTCTTCATCGGCTACACCGATCTCGGCTTCGACGTGGCGGGACCGTTGACCAAGAGCGCGATGCAGGCCAATCCGCGGCAGGTCTTTGCCGGTCCGACCTTCATCCCGCCGTCGACCTCGATCAATCCGGGCCCCAACGTCGTGCGCGACCGGCCGCGCCGCGAGGCCGAGCAGTTCGTGGCGGGCTCGCGGACCACCGCGACGTTCGACGCGCATCTGTTCGACGTCGCGCTCGGCTATACCCACACCGACGACATGTTCCGCTTTCCGATCTCCTCAGGCGTACGCGCCACGCGCGGCGACGATGCGACCGGCGTCTTCCGCTACGCCTACAAGCCCGACAGCGCGGCGGCGTTGCCGCTGCTGGAAACGACCGCGCAATACTCCGTGGGATCGGCGGATCGGGAGAATTTCATCAATCAGGCCGGGCAGACCGGCGCCAAGTTCGGCGAGAGCCGGCTCGATGCCACCACGCTCGCGCTGCATACCGGCCTCAATCTGCCGGTCTGGGACGGGATCACCGTGTCGCCGGCGATCGCCTATGGCTACGCCACGCGCGACAATGACGACATCTATCGGAGCGCGACGCGGCCGACGATTGCCTACAATCCGGCAAATCCGACCATGCTGCTGCCCAACGGCGCGGTGCCGACGCAGAGCTCGAGCTATGCGCGCAGCTATGCGGCGTGGAGCCCCAGCCTCGGCGTGACCTTCCGCCCCGTGCCCGGCCAAACCATCTTTGCCGCGGTCAGCCGCAGCTTCGAGCCGCCCTCGCATGACGATCTGCTCGCGACGATCAACGGGACGCCGAACAGCAGTGCCGGACGGCCGACGCCGGGCAATCCGGGCCTCGTCGCAGCGGCGTTCGCGACGCCCGATCTGAAGGCCCAGACCGCGACCACCGTCGAAGGCGGCTGGCGCGGCCGCGCGGGCATCCTGTCGTGGGACGCTGTCAGCTACTATTCCTGGGTCGACAACGAACTCTTGAGCCTGCGCGACTCCACCGGCGCGCTGATGGCGGCCTTCAATGCCGACCGCACCACGCATCTCGGCGTCGAGCTCGGCCTCGGCGTCAGGATCACGCAGCGGCTGACCGGCCGCATCGCGTACACCTACCAGGACTTCCGCTTCGACAACGATCCGCTGCGCGGCAACAACCGCCTCGCCGGCGCGCCGCCGCATCTGGTCAACGCGGTCCTGCAATATCAGGCGACCGACGCCTGGAAGTTGGAAGGCGTGGTGCGCTGGAGCCCGGGCCACATGCCGGTCGACAACATGAACACGCTGTTTGCCGATCCGTTCGTGGTCGCCGATCTGCGCACCGAATACCAGATCAGCGAGCGCTTCTCGGTGTTCGGCGAGATCACCAATCTGTTCAACGCGACCTATGCCGCGTCGACCCTGATCGTCGATCAGGCGCGGCCGGACCAGGCCGCGTTCATCCCCGGCGACGGACGCGGCTATTACGGCGGCATCCGGGCGCGGTTCTAACTTGCAAAGGAGACACCAATGATTGCAGACCACACGATGCCATCGGTCGAACTGCCCGGAGGCGATCTCGACGTGGCGAAGATGCCGGGCCATTGGCTGCTGGCCCGGCTCGGCAAGCGCGTGCTGCGTCCCGGCGGGCTTGGCCTGACGCGCGCGCTGCTGCACGGGCTGGTGATCGGCGCCGAAGATGATGTCGTCGAGTTTGCGCCGGGGCTCGGCGTCACCGCGCGCCTGATCCTGGAGCGAGGGCCGCGGCGCTATGTCGGCGTCGAGCGTGATGCGCAGGCGGCGGCGTGGACGAGCCGGCAGCTTCCGGCCAAGGGAAACGTCTCGGTCGTCGTCGGGACCGCCGATCAGACGACCCTGCCGGCGGGCTTTGCATCGGTCGTGATCGGCGAGGCGATGCTGAGCATGCAGACCCAGGAGCAGAAGCGCCGCATCGCGGCGGAGGCGTTCCGGCTGCTTCGCCCCGGCGGGCGTTACGGCATCCACGAGCTCGCCGTGACGCCGGACGACATGCCGTTCGGCCAAAGGCAGGCGATCGATCGCGCGCTCTCCGGCGCCATCCATGTCGGGGCACGTCCGTTGTCCGGCGAAGGATGGAGAGGGCTGCTGGAGAGCGTCGGCTTTCAGATCGAGGCGGTTGAATTCGCGCCGATGCATCTGCTCCGGCCGCGCCGCCTCGTGCAGGACGAGGGCCTCGTCGGCGCGTTGCGGCTCGCCAGGAATTTGTTGCTGGATCGGGCGGCGCGGCGCCGGGTGCTGGCAATGCGGCGGGTGTTCGAGCAGCATCGCGCCAATCTGGCTGCGATCCGTGTGATCGCCCGCAAGGTGTAAGCGGGTGCTCAGCCCCGCGGCGACCGTGGCGTCCGGCGTTTGGCCACATGTCGGCGCGGCGAGCGGGTGACGCGCGGGCGCAAGCGGGTTGCGGCGGCGGGACGGCGCGGCTTGGTCTGGGCTTGCGGGCCGCGGGCCAGATCCATCAACATCCGCAGCGCTTCGACGACGGAGCGCTGCCGCACCGCGCTGCGGCCGATCGCGCCGAAGCGGTGCTCGCGGTGGATGATGCGGCCGTCGCGCGCGGCGACGGCGAAATGCACGAGACCGACCGGCTTGCCGGGCGTCGCGCCGCCGGGACCGGCAATGCCGGTAATGGCGACGGCGAGATCGACGCCGGCGCGCTCCAGCGCGCCGACCGCCATGGCGGTTGCGGTTTCCTTGCTGACGGCGCCGAAATTGGCAAGCGTGCCGGCTTCGACGCCGAGCATGGCGCGCTTGGCGTCGTTGGAATAGGTGACGAAGCCGCGATCGATGACGTCAGACGAGCCGGGGATGTCGGTCAGTGCGCCGGCGACGAGGCCGCCGGTGCAGGATTCAGCGGTTGCGATCGTCAGCTTGCGCATCCGGCACAAATCGAGCAGCGAGCGGGAGAGGGCGCGTGCGTCGCTGCCGCCCATGACCCTACAGGCTCCAGGGCAGGCGGATGGTGGCGCTCGCGGTGGCCGCGATGCCTTCCTCGCGGCCGGTGAAGCCGAGCCGCTCGCTCGTGGTCGCCTTCACCGCGACGCGCGAGATGTCGACGCCGGAGATCTCCGCGATGCTCGCGCGCATGGTGTCGCGCAACGGGCCGATCTTCGGCCGCTCGCAGATCATGGTCACCTCGAGATTGGCGACGCGGCCGCCGCGCGCCGTGACGCGCTCGATGGCATATTTCAGGAACTGGTCGGAGGAGGCGCCCTTCCATTTCGCATCGCTCGGCGGAAAGTGCGAGCCGATGTCGCCGTCGGCGAGCGCGCCGAGGATGGCATCGACCAACGCATGCAGGCCGACATCGCCGTCGGAATGGGCGAGAAAACCCTTGGTGTGCGGCACGCGCACGCCGCAGAGCATGACGTGGTCGCCTTTGCCGAAGGCGTGCACGTCGTAGCCGGTGCCGGTCCTGATATCGCCGAGCTGGGCAGCCAGGCGCGCTTCCTCGCGCACGAAATCCTCGGGAGTGGTGAGCTTCATGTTGGCAACATCGCCTTCAAAGGTTGCAACGGTCAATCCCGCCCATTCGGCAATCGCGGCATCGTCGGTGAAATCGCTGCGGCCGTCCTTCGCGGCGCGACGATGCGCTTCGAGGATGACGTCGAAACGAAAGGATTGCGGCGTCTGCGCGATTCGCAAGCGCGCCCGGTCCGGCGTGCCCTCGACGTTGCCGCCATCGCCGGTGAGCTTGATGGTGTCGGTGACGGGAACGGCAGGGATCGCGGCACCGGTGCGGCTCGCCGCCTCGATGGCGCGCGAGATCAATCCCTCCGAGACGAAGGGGCGCGCGGCGTCGTGGATCAGCACGATATCGGGCTCGTGCCTGACCAGAGCTTCGAGGCCGGCAAGCACCGAGGCCTGCCGGGTCGCACCGCCATTGGTCGGCGGCTCATGCCTGAGCCCGGCGACCGCGGCCGTGAACATGGCGCTGTCGTCGGGGTTGACCACCGGCTGCACCGCAAACACGTCGGCGTGGCGGCTGAAGGCTTCCATGGCGCGATAGATCACGGGCACGCCGCCGATCTCGCGATATTGCTTCGGCCCGCCGGCGCCTGCACGCAGTCCACGCCCGGCTGCGACGAGGACGACTGCGGTGCGCTGTGATTTCGCCATAGGACTCGAATACTCAGTTGGTGATGAAGAGTCGGGGAGTGGGGTGATTGCCGCATGCCTCTAGCACGGCAGGCCCGCAAAAAAAGGGGGTTTCCCCGGATTGTTGGAAACAGCATTTTGCTGCACTGCACTTGAAAGATTTGCAGAATTGTCTAAACTGTAGGCATGGCGCTTGACTGCACAAGAATTGTGCGCAAGATAGCTCATGGCAGGCGCGATGAGGCCCTGCCCAGTCAACGAGACCCCTGTGACCGGTTCGGCAGTATCCGGCTCTAAGCCGTTGAAAATAGGCGAGATTGATGTCGCCACCCCGGTCTTCCTGGCACCGATGTCGGGGGTGACGGACTCGCCCGTCCGCCGGTTGGCCGCCGAGCTTGGAGCCGGCCTCGTCGTGTCCGAAATGACGGCCAGCGATGAGCTCGCGAGCGGCCACCGGATGTCCCGGTTGCGTTGCGAAGCCACTGGGATCGGCCCCCACGTGGTTCAGCTCGCCGGCTGCGAGACGCACTGGATGGCGGAAGGCGCCCGGATCGCCGAAGCTGAAGGCGCGGATATCATCGACATCAACATGGGCTGTCCGGCTCGCCACGTCACCGGAGGCCAGTCCGGCTCGGCCCTGATGCGCGACCTCGACCATGCCGTCAGCCTGATCGATGCGACCATCGCGGCGGTGAAGGTGCCGGTGACGCTGAAGATGCGGCTCGGCTGGGACGACCGCAGCCGCAACGCGCCGGAACTGGCGCGGCGCGCGGAAGCCGCCGGCGTCAAGCTCGTTACGGTGCATGGCCGCACCCGCAGCCAGTTCTACAAGGGCGAGGCCGATTGGGATGCCATCCGCGCCGTGCGCGATGCGATCTCGATCCCGCTCGTCGTCAACGGCGACATCACGACTTACGAGAAGGCACTCACGGCGCTCGAGGCCTCCGGCGCCGACGCCGTGATGATCGGGCGCGGCGCGCAGGGCCAACCCTGGCTGCCCGGTCAGATCGGCCGTCGCCTGCAGGGCGGGGCTGAGGAGGCTGTGCCCTCGCTGGAAGCGCAGCTGCATTATGTCCGCACGCTCTATGAGGGCGTCTGCGCGCTCTATGGTCTGCGCATCGGCCTCAGGCATGCCCGCAAGCATCTGGGCTGGGCGCTCGACGTCGCCGCAGAGGCGAGCGGCGCTTCCGTCGAGAAGCTGAAAGGGTGGCGCCAGACGATCCTCACCTCGGAGGATCCGCGCCTCGTCCACCAGTCGCTGCAGGATGCCTTCGACGACTTCGCATGGAGCGCTGCTGCATGAGCTCCGCCGCTGAACATCGCCGGCCCGCCGACAGTGACGCGATCCTGGATGCCTTGCCCAATCCCGTGCTGATGATCGGGCCGGATGGCAAGATCGTCGCCGCCAACATCGCCACCGAGGCCTTCTTCGACATCTCGACGCAGTTCCTGAAGCGGCAGTCGCTGAAAGAGCTGGTGCCGTTCGGCAGCCCATTGCTGGCGTTGATCGACCAGGTGCGTTCGTCGAATTCGCCGGTCAACGAATACAAGGTCGATCTGGGCACGCCGCGCATGGGCGGCGACCGCCAGGTCGATCTGCATGTCGCGCCGCTCACGGAGCGGCCCGGCCATATCGTGGTGATGCTGCAGGAGCGCTCCATCGCCGACAAGATGGACCGCCAGCTCACCCATCGCAGCGCGGCGCGTTCGGTGATCGCACTGGCCGCGATGCTGGCGCACGAGATCAAGAATCCGCTCTCCGGCATCCGCGGCGCGGCGCAGCTTCTCGAGCAGCAGGCCTCGTCCGAGGACCGCATGCTGACGCGTCTGATCTGCGACGAGGCCGACCGCATCGTGACGCTGGTCGACCGCATGGAGGTGTTCGGCGACGAGCGCCCCGTGTTGCGCGGTCCCGTCAACATCCATTCGGTGCTCGACCACGTCAAGCGGCTGGCGCAGTCCGGCTTTGCCCGCAACATCCGCTTCATCGAGGACTACGATCCCTCGCTGCCGCCGGTGCTGGCGAACCAGGACCAGTTGATCCAGGTGTTCCTCAATCTCGTGAAGAACGCCGCAGAAGCCCTGATCGACGTCCCCGACGCCGAGATCCAGCTCACCACCGCGTTTCGCCCCGGCGTGCGCCTGTCAGTCCCCGGTCAAAAATCCCGGGTATCCTTGCCGCTCGAATTCTGCGTGAAGGACAACGGACCAGGCGTGCCCGACGATCTTCTGCCCAATCTGTTCGATCCCTTCGTGACCACCAAGCAGACCGGCTCGGGTCTCGGCCTGGCGCTGGTCGCCAAGATCATCGGCGATCACGGGGGCATCATCGAATGCGAATCTCAGCCGCGCAAGACCACCTTCCGCGTGCTGATGCCGATGTATTCCACATCGGTGAAACATGCCGATCAAAGCAGTCGCGCCGACTCTGCCGGGAAGCCGTCGCCTGCGTCACAGGGGGCGAAATGAGGATTAACGATGCCCGCAGGTAGCATTCTCGTAGCCGATGACGATACCGCCATCCGCACCGTTCTCAATCAGGCACTGTCCCGCGCCGGCTATGAAGTGCGGCTGACCGGCAATGCCGCAACGCTGTGGCGCTGGGTCAGCCAGGGCGAGGGCGATCTCGTCATCACCGACGTGGTGATGCCGGACGAAAACGCCTTCGACCTGTTGCCACGGATCAAGAAGATGCGGCCGAATCTGCCGGTCATCGTCATGAGCGCGCAAAACACCTTCATGACGGCGATCCGCGCCTCCGAGCGCGGGGCTTACGAATATCTGCCAAAGCCCTTCGACCTCAAGGAGCTGATCGCCATCGTCGGCCGCGCGCTGGCCGAGCCGAAGGAACGGGTCTCGACGCCGGACGAGGACGCCGAGATGGAGGCGATCCCGCTGGTCGGCCGCTCGCCGGCGATGCAGGAAATCTACCGCGTGCTCGCGCGTTTGATGCAGACCGACCTCACCGTGATGATCACGGGCGAGTCCGGCACCGGCAAGGAGCTGGTGGCGCGCGCGCTGCACGATTACGGCAAGCGCCGCAACGGCCCGTTCGTCGCGGTCAACATGGCGGCGATCCCGCGCGACCTCATCGAATCCGAGCTGTTCGGCCATGAGCGCGGCGCCTTCACCGGCGCCAACACCCGCGCCTCCGGCCGGTTCGAGCAGGCCGAGGGCGGCACGCTGTTTTTGGATGAGATCGGCGACATGCCGATGGAGGCGCAGACCCGCCTGCTGCGCGTGCTGCAGCAGGGCGAATACACCACCGTCGGCGGCCGCACCCCGATCAAGACCGACGTGCGCATCGTCGCGGCCTCCAACAAGGATCTGCGCGTGCTGATCCAGCAGGGTCTGTTCCGCGAAGACCTGTTCTTCCGCCTCAATGTCGTGCCGCTGCGGCTGCCTCCCTTGCGCGAGCGCATCGAGGATCTGCCCGATCTCATCCGGCACTTCTTCACGCTGGCCGAGAAGGACGGGCTGCCGCCGAAGAAGCTCGACGCGCTGGCGCTGGAACGGATGAAGCAGCACCGCTGGCCCGGCAACGTCCGCGAGCTCGAAAACCTCGCCCGGCGCCTCGCCGCGCTCTATCCGCAGGACGTGATCACGGCCTCCGTCATCGATGGCGAGCTGGCGCCGCCCTCGGTCAGCCCGGGTGCCGCGGTCCAGCAGGGCGTCGACAATCTCGGCGGTGCCGTGGAGGCGTATCTGTCCTCGCACTTCCAAGGCTTTCCCAACGGCGTGCCGCCGCCGGGCCTCTATCACCGCATCCTCAAGGAGATCGAGGTGCCGCTGCTGACGGCCGCGCTCGCCGCCACCCGCGGCAACCAGATCCGCGCCGCTGACCTGCTCGGCCTCAACCGCAACACGCTGCGCAAGAAGATCCGGGATCTCGACATCCAGGTCTATCGCAGCGGCGGCTAGTTCTCTCGCGACAAACGCTGAGCGCGTTTGCGCGGCGGTGGCTCAGCTCCCCCTACCAAAGCGGAGCTGAGCCTGTCCGGATCGCGCTGGCCGTTTTGGCTGACGCGGTGATCAGAAGTCGGAGTGGGGCCGAAATGTTCCCCAGTCACACTGGGGGGTGAGGCATTCGGCCGCCCGCGACCGCGATCCATCACCTGATCAGTCGCTCGGTTGACGGCACCAGGCGCGCGACGTTTGTGGTCGGCTCCTGCAGGACAGGACCATTGACCAGCAGATCGGAGGCCACGATCAGCAGCAGAACGGCAGAAACCATCATCGCGAGGAAGAATCTGTCCATGCTGGTCAAGCCGCAACGGCAGACAACCGTTCCCGCAGGCGAGGTCTGCCCAAGACATCGGCCATGATCAGCCTGTGGATGCGCCGGTCCGTCGCGGCGAGGGCGCCGCGGAATTGTCGCAATTCGGCAACAATGTGGTACGAATACATCAGTATCCGCCCATCGCGGACCCGTTTTCAGCACCACCATTGCCGGAATGACCAGCGCAGACACCTCGGCCGCACACTTTGACACGGCCCCAGCGGAAGAGCCCCGGCGTTGGTCGGCGCGGCGCTGGCTGGCGCCCTTTGCCGTGGCGCTGGCGCTGCTCTCGGCCTTCCTGACCTTCCTGGTCTTGACCGGCCTGACCACGATCGAGCCGACGCCGGCGGTGGTCCGCTCGATCTACCTGATCAACGCGGCCACGATCCTGCTGCTGGTAGGAATCATCGTCCGCGAGCTCTGGCAGCTGATCCTGGCGCGGCGGCGGGGCAGGGCGGCGGCACGGCTCCATGTCCAGATCGTCAGCCTGTTCTCGATCGTGGCGGTGCTGCCGGCGGTGCTGGTCGCCGTCGTTGCCAATGTCACCATCGAACGCGGCCTCGACCGGTTGTTCTCCGGCCCGACCAAGGAGGTGATCCAGAATTCGCTGACGATCGCGCGCGCCTATATGCAGGACCATGCACAGCTGATCCGCGGCGACATTCTCGGCATGGCCAACGACATCGCGCATGCCCGGCCGCTCTACGACCAGGATCGCCGCTCGTTCCGGGAGATGCTGAGCGCCAGCGCCGCGTCCCGCAACCTGCCGGGCGCGATGATCATCGACAAGAACACCAACATCCTGGAATCCGCCGACACCGGCATGCGGCTCGCTTATTCGCCGCCGGCGTCCGACTTCCTCAGCAACGTCAACGAGTCCGAGCCCGAGATCGCGGTCCTTCCCGATGCGAGCTTCGTGGCCGCGGTGATCCGGCTGCGCGCCTTCAGCGACACCTTCCTCTATGTCGCCCGTCCCCTTGATCCGAATGTCGTCAATCAGCTCAAGCAGACCGAGGTCAGCGTCGCCGAATACGCCCAGATCGAGTCGCGCCGGCTCGGCATCCAGGTTGCCTTCGCGCTGATGTTCGCCGTGATCGCGCTGACCATCCTGATGGCCTCGGTGCTGATCGGCCTCAACTTCGCCAATTCACTGGTCTCGCCGATCCGGCGGCTGATGAACGCGGCCCACACGGTCTCGACCGGCGACCTCCATGTCCAGGTGCCGGTGCACCAGTCGGAAGGCGATCTCGCCCAGCTGGGCGAGACCTTCAACAAGATGACGCAGGAATTGCGCAGCCAGCGCGACGAGCTCGTCAACGCCAGCGACCTGATCGACAGCCGCCGCCGCTTCATCGAAGCGGTGCTGTCCTCCGCGAGCGCCGGCATCATCGGCGTCGATACCTCCGGCAGCGTCGGCATTTTGAACCGCTCGGCCGAGAAGCTGATCGGGCACTCCGAGGCCGAAACGCTCGGTCATCCGCTCTCCGAGGTGCTGCCCGAGCTCGACGAGATGATGACGGCGGCGCGGGAAGGGAGCCAGCGCCTGGTGCAGGGCCAGATCACGATCACCCGCGACGGCACCGAGCGCAATCTCTCGGTCCGCGTCAGCGCCGAGAAGAACCAGCCGCATGACAGCTACATCATCACGCTCGACGACATCACCGAGCTGGTCTCGGCGCAGCGCACCTCGGCCTGGGGCGACGTGGCGCGCCGCATCGCGCACGAGATCAAGAACCCGCTGACGCCGATCCAGCTTTCGGCCGAGCGCATTCGCCGCAAGTTCGGCAGGGACATCACCGAGGGCAAGGACAAGCAGATCTTCGAGCAGTGCACCGATACCATCGTGCGCCAGGTCGACGACATCAGGCGCATGGTCGACGAGTTCTCGCGTTTTGCACGGATGCCGAAGCCGGTGATGGAGGGCGAGGACGTCGCCGACACCGTGCGGCAGGCCGTGTTCCTGATGAAGGTCGCCCATCCCGAGATCGACATCGAAGCCGAATTCAAGGATGATCCGCTCCGCGCCCAGTTCGACCGGCGGCTGATCTCGCAGGCGGTCACCAATATCGTCAAGAACGCCACCGAGGCGATCGAGCAGGTCCCGCCGGAGGAGCTCGGCAAAGGTCATATCGACGTCGTCGTGTCGCGCCAGGGCGAGGACGTGCTGATCGACGTCATCGACAACGGTATCGGCCTGCCCAAGGTCGCGCGCTCGCGGCTACTCGAGCCCTATGTGACGACGCGCGCCAAGGGCACCGGCCTTGGCCTTGCGATCGTCGGCCGCGTGCTGGAAGACCATGGCGGGCGCATCGAGCTGAAGGATGCTTCCGACTTCCGCGAGGGCCAGCGCGGCGCCTGGATGCGGATGCGCTTTGCGATCTCCGGGCAACCTGCGAAGGCCGAGGGAGCCGAGCAGGTCCCGGCGGCCGCGATCAAGGAAGCGACCGGCGAGCAGGCCGGCGCTGCTGTCAAGGACCTGGCGCAGGAAACAAAAGAGCCGGCGGCCGAAACAAAAGAGCCGGCGGCCGAAACCAAAGAGCCGGCTGAAATGACTAATGATTCAACGAAAATCGAAGCCTCGACAGGCATCTGACAAGACAGGCGCGACCCATGGCAAGTGAAATTCTGATTGTCGATGATGAGGCCGATATTCGAGATCTCGTCGCAGGCATTCTCGAGGACGAGGGTTTTGTCACGCGCACCGCGCGCGACAGCGACTCCGCACTGGCTGAGATCGCCAACCGGCGGCCGCATCTGGTGTTCCTCGACATCTGGCTGCAGGGCTCCAAGCTCGATGGCTTGCAGCTGCTGGAGCAGGTCAAGAAGGACAATGCCGACCTGCCGGTCGTGATGATCTCCGGTCACGGCAACATCGAGACCGCGGTCGCCGCGATCAAGCGCGGCGCCTACGACTTCATCGAAAAGCCGTTCAAGGCCGACCGGCTGATCCTGGTCGCGACGAGAGCGCTGGAGAACTCGCGGCTCAAGCGCGAGGTCAAGGAGCTGAAGCAGCTCGCGCCGAGCGCCAGCCAGCTCGTCGGCCGCTCGCCGAGCATGAACCAGCTGCGCCAGACCATCGAGCGCGCGGCCAAGGCCAACAGCCGCATCCTGATCGTCGGCCCCGCCGGCGCCGGCAAGGAACTGGCGGCGCGCACGCTGCACACGGCCTCGGGCCGCGCCGACGGTCCCTTCGTCGTCATCAACGCAGCCGCGATCACGCCCGACCGCATGGAGCACGAGCTGTTCGGCGTCGAGCAGTCCAACGGCGAGCAGGCGCGCAAGCCCGGCGCGCTCGAGGAAGCCCATGGCGGCACGCTGTTCATCGACGAGATCGCGGACATGCCGCGCGAGACCCAGAACAAGATCCTGCGCGTGCTGGTCGAGCAGTCGTTCCAGCGCGTCGGCGGCACCGCCAAGGTGCAGGTCGACGTCCGCATCATCTCGTCGACCGCGCGCAATCTCGAAGAGGAGATCGCGGCCGGCCACTTCCGCGAGGACCTCTATCATCGGCTCTCGGTGGTGCCGATCCGCGTGCCTGCGCTGTCGGAGCGGCGCGAGGACATCCCGGAATTGATCGACTATTTCATGGAGCAGATCTCGGCCGGCAGCGGCCTGCCCAAGCGGCAGATCGGGCAAGACGCGATGGCGGTGCTGCAATCGCATGTCTGGCCGGGCAATGTGCGCCAGCTCCGCAACAACGTTGAAAGAGTCATGATTCTCGCCGCCGGTGGGCCAGAGGTCATCATCACGGCCGACATGTTGCCGCAGGACGTCGGCTCCATGGTGCCGGCGATGCCGACCAGCAACAACGGCGAGCACATCATGGGCCTGCCGCTGCGCGAGGCGCGCGAAGTGTTCGAACGCGACTATTTGATTGCACAGATCAGCCGTTTTTCAGGAAATATTTCTCGTACAGCCGAGTTCGTTGGCATGGAACGGTCGGCGCTGCATCGAAAGTTGAAGGCGCTCGGTGTCGGCTAGCGCGTTTTTGTGCAAGGAAAACGCCGTCGAAACAAGATTCTAACGCCGCGACGTTGCGGCGACCTCTTATGAACAAAGCGAGGAATTTCATCGATTTCCGTAGTTTTTCGGGGCAATACGGCGCCCGCTGCCGTGTGAAGCGGCTTGCCTAATAGGTCCACCTGTCCTCTAATCGCACAGCTGTTCCTTCCGAGGGGGATCTCATGAGGAACGGCAACCGGGAGAGGCCCCGAACTCCACAAAGAGGGCCGCAACCGGCGCAATAAAAAGAAACTCAAAGCGAGAAAAAAACAATGGCGGCAGACCGCGCACAAAACCTACAGGACACCTTCCTTAATCACGTTCGCAAAACCAAGACGCCACTGACGATCTTTCTGGTCAACGGAGTGAAGCTCCAGGGCATCGTGACCTGGTTCGACAATTTCTGTTTGCTGCTTCGGCGCGACGGTCATTCGCAGCTCGTCTACAAGCATGCGATCTCGACCATCATGCCGGGTGCGCCGATCCAGTTGTTCGAAGGCGGCGAGGATCAGCCGGCTTGAGAGTGATCTGATTGGAACCCCGGAATTTCGACGGGGATGCCGACCGTCCGCGGTCGGCAGGGGCTAAGCAGACGGGGCGGGTGCTTGTCATCGGCCCCTATTTGCGGGTGCGCGCAGGCGGTGCCGACGCGCAATCGGAGACTTATATCCAGCGCAACGCCGAGGCCCGGCTCGATGAAGCCGCCGGCCTCGCGCGCGCGATCGACCTCGTCATAGCCGACGCCATCATCGCGCCGATCAGCCAGATCAGGCCTGCCACTTACATTGGCAAGGGCAAGGTCGAGGAGATCGCTGCACTGGCCAAGAGTCTCGACGTCGAGCTCGTGGTGATGGATTGCGCGCTGGCGCCGATCCAGCAGCGCAATCTCGAGAAGGAATTGCACGCCAAGGTGCTCGACCGCACCGGGCTGATCCTGGAAATCTTCGGCCGCCGCGCCAAGACCAAGGAAGGCTCGCTCCAGGTCGAGCTCGCGCATCTCAACTACCAGCGCTCGCGCCTGGTGCGCTCATGGACCCATCTGGAGCGCCAGCGCGGCGGCTTCGGCTTCATGGGTGGTCCCGGCGAGACGCAGATCGAAGCGGACCGACGCCTGATCCAGGAGCGCATCTCCAAGCTCGAAGGCGAGCTGAAGAAGGTGCAGGCGACGCGGCGGCTGCATCGTGCCGGCCGCCAGCGCGTGCCGTATCGCGTCGTCGCGCTGGTCGGCTACACCAATGCCGGCAAGTCGACGCTGTTCAACCGCCTGACCCGCGCCGACGTGCAGGCGGCGGATATGCTGTTTGCGACGCTTGACCCGACCCTGCGCGCGCTGACCCTGCCGCATGGCGGCAAGGCGATGCTGTCGGACACGGTCGGCTTCATCTCCAATCTGCCGACCCAGCTCGTCGCGGCCTTCCGCGCCACGCTCGAGGAGGTGCTGGAAGCCGACGTCATCCTGCACGTCCGCGACATCTCGCATGAGGACGCCGAGGCGCAGCAGAGTGACGTCGACGCCGTGCTGCGCCAGCTCGGCATCAACCCCGACGATAGCGGCCGCATCATCGAAGTCTGGAACAAGATCGACCGCTACGATTCCGAGCAGCGCGAAGAGCTTTTGAACATCGCCGCGCGGAGGCCGGAGGACCATCCCGCGATGCTGGTCTCGGCGGTGTCAGGCGAGGGGGTCGACGCCCTGCTTGCCGCGATCGAGGAGCGGTTGGCGGCCAAGCGCACCACGCTCGACCTCTCCATCGACGCCGCCGACGGCGCCGGCATCAGCTGGCTGCACCGCAATGCCGAGGTGCTGGCCAAGGAGCTGCACGACGGCCGCTTCGACATGACCGTACGGGTCGACGAGACCAAGCGGGATATCGTGGTGAACAGGTTCGACGCCGTGCCGCGCCTCTCGGCCTAGGCGCTGCTGCCTGAGAAGATCACCTCGACAGATCGAGGCTCATGAACTGGTTGTGCGGGCTCGCCTGATAATCGGCGAACGGCGCACAAGCCGACGCTGCGGTAGAGCGAGATCGCGGGGGCGTGCAGCGGCGCAGTGCCGGTCTCCAGGCTGAGACGCGCATAACCGCGCTTGCGGGCTTCAGCAACGATGTGGTCCAGAATGGCTCGCCCGACTCCGGTTCGCCGCGCAGTGGGCGCGGCCCGCATCGACTTCACTTCGCCATGGGTGTCATCGAGTTGCTTGAGGGCGCCGAACCCGGCCAACGCACCATTGTGCCAGGCGGTCCAGAACGTCACGGATGAGGCCGAAAGACTGCTCGCGTCCAGCGCCTGCGCATGCTCGCCCATGACGCTGCGGAGCTCTTCCAGATGATGCGCCAGCAAGTCGGCGACATAGGGCGCCGTCGGATCGTCCTGCCTGATATCCACGTCGTCCCCTTGTGTCAGGTGGCGGTCTTGGCCGCATTCCACAGCGCGTCCATCTCCGCCAGCGAGGCCTGCTCCAGCGTGCGCCCCTGCGCCTCCAGCGCCCGCTCGATATAGGCAAAGCGCCGCTCGAATTTCGCGTTGGTCGCACGCAGCGCGGCTTCCGGATCGGCGTCGACGTGGCGGGCGAGATTGACGAGGGCGAACATCAGATCGCCGGTCTCTTCCGCAATCTCCTGCTTGTCGTTGCGGTCGAGCGCGGCCTCGATCTCATCGGCTTCCTCGCGGATCTTTTGCAGCACCGCGCGCGGGTCGTTCCAGTCGAAGCCGACGGTGGAGGCCTTGCGCTGCAGCTCCATGGCGCGCGTCAATGCGGGCTGACCGGCCTTCACCCCCGACAGCAGCGATTTGTGCGTAGGCACGTCCTCCGGCGGCCGACGCGCGGCGCGCTCGGCCTTCTCCTCGGCCTTGATGCGGTCCCAGACTTCCTTGACGTGGGAGGAGGCGAGATTGCCGTCCTTGTCGGCGAAGACGTGGGGATGGCGCCGGATCATTTTTCGCGTGATCGCCTCGACGACATCTCCGAAAGCAAAGGCGTTCTGCTCCGAGGCCATCTGGGCGTGGAAGACCACCTGGAGCAGGAGGTCGCCGAGCTCCTCTCTGAGATCGTCGAGATCGCCGCGGCTGATGGCCTCGACCACCTCATAGGCCTCCTCGATCGTGTAGGGCGCGATCGTCGCAAAATCCTGCTCGAGGTCCCAGGGGCAGCCGGTCACCGGCGTGCGCAGCGCCGCCATGATCTCGATCAGGCGGGAAATGTCACGGGAAGGGGTCATTGGCGGGGCAGTCTCCTGGGTCCAGAACCTTATGCCAAAAGCGGTCGGACGATCCCAGCGCAAGGAGGCGGAACAGGCCGATTTCCACCGATTGGCTGATGCGTTCCGCGGTGCTAAAGCGCGGGCCATGAGCGACACATTTTCCTCAGACACCGCGCTGGTGTTGTTTTCCGGTGGCCAGGACTCCACCACCTGCCTCGCCTGGGCGCTCAGCCGCTTTGCACGCGTGGAGACGCTGGGCTTCGAGTACGGCCAGCGCCATGCCATCGAGCTCGCCTGCCGCGACCGGCTGTTCGACGGCATCAAGGGCTTGCGCGCCGATTGGGCTGCAAAACTCGGCGAGAGCCATACGCTGTCGATCCCGACGCTGGCCGACGTGTCCGAGACCGCGCTGACGCGCGATGTCGCGATCGCGATGGGCGCCGACGGCCTTCCGAATACGTTCGTGCCCGGCCGCAACCTGGTGTTTCTGACTTTTGCGGCGGCGCTGGCCTATCGGCGCGGCATCACGCACATCGTCG
This sequence comes from Bradyrhizobium sp. TM233, assembly GCF_036247965.1. Classification (NCBI taxonomy): domain Bacteria; kingdom Pseudomonadati; phylum Pseudomonadota; class Alphaproteobacteria; order Hyphomicrobiales; family Nitrobacteraceae; genus Bradyrhizobium; species Bradyrhizobium sp. TM233. The sequence continues at coordinate 51,225 of NZ_BTIG01000020.1, read as the reverse complement.
GCGGCATGTGCGAGACCGACTATTCCGGCTATCCCGATTGCCGCGACGACACCATCCGCGCTATGCAGGCCGCGCTCTCGCTCGGCATGGCCAGACAATTCGCGCTGCACACACCCTTGATGTGGATCGACAAGGCCGCGACGTGGAAGCTGGCGCAGGATCTCGGCGGCGAGGGGCTGGTCGATCTCATCCGCGAGCATTCCCACACCTGCTATCTCGGCGAACGCGGCGCGCAGCATGAGTGGGGTTTTGGGTGCGGCGAGTGCCCGGCATGCAGCTTGCGGGCGAAGGGATGGCGGGAGTTTGTGGCGGGGCGCTGATGCTCACTGCGCCGCTCTCGTGCCCCGGACGCAGCGCAGCGCCTCTTCAGCGGTGCGCTGCAGAGCCGGGGCCCAAGTCTCTGCAAGGTGCTGTGTGGCTTTCTGGGTCCCGGCTCTGCGCCGCGACGCTTACGCGTCGCAGCTTGTCCGGGACACGAGCTCCGTAATAACGGGCGTTGCCAGAGCTACCCGAAATCCTCCGGCCGCAGCTCGATCGGCTTGCCATGCGGCGTGCGATCGGCGGCGTGGTCCCAGGCGTCGCGGTAGCGGTGCAGCGTCTCCAATGACGCAACACCCTTGCGCGCAACCAAACCCTCCAGCGTGGCGAGCCAGTGCAGGTAGTAGGTTTCGCCTGTATCCGGATCGCCGGCAGCCTGCGCGCGCTTGATCTCGGAGGCGAGGCTTGCTGCCCATTCCGGCCAGGTGAATACGCCGCGCTCGTGCAGGCTCAGCGCCATCGCGAACGCATGCGCCTCCCAGGGCGCGCGGAACACCGGGCCGTCGTCATCGCGGGGAATGCTGGGTATCGCCGCGGTGGCTGCGGCAGCAGCGGTACCACTCATGACGCCGGGTCCAGATACGGCTCGAATGCGTCGATCGAGACCTTCAGGGTGGGATCACCATCCTCGCCCCAGAGATCGCGGCCTTCGAACACGACCGTATAAAGCCATTGCGGATGTTCACCGTGCTCCATCGCCGCCGAATCCGGAAACACGTGGCAGCCATGGTTCAGCTCGACGATCCCGACATGGCCGCGCACGTAACGCGGCAGCCGCGTGTGCGTGGGCGGATGGATGTTCTTGGCGCGCACGCGATCGCCGATGTTGAATTTCGCCGGTGCAGGGGCAGGGCGGGCGAACTTGCCGCGCACCATGATGCGCTCGACCTGAGTGAGATCGAACTTGCCGTGCTTGAGCGCCTTGGCAGGCTGCATCGCGTGACCGGCGGCGACTTCCTCGCGGGTGAGGTAGCCCTTCTCGATCAGCATCTCCTCGAGCCCGAGAAACCACTTCTTGTAGTAGGAGCTCGACAGATAGACGTGCGGCGGAATCGTCTCGCGATAGAAGCGCGAGGTGTCGATGTTGAAGGCACCGGCCGCGCCCATCGCGCGCACCATCGCCAGCACGCGGGATTCCCATTCCGCATGGAACACCGGCTCGTTGGGCTCGGGCTCGACCTTGCCGAACCCGTCCATGCCGCCCATGTCGTGCACGCCGTTCATGACGGCGCTCCCGGCGTCTTGGGAAAGCCGGTCCCGATCATGGAATCGCGCGTGACGAGCTCGGCGAGTTGCTCCTCGCTCCAGCCGTCGGTGCCTTCGGGGCGCATCGGCAGCACCAGGAAGCGCGTCTCGGCGGTCGAATCCCACACCCGGATCTCCATGTCCTTCGGCAGGGTGACGTCGAAATCGGCGAGCACGCCGCGCGGATCCTTCACGGCGCGCGAGCGGTAGGGCGCGGCCTTGTACCAGACCGGCGGCAGTCCCAGCATCTCCCAGGGGTAGCAGGAGCACAGTGTGCACACGACCATGTTGTGTCGCGCGGGCGTGTTCTCGACCACGACGAGATGGTCGCCGACGCGGCTGACATGGCCGAGCGTGCCGATCGCTTTGGAGCCGTCCTCCAGCAGCGCCCGCTTGAACGCCGGATCGGTCCAGGCCTTGGCGACCACGCGGGCGCCGTTGTGCGGGCCGATCTTGGTCTCATAGGCCTGGATGATGGCATCGAGCGCGGCGGGCTCGACATAGCCTTTCTCGGTCAAGATCGTCTCGAGCGCGCGCACGCGCAGCTCGGTCTCCGACAGCTCGGAATGGTCGTGATCGTGGTCGTGGTGATGGTCGCTCATGGCGCGAAGATAGTCCCAGAATCCGGGCCTTGTCGAGGCGAAGACTCTGCTAACATCCAGCCATGGGATGGGCCAAACAAACCGGAATAGCCGCCGCAATCGCGGCTCTTGTCGCACTTGCGGCGCAGGATGCGCGCGCCGCGAATGGCGCCTATGCGGTGGATGCCGCCGACATTTCGGAGGTCGGCTCCTGCAAGGTCGAAAGCTGGCTGTCGATGGCGTCCAACACCGATGTCGCGGCCGTCGCCAATCCCTCCTGCGTAGTCGATCCCTTCAGGCCGGTCGAGCTGAGCCTGCAGACCATCCGGGCCAGAAGCGACGGCGACTGGAGCACCACTGTCGCTCCGAAAGCCAAGACGAATTTCATCCCGACCGGGATCGGACGGTGGGGGCTATCGGCCTATGGCGGCGGATCGTTCGAAGTGACGACCGGCGAGGCGCTGTCCGCCTTTGCGGTCATCCCCGCGACCTTCCGCCTGTCGGAGACGATGCGCGTCAATGTCAATGGCGGCTGGCTCTGGGATCGCACCGTCGATCGCCACTATCTGACCTACGGCATCGGCTTCGACTGGAAGTTCACCGACACGTTGCAGTGGACGATCGAGGCCTATGGGCAGGCCGGCGCCTCCGAGATCGCGAGTGTCGTGCAGCCGCGCTTCCAGACCGGCGTGCGCTATCGCCCGAACGAGATCTTCTCCGTCGACGTGATCTACGGCCGCAACATCACCGGCGAGAACGCCAACTGGATCACCGTCGGCACCACCATCCGGTTTCCGGTCAAGGGCAGCGAGCCCGAGCACCATCGCACCGGGCATTTGTGAGCTACCAAGAACAAGAACCGGGAGGTTGCGTTGGCAGAGTACGTGAAGATCGAAAAGGGCCTCGGGCCCGAGGGACGGATTGCGGTGGTGCGTTTCGATCGGGGCGACGGCATCAACGCCCTGTCGCCCGAGGCATTGCGGCAGCTGACCGCGGCGGCCCGCAGCTTCGAGGACGATTCCGCGACGTCGGTCGTCGTGTTGACCGGCAGCTCGGGCGCGTTCAGCGCCGGGTTCGACCTCAAGGATGCCGAGGGACGCTCGCGCAAGGAGATGGATCTCGGCACTCTGCGGCGGCACCTCAAGCTGGGACCGCGCCTGACGCACGCCTGGCAGGAGATGGAGCAGATCACGATCGCGGCGATCGAGGGGTTTTGCGTCGGCGGTGGTGTGGCCCTCGCCGTCGCGCTCGACTTCCGCATCATGGGCCGCGATGCGCATCTGCGCGTGCCCGAAATCGGGCTCGGCATGAACATGAGCTGGCAGAGCATCCCGCGCATGCTGCATCTGATGGGCCCCGCCCGCACCAAGCAGGCGGTGATCCTGGCCGATCAACGCATCTCGGCCGATGAAGCCCATGAATGGCGCCTGGTCGAGCAGGTGGTCGATCCCGGCCATGCCTTCGAGGCCGCGATGGATCTCGCCCGCAAGGTCGCCGCGCAGCCGCCGCTCTCGGTCGCGATGACGAAGCTGACCGTCAACCGGCTCGCGCATGCGCTTGACGATCTCGCCAGCCACATGGACGTCGACCAGTTCGCGCTCGCTAGCTTCAGCGAGGATCACAAGGAGGGCGTCGACGCGTTCCTGGGCCGCCGCAAGCCGCGCTTCAAGGGGCAATAGATTGATGCCAGGCCATTGATCGCACAACCGACAGTTCGTATACGCGGCGCAGGGACAAGAGCAGGCTCGCCCACGGGCCGCACAGGCGACGACGATCGAGGGGGAGGGCCCATGACTGCTAGCTCGCAGGCGCCAGAGGCGAAAGGGTTTCGCTGGAAACTGGTCGCGCCGCTCGTGGTGTGGCTGGTGATCTATCTGTGGCCGGTGCCTGCAGGGCTCAACGTCAATCAGTGGCACTATTTCGCCGTGTTCGCGGCCGTCATCACCGGGCTCATCCTGGAATCGATGCCGGTCGGCGCAGTCGGCCTGATCGGACTCACGGTCGCCGGCATCAGTGGCTATATCGACCCTGATCCGACCAAGTCGCTGCGCTGGATGCTGGCAGGCTTTGCCGAGAGCACGGTCTGGTTGATCGTCGGCGCTTTCGTGTTCTCGATCGGCTACCGCAAGAGCCAGCTTGGCCGGCGCATTGCATTGGTGCTGGTGCAGCGGCTTGGCCGCAACACGCTCGGCCTTGGCTATGCGGTCGCAATGTCGGACTTCCTGCTTGCGCCGGCGACGCCGTCGAACACCGCGCGCAGCGGCGGCATCGTCTATCCCATCATCAGCAACATCCCGCGCATCTATGGCTCCGAGCCGGGGCCGACCGCCGGCAGGATCGGCACTTACGTGATGTGGACGGCGTTTGCCGCGACCGCCGTCACAAGCTCGCTGTTCTTCACCGCGCTCGCGCCCAACGCGGCGGCGCTGGCGATCGCCAAGAAGACCGCCGGGGTCGAGGTCAGCTGGGGCCAGTGGTTTCTCGGCTTCGCGCCGCTCGGCATCCTGCTGATGGTGCTGGTGCCGCTGCTCAGTTATTTGGTCTGCCGTCCCGAGGTGAAACGCAGCCCCGAAATCTCCGAATGGGCGGCGAAGGAACTCGCCGAGATGGGCCCGATGTCGCGCAACGAGTGGATCATGCTCGGCCTGATCGTGCTCGCGATGTTCCTGTGGATCGCGGGCTCCAGCCCGGACATCCACGTGCCCGTGCTCGGCTCGAACTTCGTCAATGCCACCACGGTCGTGTTCATCGTGATCTCCCTGATGCTGGTGACCGGTGTGATCGAGTTTGCCGACATCGTCAGCGAGAAGAGCGCCTGGGAGGTGTTCTTCTATTTCACCTCGCTGTTGACGCTGGCCTCCGGCCTCAACGAGATCGGCTTCATCAAATGGTTCGCAACCGAGTACGCAAAGCCGCTCGCCGGGCTATCGCCGTCGACCGCGATGCTGCTGCTGGTCGCGCTGTTCTTCTGGATCCACTATTTCTTCTCGAGCATCACCTCGCATGCCGCCGCCGTGCTGCCCGTCGTGCTCGCGGTCGGATCGGGCATTCCCGGTCTGCCGGTCACGACCCTCGCCATGCTCTGCATGTACTCGCTCGGCCTGATGGGCGTGATCTCGCCTTACGCGACGGGACCGGCGCCGATGTATTTCGGCAGCGGCTACATCGGGAAGGGCCAGTTCTGGGGTTTTGGCCTGCTCTTCGGGCTGCTCTATTTCGCAGGTCTTCTGCTGATCGTGCTGCCCTGGTTGCAGATGGGATGAGCCCGGGCGGGAGGCTGATACCCTCGGCGAAGGAATATTCTTCTCCGGCGAGGGATTGGGGAATCTTCGTCCATCTCCTCGCAAATATCTGAAATTGCAAGAAAGACTGGAAAAGGCGATGGTGCGTGCTGCGGTGCAGCGCGTTGCCCTCAGAGGCGTATGCTGCTGTTCCATCTCCAGTCGCTGATGCGACCCGGCTTTCGTTTGCCTTTTCGGGTGAGCGAGAGAACTATTGTGCATGAAGGCCGTCTCCATGAACGCTCACCAATCGCTTGCCGTCGGACAGCCGATTGCGCCGCCTGAAGCGATCTCACGCGCCGCGCCGGAACCGGACGCGATGGTCCGTTTCGCCGGCATCTCGAAGATCTATCCCGCCTATCGCGGCAAGCCCGGCGTCAACGCGCTGCAGGACATCGACTTCGCGATTCCCCGCGGCTCCATCACCGGCGTGATCGGCCGCTCCGGCGCCGGCAAGTCGAGCCTGGTCCGGCTCATCAACGGGCTGGAGAAGCCGACCACGGGACGCGTCGTCGTCGACGGCCGCGATATCTCGGCGCTCGCCGGCCGCGAGCTGCGGCTGGCGCAGCGCTCGATCGGCATGATCTTCCAGCACTTCAACCTGCTGTCGTCGCGCACCGCCGCCGACAACATCGCGCTGCCGCTCGAGATCGCCGGCTGGTCCAAGGCCGACATCAAGGCCCGCGTCACCGAGCTGCTCGCCCTCGTCGGCATCGCCGACAAGCACGACCGTTATCCCTCAGAACTCTCCGGCGGCCAGAAGCAGCGCGTCGGCATTGCCCGCGCGCTCGCGACGCGGCCGAGCGTGCTCTTGTCGGACGAGGCGACGTCAGCGCTCGATCCGCAGACGACGCGCGCGATCCTCGATCTGCTCGCCAACATCAACCGCGAGCTGGGCGTGACCATCGTGCTGATCACCCACGAAATGTCCGTGGTACGCCAGCTCGCCAAGGAAGTGGTCGTGCTCGACGCCGGCCACGTGGTCGAGAGCGGCCATGTCGCCGACATCTTCACCCATCCAAAACATCCGATCACGCAGTCCTTCCTCGCGGAAGTTATCGGCGACAGCCTGCCGGTCTCGCTGGCGAGCCGGATCGTGGCCGAGCCGCCCGTTGGCGGGCAGGCCGTGATCCGCGTCGAGGTCCGCGGGGCAGGGGCAGGCGACACCGTGGTGGCGCGGCTCGCTCGCGAGCTCGGCCTCGACGTCGCGCTGCTATCGGCGCGCGTCGACGAGATCGGCGGCCAGCATGTCGGCTCGCTCGTTCTCGGCATTCCCGGCCGCGAGGACGCGCAGGCGCGGGTCCTTGCCTGGTTGTCTCAATATCAATTCCCGGCGGAGCATCTCGGCTATGTCGCCTGAACTCATCAATTTGATCATCCAGGCTACCTTCGAGAGCCTGTACATGGTCGGCATCGCGGCGCTGCTCGGCACAGTCTTCGGCCTGCCGCTCGGCGTCTTCCTCGCGACCAGCCGGAAGGGCGAGCTGTTCGCGGCCCCACTCGTCAACCGCGCGCTCGGCATCGTCGTCAATGCGACGCGCTCGACGCCCTTCATCATCCTGGTCGTGGCCATCATCCCGTTCACCCGGTTTGTCGCGGGCACCTCGATCGGTTCGACCGCGGCGATCGTGCCGCTGACGATCGCGTCGGCACCGTTCATCGCGCGTCTGGTCGAAGCTGCGATCCGCGAGGTCGATGGCGGCCTGATCGAGACGGCGTCCTCGTTCGGCGCCTCGCCGCTTCAGATCGTGTTCAAGGTGCTGATCCCCGAGGCGCTGCCGGGCCTGTTGCTGGCACTGACGCTCGCAGTGGTCAGCCTGCTCGGCTACTCCGCGATGGTCGGTGCGGTCGGCGGCGGCGGCCTTGGCGATCTCGGCATCCGCTACGGCTATCAGCGCTTCATGCCGGAGATGATGCTCGCCGTCGTGGTCGTGCTGATCGCGTTGGTGCAGCTCGTGCAGAGCGCGGGCGATTATCTGGCGCGGCGGGTCAACCGCCGGCTGCGGCATCACTGATACCACCATCCTGAAACTGGAGACTTCAATGCGCTTTCTCGCAACCCTTGCGGCTGCAGCCTTGTTTGCGACCACGGCGACAGCCGAAACCATCCGCGTCGGCGTCACCGCCGGTCCTCATGCCGAGATCATCGACGTCGTGAAGAAGGTCGGCGCCGAGCGCGGCCTCGACATCAAGGTGGTCGAGTTCACCGACTATGTGATCCCGAACCAGGCGCTGGCCCTGAAGGATCTCGAGGCCAATTCGTTCCAGCACGAGCCGTATCTGAAGAACCAGATCGCCAAGACCGGCTGGAAGATCGTCAAGGTCGCCAACACGATCGGCTCGCCGCAGGGCGTCTATTCGCAGAAATACAAGAATCTCGCCGACCTGCCGGAAGGTGCCCGTGTCGCGATCGCCAACGATCCCTCCAACGGCGCGCGCGGCCTGATGATCTTGGCGCTGCACGGCGTGATCAAATTGAAGGACCCGAACAACGTCTCCTCGACCATCGCTGATATCACCGACAACCCGAAGAAGCTTCGCTTCGTCGAGCTCGATGCCGCCCAGCTGCCGCGCGCGCTGCAGGACGTCGACGTCGTCTCCATCAACAACAATTACGCGGTGCAGGCCGGCCTCAATCCGGCGACCGATGCGATCGCCCGCGAGAATCCCGACGGCCCCTGGGTGAACATCCTCGCCGTTCGCGAAGAGGACAAGGACAAGCCTTGGGTGAAGCCGCTGATCGAGGCCTATCACTCCGCGCAAGTGAAGGAATTTTTGGAGAAGCGCTTCAAGGGCACTTATCTGCCGACCTGGTAAGGCGAGAGGGCGCGTCAGGCCGCCAGCCTGGCGCGTCGCAGCGTCTGCGAAGGCAGCTCGGCGAAGTGGCGCTTGTAGTCGAGCGAGAACTGGCTGAAGTGCCAGAAGCCGTGCTGCACGGCGACGTCGTAGACAGAGCTCTCGATGCCGCTGGCGCGCTTGAGGTCGCGGCGCACGCGGTTGAGCCGCATCGCCCGCCAATAATGCATCGGGCTCGTGCCCACGACTTCCTGGAAGCAATAGCCGAGCTTGCGCGGGCTGGCGCCGACCGCCTTGCAGACCTCCAGCAGCGAGAGCGAGCGATCGCCGCTGCCATGCATCAGCGCCCGCGCACGATCGACGGTGCGCTTGCGCGCCGCGGCGCTGCGGCCGGGATCGCTGGGGCGTGCGGTCGGCAGCATGTCCATGATCTCGACGAGAAGGGCGTCTTCCAGCGCCTGCCCGACGGCCGGATCGTCGAACCGCTCGGGGGCAGTCGAGATGGTCTCGTGGATCGCGGCAAGGTGAGCGCGCAATCGCGCGACCGGTGCCTGCGCCATCTCGATCACCCGCAACTGGTGCCAGACTGCGCGCGGCAGCTCGATATCGAGCCGGGCCGCAAGCTCCTCGATCAGCGCCGCGCTGGCGACAACACCGCGCAGCTCGAATGACTTTGGCGTGCACATATCGACCTCGGCGTCGACGCAGGCGATGACCTGGGCGCCCGCAACGCTGGCGCCGTTGCAATTGACCTCGCCGTCACCGCGCCAGGGCAGACCGATGCCGAAGCTGTCGGCCCCTAACTGGCCGTATTGGCGGACCTGCTGGCTGGTGATCTCGCGGAAGACCTCGAGCCGGGGCAGGGAGAGTTGGGTGAAGCCGCCCCTGAAGGCTCCGGCGCTGATCTGGTCGTAGCTGAGCCGCCAGCGGCCGAGCGAAGCGCAATGCTCGTCGACATCGGTGCTGCTGGCCTGAAACAGGCCGGCAGCCGGGTCTGGAGTTGGAGGAGTTGCGCCTAAGGGCATGACGACACGTCGAAATTCACCACCCGACAGCCAGCTAGACCCGCGCCAGACTGGCATGGCTATAGGCGCTGTCCAGCAAAATATTGCCGGATCTCGATAACGCCCACCGCGACCCTCCGTGCAGTCTTCCGCGCCAGTCGTTCCCGACAACGGGGTTCGGGGCTGCTTTGCGGAGGGATCGAGATGCGACCGACCGAGATCATGCGCGGCAGCCCGCCCGCGCCCGAGGCGCAGGTGACGCGCGCCAATTGGCGCAGCTTTCCCGCGATCCGCTGGGGCTTTACCCACACCCGCGAAGTGCTGCCGACCGCAGAGATCCGCCGCTCCGCCCAGCGGACGCCGATGCGAAGCGCGCCGCGCGAACTGGCAAAACTCGGCTTCACCGCACCGGATGGCAAGGAGACCACGATCGAAGCCACGCTCCGCGAGACGTTTGCCGATACGCTCCTCGTCATGCACCGGGGCACGCTGATCCACGAATGGTACGGCGACGGCATGAGCGTGACCACGCCGCATCTGATCTGCTCGATCAGCAAGGCGATCGCCGGCACCCTCGGCGGCGTGCTCGCCGCGCGCGGGCTGCTCGATCCCGAGGCGAGGGTGGTACGCTACGTGCCGGAGCTGGAGACTTCGGTCTATGGCAGTTGCACGGTCCGCAACCTGCTCGACATGGCCGTCGCCATCAAGTTCGAGGAGGATTACGAGGATCCCGCCGGCGACGTTGCGCGCTATCGGTTCTCCTCGGGCTGGGACGTGCCGCCGCCGGGCGTCGACGCAGGCCACCAGCGCGCTTATCTCACAACCTTGCGCGGCACCGGCAAGCCGCACGGCAAGGTGTTCCACTACGTCTCGCCCAATACCGAGGTGCTCGGCTGGGTCTATGAGCGCGCCTGTGGGATGCCCTACCATCGCATCCTCTCCGAATATCTCTGGCAGCCCCTGGGCGCGGAGGAAGACGGCTCGCTCACGCTCGACAGCCACGGCATGGGCCGCATCGCCGGCGGCATCTCCGTCACCGCGCGTGACCTCATCCGTTTCGGCGAGATGATCCGCTGCCGCGGCGTGGTCGAGGGGCGGCAGGTGGTGCCGGGCTGGTGGATCGACGACATCCGCGAGAACGGCGATCCCAAAGCCTGGGCCGACGGCGACCTCGCCGAGTTTTTCCCGGGCGCGCGCTATCGCAGCAAATGGTTCACGATCGATCCGGCGCGCAACGCCATGACCGCGATCGGCATCCACGGCCAACATCTTTATGTCGATTGGGACTCGGACACCGTCATCGTCAAGCTCGCCACGCAGCCCAAGGCGATGGACGTTCCGGTCGACCAGCGCTGGTTCGCCGCCTTCAACGCCATCACCGCGCATCTCGCCTGATTTCTGGACATCCCCATGCTCGATACCGTCAAAGCCAAATCGCAAGCAGGGACCGCGACGCCGCATCCGCTCGATCCGCTGACGACCGAGGAGATCACCGCCGCTTGCGCGCTGGTGCGCGCCGCCGCGACCTCGCCGGAGAACTGCCGCTTCCCGACGGTGCGGCTGGAGGAGCCGACCAAGCAGGAGCTGGCCGCAGACAGCGCAGGGCGCCGCGCCTTCACGTTGACGCTGGACATCACCACGGGTGAGGCGATCGAGCACATCGTCGATCTCACCCGCAATGAGATCATGGCGCGAAAAGTCATTCCGAACCGCGAGGCGCCCTACGGACAGCCGCCGGTCATGCTGGAAGAATTCTTCAAGTGCGAGGCCGTGGTGAAGGCCGATCCCGGCTGGCGGGCGGCGATGGTGCGGCGCGGGCTTTCCGACAAGGACATCGAGCTGGTCCAGGTCGATCCGTTCTCGTCGGGTTTCTTCGACAAGGAGTTCGAGCGCGGCGCCCGTATCGTGCGTGCCGTCAGCTATTTTCGCGAGCACCTCCAGGACAACGGCTATGCGCACCCGATCGAGGGCGTGGTCGCTGTCGTCGACCTGATCGGCGGCAAGGTCATCGACCTCACGGATGAGGATCCGATCGTGCCGATTCCGCGCAAGAAGCGGAACTACGGCGCGCATGAGATGACCAATCCGCGCACCGACATCAAGCCGCTGCACATCGAGCAGCCGGAAGGTGCGAGCTTCAAGGTCGACGGCTGGAAGGTCGACTGGCAGAAATGGAGCTTTCGCATCGGCTTCACGCCGCGCGAGGGCCTCGTGCTGCATCAGCTCGCCTACCAGGACGGCGCGCGCAAGCGCCCACTGATCCATCGCGCCAGCGTCACCGAGATGGTGGTGCCTTACGCCGATCCGACCGCGAACCATTTCTGGAAGTCGGCGTTCGATGCCGGCGAGTACGGCCTCGGCATGCTCGCGAACGCGCTCGAGCTCGGCTGCGACTGTCTCGGCAACATCCGCTATTTCGACGTGCCGGCCGCGGACAGCAAGGGCGAGCCCTTCGTCATGCAGAACGCCATCTGCATGCATGAGGAAGATTACGGGATCGCCTGGAAGCACTATGAGTTCCGCAACGGCCTGTTCGAGGTCCGCCGCTCGCGGCGGCTCGTGATCTCGTTTTTCGCGACCGTCGGCAATTACGATTACGGCTTCTACTGGTATCTCTACCAGGACGGCACGATCCAGCTGGAGACCAAGCTCACCGGCATCATCCAGACCGCCGCCGTGCCATCAGGCGAGACGTACAAATGGGGCGGCATGGTCGACGACAATCTGGGCGGACCGACGCACCAGCACTTCTTCAACGTCCGCCTGCACATGGATCTCGACGGCGGCGGCAACACCGTCACCGAGCACGATTTCGTGCCGCGGCCCTGGGGTGACGACAATCCGCACGGCAACGTCTTCGACACCACGACGCGGGTGTTGTCGCGCGAGCATGATGCGGCGGGCATCGCCAATGGCCAAACCGGCCGGTTCTGGAAGATCAGCAATCCCAACGAGACCAACTCGGTCGGCAATGCTCCGGCCTACAAGCTCGTCGTCAATCCGAGCCCGCTGATTCTGGCGCAGGAGGGCAGTTACGTGCGCAAGCGCGGCGGCTTCGCGACCAAGCATGTATGGGTGACTGCATTCGATCCGGCCGAGAAATACGCAAGCGGCGACTATCCCAACGTCCATGCCGGCGGCGATGGCCTGCCGCGCTATGCCGCGAAGGACCGCAATATCGAGAATGCCGATATCGTGGTGTGGCACTCGTTCGGCCACACCCATGTCTGCAAGCCCGAGGACTTTCCGATCATGCCGGTGGAATATGCCGGCTTCCTGCTGAAGCCGACCGGCTTTTTCGCCGCCAATGCAGCCGGCGACATCCCGCCGGACCGCAACAGCCGCAGCGTGATGGCACACGAGAAGGGCGACTCCGCGACCTGTTGTCACGCGGACCGGGCGTAACCATCAACGGCTTGCGCCTTCGGCTTCGGTCGCAACTCTATTGCGCGATGCAGCCGTCGCTTGCGGTCGCGTTTCGAACAGAATCGCGATCTCAGTCTGGAAATATTCCAATTCTAAAGAAGCGACGTCGCAGCGCGCGTGAGCGCATTCGTCGCACATGCTGCTCGCATGTCTGGAGAAATTCTAACGCCGTTCCTATCGCACTCCGAAATCGCCTGAGTTAGGGCGAGGCATCAAGAACGATACCGGCGAAGCCGGCAGTGCGTGGGGCATAAAAGACGTGACCGACTTCCAACCTTTTTCGCGTGAGCACACGCGTCATCGACAGATTCGCATGCTGCTCCTCGGAGCGGTCAGTACGCTCTCCCTCGCCATGCCCTTCGGTTCCGTGCAAGCCCAAACGCAAATTCCCGCTGTCACCGTCGATGCGCCGGTTCAGCGCGCCCGTCCTGCGGCGGTTGCTTCGTCGCGAAGGGCGGCGACACGCACCTCTCGCGCCAATCGTCGCTCTCCCGCGCAGCCAGCCACGCCAACCCAGTCGGCATCGTCGAACGGCGCGACGGGCGAACGTGCCAATGGTCCGGTGCGCGGTTTCGTCGCCACGCGAAGCGGCACGGCCACCAAGACCGATACACCGCTGATCGAAACCCCGCAGTCGGTCTCCGTCGTCACCACCGACCAGGTCAGGAATCAGGGCGCGGTCTCGATCGGCGAGGCGCTGCGCTACACCGCCGGTGTCAGCGGCGACGTCAATGGCGGCTCGGACACCCGCTTCGGCGCTCTGCAGATCCGCGGCTTCGACACGACCATGTCGGGCCTCTATGTCGACGGCCTGCGGATTCCCTCCAGCAATTACGTGCACTTCAACGGCCTCGATCCCTACGGGGCCGAGCGCCTGGAGGTGCTCAAGGGCCCGTCATCGGCGATGTATGGCGGCAGCGGCACCGGCGGCATCCTCAACTACGTGACCAAGCTGCCGACGGCGCAGCAGTTCGGCGAGGTCTCGATCTCCGGCGGCAGCTTCAACCGCTATCAGGGCCAGTTCGACATGGGCGGCCCCGCCAACAAGGAAGGCACGGTGCTGTGGCGCCTCACCGGCGTCGTCCGCGACGGCGAGACCCAGGTCGACTTCACCAAGGACAACCGCGTCTTCATCGCGCCCGCCGTCACCTTCAAGCCGAACGAAGACACCACCATTACCTTGGTCGCCAACTATCAGAGGGACAGGGCAGGGTGGGGCCTGCAGTTCCTGCCGGCCTCGGGCACGGTGTGGCCGAACAACGGCCGCACCATTCCGGTCTCGTTCTTCGCGGGCGTGCCGAGCTTCAACGCGTTCAACACCGAGATCGCGACCGCCGGCTACCAGCTGTCGCACAACTTCACCGACAACATCACCTTCCGGCAGAATTTGCGCTACGCCTATCAGCACAACGAGGAGAAGGTGTTTTACGGCGGCGGCTATACCGACGAGGCCGCGGGGCAGCTCGCGCGCTTCGGCAGCTACAGCAACTCCTACATCAACTCCTTCGCGGTTGACAACCAGCTCCAGGGTAAATTCACCACCGGCATCCTCAGCCACACCACGCTGGTTGGCGTCGACTACCGCAATACGACGTTCCGCGACACCGCCTTCGCCGTCACGACGTCGGCGCCCGAGATCAACGTCTTCAACCCGGTCTACAGCTACGACTGGACCATCGGCGGCATGAGTGACAACACCGGCGTCAAGCAGTCGCAGGTCGGCCTCTATGCGCAGGATCAGATCAAGCTCGGCCGGCTGTCGCTCCAGCTCGGCGGGCGCCAGGATTTCGTGACGACGCAGGTCGACAGCGGTATCTCGAACACCTCGGTCTCGAAAGATGCGTCGGCCTTCACCGGCCGCGCCGCATTGATGTACAATTTCGACAACGGCATCGCACCCTATTTCAGCTATTCCGAGTCGTTCCTGCCGGTGCTCGCGACCGGTCCGTCCGGACAGATGCTCAATCCCGAGACCGGCGTTCAGTACGAGGTCGGCGTCAAGTACCAGCCGCTCGGCTGGAATGCGCTGTTCACCTTCGCCGCCTTCGACCTGACGCGCGACAACGTCGTCACCTACGCGCCGCCGCTCAACTTGGCCGAACAGACCGGGCAGGTGAAATCCCGCGGCATCGAGCTCGAAGGCTCGATGTCGCTTGCCGATGGCTGGAACCTGCGCGCGGCCTATGCCTATGTCGATGCGATGGTCACGCAGGATCCGGTGAATGTCGGCAAGGCGCCGGTCACCGTGCCGCTCAACCGCGCCTCGCTGTGGAGCGACTACACGCTCCAGAGCGGACTGCTCGCAGGCCTGCAGTTCGGCGGCGGCATCCGTTATGTCGGCGCGACCTGGGGCGATGATGCCAACACCTTCAAGGTGGGATCGGCGACCGTCCTGGACGCGCTGCTCGCCTACACCAGGGACAATTGGCGCTTGTCGCTGAACGTCACCAATCTCGCCGACACGCGCTATGTCGCCGCCTGCTACAGCCTGTCCGGCTGCTTCTATGCGGAGGGACGGAAAGCCATCGGCAAGCTGACTTACCGATGGTGAGTTCATTCTGAGGACGGTCCCGGTAAAGGCAGCCGGACCGCTTGATGAGAGTTGACGACCATGAGAGCGATATTCGGCAGGCTGCATCGCTGGGCGGGATTGCTCACGGCCGGCTTCCTGTTCTTCTCCGGCATCACCGGCGCGATCATCTCCTGGGATCACGAGATCGACGACGTCCTGAACGGCCATCTGTTCGACGTCAGCAGCAAAGGCCCGGCGATCCCCTCGATCGAGCTCGCAGGGATGATCGAGCAGCGCGATCCCCGTGCGCGCGTCGTCTATCTCTTCATGACGCCGGAGCAGGGCCACTCGCTGTGGTTCTTTGTCATGCCGCGGATCGATCCGGCGACCGGCAAGCGCTACGGCCTCGACTACAATCAGGTGTTCCTCGATCCCAACACCGGCGCGGAGCTGGGCCGGCGCTATTGGGGCGCGGTCTGGCCTGTCACGCGGGAAAACTTCGTCTCGTTTCTCTACAAGCTGCACTACACGATGCACATCCCGGAATTCTGGGGCAGCGATCGCTGGGGCATGCGGGTGCTCGGCGTGATCGCCATCATCTGGACCATCGATTGCTTCGTCGGCTTCTATCTGACACTGCCCTCGCGCAGGCGCGCCAAGGCGGCACGGGCGCCTGCCGTCACGCGCCAGCTCGATCGCGGCTTCTGGTCGCGATGGGCGCCGGCCTGGACCATCAAGACCTCCGGCAGCGCCTACCGGATCAATTTCGACATCCACCGCGCCTTCAGTCTCTGGACCTGGGGCGTGCTGTTCGTCATCGCCTTCACGGCGTTCTCGCTGAACCTCTATTTCGAGGTGTTCTCGCCGCTGATGAAGATGGTCTCGAACTACACGCCGACACCCTATGAGCAGCGGCCTTATCGCGATCTCGACGATCCCATCGAGCCCAAAGTCACCTTCGCCGACATCGCCGCACGCGCCGCCGCCGACGGCAAGGCGCGGGGATGGACGATCCCGGTCGGCTCGATCAATTACGGCCCTGCCCATGGCGTCTATGCCGCCGCCTTCTTCCACCCCGGTGACGACCACGGCGCCGGCGGCGTCGGCCCGGCGCAGCTCTATTACGACAGCGAGGACGGCCGCCCGATCGGCGAACGGCTGCCCTGGGTCGGTACCGCCGCCGACATCTTCGTCCAGGCGCAGTTTCCGCTGCATTCGGGCCGCATCGTCGGACTGTTCGGCCGCATCCTGATCTCGATCATGGGCCTGGTGGTGGCGGCACTCTCGGTCACCGGCGTCGTGATCTGGTGGCGCAAGCGCCGCGCCCGCGTCCGCGTGCGCGCGACCGCGGCGATGCGCTTGGATCGGCAGCTGACGCCGGCGGAGTAGGGTCCCGTACGGGTCGTTACGGATGAACCTTCCCGCCTGTGGCGGGCACAAAGACTGGAGATCGCTCCCAGTCCCCGGACATCGAATGAAATCGCTTGCCTTGCTCTGCCTGCTCGCCCTGGCGACGCCCGCCCATGCGGCCGCGCCGGAGCAGCACTATCTCGACCTGCGCGATCGCTACATCGCAAAATTCTCGAGTGCCAAGGAGAGCGACGAGATCTACAAGCAGCATGATGCGGCGCTCAAGGAGCTGGCAAGCGTGCTGCGCGGCCTGGTGGGACCGGTCACGATCAAGGGGCTTCCCGCAGACGGCAAGTCGAACGTCGACACGCTGTTCAAGAGTGATATCGGGTTCGGCCATCTCGACGGGCTCGGTTTCGCCTCCGAAGGCGACAAGATGCAGGCCGTGGTGACCACCACGGGGTTGCTCACGCACTGGCTACGCGAGCATCGCGAGGACGGCATGCCGCAGGACAGCGGCGCCGCGTTCAAGTCCGACCGCTTCTATTATCAGGCGATCCAGGACGCCGCCTTCGCCAAATATGCCGAGCTGCCGATCACAAGGCCCGCATCCGCGAGCGCTGCAGTCGCCGTGCTCGGCCTGCGCGGCAATGGCGGGCTCAAGGGAGCGCCGGATGAAATCGACGTCGTCGCGATCAAGGGCGATAAGGTCTACTTCCTCGCCACATCGGACGCGTTAAAGACCGCTGAAATCCCGGCCTGCGAACGGGTGTGGAAGCAGATGATGGCGAAACCCGTCAACAAGAAGGACCCGCGCGGCGACATGGCCCGCGAGGATCAGGCCATGGACGCCTACACGAAATGCTTCGCCAAGGAAGCGCCGAGCCAGAGCTGGTACGCAGCGGCCGTGAAGAAGGCGCAGAGCCAGTTGGAGCTGCTGCCGCTGCGGTAGCGCGCAGGTTACGCCGACAATTCGACCGATCGGCCGGCCCCGTCGATCAGGTGCACGCGGTCGATGTCGACATGCGGCAAGAGCGATCGAATCTCGTCTTCCGAGATCAGGCTGAACGCCGTCGACAATGCGTCCGCGGCGGTCGCGCAACGGGACACGGTCGTCACGCTGCGATAGCGGTGGGCGCAGCCGCCTGATCGGGGATCGAACAAATGGTTGAAGCGCGCCCTGAGGTCGAACTGGAAGCCGTAGCCGCCCGAGGTGGACACGGCGCGGTCGACGATCGGCAGCACCGTTTTCGTGCGGTCCACAATGTCTGGATCGGCGATGCCGATCTCCCAGGGCCGTCCATCCGGACGCGTGCCGATCGCGCGGGGCTCGCCCATGTCGACCAGGCTGCGCGAGATGCCGTGTGCCCGCAGCAGCTCGACCACCTTGTCCGTGACGTAGCCTTGCGCGATTCCGTTCAGGGTGACGGTCATGCCTTTGGGCATCACGATCCGGTCGCGGCTGATCGTCAGCCGACTGCTGCCGATCCGCGCGAGCGCGGTCTGGACCTCGGCTGGCGCAGGACCGGCCGGATCCGCGTCATCTTGACCGAAGTGGCGGGCATAAAGCTCCCACAGCGGCTGCACCGTGACATCGAACAGACCGCCCGTCACCGTGGAATAGTGCTGCGAGGTCGACAGCAGATCGACCATTTCTGCGGCGGGATCGATCAGGACACCGGTCCGGTTCAGCTCGACCAGGGCGGAATCGTTCAGGTAGAGGCTGAACAGCCGCTCGAGCCGCCGCGCCTCGGCGCAGGCCAGCGAGATCAGCCGCTCTGCGCGGCTGCGGTCTTCGTCGTGGATCTCCATCGTGGCGACCGCGCCCAGCATCGTGCCACGCCAGGTCACCGGCGCGACCTCCGCACGAGCGGGATGTCCTGGGGACAGCGCGCCGAGGCCCGCTGCCGCCGCGCTGATCCGGATGAAGCGTCGGCGCGTCAGTGCTCGCGTCATGGCGTCCTCCTCGGTCGTTCGCCCGGCGGGGCTTCGGCCGCTTCGCCGGCCGCAGCGGCGCCGGTGACATTCGCCGACGTCAAGACATAGTCGCGGGGTACGTCGTCGAAGCCGACGATCCTGCCGCCGTTTTCTCCGATGAACTTCTCCGCCGCCGCGCGGTCCGAGAACGGAACGGCCTCGTCGCCGCCCATGCCGCTCTTGACCCGGCTCTCGATCACGAACAACGCCTTGCGCGCCTCGATCCAGTTGTCGGCGCCGGGCTTGGCCCAGTCAGGCGCCTTGCCCATGTCGGACACATAGATCGCCTGGATGTCCTTGGGCTCGTCCGGCAGCATGGTGAAGGCGATTGTGTCCCGCACCGACGAGAACCACACGGGCTCCATCAGGCTCGCGGCGAAGATATGGCCCTTCGGTCCCGGGTGCTCGAGCACGTTCATGCCGCAGTAATGGCCGATGTCTTCCGCGGTCATCCGATGCGGCGGCGGGATCTTCGCGGCCTGCTTCTCGTTGCAGCCCGCCAGCGCGAGCGGCAAGAACAAGGCGAAGAGGATCGTTCGGCGCCTCATAGCTCCCTCCGCGAGAAGGCGAGCGCGGCCAGCCCCAGCGGCAGCAGCGTCCAGCAGAGCAGGGCGGTCAGAAGGACCGGTATCGTCAGGGACGTGGTTTGGGCAAGGCCAGCCATGCCGGCGAAGGTGCTGACATTGGCGAATCCGGTCAGGTTGATGAGCCGGTAGGCGTCGGTCGGATTCGACAGCAGCAGGGCGTTGAGCACGCTCGCCGAGATGCTGCGTCCCTGATCGAGCGCAAGCACGCCCAGCAGCGCCATGTCGTAGATCAGCACGAGCAGCAGCCACAATCCGATGCAGATGCCGGCCGCCGTTCCACGGTCGCGCACGAGCGCGCTGACCAGATATCCAATGGCGACGAAAGCGGCGCCGAGCAGCACGGAGGAGCCCACCATCGCCGCGAACGCGAGAAAACTATCGCGATCAATCTGGCTGCCCGTCGCTGCCAGCACTCCAACCGCCGCGCCGTAGCCGAGGCAGGTCGCAAAGGCGAGGACGGCGAGGTGGCCCAAGAACTTGCCGAGCAGCACCTGCCATCGCGCGACCGGATAGCTCAGCAGCAACAGCATCGTCCCCCGTTCCATCTCGCC
Source organism: Bradyrhizobium sp. TM233 (assembly GCF_036247965.1). NCBI lineage: Bacteria > Pseudomonadati > Pseudomonadota > Alphaproteobacteria > Hyphomicrobiales > Nitrobacteraceae > Bradyrhizobium > Bradyrhizobium sp. TM233. The sequence goes on along the minus strand of NZ_BTIG01000020.1, from coordinate 31,597 downwards.
GACGATGGCGTCATGGGAGATCAGAAGCGCGATGAGCGGAACGAGAAAGATCGTCAGGCTCGACAGGCTGACGACGACCACGTCCAGGGTGCGGACGCCCACGTTCCCGGTCGGCGCGCTGCCGAGAAAAGTCAGTGACAGGGCAAGCCCGGCGAGCAGGAGCGTTGCGGCAAGCACCCAGCGATTGCGGATGGCCTGGTGGACTTCCTTGGCGGCGATGATCAGGACATTCATGGCGCCTGCTCCGATTGCCGGAGGAAATGAGCGTAGAGCTCGTCGAGGGTTGGCGGGACCACGTCGACGTCCTCGACGGAATTGCCGGCGGCCGTCGCACGATGAAGCAGCTCGATCTTCCGCTCCGGCGCGGCGTCGATCTCGACGATGTGGCCGTTCAAACGACGGCAAGCCACGTCCTTGGGCGCCCAGGGCGGCATCTCGCTCGGGGCGAGGCCAGCCACCTTGAGGCGGATCCTGGTGGGCAGGCGGGCGAGACGACGCAGCTCGTCGATCGATCCGTCCGCGACCTTGATGCCGCGGTTCATGATGATGACCCGGCCGGCGCGCTCCTCGAGCTCGGTCAGCGCATGCGACGACAGCAGCACGGTCGCGCCCGCAGCGGAGAGCCGGGCGATGATGTCGTAGAAGGTCTGCCGCAGCTCCGGATCGAGGCCGGTGGTCGGCTCGTCCAGCAGCAGCACGCGCGGCTTGCCAAGCAGCGCCTGCGCGAGCCCCAGCCGCTGACGCATGCCCTTGGAGTAGGTGCCGACCCGGCGGCGGCTGGCGGCTCCGAGGCCCACGGCGTCGAGCAGCTCCAGCGACTTTGCGACCGGCTCTCGTTTCAGCCTGGCGTAGAAGGCCTGGGTCTCGCGGCCGGTGAGGGCGGGGTCGAAGGAGACGTTTTCCGGCAGGTAGCCGAGCTGTCGTCGGCCCGCGAATTCGCCTGCGGCGGGATTGTCTCCGAGAACCTCGATGGCGCCGCTGGTCGGCCGGATCAACCCGAGCATGAGCTTCATGAGCGTGGTCTTGCCGGCGCCGTTGTGCCCGATCAAGGCGACCAGCTCGCCCTGGCCAAGCGTGAACGACGCACCGCGCACGGCCTCGACCCGGCCATATGCTTTGGTGACGTCGCTGACGCGTACCGTGCTGGTCATCGTGTTTCCTTCGCCGGGGTCCGCGGCGGCGACACCAGCGGATGGCTGTCGACCACGCCGCCCGGCAGCAGCGCGGGAAACTGTGCCTGCGCCCAGCGGATCACTTGGACGGCGGGGCTGTTGATCAGGACCTTCGCTGCCGGCGCCGTCCACAGCACGCGATCGATGAGGTCGTTCGGCCGGTACGCCGTGTCGGCGATACCGTCGCCGTTGAGATCGAACGCCGGATTATCGCTCCAGTAATTGCCGCGCCCGCCGGTCGACCAGTCGAGGTGCCGGGTGCCGACATATTTCACCTGGTTGGCGTTGCCGACGAAGGCGTTGCCCGTGATTTCGTTGCCTTCGGAGCCGGCCGTGAAGTGCACGCCGATGGCGCAGCGTTCGAACCAGTTGTTGCGGAATTTGTTGTGATTGGTGTTGTAGATGAACACGCATTTCTCCGGGCCGCTCTTGAGAGTAGTCTCCCGTGCCTGCTGCGGAAGCATGCCTCGCTCGTCGGCGGGACCGTCCTCCGCACTCTGTGTCATCGCGCCGAGCGGGCCGCCCGTGACCCGGTTGTCCTCGATCTGGGCATAGTTCGCGTAGTTGAAGAGCATCCCATGGTCGCGATCGTGATCGGAGGAGTTGCCGCGGATCACCAGACGGTTCGAATACATGATGGCGTAGCCGACGTGGTTGCCGATCGAGACGTTGCCGCTCACCTCGCTGTCGTTGGTGTACATGTAATGGACGGCGAAGCGGACCTGCTCGAAGCGGTTGTTGATGAAGCGGTCCTTTCGGCTCGAAATCGTGAAGATGCCGTCGCGGCCGTAGCGGAACGTGTTGTCGGCGATGGTGACGTCGGGCGCATTCCACAGCGAGACGCCGTTGCCTGCCTCGCTGAGACGCCCGCCACGCAGTCCCTCGATCTCGTTGCGGACGACGCGCGAACCCTGGGCGCCGTGCACATAGACGCCGAACAGGTTTCCCACCAGCCGGTTGTCCTCGATCTTGGCGCGTTCTGCCGTCTTTTGCAGGAATATCCCGGAATTCATCTCCTGCAGGTCGCGGCCGGATGCCCGGATGGTCACGCCGCGGATTGTGACATCGGGCGCGGTGACGGTGATGACGTTGCCGGAGCCGTCGCCGTCGAGCACCGCGCCTCGGCTCCCGACCAGCTGCAAGGGACGGTCGATCCGGATCGCACCGTGATATTCGCCGGGCGCCAGCTCGACGACGTCGCCGGGGCGGGCGCCGTCCAGCACCGCCTGGAGCGGTCGGTCCGGCGCAGCCGTCAACGTCTCCGCACTGGCGAAGCCGGACAATCCGGCGGCGACCAGCGCCGCCGGAAACATGCGTAAGAGAAGACCCACGAGGTCGCTCCAATCAGACCGACGTCAAACCGACTTGGGTTCGACGAACATCCGGCCCTTCATCTCCATGTGCATGGCGTGGCAGAACCACGAGCAGTAGTACCAGTAGACACCCGCCTTGTCGGCCGTGAAGGTCACGGACGCCGTTGCCATCGGGCCGATCTCCATCTGGATGCCGTAGTTCACGATGCAGAAGCCGTGCGTCAGGTCTTCGACGGCGTCGATGTTGGTGACGAAGACGGTCACTTCGTCACCCTGCTTGACCTGGAACTGATCGAGGCCATAGGCGGGCGCGGTGGACGTCATGTAGACGCGCACCTTGTTGCCGTCGCGAATGATCTTCGAATCCGCCTCCAGATTGATGCCGTCCGCCTTGGCCTGCTTGACCGCATCGGCGAACATCGGATCCGCGCGATCGTAGATCGAGATCGGGTTGATCTTCGAGCGGTGGACGATGGTCGCGTCATGCGGCTCGGCGAAGCTCGGGCCGTCGTGCACCAGCTTCATCTGATCGCCCGAAATGTCGATCAGCTGGTCGTTCTCCGGCTTGAGCGGCCCGACGTTCAGGAAGCGGTCCTTCGAGAACTTGTTCAGCGAGATCAGCCACTTTCCATCGGCCTCCTTGGTCTGGCCCATCGAGGAATGGTTGTGACCCGGCTGGTAGTGCACGTCGATCTTCTGGAGGATGGGATTGACCTTCTCACCCTTGAAGGCCCGCTTGGCGAGGTCGATGTTCCACTTGCAGACCTGGCTGTCGAGGAACAGCGTGGTGTAGGCGTTGCCCTTGCCGTCATAGGCAGTATGCAACGGTCCGAGTCCCAGCTCGGGCTCCGCGACGACGACGTCGCGCGGCTTGATCTTGTCGTCGAACAGATCGTCGAATTTGCGGACGTCCATCACGGTCACGGTCGGCGAGAGCTTTCCGGCCGCCACGATGTGGATTCCGTCCGGCGCCGTGTTCATGCCGTGCGGATTGTTCGAGACCGGAACGTAGCGGGTGTAGGCCGAGCCCTTGCGGCCGTCGATGACGGGCACGCCGTTCATCTCCTTGAAGTCGCCCTTCTTCACGGCCTCTTCGATCCGCTTGATGTTGAAGATGACGACCCAGTCCTGTTCGCTGGCGGTCATCTCGGCGAGCGTGACGCCTTCCTCGCCGTTGTAGCAGGTCGCGAAGCAGTACTTGCCCTGGTAGTCGGCGTCGACGTTGTCGAGGTTGCCGCTGACGATCACCTGCCAGGCCACCTTCATCGTTTCGCCGTCGATCGCGCTGAAGATCGAGTGATACTGCTTGGGATCGTCGAGGACCTTGCCGTCATTGGGCAGCGGCACGCCGTCCTCGCCGTTGGCGAACACATAGCCCGTGCGCGGATATTTCTGCAGACGCAGGCCGTGGACCGTGTGCTGGTTCGGCAGCTCGACGATCTTGTCGCATTTCATGATGTCGAGCCGCACCCGCGCGACGCGGCTGTTGGCCTTGTCGTTCATGTAGGCATAGCGACCGTCATAGGTGCCGTCTGTGAACGAAATGTGGGGATGGTGGAGGTCGCCGTTCATGAACGTGCCGCCGCGGTTCTTGAGGAATTCGCGGGTGGCGGGCTGCATGCCTTCGGTCAGAACCTTGAGGCTTTCATTGGTCTGGCCCCAGCCGGTGGCGCTGCAACGGTTGAACACCGGCACGCGCATCAGTTCGCGCATCGAGGGTAGGCCGATGATGCGCATCTCGCCGGACTGGCCGCTCGAGAAGAACACGTAGTATTCGTCGAGCTCTCCCGGCGCGACCTCGGTCTTCAGCACGGCCGACCTTGCCGCCGGCGCTTTCGGAGCTGCGTTCTTGGTCTGCGCGTCGGCAGACGAGACGAAGCCGCCGTCCTTCAGCGCCACTCCGCCCGCAAGGCCTACGCCCGCCGCAGCCGCCGTCGTTCCGAGCACTGCTCGCCGGCTGACGCCCTTTGCCTGTTCGTTTTCGCTCATGATTGCCTCCTCGGCTTTCGGTTCAGTTTGGTGGTGGAGTTGCGACGGGTGACGCCGCGACAGGCTTGCCGCCGGCGGTGATGACGGTCGCGGGACCCTTGCCGCCTGAGCGCATCGCGGGCGAGGACATCGCCGCGAATTTCTCGCGCTTGAGCCGCACCTGGATCATGTGCGGGCAGCGGTGATCGTCGTAATAGAGCTCCTGACAATGCATGCAGTAGATGCACTCATTGACGTTGATATGACCCTCGGGATGGATCGACTGCACCGGGCATTCCTTGGCGCAGCGTTGGCAGGGTGACCCGCATTCTTCCCAACGGCGGAGCCATTCGAAGGTTCGGATGCGGCCGGGGATCGCGAGCGCGGCGCCGAGCGGGCAGAGGTAGCGGCAGAAGAAGCGTTCGATGAAGAGGCCGATGACGAGAAGGGCGACTGCGTAGGCCACGAACGGCCAGCTTCGCGAAAACTTCAGGATGATCGCGGTCTTGAACGGTTCGACCTCGGCGAACCGCTCGGCCATGTCGACCGAATAGAGCGACAGCCCGAACAGACCGAGGAAGATGATGTACTTGATCGGCCATAGCCGTTCGTGCAGCCCCCACGGCACCGTTATCTGCGGCACCTTCAGCCATTTCGCGGCCGTGTTGGTGAGCTCCTGCAGCGCGCCGAAGGGACACAGCCAGCCGCAGAACGGGCCGCGCCCCCAGAACAGAAGCCCGCCGGCCGTTGCAGCCCACAGAATGAAGATCAGCGGAGCGGCGAGGAAGAACTCCCAGCGAAAACCCGTCACCAGCGCATTGGTAAAGGTGACGACGTTGACGACGGAGAGCTGCGCGTTTGCGTACCAGCCGAGCCAGACCAGAACGAGGGCGAGATACCCCCGCCGCACCCAGGTGTAGAACACCGGGCGGCGCACGAGCAGATTCTGGAAGAAGAAGATGCCGGTGAGGGCGGCCAGCATGACCGCGGTGAAACCAATCGAGACCGTGCTCGACCGCCAGATCCGCATCCAGAGCGGCTCGTCCGCCTCCGGGGGCGGGGCGGCGGCAGCGGTGGCCTGCGAGGCTGGAGGCGCCGCGCTCTCCGGTACCGTCACCGCACGCTGCTCGCGGCGTATGTAGCTGTCGGGCAGGGCGTAGCCGAGATCGAAAGTCAGGAACGCCTTGTCGCGGCCGCCGAGGCTGCGCTGCACCAGCAGCTGAAGCTGCCACGGCTGCGTCGGATCCAGCGTGAATTCAGGCGGGGTGACGAACAGGCCGATTTCCCTGAACTCGGGCGCGCCAGCAGCGTCCAGTGCGCCAAGACGGGTGTGGTTGCGGTCGCGGAAGCGGGTGCTGTTGCCGTCCTGCAGGATTTCGATGCGATCGAAGATGCCGCCGCGGACATAGGCCGACCCCTTGAAGGAGTAGGGGCCGTTGCCGGCGACGACGATGGCCTGCTGCCCCGGCTTCAGGCTGTCCTTCAGCCGCTGATAGCCGTCCTCGCCGAGCAGGCTGCGGCCGATCGTGGGCGCGGTCACGAGCGCCACGTAGAGCTCGATAAAGGTATCGCTCGCCTCACCCGGTTCGGGATACTGGCCCGCGGCGGCGCTGCCGGACTTCGCAAAGGCGTCGTTGATGTCGCCGATGCCGAGATGAAGCCGGCGCACCGAGCCATCGCCGACGAGGCTCTCCCAGTCGCGCACGTCACTGCGCGCGAGATCGAGCGTCTTGACGACAGGGGGCAGGGCTGCCGAAGCCGCCGCACCGTCGCCGCCGCCGACGCGCCCGCTCCGGATGAGCTTGGACGCCGCACGGACGATACTGTCGCCCATCACCAGCACGGTGACGGTCGCGCCGCTCACGATGTCGACCTGCGGCGGCTTCTCGGCACCACTTGCGACCGGCTTCATGTCCTTGCCGATCAGGGCATTCATGGCGGCGACGATGCGGGGCTCGGGAATGCCGACCAGCACGATCGGCTCCTTGTGATCGACGAGCTTGATGCCGGTGATCACGCCCTTCGGGTCGATCCCGGCCAGCAAGTGAATCGGTTTGCCCGAGTACCCGACGGAATTCGCGAAATCGGAGTTGAGGAAGACAAATCCCTGGAGCTGGTCGCCGCGGTACACTGGTACGATGGGCGGATCGCCTTGCGGCGGGCCAAAACGGTCCGCATTCGGGAAAAATTCGGCAGGCGTAATCTTCGGCAGGTATGTCGGTAAGTCGCCGGCGGCGCACGCGGGCGAAATATAAGTCAGACACATCAGCAGCAAGCCTGCGAGCGCTAGCGCTGCACGCCTTGCGAAGGCGGTTTCGTCATCCGGTCGCTTCAACATATCGATTCAAATGCGATTTGCGCGACGGACAGAGGCGCGCGTGCCTTGATATCTTCTTCGATGATTTGTCGCCGCTGACGTGCAACACTCATCGCGCGCGACTGACTCTGTCAACCCCGCTCTTGAGATTTGTGCGTGCGCGGAACCGGTTCAGAAATCTGCATGTGGAGTCCTCGGTATGCCATTCCTACGCACATCATTGCTCAGTGCTGAGCCCGCGGGTGTATTGGAGTCTCTCGACGAGCTCTTTGCGCTAGCGCATGCAATGGAGCAGGAAGCCGCCAACAGGTACGAATCACTCGCGCAAGACATGCGCGGGCAGGGCAAGGCTGATCTCGCCGAGGTATTCACGCGACTTGCCGCCGCCGAGCGCGAGCACGTGGACAGCGTCACACAGTGGTCGCAATCGCGCCGCGGCAAGAGCCCGGATCCCGCTTTGGTGCGTTGGGAAGCGCCGGAAGCGCTTGCCCCGGAAGCTGCCGCCGAAGTCAAGACATCGCGGCTGATGACACCGTACCGCGCGCTCGCCATGGCGGTCCGCAACGAGGAGCGGGCCTTCGCATTCTGGTCCTATCTCGCCGCCTATTCCAAGGATCCTGACATCAAGAGAGCATCCGAGGCGATGGCCAGGGAAGAGCTCGGCCATGTCGCGACCCTGCGGAAGGAGAGGCGCCGCGCCTATCATCACGAGCACGAACGGAGCAGCGCCGACGCATCGACACCTCGGCCGCCGCAAATCGATGCGCGGCGGCTCGAGCTTCGCCTGATTGCTCAACTCGGCGATATCGAACAGCGCCTGAGCGGGCCGGCCGCGGTCCGGACACGGGACATGCGCCAACAGACGATCGCGATGGCCGACGCCGCCGCGGGCCTCGGCAGCTTTCCGGCCTCCATGGAACGAAAGGATCCACTGGAGATCGCGGAAGCCCTGGTCGACGGCTACCTCGACGGCGCCGAGCGGTCGAGCGACGCAGCCCACCTCGAAAGCATGCAGCACCTGGCCGAGCGCGCGATCTCGAGACTGGCCTGGCTGCGATCGCTTGCGGCGGAGTGACGCGCTTACGGCAACAATGCTACCGCACTTCAGAGCCGCATGGCCGCCCGGCCGGGGCAGTGGCCGCAGGTCCTTCGGCCACGGAACAGACGCACAGGTACGGCGATAGGCGCTCAGCTCAGGCGATCTGACTGGCAGGCCGCGTGCGGCCATAGCCCAATCCGTAATTCGCATAAGGTATATTATGGAATATCTTTATGTACAATCAGATCAGTTATTTAGACGGAATTCCTGTCACCACACCTTCGCCCTGGCGCGATTTTCGATCCGGGCTTCGACGTTGCCCCGGTTCTCGACGGCTACTGTGCATGGGGTTGCTTTTTCAGATTTTGAATCCAGCCCATCTGACCGAAAGCCGATATTGCCGGGACCTTGTCCGGCTGCAATAAGCGAGGCCTCGCGAGATCGCAGATGACCTTCAGGCCTTCCGTCCGTATAGGTTTGCGTCTCAGAACAACAACAAACCTTCCGAGGAAGCAGACCCATGGTCTTTTCGACGCGCTTTTCCCGACGCACGCTTCTCAAGGCCTCCGCCGCGACCGCGGTCCTGGGCGGCATCGGTGCGCCCCATGTGGCCCGCGCAGAGAGCGCCGAGTTCACGTACAAGTACGCCAATAACCTGCCGGACACCCATCCGCTGAACGTCCGCGCCAAGGAGATGGCAGCGGCGATCAAGACCGAGACCAACGGCAAGTTCGACCTCCAGATCTTCCCGAACAACCAGCTCGGTTCCGACACCGACATGCTGAGCCAGATCCGCTCCGGCGGGGTCGAGTTCTTCACACTGTCGGGCCTGATCCTGTCGACCCTGGTGCCGGCGGCGTCCATCAACGGCATCGGCTTCGCGTTCCCGGACTACGACACGGTCTGGAAGGCCATGGACGGCGACCTCGGCGCCCATGTCCGCGGCGAGATCAAGAAGGCCGGCCTCGAGGTCATGGACAAGATCTGGGACAACGGCTTCCGCCAGACCACCTCGTCGAGCAAGCCCGTCACCGGTCCCGACGATCTCAAGGGCTTCAAGATCCGCGTGCCGGTATCGCCGCTGTGGACCTCGATGTTCAAGGCGTTCGACGCGGCGCCCGCCTCGATCAATTTCAGCGAGGTCTATTCGGCGCTCCAGACCAAGATTGTCGAAGGCCAGGAGAACCCGCTGGCGATCATCTCGACCGCCAAGCTCTACGAGGTACAGAAATACTGTTCGCTGACCAACCACATGTGGGACGGCTTCTGGTTCCTGGCCAACCGCAGAGCCTGGGAAAAGCTGCCGCAGGACGTGCGCACCGTCGTCGCCAAGAACATCAATGCCGCCGCGGTCAAGGAGCGTGAGGACACCGCCAAGCTCAATGCCAATCTGCAGCAGGAGCTCGCGGCCAAGGGCCTGATCTTCAATCAGCCCACGGTGGCGCCGTTCCGCGACAAGCTGCGGACTGCCGGCTTCTATGCCGAGTGGAAGGGCAAGTATGGCGACCAGGCCTGGGATCTCCTGGAAAAGGCCGTCGGCAAGCTGTCGTAACGCGCGTTGGAGCCATCATGGCTCATGTCGGGGTCGATGTGACCGGAGTGGTGGGCGAGGCGGCGTTTCAGTCCCCTCGCCGATCTTCCGTGCTGGCTTCGGTCGAGCGCCTGCTCGGTCTCGTCGTCGAAATCCCGGCGGCGATCCTGGTCGTCGCCGAGATCGTGATCCTGTTCGCCGGCGTGGTCGCGCGCTACGGCCTGCACCGGCCGCTGATCTGGTCGGACGAGCTCGCCTCGATCCTGTTCTTGTGGCTCGCCATGCTGGGAGCGGCGGTTGCGTTCCGCCGCTCCGAGCACATGCGCATGACCGCGGTCGTCGCCAGCGCGAAACCTGCCATGCGGGCCTATCTCGATCTGGTCGCCACCTGCGCGGCGCTGGCGTTCCTGGTCCTGATCGTCTGGCCGTCCTGCGACTACGCCTATGAAGAGAGCTACATCACCACGCCGGCGCTCCAGATCTCCAATATGTGGCGCGCCGCCGCGCTGCCGGCCGGCATCAGCCTGATGGCGGCGTTTGCCTTGCTGCGGCTGCTGCGCGCGGCCGATTACCGGATCGTCGCAGCCGCCGTGCTCTCGGTCGCCGTCCTGGTCGGCCTGTTCTGGCTGGCGGAGCCATTGCTGCGGCCGCTCGGCAATCTCAACCTCGTCATCTTCTTCGTCGGCGTCGCCGGCTTCTGCGTCTTCGCCGGCGTTCCCATTGCCTTCGGGTTTGGCCTTGCGATCTACGGCTATCTCGCGCTGACGACGCGGACGCCGGTCATGGTGCTGGTCGGGCGGATGGACGAGGGCATGAGCCACCTCATCCTGCTCTCGGTGCCGCTGTTCGTATTCCTGGGGCTCCTGATCGAGATGACCGGCATGGCGCGGGCCATGGTGGCGTTCCTGGCGAGCCTGCTCGGCCATGTCCGCGGCGGCCTGCATTACGTGCTGGTCGGCGCGATGTACCTGGTCTCGGGCATATCGGGCGCCAAGGCCGCGGACATGGCGGCCGTCGCGCCCGTGCTGTTTCCGGAGATGAAGCAGCGCGGCGCCAAGCCCGGCGACCTCGTCGCGCTTCTGGCAGCGACCGGAGCGCAGACCGAAACCATTCCGCCGAGCCTCGTGCTGATCACGATCGGCTCGGTGACGGGCGTCTCGATCGCCGCCCTGTTCACCGGCGGCCTCCTGCCCGGCGTCGTGCTCGCGATCACGCTCTGCATGCTGGTGTGGTGGCGCTACCGCCACGAGGACATGAGCCATGTCCGACGCGCCACGGGCGGCGAGATCGGCAAGACCTTCGTCATCGCCCTGCCCGCGCTCGCGCTGCCCTTCGTGATCCGCTACGCCGTGGTCGAGGGCATCGCGACCGCGACCGAGGTCTCCACCATCGGCATCGTCTATGGCGCCCTGGTCGGCCTCCTCGTCTACCGCCGGTTCGACTGGTCGCGGCTGTTTCCGATGCTGGTCGAGACCGCGGCGCTGTCGGGCGCCATCCTGCTGATCATCGGCACGGCGACCGGCATGGCCTGGGGCTTGACCCAATCGGGCTTCTCGCGCTCGCTGGCGGCGGCCATGACCGGATTGCCCGGGGGAGCGGCGACCTTCATCGCCGTATCGATCCTGGCCTTCACCATCCTCGGCAGCGTGCTGGAGGGCATCCCGGCGATCGTGCTGTTCGGCCCGCTGCTGTTTCCGATCGCCCGGGCCGTCGGCGTGCACGAGGTGCACTACGCGATGGTGATCATTCTCGCCATGGGTATCGGACTATTCGCCCCGCCCTTCGGCGTCGGCTATTATGCGGCCTGCGCCATCGGGCGCGTCGATCCGGCCGAGGGTATCCGGCCGATCTGGGGCTATCTGCTGGCGCTGCTGGTGGGATTGATCATCGTCGCGATCTTCCCCTGGATCTCGATCGGATTCCTTTGAGGCGCGGCTTAAGGAGGGTGTCGATGAGTGAGCGGCAGAACCAGTACAATATCGGCCTCGACAGGACCCCCGCCAACTACGTGCCGCTGAGCCCGCTCAGCTTCCTCGCGCGCAGCGCCGCCGTCTATCCCGATCATGTCAGCACGGTCTATGAGGGACGCAGCTTCACCTGGGCGCAGACCCATGAGCGCTGCAAGCGTTTTGCGTCCTGGCTCGCGCGCAAGGGCATCGGCGTCGGCGATACCGTGGCAGCGATGCTGCCGAACATCCCGGCGATGAATGAAGCGCATTTCGCCGTGCCCATGACCGGCGCCGTGCTCAACGCGCTGAACATCCGCCTCGATGCGCCCTCGATCGCGTTTCAGCTCGATCATGGCGGCGCGAAAATCATCCTGGTCGATCCCGAGTTTTCGGGCGTCATTCGCGACGCGCTCGCGCAGATGACCGGCCCGAAACCATTCGTCCTCGACGTCGACGACGACGCCTTCAAGGGCGGACAGCGCATCGGCGAGATCGAATATGAGGCGGCGGTTGCGGAAGGCGATCCCGCTTTCACGGCGATCCTGCCGCAGGACGAGTGGGACGCCATTGCGCTGAGCTACACGTCGGGCACGACCGGAAATCCCAAAGGCGTCGTCACCCATCATCGCGGCGCGTATCTGAACGCCGTCAGCAACATCCTTGCCGGCAATCTCGGCCAGCATCCGGTCTATCTCTGGACGCTGCCGATGCTCCATTGCAATGGCTGGTGCTTCCCCTGGACCATCGCGGCGGCCGCCGGCATCAATGTCTGCCTGCGCAAGGTCGAGCCGACGAAAATCTTCGAGCTGATCAAGAGCCGCGGCGTCACCCACATGTGCGGCGCGCCGATCGTCTACAACACGCTGATCAACGCCCCCGATGCGCCCAAAGGCAACGCCGCGCGCCGCGTCGTCGGCCTGATCGCGGGCGCAGCGCCGCCGGTCGCGGTGCTCGAAGGCGCCGAAAACATCGGCATCAAGCTGACCCACGTCTACGGCCTGACCGAGGTCTACGGCCCCGCCTCCGTCTGCGCCGAGCAGCCCGGCTGGGACGAGCTTCCGCCTGCCGAACGCGCGCGCATGAAGCGCCGGCAGGGCGTGCCCTACCCGCTCGAGGAAGGCGTCACTGTCATCGATCCCCAGACCATGAGGCAAGTGCCGCGCGACGGCGAGACCATCGGCGAGGTCATGTTCCGCGGCAACATCGTGATGAAGGGCTATCTCAAGAACGAGAAGGCGACCAGGGAAGCCTTCGAGGGCGGCTGGTTTCACACCGGCGATCTCGGCGTCCTCGACGAGCACGGCTACGTCATCATCAAGGACCGCTCCAAGGACATCATCATTTCCGGCGGTGAGAACATCTCCTCCGTCGAGGTCGAGGACATCCTCTACAAGCATCCGGCCGTGCTGTTCGCCGCCGTGGTGGCAAAGCCCGATCCGAAATGGGGCGAAGTGCCCTGCGCCTTCGTCGAGTTGAAGGACGGCGCCAGCGCGAGCGAAGCCGACATCATCGCGTTCTGCCGCAGCCACATGTCGGGCTTCAAGACGCCGAAGTCCGTCGTGTTCGGGCCCATCCCGAAAACGTCCACGGGCAAGATCCAGAAATTCCTGCTGCGCAACGAAGCGGGATCGGCGAAGGCGATTACGGACTGAGCTGAATTCCCATTTCAAAATGCGGATCGACGCCGGCGGCGCCGAGAAGTCTCGGCAGCGTTGAGGCTCCCGCTCCATTGCCGGCGAGGCCGTATCGCGCCAGGCCGGTGCGCTCAGTGCGTCTCCAGCCGCAGCCCGTCAAAAGCAGGCACCACGCCCGCGGGCAGCGATTGCCGGATGACTTCGTAATCAACGTCGGCTGTCATGTTGGTGATGACCGCGCGCTTCGGCTTGAACCGTTCGATCCAGGACAGCGCGTCGTTGATGCTGAAATGGCTGACATGGTTGGTGTAGCGCAGGCCGTCGACGATCCAGAGGTCCAGATTTTCCAGCGCACCCCAGCTCTCGCGCGGGATGTCGTTGAGGTCGGGCGTGTAGGCCGCATCCCCGATGCGGTAGCCGAGCGCGGGAATGTTGCCGTGCTGCACCAGGAAGGCCGTCATCGTCACGGCGCCGCCCTTCCCCAGAACGGTCTGGCTTTCGCCCGCTTCGATCGAATGCCGGGTCAGGATCGGCGGATAGTCGCTGCCCTCCGGCGAGATGAAGCAATAGGAGAACCGCGACAGGATGTCCTTGGCCGTCGATTGGTTGAAATAGGTCGGGATCCGCCGGCGCATGTGCATCACGACCGAACGCAAATCGTCCATGCCGTGAGTCTGGTCGGCATGCTCATGCGTCAGGAACACCGCGTCGATGTGATCGACATTGGTCGAGAGCAATTGCTCGCGCAAATCCGGCGAGGTGTCGATCAGGATGCGCGTGGTGCCGTGCTCGGAGGTCCGTTCCACCAGCAGCGAGCAGCGGCGGCGGCGGTTCTTGGGATTGTTGGGATCGCAGGCGCCCCAGCCCAGTGCCGGGCGCGGCACGCCGGCGGAGGAGCCGCAGCCCAGGATCGTCAGCGTCAGCGTCATGCGGCTCCCAGTCTCAAGCTTTCACCTTCGAGAACAGACGGAAGAAGTTCTCGCTGGTCTGGCGCGAGATCTCGTCAAACGACACACCGCGCGTCTCGGCCAGCACCTTTGCGACCTCGGCCACATAAGCCGGCTCGTTGCGTTTGCCCCGAAACTTGCCGGGCGCAAGGTAGGGCGAGTCTGTTTCAACCAGAATACGGTCAGCCGGCAGTTCGGCCGCAAGCGCACGCAGGGCCTCCGACTTCTTGAAGGTCAGGATGCCCGTGAATCCGACATAAAGCCCCAGCGACACCGCCTTCAGCGCCAGCTCGCGCCCGCCGGTGTAACAATGCAGCACGGCGCGAAACGCCCCCTTGGCCGCCTCCTCTTCCAGGATGCGCGCGCAGTCCTCGTCGGCCTCGCGGGTGTGGATCACCAGCGGCAGGCCGGTCGTGCGAGCGGCGGCGATGTGGGCGCGAAAGCCCCTCGCCTGCGCCTCAGGCGAGCCGTTGTCGTAGAAATAGTCGAGCCCGGCCTCGCCGAGCGCGACCACTTTGGGATGCTCCGTCAACGCAACCAGCTCGTCCGGCGCGATACCGTCCTCCTCATCCGCGTTATGTGGATGAGTGCCGACCGAGCAATAGACGTCGTCGAAGCGCTCGGCGATGGCGAGAAGCTGATCGAGCTTTCGCACCCGCGTCGAGATCGTGACCATACGGCCGATGCCGGCCGCGCGTGCTCGCGACACGATCCCGTCGAGATCTTCCGCGAAGTCCGGAAAATCCAGATGGCAGTGGCTGTCGACCAGCATCGCGCAAACGTCCTAGGCTGCCGGCTCGATATAGCGCGGGAATGCCGGCGTCGGCGCTGGTAAGGTCGAGCCGGGCGCAATGCGCCTGGCACCGCCGAGCATGGCGAAGTTGCGCTCGCCGTCCGGGATGCCGAGGCTGTCGAGCAGCAATCCCGAAGCGGTCGGCATCGCGGGCTGGGCCAGGATCGCGATCTGGCGCACGACTTCGGCGGTGACGTAGAGCACCGTCTTCTGCCTGGCCGGGTCGGTCTTGGCGAGCGCCCACGGCGCCTCGCCCGCGAAATAGCGGTTGGCCTCCGCCACCACGGCCCAGACGGCGTTGAGCCAGTGATGGATCTGCTGCGTTGCCATGGCCGTGCGTGACGCGGCGACCATGCCGTCGGCCATTGCCAGAATTGCCTTGTCGTTGTCGCTGAATTCGCCGGGCTCGGGCAGCACGCCGCCGAGCTGCTTGGCGATCATCGACAGCGAACGCTGCGCGAGGTTACCGAGATCGTTGGCGAGGTCGGCATTGATGCGGGCCACGATGGCCTCGTGATTGTAGTTGCCGTCCTGTCCGAATGGTACCTCGCGCAGGAAGAAATAGCGCACCTGGTCGACGCCGTACTGGTCGGCAAGGTTGAAGGGATCGACGACGTTGCCGACCGACTTCGACATCTTCTCGCCCCTGCTGAACAGGAAGCCGTGGGCATAGACCCGCTTCGGCAGCGGGATGCCGGCCGACAGCAGGAACGCCGGCCAATACACCGCGTGGAAACGGATGATGTCCTTGCCGATGATATGCACATCGGCCGGCCAATAGCGCCAGTTTCCGTCGTTCTCATCGGGGAAGCCGACGCCGGTGATGTAGTTGGTCAGCGCGTCGACCCAGACATACATCACGTGCTCTTCGTCGCCAGGCACCTTGACGCCCCAATCGAACGTGGTGCGCGAAATCGAGAGATCACGCAGGCCGCCTTTGACGAAGCTCACCACCTCGTTCTTGCGGGAATCCGGCCCGATGAAATCGGGATGTTCCGCATAGACCTTCAAGAGCCTGTCCTGGTATGCCGACAGGCGGAAGAAATAGCTCTTCTCCTCGACCCATTCGACCGGCGTGCCCTGCGGGCCGAGCCGGACGCCGTCATCGTTCAAGCGCGTCTCATCCTCGGCGTAATACGCCTCGTCCCGCACGGAATACCAGCCTGCATAGATGTCGGCATAGATATCGCCGTTCGCTTCCATGCGCCGCCAGATCTCCTGGCTGGAGCGATGATGCTGCTCTTCGGTGGTGCGGATGAAGCGATCGAACGACACGTTCAGACGCTCGTCCATCTCCTTGAAGCGACCGGCATTGCGGGTCGCGAGCGCAGAGACAGCCATGTTCTCGCCGGCCGCCGTCTGAACCATTTTCTGGCCGTGCTCGTCGGTACCGGTCAGGAAGAACACGTCCTTGCCGTCGAGCCGCGCAAAACGCGCCAGCACGTCGGTCGCGATCGCCTCATAGGCGTGGCCAATATGCGGACTGCCGTTGGGATAGGCGATGGCGGTCGTGATGTAGAAGACGTTGTCGCGTGCGGGGGCGGCAACGGGCGCGGCAGCCTTTGGTGCGGCTGCGGGCGCTGCGGCTTGCGGAGCTGCAGCGGGCTTCGGCGGCGTGGCGGCGGGGGCCGGCGCTGCGATCACAGGCGCGACCACCCTCGCCTTCTTGGCCACCGTCTTCGCAGGTAACTTGGCGGGGGTCTTGGCTGATTTGTTGGCTGGCTTCTTGGCGGCTTGCTTCACAGCCTTCTTGGCGACGACCGGCTTCTTCGCAGCCTTCTTGACCGCCTTCTTTGCCGTCTTCACGGCGCTCTTCTTCGCGCCCTTCTTGGCCGTGGCTTTCTTGGTCTTCTTGACTTTCTTGGCCGCCTTGGCGTTGGCCTTGGACGCACGCGCCTTCACGGCCTTCTTTGCGGCTTTCTTCGCAGCCTTGTTGCGGCCCTTGCCTTTAGCGGTTTTCTTAGCTGGCGTTGCCACGACGAATTCCTTTACCGGCTTCTCGAAATCTGGAAACGAACCTGAGTTCGATTATTGATTTGCGCATGATCTTTCGGAAAGCCGCTCGCACTGTTCCGGATCATGCTTCAGCGCGTTGCGTCCGCCAGCCAGCCGAACACCGAGAAAACCAAGGGCTTTCGCTCCAGATTGTAGGTTTCGGTGTCGCGCGCGGCGCGGACGATCTTTTCCCATACCTCAGCTAGGCGCGCAAGGCGCGGCAGGTTCTGGTTGGCATAGGCCTCGTCCGCATGCAGGCGTTCCGCGATCCAGCGATCGATCCCGTCGATGAAGGCGGCGAGCGCGACGCGGTCGCTGGTACCGAGCGAATCGCCGAGCGTGTGCAGTTCGCGCGGATCGACCTGCGGCAGGCGCGCGAGCAGCGCCGCCGTGCGCTGCTGGAGCTTGAGCGCATCGCCGCCGAGCAGCGTCAGCGCCCGCGCAACGCTGCCTTCGGAGGCCTCCGCCGCCTCGCGCAGCGCAAGGTCGTTCGGATCGAGCTCGGCCGCCGACGCCGCCGCCCCGATCACATCGTCCGTAGCGAGGGATCGCAGGCGCAGCTTGCGGCAGCGCGACTGGATCGTGGCGAGCACGCGCGAGGGCGCGTGGCTCACCAGAAGAAACAGCGATTGCTGCGGCGGCTCCTCGAGAATCTTCAGAAGCGCGTTGGCCGCGTTCGGATTGAGCTCGTCGACGGTGTCGACAATGCAGACGCGCCAGCCTTCCGCCGCGGCAGTCGAGCCGAAGAAGCCGATCGTCTCGCGCGTCTCGTCCACGGTGATCACGGTGCGCATCACGCCGCGGTCGTTGGCGGTACGCTCCAGCGTCAGCAGGCCGCCATGCGAGCCGGCCGCCACCTGCCGCGCCACGGCGTCATCAGGATCGATCGCGAGGTCTTCGGCGCGCTGCACGGAAGGCGCGAGCGGCTGGCCGTGGGCGAGCACGAAGCGCGCCATGCGATAGGCCAGCGTCGCCTTGCCGATCCCCTGCGGCCCGCCGATCAGCCAGGCATGCGGAATTCGCCCGCTGCGATAGGCCGTCAGCAGAGCCGCCTCGGCCTCGCGATGGCCGAACAGGCGGCTCGTCTCGCGCGGATGCTGAATGGCGCTTTCGCGCTCGGTCTGACGCGGGCTCATGCTGATATCACCGAGGCCGGCGTCGGAAGAAGACGCTCGCGCAGCGCCGTCCAGACACGGCCTGCGACCGTGTCAGGGTCGGAATTGGCGTCGATCAGCACGCAGCGTGCGGGATCGTCCGCGGCGATCTTGCGATAGGCCTCGCGCAGGCCCTGGTGAAAACCGAGCTTCTCGCCTTCGAACCGGTCGGGCGTGCCGCCGCCCCGGCGCGCGGCGGCGCGCTGCAGGCCGATCTCGACCGGCAGGTCGAGGATGATGGTGAGGTCCGGCTTGAGATCGCCGATCGTGACCCGCTGCATCGCGTTGATGAGGCCCTCAGGCACTTGGCCGAGGCTGCCCTGATAGGCCCGCGTCGAGTCGGCGAAGCGGTCGCACAGCACCCAGGTGCCCTGGTTGAGCGCAGGCAGGATCACGGTGCGGACATGGTCGTCGCGCGCGGCGGCGAACAGCAGCGTCTCCGCCTCGGGGCCGAGCAGCTTGCCCATGCCCGACAGCACCAGATGACGCATGATCTCGGCGCCCGGCGAGCCGCCCGGCTCACGCGTGACACGGATGCGGAGCTTTGCTGCCTTGAGACGGTCGGCAAGCTTCTTGATCTGGGTCGACTTGCCGGTGCCCTCGCCGCCTTCAAAGGTGATGAAGCGTCCGCGTCCGGACGGCCGCTGTAGCGCGCTGTCACTCATGATCAGAGCTTCTCGGCGCCTGCGCGGAACATGCCGATCACGAGCTCGCTGGCGCCGTCGATCGCGCGTCGCACGGTCGAGCCGGTGCCGATCGCTTCGGCCGCATAGACCGGCGTCTCCACCGCGATGTTGCCGCTGCGCCAGACCTTGACCACGCCGACCCGTTGGCCCGCCTCGACCGGCGCACGCACCGGACCGCTATAGACGACACGCGCGATCAGCTTGTCGCTGCCGTTCTTGTGCACCATCACTTTCACCGGCGTCTTGGCGACGAGCCTGACCGAGCGGCTCTCACCGCCGAACACCTTGGCGTAGCCGACCGGCTGCTCGGCCGCGATCAGCGTGCGGGTCTCGAAATTGCGGAAACCCCATTCCAGCATCTTCTTGGCTTCCGTGGCGCGATCCTCGGGATCTTCCAATCCGTTGACGACGACGATCAGCCGCGTGCCGTTCTGCACCGCCGAGCCGACCATGCCGTAGCCGCCTTCCTTGGTGTACCCTGTCTTCAGGCCGTCGGCGCCTTCCATCGAGCTGAGCAGCGGATTGCGGTTGGGCTGGCGAATCTTGTTCCAAGTGTACTCCTTCTCGCCGAACAGTTTGTAGAATTCGGGGAAGTCCAGGATGATGTGCCGGGCGAGCACGCCGAGCTCGCGCACCGTCATCTTGTTGGCGGGGTCGGGCAAGCCGTTGGAGTTGCCGAAGGTCGACTTGGTCATGCCGAGCTCGCGGGCGCGCTTGGTCATGAAGTCAGCCGCGAAGATCCGCTCGTTGCCCGCCATGGCTTCGGCGAGCGCGATGCAGGCATCGTTGCCGCTCTGGATGATCGCACCGTGCAGGAGATCGTCGACCGAGACCTTGCTGTTGATGGCGGCAAACATGGTCGAGCCGCCCGACGGCGCCCCGCCCCGGCGCCAGGCATTCTCGCTGATCCGGTACTCGTCGGTCAGCTTGATGTCGCCCTTCTTGATGGCATTGAAGACGACCTCCGCCGTCATCAGCTTCATCATGCTGGAGGGCGCGCGCAGCTCGTCGGCGTTCTTCTCGAACAGCACGCTGCCTGAGGAGGCCTCGATCAGGATTGCGGTCGGGGCATCGCCGTCGAAGCCGGCATCGTCCGGCTTCTTGGCCCCCTGGATGCTCTGGTTGGCGGCCAGAAGCGCCCCGCTCCAGCCGATGCCCACGACCAGAGCCGTCGCGATCAGCCCGCGCACCAGCGCTCCGGCGGTGAACCGGGTGCGACGTAGCGAAGGAAGACGACATGCCATGGTCAAGCCCTGAGAGCAGCGTTCTAACAGCTGGAATCGGTGCGAACAACGCGGGGGGGTGGACGCCTGCCCAGAGATTGCACGATTCTCGCCGCGCCCCTATCGTGGCGCCTTATGTTTCTCGACCAAACCCCTGAAACAAGGCGGAAAAGCGATGTCCTCCACCCGCGTGATCAAGGCCAACGGCATCGACCTCTTCATCCGCGAAGCCGGCCATGGCCCGCTGGTGGTGCTGTGCCATGGCTGGCCGGAACTGTCCTATTCCTGGCGCCACCAGATCCCCGCGCTCGCCGCAGCCGGGTTTCACGTCGTCGCCCCCGACATGCGCGGCTACGGCCAGAGCGCCGCGCCGCCTGACGTTGCCGCCTACTCGATCTTCGACACCGTCGGCGACGTGGTCGGGCTCGTACAGGCGCTTGGCGAGACCAGGGCGATGGTGGTCGGCCACGATTGGGGTGCGCCGGTCGCCTGGCACGCGGCGCTGTTCCGGCCCGACATCTTCACGGCGGTCGCCGGCCTCAGCGTGCCGCCGCCGTTCCGCGGCCGCGGCAAGCCGCTCGACCTGTTGCGCCAGGGCGGCGTCACCAATTTCTACTGGCAGTACTTCCAGGCACCCGGCGTCGCCGAGGCCGAGCTGGAGCGCGACGTCGCCCGCACCATGCGCATCGTGCTCGGCGGACGCGGCCTCGCCGATCCCACCGCCGCCATGTTCGTGCAGGAAGGCAAGGGCTTTCTCAGCCACGCGACCGCCGAGGAACCGCTGCCCAGCTGGCTCAGCGAGGCGGATCTGGCCTACTTCACCGAAAGCTTCCGCAAGTCTGGCTTTCACGGCGGGCTGAACTGGTACCGCAACCTCGATCGCAATTGGGAGCTGACGGCGCCCTGGCAGGACGCGCAGATCCATCAGCCCTCGCTGTTCATCGCCGGCTCCAGGGACGCCGTCATCACCGGCCTGATCGGCGCCAAGCGCGTCAACGAGCTCGAGCGCGTGCTGCCCAACTTGAAGCGAAAGCTGATCCTCGAGGGCGCCGGCCATTGGGTGCAGCAGGAACGGCCGGGCGAAGTGAACGCGGCGCTGGTGCAATTCCTGAAAGAAAGCGCGGCCTAGTAGAGCCCGCGGCCGCTCAGGATGCTGCGGGCCTCGGCAGCGCCGTCGGCCGACGACGGCGCGTTCTCCGCCGCATAGCGGCCGTCCTCTTCATAGGACACGGCGCGCGCGTTGTGGACCGCCCGGCCCCGGCTGCGGCTCGAGGCCGACATTTCCGAGGTCGCGTTGAGCGAGGCCATGTCGGCGGAGGTGGTGCCGAGATTGTAGGGCCGCCCCTCCGGCATCGGCACGTCGCCGCGAATGGCAGCGCGGCTCGATCCCGGCAATTCCGGTACGAAGGGCTTGGCCGAGGCGACCCGGACCATCGAGGGCGACGGCGCCGGAACGCCGGTGCGCAGGGTCGCCAGAAGCTGGCGGTCGTCGGAGCCTTCGAGCGGCGCCCGGCCGACATATTCGACGCGGACCTTGGCGACGCCATTGCCTTTGAATTCAAGCAGTTCGGCGGCCTTGTTCGAGACATCGATGAGGCGGTTGCCGTGATAGGGCCCGCGGTCATTGACGCGCACGATCAGCGACTTGCCGTTCGAGACATTGGTCACCCGCGCATAGGACGGCATCGGCAGGGTCGGATGCGCCGCGGTCAGCGAGGTCATGTCGAACACTTCGCCATTGGCAGTCAGGCGGCCATGGAAGTCATCGCCGTACCAGGACGCCATGCCCTCGGCGCGATAGTTGACGTCCTCCTCAGGCACGTAGGTCCGGCCGGCAACGACATAGGGCTTGCCGACGCGGTAGGTGCCGCCGCCCTTCGGGACCGGATCCCCCAACGCCACGACCCGGGGGCTCGAGGACACGCCGTATTTCGGATCGACGCGGCTGGCGAACTTGTTCGAGGAGGCGCAATTGGCAAGCGCAAGGCAGGCTGCGACCGCCGCAACACCGCGCGCGGCCCGCAAAACCGAATCTGACCGTCGGATCCCCATGCGCCCCAAATACCACTTTGCCGGAGGCGTACCCAACCCGCTTTGGCGACGGGGAGCGCTGTCCGGTCCTTTAATCCGAGGCGGCCCACCACCGCGTCGGAAGCGGTAACGATAACGCAACCCGAACACGGCGGAAATGGGGAGCCCACAGCGATCCCGCCGGGATGGTAAACAGGACGTTCGCATTTTTCCGTTGTTCTACGGAGCGATAGCGCCTGCTCTGTGCCACGGCCGGACATTCTGTTGCGCCAAATCCTCACTCCACCCCCATTGTCGCTGCCTTCACTGGAATTCTTTTGACTGTGCAAGGCCGCACGCGTTCTCTCGGATGCAAGGGCGGGATTTGGAATTTAACGATGATCGAGACGGTTTCGGCACTGATGGGTCTGGTAAGCGCGGGGATCTTCCTGGCCCATGCGTTTGAAGGTTATCGCACGAGGGCCTGAGGCACTCGCGCGATCGGCAAGCATCACCTCTTTCAAGCAGCGCGTTCGGACAATTTTGATCGATCCGACCGAGCATCGAAAACGAGAGCGGCAGGTGTCACATGCGCAACCATGACCTGGTATCTGACGGCTTCCTGGCATTGACCGCCGGCGGCTTGGTCCTGCTCTGCTCGAGCCTCGTGGCACTGGCGTTCGCCTGAGCCCCGCTTCATTCCTCTCCGGCACAGCTCCACCGCGGCGCAGCATGCGCCAATGCCCGCTCCCATTCAGTTGATTGAATTTCCGCGTCCGGTGCCTCGACACATTTCCAGAGGCCATCACCAACAAGGGTGACGCAAATGCTTGCCGAGAAATTCTTCCTGGTTTTGGAATCACTGATCCGCGGCGACCGCATCTATCCGGACGGAAGCCCCCGCGTCATCAGCACCTCCCCGCACGTGCCAGTCAGGCTGCCGGCGCAGAAATAGCCGGCGTCGCGCGCCGCTCAGCGCAGCCCCAGCAGGGAGCGGCGATAGCGCCCGTCGCGGGCCTCGTTCAGGCAGACGAAGCTGCCGTCGAACCCCTGGCCGTACCGCTGCTGCCCCTTGCGGTAGTAGATGCCCTTCCTGAAGTCGAGCCAGACCACCTTGTCGTGCGGGCAATGACGCTGCGCCTGCGCCTCGTAGCGAAACGGCGTCAGCGGTGTCGCCGAGACCTCCGCGGAGCCGGCGCCGATCATGATCGCGCCAGCGAGCGCGATCCCGCCGGACCATCTGCGAAAGCCGCTCCTCGTCACTTCCCGCCCTCCAGATCCGGGCCGTCGTGCGGCCGCCGCGCGGGCACGCTAGCACGAAATGGCGCGATCCGCCGAAGGCGAGACGTGCGCGGCGTCTTCCGCCGGCCATGTTGCCGGGCTAGAGGAAAGCGAGATCGTTTCGATTGCGAGGATGCAGCCTGAATGTCGGTTGAGCCTTCACCCCCATCCGAACCTCGTGCCGAACCCCGTTCGCCCTCGCCGCGCCTGGGCCTGCTGCCGATGATCATCTTCGGCTCGCGCTGGCTGCAACTGCCGCTCTATCTCGGACTGATCGTGGCGCAATGCGTCTACATCGTGCTGTTCCTCAAGGAGCTCTGGCATCTCTCCTGGCACGCGATCGATCTCACCGAGCAGCAGATCATGATGAGCGTGCTCGCGCTGATCGACGTCGTGATGATCTCCAACCTGCTCGTGATGGTGATCGTCGGCGGCTACGAGACGTTCGTCTCGCGGCTCGACCTGCAGGGCCATCCCGACGAGCCGGAATGGCTCGGCCACGTCAATGCGAGCGTGCTCAAGATCAAGCTCGCCATGGCCATCATCGGCATCTCCTCGATCGCGCTGCTGCGCACCTTCATCGAGGCCGGCAATCTCGGCTCGAACCGCGCCGGCTTCACCGAGACCGGCGTGATGTGGCAAGTGCTGATCCATCTCACCTTCGTCGTCTCGGCGATCGGCATTGCCTATGTCGACAGGCTCGGAGACTCCGTCGCGCGCAAGCAGGCCGTATGAGGCCCGGCGGCCTCTTCACCTGTCTGTTTCAAGCTGCTGCATGGCCTGGTGCAGGCACTCCTGAAACTTGGCCGCGACCTGCTCGCGCGCGAGGCCGGTGGCAGCGAGATCGCGCGACACCTTGTCCAGCACCTCGTCCATCGTCCGGTTGTCCAGATGGTCCGTCACCAGCGTCGTCGCGTAGCCGGCCGCGGCATCGCCGCTGAGACCGAGCCGGCTTGCAGCCCAGAGCCCGAGCAGCTTGCTGGACCGGGCGGCGGCCCTGAACATGAGTTCCTCGTCGTGGACGAATTTGGCCTCAAAGCCCTGCTCGCGCTTGTCGAACGTGGTCATGGTCAGCTCCATTTGCGCTTTTCGCTGATGGGTGTCGGACTGGCCGGGGGCGAACGTCTCTGTGCTTCACGTCAGTTGGGATCAGTTGAAGCTTCCGGCGGAAGGCAGACGCCGTCAAGCCTGCCGATGCGTCCCGCGCCGGGCGCGTGCATGGCCCGCACAAGCCCGGCGCCAGCCAACCCGGCTAGGCAGAGATCGTTTACCACCCGTTAAGCAGACTCAGCGCCGCATGGCTTGGGGCACACCGAGAGCTGACGCATGAACAAAGAGCTGCGGGAGTTTCGACGGCTTGAACGGGTCTGCCTGGAGCAGGCCGCCCTCTCCACCCTGGACCTCGCGCGAAGCGGGCT
Source organism: Bradyrhizobium sp. TM233 (assembly GCF_036247965.1). Lineage (NCBI taxonomy): Bacteria > Pseudomonadati > Pseudomonadota > Alphaproteobacteria > Hyphomicrobiales > Nitrobacteraceae > Bradyrhizobium > Bradyrhizobium sp. TM233. The sequence goes on along the minus strand of NZ_BTIG01000020.1, from coordinate 7,167 downwards.
GCTCAAGGTCGCCGACGATTGCCGCATCGCAGCCGAAGCCATCGAGGCGCGATCGCCCCGCGGCGCGTTCACAGGGGCCGTCCAGGCGCTGATGCTGGCCTGGAGCGCGACACGGATGTCCAATCGGCATTAGCCGGCGGCATCGCGCGGACAGATCGCGTCAGAAGATTGCCGTCAGGGCCCGGGCTGGATCAGGCCTTTGCCGCCGCCGCTTCCGCCGCTTCGCGCGCCAGCCGCTCGGCCCTCAGCCGCTCCTTGTTGGCGTAAAACGCCTTCTGCGCCTCTTCATGGTCGCGCATGGCCTTTTCGGCCTCGATCCGGCGTGCCGCATCGCGCGCCTGGCGCTGCTCGGGGGTCAGGGGTTTGCGTCGGAAGGAAAGGTCTTCAGTCATGTGAAGATAACGCAGACGCGGCGAAAGGGTTCCATAAGGCGGACCCCGTGGCCCAAAGCGGGAACTCAAGCTGTCCGCCCTGCCCGAAGGCCGCTCCACCAAAATATCGAAAAACAACCCCATGCACAGTAGCTAAGCCGTTCTGGCGGCAAGATTTTTCAAACCCGCGAAAGCCGTCTGGCCCGCCACCCTGCCAACTTCGGAAACTCCGCCGGGCGCGACACGCCGGTTCGCGCGAGCTCCACAGCGCGATGTCATTGCGACAGGTCAACACCAGCAAGCTCAGGCTCTGAGATCCTGACGTCGGCAAGCAGATGGAGACGGCCATGTCACAGCAGAGCAGCATGCATTTCTACCTCAATTGGGCCAAGGAGCGGATCGACGAAATGGATGCCGCATTGGCCTCGTTCGAGGTCAAAGCCGGCCAGGCCAAGGCCGAGTCCAAGGTCAAGACGGATCAGCTCCTGTCCGATCTGACGACGCGCCGTGACGCGTTTCGGGCGATGCTCAAGACCCAGGCGGAAGCAGGTGAAGCCGCCTGGACCGACGCCAAGGCTGATCTGGAGAAGCAGTGGGCTGGATTCGAGGCCCAGGTGAAAACCCACTTCGAAGGCGCCGGCAAACAGTTCGAGCAGCAGCAGGCCACCTTCAAGGACGTTGCCGCGGCCCAGGCCAAGGCGTGGCGCGAAGCGGCGGATAAATTCCGCGACGCCGCCAGCAAAGTGGCCTCAGCTCGCACCGTCGATGTCGATGCCGCGCTCAAGCAGATGAAATCCGATGCGTCCGAAGCCGAAGCGCGTCTGCAGAAGCTGAAGCAGGCCGGCAGCGAATCCTGGTCGGTCCTGAGCGCCGCACTCGCGGAGTCCCGCAAAGCATTCGATCAAGCGAACCAGGCCGCCTGGGACGCGCTGAAGGGCGGCGGTCCGAAGAGCTGAGGTTTCTCTTCGTTCAAGCTGCCAGCCAGAACAGACGGGGCGCTCAAGCGTGCGTGGCCACGACTGCGCGAGGAAGGTGCAGGTCACCCGCCTTCCTCGTACGCTTTGGTCAATGCTCAGGTGTTCAAGAGTCGCACGTTTTAGGCACCACTGTTCATGTTGGCGGACAAGCTTCCAATCTTAATTAGCCGCCCGAGTTGTCAACGAGCGGCAGCGGTCTGCTGGCTTGCGGAGTTATCCGCGTTGAACTCGCTCCAAGCCTGTCGGAGTATCTGGATCGAGGAGGTCAGGAAGATGCCACCCATCACGGCAGCGACGAGGAGGTCGGGCCAAGCTGTGTCGGTCCCCCAAACGCCCAAGGCGGCGACCATCACGATCACGTTGCCTATTGCGTCGTTTCGCGAGCAGAGCCAAACAGACCGGACGTTCGCGTCCCCATCCTTGTACGGCCTGAGCATCAAGACCGAACCGAGATTGGCCGCAAGAGCAAGAAATCCAATCACTCCCATGACTTCTGCTTTTGGCGTACCGAGAATGAGCGTTTGGTAGACAGTCGACCCGACAACCCAGAGCGCCATCACGCTGAGAGAGAGACCCTTGAAAAGGGCGGCTGTAGCTCGGCGTCGCAAGCTCGCCCCGATCACGGCCAAGCTGAGCCCATACGTCACCGTGTCACCAAGAAAATCCAGAGCATCGGCTTTCAGCGCCTGTGAACCTGCCAATTGCCCAGCAAGCATCTCGATCAAGAACATCGAGCCGTTGACAGCGATTACCGTCCAGAGGACCCGCTTGTACGTGGGGTCCATTCCGTCGAAGACCGGAACACCGCCGGAACAACCACACGCCGCCTCTGCGGACCCGCACTCTGTGCGCCGAACAGGTTCGAGGTTCAACGGTGGGGGGCTGCAGCAAGAGCCGTTCTGTTCGCAGCAGTCCGTCGCCATGATGTCGGCCCTCACTTCGTGCCGAACCTACCAGCTACTGACGCTTCGCGGTAGCTGCTGTTCCACTTCGAGTCCGGTGCCGGCTGCGCGACGAAGTCGCTATCGCCCCTCGTCGCTTCCGCTCTCACAGTCTCCGCCGAATTACGGTGACGCTGCATCTTATCAGCACGCCGGCAGCATCGACGACCGACATCGCCATGCTCTCAACTCCGGCCAAAGCCGCGCCCCTCAGCTTCCCTTGCGAGCGGTCCCTGACTGCGACTCGCCAAGGCCGGGATTGATGGCCAGCGACGCGCCGGCGGCGCCGCCGGCTTCATAGGCCGTCATCGACACCATCCGGCTGGTGCTGCGCGCGGTCCGGAGCTTGAGGTCGAGCTTGTCTAATTCTGCATCGACCACCGAGGTCTTGAGGACGACCAGCCCGCGACCGGTGCTTTCGTTGACCTGATCGCGACTGGCCTTGATCGCCACCAGCCTGTTCGCGATCGAGGCCACCATCCCGAGCGCGAAGGAGGCATTGGCCAGATGCCGCTCCTGGTGCCGGAACCTGCTGTAGTCGAGCGAGGTCTTGAAGCGGCCAAGCTCGGCGCGCACGGCGCCGTCGATCAATTCGGCCAGATAATGCGCGACCTCGACATCCGCGCCGAGACCGAAGAACACGTAGCTGCTTTCGCCGGCCGCGTTCTTCTCGCGCCAGACCCGACAATCGCAGAAATGCGCGATCGCGCCGATGCAATCGTCCAGGGGAATTCGCTTCTTGCGATGGGTCCCATAAACCCTCCGTTCGCAGGGCGACGCGCGCAGCTCGACGTCGGAGAGCGACAAATCGTGGCGATCGAGCAGCTCGGCGACCTTGGCGGCGGCAGACAGCGCCTCGTCCTCGGTGCAGCCATTGGCGATGGTCTTGGCGCGCAACGCCTGGATACGGAGCTTCAGCTTGTCGAGCACGGCCGGATTGGACGTCTGATGCACCGATCACCTGCCCGGGAAAGCCCGACCGATAGTATGGCGGAAGGGGTGGGATTCGAACCCACGGTACCCTTGCGGGCACGCCGGTTTTCAAGACCGGTGCCTTAAACCACTCGGCCACCCTTCCTTCGCAACAATGCCAGGGAGTTAGCTTAGCTTCGGACTGAGCGCAACGCGAACTTGGATCCAATTTGGACCTATCGGTACGATGCCCGCGGTCTCATACCGATTGCCGATTCGCGTCCACAGATGCGGGCACCCGGGCTAAACCGCGGCCTAGGGCCTATTTCGGCAGGCATTCCACGTTGTAGGCGATGATGATCTGAGCTGGATCCGCGTTACCCAGGCTCTTGAGATCCTCTAAGCCACTTCGGAGCTTGGCGCCCGCCCCGCTCAAGCTTCCTTCAAGCGTGACTTTGGCCTTCCGGCACCGCTCTTCGTTGGAAAACTCCTGGAAGACAACCGTCGGAAGGAGCCGCCATTCCGCCTTGTCGTTCGTCGCGGCAGGACTGATCGAGTAGGAAAAGACATACATCAGCACCCACATCGCTTTTACTCCAGCTTTGGCCGGCTCGATCCGTGTGCACACTTGGATGGTCGCGCCTGGACACACCTGAGCAGGCTACCGCCGCCATCCCCGCGTTACTTGGAGGGCGCGCGATCAAGCCGCGATCGCTGCGCCCTCATGCGCTTGATCTCTCGACGCAGGTCTTCACTTTTTTCGTCACGCTGCTCTCCGCTCGATTTGATCTGATCGTCTTGGCGCAACTTTTCGAGAGCTTTCTCGACCGAGAGCTTGTTCGTTCCGGCCATAACCGACCTCACTTGCGCTTCTGCGTTCATCAATAAGGATAGTAGGGATTACGCTGCGGGCAGGTCCAGTTGCCAATGATCGCCGCGCTGGCGCATGACGTCCAAAAAGAGGACGCTGCGCTGTCCTGCATCGACCTTGTATTCCACGGCCGAAGCGACCAACCTGGAGCTTCAGATTTTCAATGGCCATGTTTGACCTCGTCGTCGCACAAGGCATTCAGGAGGCGCCGCCATCGCTGAGACGTTGATTTAAGTCAACGGTCAGCGACAAGCTGCGCAGGCGGCACGGCCCCGTCGATGCGGATCCAGGCCGCTGTGAGTTCCCAGGCGACCGAGAGAATGATCGGTCCGATGAACAGACCGATGATCCCATGCGCGAGCGTGCCACCGATCACTCCGATCAGGATGACGAGCGCCGGCGTGGAGAGGCCCCGTCCCATGACCAGCGGCTTCAGGATGTTGTCGAGAAGGCCGACGATGACGAGAAATACAGTCAGGAGCAGCGCCGTGGTGACGTCCTTGTCCATCCAGATCCAGATGACGACCGGAATGAGGACGATCCCTGCGCCGAGCTGCACGATCGACAGCAGCAGAACAATGACGGCGAGCAGCCCCGCGCTCGGGATGACCGCCAGCTTGAATCCGATGCCGGCGAGCAGCGCCTGAATGATGGCAACGCCGATGACGCCTTGCGACACCGCCCGGATGGTCCCAGCCGCCAGCTCAAGGAAATGTTCGCTCTGTTCCGGCACGATGCGGAACAGGAAACCACGGATCGCGCTGACGAGCTGCGGACCATATGGAAAGAGAAATCCGGCGACCAGCACCGACATCAGGAACTGCAGGGTGCCAAGGCCGGCGCTGCCTGCGAATGACAGCATCATGCCGGCAATCGGCTTCAGATATGGCGCAACCTCGCGAACGGCCGCGCGGATGTTGGTGTAGGCCTGATTCCAGAGATCGTAGAGCTGCGGCCCGACCAGTGGCCAGTCCCTGATCCGCTTCGGAGCCGCCTGCAGCGCGAGATCGCCGCTCCCGAGTTGCCCTGCGAGCTCCCTGACCCCCTCAACCGCACTGAGGCCGAGCCAGGCCGCCGGACCGATGACGATGCCGAGCATGGTGAAGGTGAGGAGCACCGCGGCTGTCCGTGGGCGGCCGCCCAGACATTTCGCGAGCCAGCTGAAGACCGGATAGAACGCCACGGCAAGCACCGCGCTCCAGGTCAGGATCGGCACGAAGGGACGGATGATCAGGAGCGTCCACAGGATCAGCAGCGCAAGCAAGCCGAGCCGGATCACGAGCTGAACGACGTCGCTGGTGGAAAAAAGTTGGCGAAGTGTCTTCAAGGTCTGAGGCCTGCGCCCAGCTAATTGGCTCCATGCGGAAAGCCTAGCGGCCGGACCGGGACTGCAGGCTTGATCCAAATCAACCGGCAAAGGACTGAAGGCGGCCTGATGGGACGGGTGCCGCGGTCACCTAGCGGCTCAACAATTTCGACGCGAACGCATGTCGAATGCAGCAAATTACGCGCGAAACGATCAGCTCGGCGACGGTACGGCCGTGGAGATCCGTGCTCTCCGGCCAGATGACGAGGCCGCCATGCTGGCCGCCCTTGGCGAGGTGGGCACACAGTCCCTCCAGCGCCGCTTCTTCATGCTAAAACGTCATTTTTCCGAGAAGGAGCGCGCCTATTTCGTCGAAGTCGACTTCAAGGACCATGTGGCGCTGGTCGCGTGCGTGGCGAATGCAGGTCGGAGCACCATCGTGGGCGGCGCGCGATACGTCGCGGCCGGGCCGGGCTGCGCCGAGACGGCCTTCATGGTGATCGACGCCTGGCAAGGACGCGGCATCGGCGGACTGCTGCTGCGTCACCTGATCAGTCTAGCCCGCGAAGCCAGGCTGAAGGAACTGACCGCGGAGGTGCTGCCTGACAACGCCGCGATGCTCAGGGTTCTTGGCAGATTTGGGTTCGAACGCGCAGAACGCCGCGAACCTGATACGGTCCATATGGTACTGACGCTGACCTGATAGAAGCTCTCGGACGACGCCTCAAGCTCGCGCAAAACACTGCCGCCTTCTGATACATGTAGCTCGGCAACAAGGGCTTACCGGTTCAAAGACGCTCTCTTTACACCGCGCAAAAGAAAGCGGCGCCCCGTGAGGAGCGCCGCGCGAATGTTCTTCGTGACTGCCTCTAGCTCAGTACCCGCAGGACGCACAGCCCATCTGCACCGGGGCGTAATAGGAATAGCCGGGCGAGACCATCTCGACGCGCTGGCGCGTGGCGTATTGCGGCGGGATGCGCTCGTACTGGACGCTCGGCGGCGCGACCATCACGGTCTGCGGCACCATCACGGTGCGATACTGCGCCGGCGAGCGGTGCGCCACAACGGAGCCCGGCGAGACCATCACGGTCTCGTCGACGGTGCGGTATTGCGGCTGCACGTATTGCTGCTGATAGCAGGTCTGGCACGGCGGCGGTGCGTAGCAATTGTAGCAGCCGGCGGAGGCTGCGCCCGTCATGGAAATCGCGGCGACGGCGGTGGAGAAAACGACGGCGAGAGTACGAGACATTGCGGTGGTGCCCCAGTTGCCCAAAATGGATTTGCGAAGGTCGCGCGAGTATACGCCGCAAAATCCAGGGCTGCCGAACTTCGTCGGGGCATCCTTAATGCGAACGGCCGATCGCGGCCGACCGGTAAGAACTCATTGACCACGCGCATTAACGCGAAGATCGCTCATCCGCCTCCGTCAAGGTCGAGCTTCAGCGCCTCGCTGCTCTTTCCAGAAACTCCAGCAGCGAGGGATCTGTCTCCTCGAATTCGACAAAGCGGCGGCGCAGCTCGTCTGCTATTTCTGCGGTGGCGTCTCGTGACCATCCCTCCGCGGTATTGAAGGCCACGACACGTACCGGATGGAGATATTGCCCCTCGACGAGATGTCTGAGCAGGGTCGCCCGATCGGCGTCCTCCTCGGCGGTCTCGCACCAGGCGCGGCCCATCCGCCGACCGAAATCATCGAGCACGAGATAGACGTCCCGGTCTGTCGTCATTTGCGGCACGAGCGATGGAGATTGACTCATGGCTGACTCCGCTACTGTCATCCGGACCGTTG
>NZ_BTIG01000019.1:0-54798 GCF_036247965.1 Bradyrhizobium sp. TM233 | reverse complement strand
CTTTAATGGTTGCTACGGCAGCGAGGGCCTCAGCCCTTGTCGTTCTCGAGCTTGAATATCTGCGAGCCTTCGCTGCCCGACAGCAAACCGGTCTTCGAATAGAGACCGAGCTTGGTCCGGGTGTCGGCGATGTCGAGGTTACGCATGGTCAGCTGGCCGATGCGGTCGGCCGGCGAGAACGCGGCATCCTCGACCTTCTCCATGCTGAGCCGCTCCGGCGCATAGGTGAGGTTCGGGCTCTCGGTGTTGAGGATCGAATAATCGTTGCCGCGGCGCAGCTCCAGCGTCACCTCGCCGGTGACGGCGCGCGCGACCCAGCGCTGCGCGGTCTCGCGCAGCATCAGGGCCTGCGAATCGAACCAGCGGCCCTGATAGAGCAAGCGGCCGAGACGCATGCCGCTGATGCGGTACTGCTCGATAGTGTCCTCGTTGTGGATGCCGGTGACGAGGCGCTCATAGGCGATGTGCAGCAGCGCCATGCCCGGCGCCTCGTAGATGCCGCGGCTCTTGGCCTCGATGATACGATTCTCGATCTGGTCGCTCATGCCGAGGCCGTGGCGGCCGCCGATCGCGTTGGCTTCCAGAAACAGCGCGACGGGATCAGAGAAGGTCTGGCCGTTCAGCGCCGTCGGCTGGCCCTCCTCAAAACGCACCACGACCTTCTCGGCCTTGACGTTGCAGTCGTCGCGCCAGAACGGCACGCCCATGATCGGGTTGACGATCTTGATGCCGCTGTCGAGGCTTTCGAGATCCTTGGCCTCGTGCGTGGCGCCGAGCAGATTGCTGTCGGTCGAATACGCCTTCTCTGCGCTCATCTTGTAGGCGAAGCCCTGCGCGGTCATGAACGCCGACATCTCGGCGCGGCCGCCGAGCTCGTCGATGAACTGCTGGTCGAGCCAGGGCTTGTAGATCTTCAGGCCGGGATTGGTGAGCAGGCCGTAACGGTAGAAGCGCTCGATGTCGTTGCCCTTGAAGGTCGAACCGTCGCCCCAGATGTTGACGCCGTCTTCCTTCATCGCCGCGACCAGCATCGTGCCGGTCACCGCGCGCCCCAGCGGCGTGGTGTTGAAGTAGGTGATGCCGCCGGTCGAGATGTGGAAGGCGCCGGACTGGATCGCGGCGATGCCTTCGTGGACCAGCTGCGTGCGGCAATCGACCAGACGCGCCTTCTCGGCGCCGAACTCCATCGCCTTGCGCGGGATCTCGTTGTAGTCGGCCTCGTCCGGCTGGCCGAGATTGGCAGTGTAGGCGTAGCAGCGCGCGCCCTTCTGCTTCATCCAGAGCAGCGCCGCAGAGGTGTCGAGACCGCCCGAAAAAGCGATGCCGACTTTCTCACCCTTGGGCAGGCTTTTCAGGATCGTGGTCATGGCGCTTCCAATCGGGTCTCAAGGGCTGATGTCATGGACGGGTTGACCGCGCGAATATCAAATTTCGCGGGGCTCGGCACGCATTTAATGGCTTAAACCGAGGGTTCGGGACCGGTCTTGCGGCCGAACAGGCGCCGGCGGAGCCGGTAGGCGGGCATGTTCAGCCGGGTCAGGGCGGCGTCCACCGCCTCGTCCGAGAACCGGGTCCGTGGCCAGCGGTAAATCAGCGCGTAGGCAAACCAGATCACGACGAAACTGACGAGACCGGCGATCGCCACATCCGTGAAGAAATGGCCGCCAAACGCCATCCGCAGCCCGCTGGTGACGGCGCCGAACACCACCGCGCCGGCATAGGCGAGCGGCCGCCATGCCGGCGGCGCCAGTGCAGCCGGCGCCAGCGTCCAGAACGCGGTCGCGCCCTCGCCCGAGAAGAACGAGCAGTTGCGCACGCAGCCGCCGCGCGGATCCCACCAGGCCACGAACTGCTGGTCGCCGGCGAACTCCGTCACCACCACCGGGCGCGGCCGGCCCCAATAGGTCTTGAAGGTGAGATTGGTGAGAATGCCGGCCGACATGATGATCGTGACCAGCAGGAACACGATCGCACGTCCCGACACCATCAAGGGACGGTCGGGCCGGATCATCTTGACCACGAGCGCGACGAGCGACGGCGCAACGAAGGCCCATGCGACCCACATCGCGGCGTCACGCGCAAAGCCCGCCCAGTCGTTCAGCTTGAGCGGAAAGGTCTTCGTTTCAGGGTCGAAGAACAGCGACGCGAGCTTGAGATCGAGCTCGGGATAGAGGCCGAAAACGACACCAATGACGAGCCACAGCGCCAGGGCGATGAAGAGTCCAGTCCGGTTCATGGCGCGCGGTTTAGCGGAGTGGGACGGGGATGGAAACCCCGGAAGCGGCACGACTCATCGCGCGTCCGGCCTTGAATTCGACGGCAGCGGCGGAGGTGGCTGGCGCGGGGGCGGCGGGATGCGCCAGGCGCCGGCATTGCGGCCGGCGATCAACCAATAGACGATCCCGGCGACGATGCCGGCGCCGGTCATGATCTCCAGGTGGCGCCGCACGATACCTTCGAACTGAAACGTGTCGGAGTGAAAGGGAACGAGGCCGAGATAGCAGGCAAGCCCGACGAGGCCGCCGCCCACGGCATAAGCGAGCGCGCTGCGGATGTAGAGCGCTTCGGTGATCGCCACGATCACCGCCGCCGGCACCAGCGCAAAACCTGAGACGAAGATGAAGCCGAAGCCTAGCAAAATGTCGATCGCACCCTGATCGACGGGACCGGCCCCGAGATCGGCAAATTCCGGAAACAGCAGCGCGACGACGACGATCATGCCGCCGACGAAACAGGCGGCGAGGAAGCCGATGAAGATGATGACGAGGCGACCGATCAGGGACATCTGATGGACCTGTTGCGTGTCACCGTCATTCCGGAGCGGTGCGCAGCACCGAATCCGGAATCTCGAGATTCCGGGTTCGCGCTACGCGCGCCCCGGAATGACAGCTCATAAACGCAGATGGCCGGGTCAAGCCCGGCCATGACGAACGTCGAGTACGGTGTCATCCTCAATCCGTCATCGCCATGGCGCGCAGCGCCTCGCGTTCCCGCGCGCTGAGCTTTTCGGTCTCCGACTTGAGCTGGCCGCAGGCGGCGAGGATGTCGCGGCCGCGCGGCGTGCGCACCGGCGAGGAATAGCCGGCATTGAAGATGTATTCGGAGAATTTTTCGATCTGGTCCCAGTCCGAGCATTCATAGGCCGTGCCGGGCCAGGGATTGAACGGGATCAGGTTGATCTTGGCGTGAATGCCCTTGAGCATCTTCACCAGCAGTTTCGCATCGTCGAGCGAATCGTTGACGCCCTTGAGCATCACATATTCGAAGGTGATGCGGCGCGCGTTCGAGGCGCCGGGATAGTCGCGGCAAGCCTGCAGCAGCTCCTTGATCGGATATTTGCGGTTGAGCGGCACCAGCTCGTTGCGCAGCTCGTCGCGCACCGCGTGCAGCGAGATCGCGAGCATGACGCCGATCTCCTCGCCGGCGCGCACGATGTTCGGCACCACGCCGGAGGTCGACAGCGTGATGCGGCGGCGGGAGATGCCGATGCCCTCATTGTCGCCGACGATCAGCAGCGCATCGCGCACCGCGTCGAAATTGTAGAGCGGCTCGCCCATCCCCATCATCACGATGTTGGTGACGCGGCGCGTGCCGTCCTCGCGATCGGCCCAATCATTCAATCGATCCCGCGCCACCATGATCTGTCCGACGATCTCACCGGCGGTGAGATTGCGCACCAGGCGCTGCGTGCCGGTGTGGCAGAAGGAGCAATTCAGCGTGCAGCCGACCTGGGAGGAGACGCAGAGCGTGCCGCGATCGGTTTCGGGAATGTAGACGCACTCTACTTCATGAGCACGCTCGACATTGTCGCCGCTCGGCAGGCGCAGCAGCCATTTGCGGGTGCCGTCGTTGGAGATCTGCTCGGCCACGACTTCGGGCCGGTCGACCGTAAAATGCTGCGCGAGCTCGGCGCGAATGCCCTTCGAGATCGAGGTCATATCGTCAAAGCTTTGGGCGCCGCGGAAATAGAGCCAGTGCCAGAGCTGCTGCACCCGCATCTTGCGCTGCGCCGGCGCGACACCGATCTCGCCGAGTCGATCGGCAAGCTCGCTGCGCGACAGGCCGATCAGCGAGGGCCTCGCTGGCGGCACATAGGTCTCAAGTGGCGTCTTCTCCACCAGGATTGCGTTATGCGGCTCGGTCGTCGGTTGCATTGGTTGCCTGAGGTTGCTGCTGTCTCGTCATGCCCGGGCTTGTCCCGGGCATCCACGTTCTTTTCCGCCTGCGGTTAGCGCGTGGATGGCCGGGACATCTGGTGCGAAGACGCGCTTCGCGCTTTAGCCCGGCCATGACGGCCGAAATTGTGGAACCGGCCCTATATAGCAACCGGAACAGTCGATTGCGACCGTGGCTGTCGCTTAGCCTTAAAGGACTAAGCCTGGAGGCCTACCGCCGGCAATCCTGCGAAATCTTGTCCAGCGCCTGGGCGAGGCCCTTCAGCGAGAAGGTGTCGGTCGTCTCGGTGCCCTTGGCCGAGACACCCTTGACGACGAGCTCGGCGGATTTGCGCATGGCTTCGACCATCCGCTCCTCCTCGGCCGCGTTCTTGATCCAGAGGCCGTCGCCCTGCGTGTACATGGCGAAGGCGGCGCCGCCGACCTCGACCGACGATTCCGAGCCCGGCTTCAGCGCATAGCCGATCATGACCGAGACTTCGTTGTTCACCTTCTCGGCCGGACGGGTCGAGACGAAGGCATAAGCGGGATCGCGCGGCCGATTCGGCGGATTGGTCTTCGACGACGAGGGTTTTGCCAGCGCGAAGCAGACCTTCTTGCCGTTGGGCGTCGCCGAATAAGCGCCCCAGGTGCCGAACTGGCCGATCAGGGTCGGCTCCGCGCCACCCGCAACCGCCGCTGGCGGGGCCGCCGGTTTGCTCTCCGGCTTTGCAGCGGTCTTTGCGGTCGGATTGGCGGTCGGCGCCGCCGGCTTTGCCGCGGCCTTCGGCGCCGGTTGCGCCGTCTGCGCCCGCGCAGAATCGGCGATCCCCCCGGCCGCCACGCCAGTCATCAAAGCTAAAATCAGCACCCGCCACATGCTGGAGTGGTTCCCTCAATATTGTGACTGGAAGATGGCCCGGCCGCGCTTTGTCCCCGCGGCAGGGATAGCCGGGAAAGTCCAATTTGGGAAGGCAGTTAGCGGTATCAGCGCCGCCTTAAGCTTTGGATCGCGCGGCGCGCTGGTCGGCCCATTGCGTCTCGGTCCAACGCAACAAATCCTCGGCGCCGGAACTGCGCAAATGCGCGCCACCGTCGATGACGACCATCTCGCCATTGATGTAAGCAGCGCGGTCCGAGACCAGGAAGCTGGCGAGATCGGCAAGCTCGCCATGCTCTCCGGTCCGGCCAAGCGGATTGCGCGCGGTCCAGCCCTCGTCACGGCCTTCGGGGCGGAGCTGCCCCGACGCGCCCGCGGTCGGAAACGGACCCGGCGCGATGGCGACGGTGCGGATGCCTTTCGGCCCCCATTCCACGGCGAGACTTCTGGTCATCGCCAGCAGCGCCGATTTCGCCATCGCCGACGGCACGGTGAAGGCGCGGCCGGTGATGGTCGAGGTCGAGAGGATCGAGAGCACGACGCCGCCGTGCTTGTCCTCGATCCAGCGCCTGCCGGCGGCGAGCGTGCAGTACATTGCGCCATGCAGCGTCGGCGCCAGGATCGCATCGGCCGCTCGGAACGACAGATGCTCGCTCTGCGCGATGAAGGTCGCGGCAGCGTTGTTGACGAGGATGTCGAGCGGCGCCTCGCGCCAGATCTGCTCCATCATGCTGTCGACGGCGGCGCCGTCGCGGATGTCGCAGGCGATGGTGGCGACCTTGCCACCGGTCTGCGCGCGCATCTCGGCTGCGGTTGTCTCAAGCCGGTCGAGCTTGCGACCGCAGATGACAAGCTCGGCGCCGAGCGCGAGGAAGCGGCGTCCCATCGCGGCGCCGAGGCCCGATCCGCCGCCGGTGACGAGGATGCGCTTGCCCGCGAGCAGACCTGTTTCAAACATCGTTTGAATCCTTCTCGTTTGTCATTGCGAGCGCAGCGAAGCAATCCAGAGTCCGTTCTGCGGAAATAGTCTGGATTGCTTCGCGGAGCCTGTCATCGGACCGCGCTTCGCGCGGACCCGTTGGCTCGCAATGACGCGAGGATAGGCTGCGGCAAGGTCACTGACAAAAGAATCCGGATTGTCCGGTCGCGCTAAATCCGGCAGAAACGGCCAAACTATAATTCCACTCGAAACGCCCAAGGTGCCGCCATGAAAGCCATCCTCTGCTCGCAATATTGCCAGCCCGACGATCTCGTGCTCGCCGACGTGCCGGATCCGGTGGCCGGTCCCGGCGAAGCGGTGATCGCGATCAAGGCGGCGGCGCTGAACTTCTTCGACATCCTGATGATTCAGGGCAAGTACCAGATCAAGCCGCCGTTCCCGTTCTCGCCGGCCGCGGAAGTCGCGGGCGTGATCGAGAGCATCGGCGCCGGCGTGACCGATCTGAAAGTCGGCGATCGCGTGGTCGCCTCCTGCGGCCACAACGGCGCGCGCGAGAAGATCGCGCTGCCGGCGGCCTCGATCGTGAAGATCCCCGACAATCTCGACTACGACCGCGCGGCCGGCATCATCATCATCTACGGCACCGCGCTGCATGCGCTGGAAGATCGCGCCAGCCCGAAGCCGGGCGAGACCCTTGCGGTGTTAGGTGCGGCCGGCGGCACCGGCCTTGCCGCCTGCGAGCTCGGCAAGCTGATGGGCCTGAAGGTGATCGCCTGCGCCTCGTCGGACGAGAAGCTTGAATTCGCGAAGGCGCATGGCGCCGAGCTGACGCTGAACTACGCCAAGGAAGATCTGAAGGAGGGCCTGCGCAAGCTCACCGGCGGCAAGGGCGTCGACATCATCTTCGATCCCGTGGGCGGTGCCTACGCCGAGCAGGCGCTGCGCTCGATCGCGTGGGAAGGCCGCTTCCTCGTGATCGGCTTTGCCGCGGGCGACATTCCGAAGATGCCGCTGAACCTCGCACTCTTGAAGGGCTGCGACATCCGCGGCGTGTTCTGGGGCGCCTGGACCCGGCAGAATCCGGAGAAGAACCGCGCCAATCTCGAGAAGCTCGTGAAGTGGACCGCGGAAGGCAAGATCTCATCGCATGTCGACCGCACCTTCCCGCTGGCGCAGACCGCGGATGCACTGAAGGTGCTCGCGGGACGTCAGGCCATGGGCAAGGTGATCCTGCATCCGTGAGGATGCAGGCGTCGCCATCGCCACATACACAACTGTCACCGCTCGAATCGCCGGCGACGCTGAAGCTGCGCCGGCTTTTTCGTGCGGCGCCGTCTGGTTGAACCTTCCTCAACCATCACCGCCAGAATTGCGGTGCATTCCTCCGCCTCGCCGCAATCAAACCCAACTATTTCCCGATTCGCGCAAACCGCCGTCGTTTTTTAGGCTGATTCAAACGGCGTTTTACCGGTTCCATTTGCGGGACACTTCTGGACAAAAGCAAGAAGACTGAAGCCGGGAATGCCCCTGCGTTGCGTTAGTATGGGGAGCATCACCATGGAGACGACGGCGCATCGCCCGTCGACGGAGTCGAGGGCGCTCGACTCCAATCGAGCCGCATCACATCCGCCGACCGCGTCCTTTATCCGTGCGCGCGCCGCACGGGCCGATCTTTCGCAGGACGATCCGATTCCGCTGTTTCTGTCCGATCCGCTCGGTGCGCCGGACCCACGCGAATATACGCCGGTGGAGTTGCGTTCCAGAATTGCGCCGCGTGTTCTCGCGGCCGTTCTGGCGGTGTCCACCCTGGCAGTTCTGGCCGTACTGTTTCAGTCGGACTTTCGCGGCTTCTTCGCCGCCAATGCCGGTAGCTGGGTGGGTATCGCGGCGGACCAGGCCATGGCGTCGGTCAGCGCACCGGCCAGACCGCAGACCTCGCCCAAGGATCCGGACCGCGTGACCAACACGACGTTGGCGAGCGCCGACCCACGGGACCTCCCTGCGCCGCCGGTGCCAAGCCGCGAAGCGATAGTGACCGCCTATCAGGTTGCGCTGCAAGCACAAGAGCCGGTGCAGGCACCGGCGCCCGTCGCGGCACAGCCTGCACCGCCTGAGCCGGTCAGGACGCTCGACGCCGACACGCTGGCCGGGTTGATGACGCGCGCGAAGAGCCTGTTGGGGGTCGGCGATATCGTTGCGGCCCGCCTGCTGCTCGAACGCGCGGCCAATGCGCAGGATGCGACGGCCGCGCTTCTGCTGGCGCAGAGCTATGACCCGGCCGTGCTGGGCACCAGCGATTCGCGGCGCATCGCCGCTGACGCGACCGCCGCGCGCGACTGGTATCGGAAGGCCGCGGCACTTGGATCGGTGGAGGCGCGGCAGCGTCTCGCCCAGCTTCAGCACTAGACGCTTTAGAGGATATCATGCGTAACGCTTTGGGAATGGCGCTTGCCGCCATCATGACGATCTGTGCCTTCGCGGCACGTGCCGAGCAGCAGACCGAATACGATCCGGCCAAGGTCTCGGACAGCCTGAAGGCCATCTTCCAGTTCGGCTCGACCTCGACCAAGCAGTCGTTGAACGCCAACACCGTCACGCTGATCACCGGCACGATCGGCGGCACCTACGTGCAGTTCGGCGCCGACCTGGCCTCGGTGCTCGACGACGGCAACAGGATCCGCGTGCTGCCGATCGTCGGCCGTGGCTCGGTGCAGAGCGTCGCCGACATCCTGTTCCTGCAAGGCGTCGATCTCGGCATCGTGCGGGCCGACACGCTCGACTATCTCGAGCGCAAGGGTTTTGCCAAGGACATCAAGAAGCAATTCACCTATGTGACCAAGCTCTACAACGAAGAGATGCAGGTGATCGCGCCGAAATCTGTCGCGACGCTGAAGGATCTCGAAGGCAAGACGGTTAGCGTCGACCTGCCCAACGGCGGCACCTTCGTCACCGCGCTCACCGTGTTCGAGCGACTCGGCATCAAGGCGAAGTTCGTCTATGTCGAGCAGCGCATCGCGATGGAGAAGCTGAAGGCCGGTGAGATCGACGCCGTCATCGTGGTCGGCGGCAAGCCGTACAAATCAGTCTCGACCTTCGGCAATGACGGCCGCTTCCATCTTGCCAAGGTCGACTATGCAAAGCCGCTCCAGAGCGACTATCTGCCGGCGACGCTGACGACCAAGGACTATCCGAACCTGATCAAGGAGGGCGAGAGCGTGGACACCATCGCCGTGCCGGCGGTGCTCGCTGCCTACAACTGGGCGCCCAACACCGAGCGCTATCGCAAGCTCGCGCTGTTCGTGGACGCGTTCTTCACGAAATTCCCGGCGCTCCAGAACCCGCCATTCCATCCCAAGTGGAAGGAGGTCTCGCTCGCGGCGCCCTTGTCGGGTTGGAACAGATTGCCGGTGGCGCAGCAATGGCTCGACAAGCACGGCGTCGAGCCGGTGACACGGCAACGATTCGAGGCGTTCCTGAAGCAGAGCCCCACGGCTGCAAACGTGTCCGACGCGGACAGGGAAGCGCTGTTCAAGCAATTCCAGGCATGGGACGCGGAGAAGGCGCGGGTGGAGGCGGGGAAGAAGTAGCGAGCGCGTTTCGTCTCCACACACGCCGTGTCATCGCCCGGCTTGACCGGGCGATCCAGTACTCCGTGAAGCCAGCGATTGAATCGAGAAGCCGCGGCGTGCTGGATTCCCCGCTTGCCGCCTGCGCTAAAGCTTCGGCACCCCTGGACCTCAACCCCGGCGAAGCCTTGGCGTAGCCGGGTCGCGGGGAATGACAGCAGTAGGTGTGGCTACGAACGTGCAGCCAACCTCTACTGCGCTTCCGCCTCATCCACCCCGCGCTTCAGCACGGCACGGGCGGCTTCGCGGTGCTCATTCGTGATGTGGCCGGAGACCATGCGGATGGCGGTGGCGAGCACGGCGGCATCATCGGCGAAGCCGAGGACCGGCATCACGTCGGCGACGAAGTCGAACGGCAGGATGAAATAGGCGATCGCACCTAACAGCGCGGCCTGGACGTGACGCGGGGTCTGCCGGTCGAACGCGCAGTAATAAGCAGCCAGCAAGTCTTCGGCGAACGGCAGATGCGCGGCGACGCGCTTCAGCTTGCGCCAGAAGCGGCGGCGCACGCTCTCGCGATCTTCCGCGAGCCGGTCGGCCGGCTCGAAACCGACACTGTGTTCGGCAGCCATGTTCGAGAAACTCCCATTCAGCCCCCGGGGCGGCGGATCGCCGCATCCCGGCTGATCACAAGATGGGGATGTGGCCGATCCCTGCAAGACGTCGGCCGATCTCAGCCTGCGATCGCGTTCATCGTCTTGGCCAGCGCAATGTCGAGCGCGGTGACGCCGCCGGCGTCGTGGGTCGACAGCACCACCTCGACCGTCTTGTAGACGTTGCGCCATTCGGGGTGGTGATCCATCTTCTCGGCGGCCAGCGCGGCCCGGGTCATGAAGCCGAACGCCTCGCTGAAATCCTTGAAGATAAAGGTTTTCCCGATGGCATCCCGGCCCTGAACCTCGGTCCAGTCCGGTAGTTCGCCCAGCGCCTGCTTGCGCGCCTCCGCGGAAAGCCGTTCTGCCATGGTCATCTCCGTTCTTCAGGGGAACTTTACCCTAACACCCTGCTGACGCCCGGGTTCATACGGGGGATTTCCGCCATCCGCTAACCATGACGGAGATGTAACCCCGCCGGACAAGAAATTTGCTACAATTGCAGGCGTAAATCGCCGGCCAAGATGAAACTGAGCCTGAAGCGCCTGTTTGGGAGATCGATGACCGGGGGATTGGACCTGGCCGAAACGCCCTCTCCGCCTTCGCCGCGATCCGCGGCGCGGAAGACCGCGCTCGTGTCTCTTGCGCTCGTGCTTGCCATCATCGGCGCGCTCGTCGGGGGCTACTACTTCGCCATGCGGCCGGTGACGTTGAAGATCGCGGTCGGTCCCGCCAACAGCGACGACGTCAAGGTCGTGCAGGCGCTGACGCAGGCTTTCACGCAGCACAAGAGCCAGATCCGGCTGCGGCCGATCCAGACCGACGGCGCCACGGCCAGCGCCAATGCGCTTGCGGAAGGCAAGGTCGATCTCGCCATCGTGCGCGGCGACCTCGACGTGCCCAAGAACGCGCAAGCGGTCGCGACCCTGCGCAAGAACGTCGTGGTGCTGTGGTCCGTACCGGGCAAAGGCAAGAAGCGGGGCCCGAAGATCACCAAAATCTCGCAGCTCGCCGGCCATCGCGTCGGCGTGGTCGGCCGCACCCAGGCCAATGTCAATCTGCTCAAGGTGATCCTCCAGCAATATGGCGTCGATCCCGCCAAGGTCGAGATCGTGCAATTCCCCGCCAACGAGGCCGCCGAGGCGATCAAGGCCCAGAAGGCCGACGTCTATCTCGCGGCCGGACCGGTCAACAGCAAGATCACGGCGGATGCGATCGCCGCCTCCACCAAGGATTTCGGCGCGCCCAACTTCCTCGCGATCGAGTCGGCGGATGCGATCGCCCAGAACCATCCGGTCTACGAAGCCTCCGAGATTCCAGCCGGCACCTATGGCGGCTCGCCCGCCCGCCCGGAGGACGAGGTCAAGACCGTCAGCTTCTCGCACCACATCGTGGCGCGCAAAGGCGTATCCGAAACCACCATCGCGGCGTTCACGCGCCAGCTCTTCGCCGTGCGCCAGCAGCTGGTGACGGAATTCCCGCTCGCGGCGAAGATCGAGACGCCCGACACCGACAAGGATGCGGTGATCCCGGTGCATCCGGGCGCTGCCGCCTTCGTCGACGGCGAGGAAAAGACCTTCCTCGACAAATACAGCGATTACATCTGGTGGAGCCTGATGGCGTTGTCGGCCATGGGCTCGATCGGCGCCTGGTTCGCTGGCTATCTGAAGAAGGACGAGCGCGACAACAACAGCCATCTGCGCGAACGGCTGCTCGACATGATCGCGGTGGCGCGCAAGTGCGAGACGACCGACGAGCTCGACCAGATGCAGGCCGAGGCCGACGAGATCCTGCGCGACACGCTGCGCTGCTTCGATCATGGCGCGATCGAGGAGGGCTCGCTCACCGCCTTCAACATCGCGTTGGACCAGTTCCACGCCGCCGTTGCCGACCGCAAGGCGGTGCTGTTCAGCCTGCCGCAGAACCTGCAACGTGCAGGCGCGCAGTTCAGGGCCGCCGGCAACGCGTAACGCTGCGCGCGTTATTGCTGCGTCACATTGTCTCAATATAGGTTCGGGCTCCATCGGAGCGGCCGTCCGGGCGGTCGCCTCACGCGATCTCGGGGCCATCTCCCATGAACATCAAATTCTCCCGCCGCCGCTTCCTCGCCACCGGCGCCGGTGCGCTCGGCACGATGGCGATGCCCTATCTCTCGCGCGCAGCCGATCGGCCGATGGTCACTCATGGCGTGCAGTCGGGCGACGTCACGGTGGACAGCGGCGTGGTGTGGGCGCGCACCGACCGTCCATCGCAGATGCTGGTCGAGGTCGCGACGACCGAGTCCTTCAGGGATGCCCGCGCGCTGCCGCCGATCGCGGCGCTCCCCGAGAGCGACTTCACCGCGAAGATGCTGATCGAGAACCTGCCGGGCGGACAGGACGTCTTTTACCGCGTCCGCTTCCGCGATCTCTCCCACACCGCGATCGAGGGCGAGCCGGTGGTCGGCCGCTTCCGCACCGCGCCGGCCGACCGCCGCGACGTCAGCTTCGTCTGGGGCGGAGACGTCGCCGGCCAGGGCTGGGGCATCAATCCCGATGACGGCGGCATGTTCACCTTCTCGGCGATGCGCAAGCACCGTCCGGATTTCTTCCTGCACTCGGGCGACACCATCTACGCCGACGGCCCGATTCAATCCGAGGTGAAGCTCGCCGACGGCAAGATCTGGAAGAACGTCACCATCCCTGAGAAGGCCAAGGTCGCCGAGACGCTGGACGAGTACCGCGCCGCGCACAAATACAATCTCACCGACGAAAACCTCCGCGCCTTCAATGCGGAGGTGCCGATCTTCGTGCAATGGGACGACCACGAGGTGACCAACAACTGGTCGCTGTCGAAGGAATTGCCGGCGGCCTACAAGGAGCGCGACATCGCCCTGCTCGCCGCCCGCGCGGGCCGCGCTTTCCACGAGATGTATCCGATGCGCGAGAGCATCGTTGAGCCGGGCCGGGTCTATCGCCAGATCTCCTACGGCCCGCATCTCGACGTGTTCATGCTCGACGAGCGCAGCTATCGCGGCCCGAACGGCGCCAATCTCGAGACCGCTTACGGCCCCGCCAGCTACTTCCTCGGCCCGGACCAGATCGCCTGGCTCAAGCGCGGCCTGCTCAATTCGCGCGCGACCTGGAAGGTGATCGCCTCCGACATGCCGCTCAGCCTCGTCGTGCCGGACACGCCGAAGGGCGGCTCGGAGGCGATCGCGCAGGGCGACGGCCCGGTGCGCGGCCGCGAGTTCGAGATCGCCGACATCCTGCGTTTCATCAAGATGGCGCCGATCAGCAACACGGTGTGGCTCACGGCGGACGTGCACTACGCTGCCGCGCATTATTACGATCCGAACAAGGCGCAATTCCAGGAGTTCGAGCCGTTCCGGGAATTCGTGTCGGGTCCGCTGCACGCCGGCACCTTCGGTCCGAACGCGCTCGACAACACGTTTGGGCCCGAGGTGCGCTTCGTCAAGGCGCCGGGCAAGGACAGCCAGAACCTGCCGCCGTCGGCCGGCATGCAGTTCTTCGGTCACGTCAAGATCGATGGCGCCTCGGGCCGGATGACCGTGACCTTGCGCGACCGCGCCGACGTCGCGCTGTGGTCGACCACGCTCGATCCAAAGCAGGCCTGATCGCTAATCGAGGGCGCGCACCTTGAGCGCCGCCTCCAGCGCGTCGCTCGAGCAGGGCTTCTGCAACCGCGGCTGGCCGGAGAATTCAGGCGGAATGCGCGCCTCGGCGCCATAGCCGGTAACGAAGACGAACGGGATCTTCAGCGCAGCCAGCCGCTCCGCGACCGCAAAGCTCGTCTCGCGGATCAACTCGACATCGAGCAGCGCGAAATCGGGCGCACGCTTGGCGATGGCCCCCAGCGCCTGCGTCACCGACCCGACGGTCCGCACGCCCGTCACCCCGAACCCGAGCAGACGGTCCTCGAAATCGATCGCGATGATCGGGTCGTCTTCGACGATCAGAACATCGGCCGGCCAGCTTGAGCCATTGGAAAGTGCGGGTGCCATGATCGCATCTTGCGTGTGGGGGGGTCGGATCAGGACTGCCGCGACACGATGCCTGCGCGCAGCACATCGGTGGGTTCCTGGAACGAAACCCACCACATTGCCGTTCTCCAGTCTGTCCACTTGTGCACACAGGGAATGCAAGGAACTCGCTAAGGTGGGAAGGAGGATGGGAGTTCACGATGGATGCGCGTATCAGCAAGACGACCGAGGTTGAGAGCCGTCCGGCCAACAATTTGTTGCGGCGTTTGAACCAGGCAGACTACGCCCTGCTCGCACCGCACGTGACCGTCGAAATCTCCGCAGCCGGCCAGTTGCTCTACAGCCCCGGTGACGACGTCCAGGTCGTCCACTTCCCCTGCGGACCGGCGCTCGCGACCTTTCTCGTCCCCAACGAGGATGGCCGAGACGTCGAGACCATCCTGGTCGGCCGCGAAGGCGCGGTGGGCGGTATCGTCAGCGAGGGATTCCTGCCGGCCTATACCCGGATCTGCGTGAAATTCGGCGGCCCGTTTGCGCGCGTTCATGTCGCCAAGCTGGAAGCGGCCAAGCTGCGCTCGGCGTCGCTGCGCAACATCTTTGCCCGCTATGCCGATTGCATGCTGGCGCAGATCTTCCAGTCGACCGCCTGCAATGCAATCCATTCGATCGAACAGCGGACCGCCAAATGGATTTTGGCGGCGATGGAGCGGACCGGCGACGAGGACAGCGTGCCGCTGACCCACGAACAGCTTGCGACGCTGCTCGGCGTTGGCCGCTCCTATGCCAGCCGCGTGCTTCAGTCGTTCAAGGCGGAACGGATTCTCGACACGAGGCGCGGATCGATCCTGGTTCGCAACCGCGACGGCCTGAGGCTTCGCGCCTGCCTGTGCAACGACGCGGTCAAAATGCATTTCGAAGAGGTGCTGCGCGGCGTCTACCCGACCGAGGAGCGGGAGGCCGGGTAGCGATCCGCCTCGCTTCCCCGGCGTGGAGAACGAGCAAGCGCACTATCCCGCACGGCCGGAACCTGGGCTAATATCCCCCGCATGAGCGGGGCTTTGCTTCACACTCTCTTCGACATTGCAGCCTGGCTGGCGGCGGCGGCGGCCGTCTACTGGCTGTCGCGGCAGCGCCTGCAGTTTCCGGCGCAATCCTTCGAGCTGCCCTATATCGCCGCGCTGGTGTTCGGCGCGGGCCTCGGGGCCTACCTGTTCGGCTCCGCCAATCTGTGGCTGTCGGGCGAGAGCGGCATTGCGCGCTCGGTCGAGGGCGCGATCGCCGGCGGCATCGTGGCGATCGAGCTGTACAAATGGTCCGCGGGGATCGCGCTGCGAACCGGCGCCCGTTTTGCGCTGCCGCTGGCGCTCGGCATCGCGATCGGCCGGCTCGGCTGCTACTTCGCAGGCCTCGACGACTTCACCTATGGCACGCCGACGGCGATGCCCTGGGCCCATGATTTCGGCGACGGCATTCTGCGCCATCCCGTGCAGCTCTACGAGAGCGCGGCCATGGCCGTATTCGCGCTGCCCTATATGCTGGCGGTCGTGAACCGGAATGCCTTTGTGATCACCAATGGTTTCTACCTGGTTCTCGTCTATTATGGAGCGCAACGCTTCCTGTGGGAATTCCTCAAGCCCTACGGCACGCTGATCGGTCCCTTCACCCTGTTTCACCTGCTGTCACTGTCCATTTTGCTTTACGCTGGCGTCATGCTGGCGACGGCGCCCAAAGCGAGACCCATGCATGAACGCGCCGTTGCGTAAGTCGCGTCCCTATATCTTTTGGGGCCAGACCCAATCCCTTTGCGAGACCTGCCTGAAGCTGGTGCCGACCAAGATCCAGATCCTGGACAACGAGGTCTGGTACGAAAAGCGATGCAGGGAGCACGGCGTCCAGTCGACGCTGGTGTCGACGGATGCCGCCTATTGGCGCCTGTGCAAGGATTTCATCAAGCCCGGCGACCGGCCTCTGCAATTCCAGCAGCGCACCGAATTCGGCTGTCCCTATGATTGCGGTCTCTGTTCCGACCACGAGCAGCATTCCTGCCTGGCGCTGATCGAGATCACCGAGCACTGCAATCTCACCTGCCCGGTCTGCTTCGCCGAATCCTCGCCGGCGCGGACGAAATTCACCCCTCTTGCGACAGTGGAGAAGATGCTCGACGCGCTGGTCGCCAGTGAAGGCGAGCCCGACCTCGTGCAGATTTCCGGCGGCGAGCCGACGCTGCATCCTGATTTCTTCGCGATCCTGGACGCCGTGCGCGCCCGCCCGATCCGTCACGTCATGATCAACACCAACGGCCTGCGCATCGCACGCGAAAAGGATTTCGTGGCGCGGCTCGCCGAGAACAGGCGCGGGCTGGAGGTCTATCTCCAGTTCGATTCACTGCAGCGCGATGCGCTGATCGACCTGCGCGGCGCGGATTTGCGAAAGATCCGCCAGCAGGCACTGGAAAATCTCGAGCATTTTGGCGTGTCGACCACGCTGGTCGCGACCATCAAGCGCGGCGTCAATGACTCCGAGATCGGTGACATCGTCCGCCACGCCCTGACGTGGACATGCGTGCGCGGCGTCACGCTGCAGCCGGTGCAGGACGCCGGCCGCAACGAGAATTTCGATGAGAAAACCGACCGCATCATGCTGTCGGAGATCCGCAAGCGCGTGATCGAGACCGGCGTATTCGGCGACAAGGACATGATCCCGCTGCCCTGCAATCCCGAAAGCATCTCGATCGGCTACGGCCTGCGCAATGGCGAGAAGGTGCTGCCGCTGACCTCGCTGATTCCGCAGGAACAGCTGGTTGCGGTGATGCCCAATACGATCAGCCCGGAGAAATATCCGGTGCTGCGGGAGAAGTTCGTCGATCTGTTCTCACTGTCATCGGGGCCGCTCAACACGTCCGAGCGCGTCTGCGAATTGCTGTGCTGCCTGCCGAGCTTTCAGGTGCCGGAAGGGCTCTCTTACGAGAACGTGTTCCGCGTCACCATCGTGCAGTTTCTCGATCGCTTCAATTTCTGCGTCGGCAACGTCAAGCGCAGCTGCATCCATTTCGTGACGGAGCAGGGCGCGATCATTCCGTTCGACACCTACAATCTGTTCTACCGCAACGGCAAGATCGACGGCATCCGCGCCGCGCTGGCCGCGCAGGCGAATGAAGGAGTCTTGCAGGCATGAGCTTCAGCGACACGCCGCCACCGGCGCCCCCGGGTCCCCCTCCTGCCCCGACGGAAAAGCGCAGCGGCTGCCTGACCGCACTGATGGCGATTTTCGGGGTCCTCATGCTGCTGCCGGGCGCCTGTGCGCTGCTCTTCGGCGGAATGTCGGTGTTCGAGGATGGCAGGATCGCCTCGGACATCGCGCCGCTGGTCTTTCTGGGCCTCGTCGTGGGGATCGGCGGGGCCGCCCTGATCTGGGCAGCTATCAAGGGACGAAAGGCCCCTATCCATCCCGGGACCCAGCCTTAACCCCCGGAGATTCCCGGACAAAATTCAGTCAACCAACGGGCAAAGAACGCATTGTTTTTTGGCGGTTTTTGCATATATTGCGCCGCAACGCGTAGGCTGCCCGGTCGATATGGCCGGGCTTCCTTTTTGGGCGGAAAGCGCCCCGTTTCCAGTCTTCCAGCGTTGTTTCGAGAAGAGGTCCCGGTCCGACCGGCGAGATCGCGCTTAACCCATTGTTCGAACGCAAAGAAGCTCACTCATGAACCTCCGTAACGTCGCCATCATCGCTCACGTCGACCACGGCAAGACGACCCTGGTCGACAAACTCCTCCAGCAGTCCGGCACGTTCCGCGAGAACCAGAAGGTGACCGACCGCGCCATGGACTCCAACGATCTGGAGCGCGAGCGCGGCATCACCATCTTGGCCAAGGCGGCCTCGGTGCAGTGGAAGGACACCCGCATCAACATCGTCGACACCCCCGGCCACGCCGATTTCGGCGGCGAGGTCGAGCGCATCCTGAACATGGTGGACGGCGCGCTGGTGCTGGTCGACGCTGCCGAAGGCCCGCTGCCGCAGACCAAATTCGTGGTCTCCAAAGCGCTCAAGGTCGGCCTCAAGCCGATCGTCGTCATCAACAAGGTCGACCGCCCCGACGCGCGCCCGACCGAAGTCATCAACGAGGTGTTCGACCTGTTCGCCGCGCTCGACGCCAGCGAGGAGCAGCTCGACTTCCCGATCCTCTACGGGTCGGCCAAGCAGGGCTGGATGGCCGACAGCCCGGAGGGTCCGAAGGACAAGGGCATGGAGCCGCTGTTCGACCTGATCCTGCGTCACGTCGCGCCGCCGACGGTCGAGGAAGGTCCGTTCAGGATGATCGGCACCATCCTGGAGGCCAACCCCTATCTCGGCCGCATCATCACCGGCCGTATCTCCTCCGGCATCCTCAAGCCGAACCAGCAGGTCAAGGTGCTCAACGCCGAGGGCAAGCTGGTCGAGTCCGGGCGCATCACCAAGATCCTGGCGTTCCGCGGTCTCGAGCGCACGCCGCTCGACGAAGCCGAAGCCGGCGACATCGTCGCCATCGCGGGTCTCACCAAGGGTACCGTCGCCGACACCTTCTGCGATCCGACCGTCGAAGTGCCGCTGCCGGCCCAGCCGATCGATCCGCCGACCGTGTCGATGTCGTTCATCGTCAACAATTCCCCGCTCGCCGGCACCGAAGGCGACAAGGTGACGAGCCGCATGATCCGCGACCGTCTCTTGCGCGAGGCCGAAGGCAATGTCGCGCTGCGCGTCGTCGAAGCCTCCGACAAGGACGCGATGGAAGTCTCAGGCCGCGGCGAATTGCAGCTCGCGATCCTGATCGAGACCATGCGCCGCGAGGGTTTTGAGCTCTCGGTGTCGCGTCCGCGCGTCGTGTTCCAGAAGGACGAAGCCACCGGCGCCACCCTGGAGCCGATCGAGGAAGTCGTGATCGACGTCGACGAGGAGCACTCCGGCGTCGTCGTGCAGAAGATGAGCGAGCGCAAGTCCGAGCTGGTCGAGATGAAGCCGTCCGGCGGCAACCGCCTCCGCCTGGTGTTCTACGCGCCGACCCGCGGCCTGATCGGCTATCAGGGCGAGCTGCTCACCGACACCCGCGGCACCGCGATCATGAACCGCCTGTTCCACGGCTACGCGCCGTACAAGGGCGAGATCCAGGGCCGCCGCAACGGCGTGCTGATCTCCAACGACCAGGGCGAAGCCGTGGCCTACGCCATGTTCAAGCTGGAAGACCGCGGCCCGATGATGATCGAGCCGGGCTGGAAGGTCTACAAGGGCATGATCGTCGGCGAGCACACCCGCGACAACGATCTCGAGATCAACGTGCTCAAGGGCAAGCAGCTCACCAACATCCGCACGACCTCGAAGGACGAAGCCGTGCGCCTGACCCCGCCGATCCGCATGACCCTGGAGAAGGCGCTCGCCTATATCGAGGACGACGAGCTCGTCGAGGTCACTCCGAAGTCGATCCGCCTGCGCAAGAAGCATCTCGACCCGAACGAGCGCAAGCGCGCAGAGAAGTCCAAGGAAGCGGTGGCGTAAGGCCACCGCAAGCCACAGTGCCGTAGGGTGGGCAAAGCGTAGCGTGCCCACGTCTTTGCCCACTTGATGCGAAGACGTGGGCACGGCGCAAGAGCGCCTTTGCCCACCCTACGAAACCGTCTCGTACCCTGCACATCACATGGGTCCCGGCTCTGCGGAGCGGCGTTACACGCCGCACCGCGTCCGGGACACGAGACCGGATACCTGGCCGGCTTCAGCACATCCAGCGAACGTGCTAGAGCCCGGCCATGACCTCCCTCCCCTCCTCCGTGGACGTCGCGATCATCGGCGCCGGTGCCGCCGGCCTCGGCGCGGCGCATGCGCTGCATGGCTCCGGCCTCTCCGTGATCGTGCTGGAGGCACGCGACCGGCTCGGCGGCCGCGCCTGGACCGTGCAGGCCTCCCCTGACGTCACCTTCGACGTCGGCTGCGGCTGGCTGCACTCGGCGGACAAGAACTCCTTCGTTTCGATTGCGCCGCGACTCGGTTTCGAGCTCAACAAGGACCTGCCGCCCTGGCGCGAGCGCGCCTATGGCAACGCGTTTCCGCAGGGCGAGCGCGACGATTTCATGCGCGCGATGGACGCGTTCTATGAGCGCCTCTGGGAAGCCGCGCAGACGGGCAAGGACGAGCCTGCGAGCCGGAGCCTCGAGATGGGCAATCGCTGGAATCCCATGATCGACGCGATCTCGACCTACATCAACGGCTGCGAACTCGAGGACATGTCGACACTGGACTGGGACGCCTATGAGGACTCTGGCCTCAACTGGCGCGTCCGCCGCGGCTATGGGGCGCTGGTCGCCGCCTACGGCGCGCCCTGTCCGGTCGCGCTGAACTGCAACGTCGCGCTGATCGATCATTCGGCAAAGCGCATCCGCATCGAGACATCGCAGGGCACGCTGACCGCGGACAAGGTGATCGTCACCCTGCCGACCAACCTGATCGCCGATGAGACGATCCGCTTTTCGCCGCCGTTACTGTCCAAGGTCGACGCAGCAGCCGGCCTGCCGCTCGGCGTCGACGACAAGGTGACGCTCGCGCTCGATGACGCCGAAGCCTTTCCCAAGGAAGCGAACTTACGCGGCGCCACCATGCGCACCGCGATGGGCACCTACCACATCCGCCCATTCGGCCAGCCCTGCATCGAAGGCTTCTTCGGCGGCAGCTTTGCACGCGCGCTGGAAGATTCCGGCGACGGCGCCATCGCCGCGCACAGCATCGACGAGATCGCCGGCTTTCTCGGCAACGACATCCGCCGCAAGCTGAAGCCGCTCGCGGAGTCGCGCTGGGCGCATGATCCGTTCGCGCGAGGCTCCTATTCGCATGCGCTGCCCGGCCACGCCGGCGATCGCGCCATGCTGGCCGCGCCGGTGGATGGACGGTTGTTCTTCGCGGGAGAAGCGACGTCGCCAGAATTCTTCACGACCGCGCATGGCGCGCGCGACAGCGGCGAACGGGCGGCGAAGGAAGTACTGGCGGCAATCGGGAAGCTGTAGCTTCGCTGCGCTCGCAATGACGTGGCTACTCGATCACCCGGCTTCGCAAATCCGCATCCGGCACGAAGCACGCGTCATACTTGCCGAAGATGCGATAGCGGTTGCGGGCGATGAGGCTGTAAACGAAGTCCCGCAGCGGTTTCGGCACGGCGAACAACGCACACACCCAGCCCCAGCCGGGAAGCAGCGAGAGCACGGTCAGCGCGGCGTCTGACTTCATGAACACTTCGCCGCCGTGGACGACCGCGTTGGTATCGGGATCATCGGGATCGATGTCGAACGTCCGCGCGAGCCGGGCTCCGTACGCCGACTGGATCGGCGTGAAGCGAAACCGCTTCACCGTGTCGCGCTCCGCGAGGAAGCGGACCCAGCGCGAGCAGAAGATGCAGACGCCGTCGAACAGGATCACGTCGTCATCGGGCCATCTAGGCATCAGCGGCTATCCCGTCGCATCACAGGCGCCGGCGCCGACTTCAGCACACGATCGAGCTCAGTCCTTGCGCCTTTGACACCAGCTTCAGTCTCGATCATCCAATGTCCTTCGCTGCCGACAGCCGGCAGGATGCGGAAGTCGACCTTGCCGCCACCACCGCGAAACGCATCGGCCAGGCTCTTCGAAAACGCCGGCGCGAAATAGCTGTCATTGGTTGCAACGAGCCATGTGACAGGGATGCGCGCGCCCTTGCCGAACTCTGCAGCAGTGGCAAGAAGCGTGTGTGTCGCGCAGATCCGGTTCGGCTCATCATTGGCATGGCCGCCACGCCCCGGCGCAAACACTGCGATCGCGTTGATCGCCTTCGGATCGGCATTGGCGAGTGCCAGCGCACCCCAGCCGCCGGCGGAATGGCCGATCACGATCGCGGCCTCCTTGCGAATGAAATCCTGCTTTCGCAAGAACTCCAGCGCGAGCCGGATTTCCTCGGCCGTTGCACGGCCCGCGCGCGCATAGTCCGCCTCGTCACAGCCGCCCTGGTCCTCGACATAGCGGCCGCCGGTCGCACCATGGCCGAGCCGCTCCGGCACCAGCACGGCAAAACCGCGCGCGACGAGATAGGCGGCGAGCGGACGATATTCCGGCTGCGGCATTTGCGCTCGACGCAATACGTTCTGCGTCGAGGCGTGTGCGACGACCGCAAGCCGGAACGGCCCTGCGCCGGCGGGGCGAAACAGAAGGGCACGCGCAGCAATGTCGGTATCCGGCGACGGCACAAGCCACGCTTGTCGGCGAAGCGGCTCGCCCTCCTCGCCCGATGGACCAAACGTGACCTGAGCGCACAGAGGCGGCGCAGTCGGCAAGGCCAGCAGAGTCAGGAGCGCGAGGATTTTGAGGAGCCGCATGAATGGCCGGAGGCGAGAACAGCGACAATCAGACTAGTAGGAACGAATCAGTATCGGCGGACTTTCTGCGCTGCCATTGCCGTTCATTCGTTGCCGCAGTGGGAGTTTTGCACCGACGCAGGGCACGCCTGTGCCACTCGAGTCGGCGTCCTGTCTTTTTTCGGTACAACATGGTTCAGATACTGATGCACAAAGTCCACACGTTAACCGATAATTAACGATAGGTCTTGCCGCCGGCGCGGCGACTTGGTTTGATTGCGCCCATGAGCACAACCCTGATCGAGGTCCGGCCGGCCAAAGCTGCAGATGCAACTGCGGTGGCGTCTACTCATGACGAGGCTTGGCGCTCCGCCTATCAGGGCATCATTCCCGGCGCCGAGCTGGAAAAGCTCATCAACCGCCGCGGCCCGCAATGGTGGGACAGCGCGATCCGCAAGGGCAGCCGCGTCAGCGTGCTGGTGTTCGGCGACAAGATCGCGGGCTACGCCAATTACGGCCGCAACCGTGCCCGCAGCCTGCATTTCGACGGCGAGATCTACGAGCTTTACCTGCGCCCCGAATTTCAGGGCCTCGGCTTCGGCCGCCGCCTGTTCGCCTCTGCCCGCCGCGACCTGATGCAGAGCGGACTGAAGAGCATGGTGGTGTGGGCGCTCTCGGACAACGACCCCGCGACCGAGTTCTACCGGGCGCTGGGGGGCCGTATGGTGGCGCGCTCCTCGGAGCGGTTCGGGCCGAAATCGCTCGACAAGGTTGCCTTCGCTTGGACCAATTGAGCTGCTGAAAGCTGATCTGGCAGCGTTTCCCTTCCGTCGATACCGCCGCCTTTGAGCCGGTGATTTCCGGATTCATTATTTCACAAAAACGCGATGGATCAGCGGGCCAAGCCCGCGTATGACAGCGCCAAAATCGCTGCCGGGCGCGATTTTACCTCGGCAACAACGGAGCCTTCAATGCGTATCGATGCGATCTCGATCGGGAAAAACGTACCACACGAAGTCAACGTCCTCATCGAAGTCCCCGTGGGCGGCGAACCGATCAAATACGAGATGGACAAGGAAGCCGGCACGCTGGTGGTCGACCGCTTCCTCTACACGCCGATGCGTTACCCCGGTAACTACGGCTTCATCCCGCATACTTTGTCGGATGACGGCGACCCCTGCGACGTCCTGATCATCAATACCCGCGCCATCATTCCCGGCGCCGTCATGAGCGTGCGCCCGGTCGGCGTGCTGTTCATGGAAGACGAAGCCGGCGGCGACGAGAAGATTCTGGCGGTGCCGTCGTCGAAGCTGACGCAGCGCTACGACAAGGTGAAGTCGTACTCCGACCTCCCTGACATCACGCTGCAGCAGATCCAGCACTTCTTCGAGCACTACAAGGATCTCGAGAAGGGCAAATGGGTGAAGATCCTGCGCTGGGGCGGCCCGGAGGATGCGCACAAGCTGATCCTCGAAGGCATGGATCGCGAGAAGAAGAAGAAGGGCTGAGCTTTGGTGTCCCGGACGCGATGCGGCATGTCCCGGCGATGCGTAGCATCGTCCGGTGTGACGCGTCGCAGAGCCGGGACCCATGCTGCCGCTGGGCCCCGGCTCCGCAGCGCATCGTTTCACGCTGCGCTGCGTCCGGGGCACGAGAGTTTGGCTACACCGCCGGCTTCGGCAGCTCGGCGATCGCGCAGGCCGCACGCAGCGTGTTGACCAGCAGGCACGCCACCGTCATCTGACCGACGCCGCCCGGCACCGGCGTGATCGCGCCGGCAACCCCAAGCGCTTCCTGATAGGCGACGTCGCCGACGAGGCGCGTCTTGCCGTCGTCCTTTGGAATCCGGTTGATGCCGACGTCGATCACGGTCGCACCCGGCTTCAGCCAGTCGCCGCGCACCATCTCAGGTCTTCCGACCGCGGCATAGACGAGATCGGCCTGCTTCACGAGCCCGGGCAGGTCACGCGAGCGCGAATGCGCGATCGTCACCGTGGCGTTCTCGTTCAGCAGCAATTGCACCAGCGGGCGGCCTACCAGGTTGGAGCGGCCGATGACGATGGCATTCTTGCCTTCCAGCGAAGCGTGCACGCTCTTGGTCAGGATGATGCAGCCGAGCGGCGTGCAGGGCGACAGCGCCTCGAAACCGCCGGCGAGCCGGCCGGCATTGTTCGGATGCAGCCCGTCGACGTCCTTGGCGGGGTCGATGGCGTTGACGACGGCTTCGGTGTTCAGCCCCTTCGGCAGCGGTAGTTGCACCAGAATGCCGTGTACGGCCGGATCGCGGTTGAGCTTTGCAACCAGTGCCAGGAGATCTGCCTGCGAGACGTCGGCCGGCAGCTTGTGCTCGAACGAGGCCATGCCGGCGGCCTGGGTCTGGGTGTGCTTGGAGCGGACATAAACCTCGCTGGCGGGGTCGCTGCCGACCAGCACGACCGCGAGCCCCGGCACCAGATTGTGCTCGCGCTTGACGCGGGCGACCTCCTCAGCGACGCGGGCCCGAAGTTCCGCGGCGATGACTTTTCCATCGATAATCTTGGCGGTCATGTCAGTTCCCTCAGTCTTTCGATTGGGCCGAGACGAGCTGGCGCAGGGCTTCGCCGAGCCGTGCCGGATCGCCGTCGACCGCGATCTGCTTCAGCCGCGAGGTGGCTCCGGACAGGAGCTTTACGCCGGCCTTGGGGACGCCCAGCGATTTCGCCAGCAGGACCAAAACAGCCTTGTTGGCCTCGCCGCCATCGGCGATGGCGCGCACCCGCACCTTGAGCACGCTGCGGCCGTCGGCCAGTTGCTCGATTCCGTCGATGCCGTCGCGACCGCCGCGCGGCGTCACCCGCAGCGCGATGCTGATTCCCGCGGCCGAGTAACGCCAGGGTTCCTTGCAAGCTTCGTTGGCAACCAAGGGCTCCAGCCCGCTCAGATCACGTTCGGGTAGATGTAGTACAGGATCACCCGCTCGATGAACATGATGAGCAGGATCAGGATGATCGGCGAGATGTCGAGACCGCCGAGACTAGGCAGGAAGTTGCGAATCGGCGCCAGCACCGGCTCGGTGATCCGGTACAGGAACTCCGCCACCGCCGACACGAATTGGTTGCGGGTGTTCACCACGTTGAAAGCGATCAGCCAGGACAGGATCGCGGAGGCGATCAGCAGCCAGACGTAGAGGTCGAGCACGATGATGACGATGTCGAGAACGGCACGCATGATTTTTCAGGGCTCTGGCTTTTGAAGACTCTGGCTTTTGAAAAGGCTGGCTGCGGTCGGGATTGACGCCTTTTGCTAGATATCGGTTCCCCCCCGCCCAAACAAGGGAAGTCGGCACCCCGAATGGCTAAAACCGCCTTACACCCGTCCTTGACTTGACCTTGGCGGGGACTTAAATGGCGCCCGGTTGTCGGCCGCATTCACCAGAGTGGCCAGCAAACGGGGCCATAGCTCAGCTGGGAGAGCGCGTCGTTCGCAATGACGAGGTCGGCGGTTCGATCCCGCCTGGCTCCACCACGCTTCGCCCTTCGGGCTACGCGTGGCGCAGCCACGAGGAGCCCGAAGGGTGAAGCGTGGTGTCCGGCGAAGCCCAAAGGGCGAAGACGGACTGGTTGAGGAACAATCCCCCTACCTCCCCGTAAACCTCGGCGGCCGCTTCTCCATGAAGCTCGCAACCCCCTCCCGGAAATCGCTGCCACCCAGCGCCACCATCATCTCCCGGTTGGCTTCGATCGTTGCCTCCGCCAACGTCTGGAACGGCACCTCGTAGAGCTGGCGCTTGATCACGGCCATCGCGCTCGGCGAGACGAAATCGGCGAGATCGCGTGCATAGGCATAGGTCTCCTCGCGGAGCTTGTCAGGCGGGCAGAGCCGGTTCACCAGGCCGATCCGCAACGCCTCGTCGCTCGGCACGCGCCTCGCCGAGAGCAGCAGATCCATCGCGTTCGCATGACCGACGATGCGCGGCAGCATCCAGCTGATGCCGTGCTCGGCAATCAGGCCGCGCCGCGCGAAGGCCGTCGTGAACACCGTGTTGTCGACGGCAAAGCGCAGGTCGCAATAGAGCGCGTGCACCAGCCCGATGCCGGCCGTGGCACCGTTGAGCATGGCGATCACAGGCTTCTTGATCGACGGATAGAACCCGTAGCGCGTCTGCCAGTCCGGACGCCGGTTCATGTCGAACGGCGGCAGGTTCGACGCGCGCCGGACGTCATCGGGATCGAGCCCCTTCAGCGCATCTATGTCGGCGCCGGCACAGAAGGCGCGGCCCGCGCCGGTGATGATGATGACGCGGACATTGTCATCGGCGCTCGATGCTTCCATCGCATGGCGCACGTCGCGCTCCATGGTCGGCGTCCACGCATTCATGCGGTCGGGACGATTGAGCGTGATGGTCGCGATCTTGTCGCTGACCTCATAAAGAATGTGCTCGTAGGCCATGACGCTCTCCCTTTGCTTTCCGGCGCAATTTCGCGCGCGCTCGTTGGGAGCGAGCCTAGCATATTCAGGGATGAGGCAAGGGCTTCGCGCGAACGCGCGGATCACTCGGCGGCTTGCGCCAGCACCGGCTGGCGCGCCAGCCAGCCGTTGATGAAATGGTCGAGCCAGTCGCGCTCTGCGACATCGTATACGGCACGATCGGCGAAATGATGATGTCGCTGCCGCGCACCGGGCGCGCTGAAGCCGTCATAACCGCGCGTGGTCCAGCGATGCATCATCGCGTAGGTCACGTCGGGGTGAAACTGCACGCCGAAGGCGTTGCCGGTGCGGAACGCCTGCACCGGAAAATCGTCACCTTCTGCAAGCAACTCTGCGCCGACAGGCAGCTCGAATCCCTCGCGATGCCAGTGATAGACATGGGCCGGCCAGGCCGGGCAGAGCGCGTGGCCCGCGGCGGTCGGGCGGATCGGGTAGTAACCGATCTGGGTCAGCGCATCCGCATGGGGCGCGACGCGGGCGCCGAGCTGCATCGCCAGCATCTGGGCACCAAGGCAGATGCCGAGGAACGGCCGCTGCTCGCGGAGCGGAATTTCGATCCAGTCGATCTCGCGGCGAATATAGGCGTCGGAATCATTGGCGCTCATCGGACCGCCGAAGACGACCGCGCCGGCATGCTGATCGAGCGTCTCGGGCAGGGGATCGCCGAAGCGGGGACGGCGGATGTCCAGCCGATGGCCAAGCGCACGAAGCGCATTGCCGACACGGCCCGGCGTCGAGGATTCCTGGTGCAGGATGATCAGAACCGGCAATTGGGTTTCGGAGGCGACGGCGCTTGGCGTCCTTCTCGGGAAGGGCACCACCTCTGCGCCACCAAACCTGTCCGTCCGGAACGACATGGCCTCTGCGAGTGCTATCGGTTCAGACCGCCAGCATAACTAAGCGATCGTTAATTTCGTGTGAGTTCGCGCACACATCGAAACCGAAGCAAGCTCCGGGCCAATACGGGAGCCTCGAGATCTAATGCCTCTGCCTCTGGAACCGACTGGTGGCGGCCAGGATGAAGCCCCGCGGGAAAAAGCGCAGCGCAAAGGGCACAATCTTGATGCCCAGACCGGGCAGCACTGCCCGCTTGTTGGCCATCAGGCCACGATAGGCCTCCTGCGCGACATCGGCGGCCGAAACATTGAGCAGGGCCGTATCATGTCCGGAGCCGACGCCGGCGCGTGCCTGGAATTCGGTGGGCACCGGACCCGGGCAAAGCACGGTGACGCGAACGCCGCGCGGCGCGAGCTCCGCCCGCAGCGCTTCGGTGAAGGAAATCACGTAGGCCTTGGACGCATAATAGACGGCCATGCCGGGGCCAGGCAGGAAGCCCGCGACCGAGCCGACATTGAGAAGACCGCCCTTGTTCTTGATGAGCTGATCGGCGAAACGCAGCGACAAATCCGTCAGAGCCCGCACGTTGACATCGACAATCCCGACCTGCTCGTCGCGATCGCGCTCGATGGCGTCGCCGAACACGCCGAAACCGGCATTGTTGACGAGGTGGTCGAGCTCGACGCCTTCAGCGGCGAGCGCGGCCGCGATCGTCTCGCCGGCGTCCGGGTTCCTGAGATCGCAGGCGATCACGATCGGCTTCTTGCCGCCCTTGGCGGCGAGCTCGTTCGCGAGCGCCTCCAATCGATCCGCGCGCCGCGCCGTCAATGCGAGGCGATGTCCATTGGCGGCAAACACGCGCGCCAGCTCCGCACCTATGCCCGCCGAAGCACCGGTGATCAACGTTACCCGCTCAGCCACGATCGAAGTCTCTTGAATTGAAGTTTTTGGCCCCGCAATGACGGAACGAGAGCATAAGCCGTGCGCGTCAGGCAAGCGGCGTCGGCCGCATGGCGGCCTGAGCGGGCGACAGGGGGAGCAGAAAAACCGGGTATTTACGGACGAATCCGGACTGCCGGCACCTACATTAAAGTTTCGTCATGTGATCCGTACAACCGGCGGTCCGCCGGCTTGCGCGGATCATCCGCCGACGGCGCTGTCCTTCACCTGACCACCGGCGTGCTCCGCCACCGTATGCTTCAGGTCGATCCGGTCGCGCTGGGAGATCCCGAGCAGATCGGAGGCGCGCCAGACGACGTTGTCTTCGAATTCGGAGACCTGGCCGTCGGCATAGACCAGCTCCCACATCATCCGGACGATGCGCTTGCGGCCCTCTTCGTCGAGCGAGCGCATGATCACGCTGGTGAAGTGATAGAGGTCCACCGCCTCGCCCTCGACCTGGGTGGCGTCCGCGATCAGACGATCCGCAGTGCCGCGATCGAGCCCAAAATGGCTTTCGATCAGGCTGTGCAGCTTGCGCTGCTCGGCCGCGCTCGGCTGACCGTCCAGCGAGACCACGTGAACCAGCAGCGCGGTGGCGGCCAACCGATAATCGCTGTCCCCGAACGTGCGGTTCTGGTCATGGGGGGCGACAATGTCGGCGATGAATTGGCGCAGGCCGTCGAGCATAAGGTCCTACCGAAATCGATACAGCCGCGAGGCGCGGCCGTTACCAGCATTATATGAGCAGGAAACTCAACCGGCGCAACGTGCGTCAGTTCCGCGCGCTGCATTACGTTTCGGCAATCTGTTCACGGTCATTCCGGGGCGCGCAAAGCGCGAACCCGGAATGACTGCCTGAGGCTCACGGAATTTCGTACACCACCATCTTGTCGGCGATGCCGCGAAGTGCCGCCTGTTTCTGGATCGGCTTGATCGCGCGCTGCTCCAGCACCTCGGCAACCGCGGGCGCATCGAGCACCGGGCCGGTGATGTGGATCTCCTGCGCGGTCGACAGGCTCTGCACGCGGGCGGCAATGTTGACGGTCTGGCCGAAATAATCCTGCCGCTCGTTGAGCATCACCGCGAGGCAGGGGCCTTCATGGATGCCGATCTTGACGATGAGATCGTCGGTGCCGCGCCGCTTGTTGAGCTCGTCCATCGCCGAGCGCATCCGCAGGCCCGCGACGATGGCATGCTCGGGACGGACGAAGGTCGCCATCACGGCATCGCCGATCGTCTTCACCACCGCGCCCTTCTCGGAGGAAATGATCTCGAGCAGCGCATGGAAATGCGCGCGCACCAGATCGAAGGCGGCGAGATCGCCGACGCGCTCGTAGAGCGCGGTCGAGCCCTTCAGATCGGTGAACAGGAAGGTCAGCGACGTGATCTGGAGCCGCTGGTCGAGACTGAGATTGTCCGCCTTGAACACATCCCGAAAGGTCTGGTTCGACAGCATCCGCTTGGCGGTGAGGAACGGCTTGCGTTTGCCGATCAGATGGTGGAGCGCCTCGGCCGCGATGAACACCGACGGCAGCACGCGCACGCCGGCCTGGTTCTCCAGCGACAGCCGCAGCGGGCCCGGCCGCATGGTCGTGGTCCCGGTCGGGGCCTGCACCTTGTTGTACATGATGGCGAGCTGCTGGCGATCCCTGGTCGGTTCGCCCTGGACGTCGATGAAATGGGCCGCGTGCGTGACCGGCTCGAAGATGATGACGAAGTCGCTCGGCAGCTGCAGCGACATGGTCGCCTTCTCACCGGCCGGCAACTCCATCGTATCCAGCGTTACCTCGTTCGCCAGCGTCGCGAACGAGTCCTTGTTGAAGTCGACGCCGGAACTCCAGAACACCTGCTTGAAATACTCCCACACCGGCAGCGTATCGGGATCGTGCGCCGCGATGCGCCGGACGCGCGGATTCACGGTGAAGGAGACCTCGACTTGATCGTCGACGGAGGCCTTGTAGCCGCAGGCGCAGAGCGCGCAGTGATAGTCGTCGGGCTTGAGCGCCTTCAGCGTCGTGTGCGCACCGAGCACACCGCCACAGCCCGGACACAGCACGTTCCAGCCGAGATCGAACAGCCCGAGCCGCGACGCGTGCAGAAAGGCCGAGATCGCGTGTTCTTCGTCGACGGCATGCTGCGTGGCGAAGTCGAGGACATTGACGCGGTTGAGCTCATGATCCTCGCCGTTCTCGATCAGACGCGCAATCGCATCGACCACCTTCGTGTCAGCGGTCTGCTTCAGAACGGAGAACTGGGCCTGGATGTCGCTCATGGCGGGACTCTGCTGGTTGAATCACGCCATCGGCCAGGCAATCGCCTGTCACCGACGGGTGATACGGAACATGGGTGAGTGGTCCGGCTGGGTCGTGACGACACCGAGCGGGATCACGGGATTCGCCTGATCGGCGAGCTCGACACGAAACGCGCCGATCAGCCGGGCCAGCGCCAGCACGGATTCGGCTTGTGCGAACGGCGCGCCGATACAGACGCGCGGACCCGCGCCGAACGGCAGATAGGCGAAGCGATCGAGCGCCTCCGTCGACATGAAGCGCTTTGGAATGAACGCGTTCGGCTGATCCCACAGCTTCTCGTGCCGGTGCAAAAGCCAGGGCGCGATCATGATGATGTCGCCCTTGCCGATCTCGACGCCGGCCGCATTGTCCTTTTCGCGTGCGGCGCGCGCGACCAGGAAGGCCGGAGGATAGAGCCGCATGGTCTCGTCGATCACCGCGCGGGTGAATTTCTGGCGATCGATGTCGGCCATGCTGTCGAGATGCTCGCCGCTTGTCTCGGACGCCACCTCCTCCTGCGTGTCCGGATCGAGCGCGAGCAGATAGAGCGCCCAGAACAGCGCCGTCGCCGTGGTCTCGTGACCCGCCAGGATCATGGTCGCGACCTCGTCGACGAGCTGCTCGTCGGAAAAGCCCTTGCCGGTTTCCGGATCGCGCGCCGCGTCCATGAGATCGAACAGGTCACGCGGCGGCGCGCCGTCCTTCTTGCCGGCAGCGCGCCGCTCGGCGATCAGCATCGCGACGAACTCGGTCCAGCGCTTGCGGAAACGGGCGCGGGCAAAATCCATCGGGCTCGGCCACGACACCGGCAGCAGCATGTCGAGGAAGTAGGGCCGTCCCAGCCGGGACGCATATTCCATGATGAAATTGCGCAAGGTCGCGCCGTGCCGGTCCATGCCGAACGAGAACATCGTGCGCCCGGCGATCTCCAGCGTCATGCGCTGCATGATTTCGCGCAGATCGACCGGCGCGCCCGTCTGCGTATCGAGCTTTGCAATGGTCTCGTCGAGCACCGCCGTCATGTGCGGCACGAGGTTGGCGGTGGCGCGCGGCGTGAAGGCCGGCGCGAGCGTGCGGCGCTGGAACGTCCAGGAATGACCTTCCGCGATCAAAAGTCCGTCGCCCAGCACCGGGCGGAGCATGCGGATGCCCGCCGGCGTGCGCGTATAGTTCTCGTAATTGTTGAGCAGGACGTGCCGGATCGCATCCGGCTGGTTCAGGATGAAGCTGTTGCGGAGGAAGAAGCGGCCCTTGATGACCTCTTCCTCATAGGCGGGCTGCCCCCAGGTTGCGATCATGTTGTGCCGGATCACGGCAAGCCGGCCGAAGAACGACATGTCGTCGGGCGCACGCGGGGGAGCCGGGGGGATGATGGGCCTGCGCACGCTGGCGATGTTCATGGCGCTCTCCCGCAAGATGTGACGCAGGCAAATAGCTAGTAAGTCAGCTCGGCGACCGCAATCCTGTTCTCCTGGGCGGGCCAGGCGCGCGCCACAATTCGTTCTTCGCCGAACTCGGCCACGATGTTACGCCCAACCTCGCTGGCGGGAAGCCGCAGGGTTGCTGCCGCATCCGTGGGCACGCCCGGCTTGACGTCGGCCGGCTCCTTGCCGTCGAACAGCACCACGTCCCGCGGCAGGCCGAAATAGCCCCTCGGCCGCGACAAGATCACGACAGCTCCTGCGTCCTTGTCGGCCGGCCCGAGCGGACGCGCGGCGCGCAAATGCACGACGTCGGATGAGCGTGGGAACGGCGAGCGGTAGATATGCGTCGTCGGCATCTCGGGCGATGCCAGGACGAATTCGAGCGACCAGGCGGGATCGACCTGCGCCGGCCCCCAGTGGCCGTCGGCGCCGGTCTTCGCGCTGTGCAGCGCACCGCCCTTGCGCTCTCCGGTTTCAGGATCGACGCGGAAGATATCGACGGTTGCGCCCACCACCGGGCGATTGGTCGGCACGCCGCCGGGCGTCCCCGTGACGAGGCCGCTCAGCCGGACGGTTGGCTCCGGCACGATCGCAATGCGCGCAGGCTCGCGCCCGGCGATGAATTTGTAGATCTCGCGGAAGGCGCGCGGATGGAACGCCACTTCGCGATGATCGAGTGCGCCGAGCACGAGATTGGTGGCGCCCTTCAGCTCCGGCCCTTCATTGGTGACACCGGTCGGCGTGCCGGGCTTGCCGATGAAGCGGCCGTCGGCCTGGGCGTATTTGTCCATGCCGTCGCTGCGCAATGTGAGGAAGGCAACGCCCGGCGTCACCTCGCTCTCGCCCTCGTTGAGGCTGCGCAGGAACGCGCCGCGGCCGTTGAACTCGCTGTTCGGCTGGTCGTCGGTCGCGAACACGCCGTGATTGGGTGTGCCGCACAGGACGGCATGGCTGACATCGCTGGCGCCGCCGTTCTTGATGACATTGCGGATCGCATAGCCGCCGCGCGAGCTGCCGACCAGCGCCACGCGCGACGCGCCCGTGCGGCGCTTCAGCTCGGCAATGGCAGCGGCGAGCTCGCGGCGCTGGTCCTCGGTCGAGGAGCGGTTCGCCTGCTCGACCTTGTCGTCGGTGCGCGCATTGGGATCGGTGAAATTGATCGCCATCATGCGATCGCGCGCGATGCCGTTGGATTCCATCCGCCACAGCGTCGTCATCCAGAGCGCGTCGTAGTCGCCATTGCCGTGGACGAACAGGATCGGCGGCACCTCGGTGCCAGGCGCCGCGGCGGGCGCGGTCTGGGCCCATGCGCCCGTCCGCAAGCTCGCAACTGCGAAAGGCAAGCTGCCCGCCCCCTGCAGGATCGTCCGTCGCGACAGCTTCATATGTTCCTCCCGGCAACCCAACTCTTTGCACCGCTTATAGCGGCCTAACCACTGGACAGCGAAGGACTTTCGCAGGCATCACTGAATTTGCCGGAATCGCCCAAGATCGCTCCAAGACCATTCTGCCAGCACGTTTGGAAGGGGATATGACCGAGCAGACGAACCGCCAGAAAATCGCCGCCGACGGCATCACCGCCCCTTTGCGGTACACCGTGTTCCGGCGCATCTGGCTCGCCAGCCTGCTCTCCAATCTCGGCCTCTTGATCCAGGGCGTGGGTGCAGCCTGGGCGATGACGCAGATGGCGGCCTCGGCGGACAAGGTGGCGCTGGTGCAGACCGCGCTGATGCTGCCGATCATGCTGATCTCGATGCCGGCCGGCGCCATCGCCGACATGTATGACCGCCGCATCGTTACCCTGGTCTCGTTGATGATTGCACTCACCGGCGCAACCGCGCTGACCGTGCTGGCCGGGTTCAATCTCATCAGCCCGGAGACGCTGCTCGCCTTCTGCTTCGTGGTGGGCAGCGGCAACGCGCTGTTCGGCCCGGCGTGGCAGTCTTCGGTCAACGAACAGGTGCCGCCCGATGCGCTGCCTTCGGCCGTCGCGCTGAACGGCATCAGCTACAACATCGCCCGCAGTTTTGGGCCCGCAGTCGGCGGCGTCATCGTCGCGGCGCTCGGCGCGGTCGCCGCTTTCGCCTGCAACGCGATCCTCTATCTGCCGTTGCTGGTGGTGCTGCTGCTGTGGCGGCGCAACACCGAGCCCTCGCGCCTGCCGCGGGAAAAGCTCAACCGCGCCATGGTCTCGGGCTTCCGCTACATCACCAATTCACCGCCGATCAAGATCGTGCTGTTGCGCACGCTGGTGATGGGCCTGATCGGCGGTGCCATCATGGCGCTGATGCCGCTGGTCGCGCGCGACCTCCTGCATGGCGGTGCGCAGACCTACGGCATCATGCTGGGTGCCTTCGGCATGGGCGCCGTGGTCGGCGCGCTCAACATCCACGAATTGCGCAAGCGCATGAGCGGCGAGGCCGCGATCCGCGCCTGCACCATCTCGATGGCGTTCGCGATGGCTGCCCTTGCCCTGAGCACCGAGCCGGTGCTGACGGCAACTGCGCTGGTGCTGGCCGGCGCGGTCTGGATGGCCGCGATCGCACTGTTCAATATCGGCGTGCAGCTCTCGGCGCCGCGCTGGGTCGCCGGTCGCTCGCTCGCGGCATTCCAGGCCTCGATCTCCGGCGGCATCGCGATCGGTGCCTGGGGCTGGGGCCATCTCACCGACTATGCCGGCGTCGAGATCGCATTGCTGACCGCGGCCGGCCTGATGCTGATCTCGCCGCTGCTCGGGATCTGGCTGACGATGCCGCGCGTCGGTGCCCGCAACGAGGATGCCGACGTGTTGGCCGATCCCGAGGTGAAGCTGTCGATCACCGGCCGCAGCGGACCGCTGGTGGTCGAGATCGAATACCGCGTGTCACAGGAGAACGCGCGCGCGTTCCACAACGTGATGCAGGACGTGCAGCTCTCACGGCAACGTAACGGCGCCTATGGCTGGTCGATCGCCCGCGACATCGCCGATCCGGAATTGTGGACCGAGCGCTATCATTGCCCGACCTGGTTCGACTATCTGCGCCAGCGCAACCGCTCGACGCAGTCCGAGCGTGCGCTGCATCAGCAGGCGATCGATTTCCATATCGGTCCCGAGCCGGTGCGGATCCGCCGCATGCTGGAGCGTCCGTTCGGCTCGGTGCGCTGGAAGGATGAGACGCCGGATCGTGCGAGCGCCGAGGTGCTGCCGGTGGTCGCGACCGCGGCTGGGAGCAGCACGTAGGTTTCCTCGCTCCATCCGGGCTACGGGAATCACTACTGCCCGTGCTCGGTCAGCACCTTGTCGCAGCCTTTGCTCAGCTTGGTGCGGTTCTGCTTCAGGCAGGCGAGCACGGCACCATCGCCATTGTTCATCACGGCGCGGCAGAAGCGGGTGACATCGCGCGCGCAGGCATCGTGGCCCGGCTGCTGCTGCGCGGATGCGACCGACGCGCCGAGCAGCAAGGGAAGAATGAAAAGAAATCTGGTCATCGCGTAATGCCTCTTACCCGGAAGAATGTGCGGGCGAAGCTAGTGCGACGATCCCTCAGCCGCAACGGCTTTATTGGTGGGCCGCATGGCGCCGCCGCGTTGCCCCGGCTTGATGCCCGGGGCGTATCGCGAGGGGAGCTAACCGACGCAACGATGACGGTGTTGCGTGCTCTTACTGCTTGTCCTGGGCGTCAGCGACCTTGCGCGAGGCGCCCTTGGCGAGATCCTTGTCCATCACCGCGCGGCAGCCGGCGCTCAGGTCCGTGCGATGCTTCATCATGCAGGCCGTGATCTTCGGGATGTTGGGGATTTCCGACGAGCACAGGCGGAAGGCGTCGCCGGTGCACTGCTGCTGCGCCTCCGCCGAGAAGGCGAAGCTCGAGGTCGTCGAGACGAGCGAGACAATGGCGGCAAAGCCGAGGGCCAGGCTGGTGTCGCGGATACTGGCGGAGAAGGACTTGGTGTTAAGAGACTTGGTCATTTGAAGCTCCCATTGGCGCCGTCGCAACGGTGCCCGTTGTTGATGGGAGCTACGATGCTCCAGCAAAACCGTTTCCACTGTGATGATGGTCACGGGCCGTACCCCGACTGTGACGTCGGTCACTTTGGCGCACCTCCCTGAAATTCCTCCACAACCGCCGTCGTGTTGGTGTCACGTTAACTGTTACTTCGCATTAATGGCTCGTCGCGCGGGAAATTCCGCCGGTTTGGTTGCGTAATTGGAAAGAGTAGCGATGCGTAATGCGTTGGGCCTGATGCTGGCCAGTGTAGTTGCGGCGGTCGTGATCGCCGCAGGCGGTTGGTTTTATTATTCCTCGCGCGCCGACCAGGCCGCCCCCAAGACAATTGCTGCCCGTGCCGCCGATCAATTGCCGGCACCTGCGAAGCTCGCCGCCAGGGATGACGTCGAGACCACCGCGACGATCGCGGCCAGGCCGACGACA
Source organism: Bradyrhizobium sp. TM233 (assembly GCF_036247965.1). Classification (NCBI taxonomy): domain Bacteria; kingdom Pseudomonadati; phylum Pseudomonadota; class Alphaproteobacteria; order Hyphomicrobiales; family Nitrobacteraceae; genus Bradyrhizobium; species Bradyrhizobium sp. TM233. Next base: position 17,908 of record NZ_BTIG01000019.1, on the reverse strand, counting down.
GTTGCTCAGGCACCCGCGCCCGCCCCGGCTATGCCGGTCCAGCAGAAATCGACCTGCGCCAATCCGAACGCGCTGGGCGTCTCCCGCGTGGTCGAGATCGACACCACCGGCGGCCCCGGCTTCGGCTTCGATCATTTCAAGCAGTTCGACTTCCTCACCGACAAGGAAGTCGTGCTGACCTTCGACGACGGTCCCTGGCCGGTGAACACGCCGAATGTGCTGAAGGCGCTGGCGGATGAATGCACCAAGGGCCTTTTCTTCTCGGTCGGCAAGCATGCGACCTATCATCCGGAGATCCTGCGCCAGGTGCTGGCCCAGGGCCACACGGTCGGCACGCATACCTGGTCGCACGTCAATCTGAACGGCAAGAAGATGACGGAGCAGATGGCCAAGGACGAGGTCGAGAAGGGTGTCAGCGCGGTGAGATTCGCGCTCGGTGCCAACCCGGCGCCGTTCTTCCGCTTCCCGCAGCTCCAGCACAATCCGGCGATCGTGAGCTATTTCGGCACCCGCAATGTCGCGATGTTCTCGACCGACGTCGACTCCTTCGACTTCCGGAAGGGCGCCACGCCGGAGAAGATCATCGAGACGGTGATGACCCGGCTGGACAAGCTCGGCAAGGGCATCATCCTGATGCACGATTTCCAGAAGAATACCGGACTGGCCCTGCCGACGCTGCTCGCGCGGTTGAAGGCCGGCGGCTACAAGGTCGTGCAGATGAAGGCCAAGACGACGCTGCAGACGCTGCCGGAATATGACGAAGCCATCATGAAGGATATGAAGGTGCCGACCGCGAGCACGAACACGCGTCCGATTGGAAGCGTGGTGCAGACGGTGTCGCAGTAAACGCCAGCGATCCGATCCAAAGTCTAGCGTCATGGCCGGGCTTTTGCCCGGCCATTTGCTTCTGGCGAGCGGCTCACCAATAGATGCCGTGGCGGTGCAGCTCGCTGATGATGCGGCGCTCGGTCCAGCGCTTGGACTTCGACTTGTCCGCCCTTGCCGTTTTCTTGGTGGCGGGCTTGGTTGTCGCGACCGGCGCCGGGGTGGCCGTGGGCGTGGTCACCGCGGGAGTCGCCGGCGTGACCGTGGCGGCCGGCGCAGAGAGCGACACTGCCGGCGGACGATCGGAATATTTCGGCGCCTCCGCGGCTGGCGCGACTTCGCTCACCTGCGCCGTGGCGGCGGTCGGCGTCGTTTGTGGAGCGGGAGCCTGAGCGCCCGCCGCGGACAGCGACAGGCTGCGGGAGCCGTCTGCCTGGGCAGAGGCGGAAGCCAGGACCATGGCGGCAACCAGAATGATCTTGCGCATGTGAAATCTCCCCGTGTTGGCGTCACCGGGACATTACGGGGGACGGACGCCACTCGATGTGACCGGGCTCACAAATGCCCAGGTCTCGCCCGCGGCTTCGCTAGCGCCGAACACTCAGCTCGCGGATCGCAAATCCAAGATCGCGGGGATCGCCGGGAAAGCGCGTGACGGAATTCGTCGCCAGCTCGACAGTCAACGTCTCCTCGCCCGCAAGCTCGTCGAGCGGGAACGACAGGGGTCCCGCCGGAACGCTTCCCCTGTAGATCTCACGGCCATTGATCTTGACGAGGAATTCGCTGCCTGAGATCGGCATTGGCCACAACGCCAGCCGCAACGTTCGCGCCGGCGCCGACGGCTTGTTCGGGACATCGAAATACGCGGCCGGTGATGCCCATCGAAGCGCTCCACCTGGTGTCGATTCCTTGCCGAACAGGCCACGTGTTGCGATCCCTGGCGGGACTTCGACACCAATCTCGAGAACGTCGCGGCGCCCCTCCAGAAACTCCCGTGAAGAGCGATCTGTCGCCACCGGTACCAATCGCTGTCCTGGATTGGCGGTCAGCCGGTCGGCCGACGCGAGACAGTCGAACTTGTCCCAACCGGTCGGCAAATAGGCGCGCCCGGTCTTGCCGGACCACATGAAGACATTCGGCGACGCCCAGGCTATGCCGTGATCGGCCGCGAGGCTGCGCAACACGTGATTCATCATGGGATGAGCGACATCGATGACGATTCCATTGCAGCTTCCGAACTCGGCGGACAGGCGATTGTAATCCCAATCGAGCGACGCCTTCTGCGCATTGACCTGTGCGGCGGACGTCGGAAGACCCGGAATGCCTGCACCTAGCGCTTGCAGGACCAACAGCGGTCGCAACGCGCCGAGGATCAGGTGAGCGACCACGACGATGATGCTGGCAACGACGGCGCTGGATCGCCACTGCGCTGCCGCCAGGGGGGCAACGATGAGGGTGAAGAGCATCGGTGCCGCCATGGCGAGGCCCTTGCCTGCTGCCCAGGCGTGACCAGCCGCAAGAATGGCAATCGGCACGAGGCAGCCTGCCAGGCTGCCGGCCAGGAGGCGCGCGGCGCTACCGTCAGGCTCGGAACGCCAGATCGTCCAGACCGCCCCGGCAACGCTCCTCACCAGCACGAACAGGAAACCGTAGAGCAGCAGCTTCCACACGAACGCGATTGCGACAGGCCAACCTGCGGAGGGGAGCACCGCATACAAGCCGAGGCCGGCGACCGCTGCCTCGACGGGCAGCGAGAAATACGCATTTGCCAGTTCTCCGAGGCGGCTGTCGGGACCGGCAATGATCTCGAGGAAATTCGCTTCACCGCCGAACAGGTAGAGTTGAAAATACTTCCACCAGTCCGGCGGATAGGCTGCTGCGTGGCTCAGCTGGCGAACGACGTAGGCGGCCGTGCCTGACCAATGTGGAATGCATGCGAGCAGCGATGCTCCGATACCTGCCGCCAGGCCGGTAGCAGCTACAGGCAGGGCCTGCCGCGATGTCCGATGGCCGATCGCCATCACGACGATGACCATGGCGGCAAGTCCGTAGACCGTCAGCGATTCCGGATAGAGAAAGAACACGCCCGTCATCAGCGCGGCAAAAATGGCTCCCAGCCGGACAATCGAACCCGGGACCTGCCCAAAACGATCCTTGTCGAAGGCCAGCGCGACGAAAGCGAGAAGGAGCAGGAAGATGGGTTGCGCCGCAAGCTGAGACCACGCGTTGATGTCGAATACGTACTGCTCGAAAAATCCGACCGTAAGCGCCGAGGCACAGATCCATGCCGGCCAGCGCGGCATCGCGAGCGCGTTGACGAAGACGAACAGCGCCGCAAACAGCATGTTGAGCTGCATGCCGACCATGTACGGGTAGGTGCAATCGACGACATGGCCGCGGCTCACGACGGCGAAGGCTGCGTGCATCATGGATACGGCGCTGCGCCAGTCGATGAACCACAACGCCGCGACAGCCAGGGGATCGGACTGCGCACCCTCTACGCCCTGGACGACCAGCGTAGCGTAGTCGAGCGTTCGGTAGGAAATCGAAGCTCCCACATAGAGCAGCTGATCGTAGACATTCGCCTGGAAGACGCGGAAGCGTGGACCACCGGTCCATCCGGGTGCCAGACAGAGAATCGCAACGACCGCAACGATGGCCATGGCCAGCCATGCTCCGGCTGATATCCTCCGCCGCCACTGTCCGACCCGAACCATCATTGCGGCTGCAATGACGAGACCGGCGGCCGCCATCGCCAGCAGCGTGACCCATGGCGCAACGCCGGACAGATACAGGATGGCGGTTGCGGCCGCGAGCAGGCCGAAGCCGAGCGGCGGCGCGAGCGCCCAGCGGACGGCAAAACGTTGCGACGGCAGAAGCAGGGAGAACGGCAGGCCGATGGCTCCGCACATCGATACGAAGAGCCCGACAACCAGGATATCGTGCATCACTGCGACTGCCCCCTGACCGGAAGTAGTTGCGGTGAATGCCCGCCCTGTCAATTCGGAATTTCCCGCCCCAGTTCTTTCCGAGGAAGAATCCTACAAATTGGGCACTTCTGGAGAAAATGGGGGAAGTAGTTCGACTCTTTATGCAAAGAGCAGACGATCGCCAATTTAGCTGGGCTCAAATCGACCTATCTGGACGTGAACGAGACTGATCCCCCCAGGGGTCGGGCTATCAACGTATTCAAAGCCATCGAATGGTGGCTGCCAATCACCTCCTCTTCTCCGACCAGACGCCGGTGCAGTATCGCCGGCGACTAAGAAGCAAGCCAACGCGGTATTGCCTCGAAGAGGGCTGGCCGGACCTAAGGTTGGGCTATGCCGGAAGACTTTTTTGTACGTTACACTGAGTAGCAGGTCGACGACCCTGCTCCAGTCGTCTTGCCCGCCGGGCCAAGCTCTGCGGCCGTGCGCTCCTCCTCCCGCCATTTCGGCGATAAACGTGCCGAGCATCGGTTCATTTGCGACCTTGCTCGGCGTAGGCCGCGCTTGGTGTTGCGTCCAGATTGGCGGAGCGGCCTGTGTCTTCTTGAAGTGGCGATCAATGACGCCAAATGTACCGGATTGCGCTCCAGCTGTTGTCGCGAGGAGATACTGATCGGTACCGTACACAGGATCGGCGAAGCTAAACTGAGGCCAAGCCTGATACAATTCCAACTGGCGTGTGCTCGATGATCCCTTCAGACTGACGCGCCGCGCCTTCGAAGCCATCTTCGCTTGAACCAGGGTGGCGAAGCGCTTGGTCTTGCCGCTATCGGTGAAGTCCACGACAATCAGCAGATCAGCCAACTCACACGTTTGCACGTTCCTTCCGGTAGGCCGAAATCCCACCAGCGGCGCCGCATGACAGAACACGCCAGTCAAATTCAACAACATCTTAGATTTAGAGAGGATCGGCGCCCAATCCGCAGCGATCCGATTGACGCCACCCAGAACAACTGCGGCGACGAGACCGACCTCCGTCCGGGGGACCGTCCGCATTCCCTGTGAGCCATGAAGCAACACATCCTCTATCACCGCATTCGCAGCGAGGGACATCTTCGCAATCGTTAGGGGTGCCATCATTAAAGGCTACAGGTCAGGAGAAATCGATAGCTGACGCAACCTAAGCGAATATACTGCAGTTCCGCAATTGGGCGTTCGATTGCAGCTCGTCATCCCGGCTCGCTGGCCATGACTAGCAAGCGCCGACGTAGATGATTGAGGCGCTGAGCCGTATTGGAGTTGAGGGCGCTGGAGAGAAGCATGGCTGAGCTGAGTCTGCCGATACTACCTGAGTTTTTATTTCGATACCGGCCTTTAACAGGACCAGATGACGAGGTTTATGGTCCCGGCACCGTGTTCGATCGCGAGGTTAAGGCGATCATGGAGCCCTACCTTTGGTGTGCCGACTTCAAGAACCTCAATGACCCCATGGAAGGTCTGTTCGATCCTACCCGCCGACTAAAAAAACATTCAAGGTGGCAGACGGTTGTCGACGAGATCATCGCTGGAAAATCTGGGATAGGCGTCGCTAGTTTCAGTGACACTAAACATAACGAATTGATGTGGACGCATTATGCCGGCCGCTCCTCCGGTATTTGCGTCGAGTATCGTCCGCTAAAACTTGTGGCCAGTTTGCCTCGGGAGACTCGGCTGGTCCGGGTCGCTTATGACGACAAGCCTGCCTTCGTCTCGGTTGCTGATATGGACAATATCCCCTCTGCCATCCAAAAGGTTCTCTCCCAGAAGAAATTCAATTGGGCGTACGAACGCGAATGGCGGCTGCTGAGCTTAGTTGGCGCTACAAAAGTCAACGAAAAGACCGCGATAAAGCGCATTTATCTCGGCACTCGCATCACGGATGAGCACAGGTCGAAACTTAGGGAGGCAGTTGCGGGCAGCCACATCGAAATCTACGAGATGCGTGTGAACGGCTATAGGTACACCCACCACAAGATTAAGACGCTGACTTCCCCCAAATGACGGCACACTATCCCACTTCCGCCGTTCTAGGCGTGGCCCCTTGGTCATGGGTGCAAGAGACGTTCGAATCTGTTGGCAGTCTCCTTTGATCGACTAACTCCTTCCGAGATAGCGTTCCAACATCGAACAACCTCCCTGTCTAAGGCTGCTCGCTTTTTCTCTGGAAGCATCGGCACGACAACCTGCTCGATTTCGTCTGGTTCAAGAGCGTCGATAACGCTGCCGGTGGCACGGGCCTTCAATTGCAGTTGAACCCAAGGGGAGGACAGGCAGAGGTAAAGATATCCGGGACCAATCGACTTTGGAAACGCACGCATCACATGCTCGCTGGCCATCCAGCCGTCCCAGATTGGCATAACGTAGGCGGGTTCTCCGAGAGCTTCCTCACTACGACCGTCGCACGTAAAGATGGTTGAGCCGGCCTTCAGGACGAACTTGTCAGGGTCCTTAAAGGATCGATCGCTAATATGCTTCAGATTCACAGGCCTTGCCTGAAGCATTTGCCGCCCGGATAGTACCGGCCTCCCGTTAGGCGGCTCCACGTAGTACCGGATATATCGATCGAGTGTCTTCAGATCGGCCACGTCGCCAAGCTGAGCCCCTCCACCGCGTGAGATCAAGTCGGCGCATTTCCTCACAGTTGGATCGTGAGAAGCTGCGTCCAGCCGAGAGCCGATCTTGCTGGACGAGAGAGAGAAGGCGTCTCCACATTCCTTTGAAAGGTAAGTACCGCTTGGAGGCAGCATGCTCAGCCCTGCTTCGCCGTGCAGGGCTTCCGCTGCTTCGTCTAGTCCAACTCGCCCGTTATCGATCATTTTTTCGGCCTGCTTCATCTCCGAAGCAATAGAGCGGCGATGATCCTCATCGAGCCAAGGCAATTTCAGAGCCAGAACTTCGTTAGGGGAAAGATGGTCAACAGTCGTCCCCGAGCGCCCTCGCTTGATGAGCGTCTGGGCTGTGTCGGTCAGCAGATACGCGAGTAGATAGTATCCCACATCAGCTGACTTAGGCACGATCCTCATGATGTCAGTCATGGCGAACCGGGCTAGGTATCGATTAACGTAGGCCACCGGACCCAGATTGCGTCCGGAGGATGGAGTTAGAATCATCCCCTCTTTGAGCAGCAGTTCGTCGTAGTGCTTCGTTCTCGCCTTTGAGACAAATCTGCCGCTTCGCGGCCGAATGTCGAACGCATCGTGCGCCCGAAGATACGGAGCGCCCGCCTTAGAGCTGCGAGTCGTGACGAGTTTAGTGCGGCCCGGCACGAAGGCGTCCGCGATTTCAGCCACGGCGCGGGTGCGCATTAGCTCAATTCTGCGGGAAGCGTCCGCGAAAGCACCGCGGTAGAATGAAGCATCCAGACGAAAGGTCTTCCGCTCGATTGACAGAACTGAAACGGACTGAAATTCGATGTCGCGCGAGGTCACATTCATAGCGCGGTCAGACTCCGATATGGTTCTTCTTGATCCAGCTCCGGAAGACGTCGGGAATGTTAGCCAAATCGTCGTCGACGACTGGCACCTTCTCAACAATCTCGCGCTCGACGACCTCGCCCTCAACGAAGACTTTCACGCGGCTCTTACGCTCCGCGAGAATGTCGTTGCCGGTCTCGTCGCGCAGCCAGACCGTGTTTCCGCGTTTGTCATGTCCGATCTTCTTGGTGACCGCAAAAAAGATCGGATAGTCGGGGGATCGCCCGACCTCGTCCGCGGATAGTCGTCTCAAGACAACCATGCTCGTTTGGGTATCGTTTCTTGGCTGAAAAAGGTCTCGTTGCATATCGACCACCGCAATGACTTGCGCGTGATCGAGTATCCACTGGCGTACATATGCGAGCGAAACATTGTTGAGGATGCCATTGGGAATCACCATGGCCATCAGGCCCGTACCGGGCTTGAGAAATTGAATGCACCTTTCGATAAACAAAATCTCGGGAGGCTGGCTACTTTGAAGAACGGCTTCGCCGGCGGCATTCTTCCGCTGGCTCCAGGCGCGCGAGGTCTCATCGTAATCCCAAGCGGATGCTAGATCATACTGTCTAAGCACCTCGGGAGCATCAATCTTGATGTTCGTGCCGAACGGCGGATTGGTTACGACCAGATCAAACGAACCGAGTGGGGCGACGGAGCGAGCTTCCTCGCTCCATGTCGCGGGATCAGCCAGTGAGTTGGCTTGTGCAAGCCCTCCTGATCCATCGTTGTTCATGACCATGTTCATCTTGGCCGCACGAACAAGGCCAGGATTGATGTCGAGACCGGAGATCGTCTCAGCGAGCAGCTTGTTCCGAGCCCGAAATTCTTCCTGAAGCTCGACCGCGCGAGGATTTTGCGGATCTCGGCGAAGCTTCCGACGTTGATTATCGAACTTCTCCAAGATCGCGTTCATCGCCGTAATCAAAAATCCACCGGTTCCGCAGCAAGGATCGAGGATGCGTTGGCCGGGCTTGGGGTCGATCATAGCGACTGCCATCCGGCAGGCGTTGCGAGGGGTAAAAAACTCTCCCCTGTCGCCACGCAAGTTCGCGCCTACGATCTCCTCATATGCTATGCCCTTCACGTCGACGGCCGACTCCAACAGCGAGTAGGGCTGTAGCTGAGCCACGATGTAGGCAAGAACCTCCTTTGGAACTGCTACATCTTCCTTGGCTGGAAATATCGAAGGGAAGTCCTTTTTTACGTCTTTGAATAGGGCGTCGATCCGAGCCTTGCACTTCAACTGGCCGGGCGTTGTCTTCTGTTCGGCTGAAGTGACATAAAACTCAAGTGAATGTCCGCTCCGCTCATCCTGGGCCTTGCAGAAAATAACCTTCAAAAGCTCCCAGAATGCCTCGGGCTTCTGTAGTCCCGTGTTTCCCGCGATGTAGTTGTGACATCGACGGAAGGCGAATAAGAGATTGTCTGCCGTGGCTGGACGCAGCAATCGTCTGTCCGGAGCACCGGCATCTGCTTTCTTTTCGCCCTTCGTCGGAATGTCGACAACCGTATCAAATAGAACGGAGCCGTTGACTTCAGCCCGAGCAAAGCAGAGGCGTTGCGCACTTCCATTTGTCCAAAGCCCGAAGCGACAGTTGGGACAAGCCGCCATATACGACTTCAGTTGAGCGACGCCCTCTTTCTTGTCTTCAGATGGCGTTCCTTCGCGTTTGCACTCGACGATTCCGATGATGTTCTCTTGGAGGTGCTGTTTGCCCTCTTGGTAGATTGCAATGTCGACTTGCTTTTTGCCTGAGCCCATTTGGATCGTGACGCCGACACGAATCTCACCTCGGGGATAGCGATATTCGTGAACAAGGCTGCGGGCGATGTTTTGACGAACGTATTCTTCGGGGGTCCTGTTCCGCAAAGTCTTGCCGTCGATGAAGTCGACGACCTTGTTCTCTGGTACGCGCTCGGGCGCTGCTGGCATTGGACCCCGTCCCCCACTTTTAGAATCGAGGGACGACCATGAATCGACGCACCGTAGATTACAAGCTGGCGGCTCGCTGAAGGCATCTGACACAAGGCAGCGCGTGAAGCGATGCGCGGCAATCGAGGGTCGGGGAAATTCGCCTTTTGCTGTTCCGTATTAGAGGCGACATTCCCCAGCGTGGGGGGTACTCGCATAAAAAAATTGGCTGACGGAGGCCTTGCACCCTTTCCAACCACCTTGTGGTTACGCGGTGGTTCCAGAGACCCTACAGTGAGGGTCGCATCGAATCATCAGCCAGTTTTTGGAAGCAAAAACAAAGAGTTGAGTGGTGCCGCAAGAGGGATTCGAACCCCCGACCCCGTCATTACGAATGACGTGCTCTACCAACTGAGCTATTGCGGCGAACCCTGCCGGGGCCAAGGCGATGCCGGCCCCGATACGCGCGCTCCTGATATCGGGCATGGCCCGAATTGGCAAGGACAAGCCGGGTTCGAAATGCGGCTCACGCGCCCCAGCGGGACCAGAATCCGCGCCAGCCGCCGGCCTGGGCCTTGGGCGTACCGATTTGTTCCGTAAATTCATCGCTGGGACCCTCGTCATCGATCCCGGGATCGTCGGGGGCCCGGACGATCGGGATGACCGCGGGGATCGGCGCGGCCGCGGGTTTGCCGAGATCGGCGCGGCTCCGGAACACGGGTGTCGCCGCCGGCGGGGATGATTCGGCGGGCTCAGGGGCCGGCTGGACCGGTTCGGCGGTCGCAACTGCCGGCTCTTCCTTGGCCATTGGGGGCGCATTGTCCTGCGCCGCCGGCACTGGCGCCGGTGCTGGTGCTGGTGCTGTCACGGGCGGTTCCGCCTGGCTTTCGCTGGGAGCCACCGTCACCCGCTTCGGCGGCGGGGCCGCCAGCATGGCCTCCTCGAAGGCCGAGGATTCGATCGTGGTCCCCTTGTCCGAAGGCAGGCTCGCGACCGGGGTCTGCCACTGGAACGCATCAAGGCGGCCGGTGACCGGGGAGACCGGGCGCCAGCGGTCACTGACATAACCGTCCGCGGTCCAGGCCGGATCGTGACGGGCCCGCACCGCGCGCAGGGTCCAGGCGCGAGCGCGGCCGCCATCGCCGTGCTCGGTGCGCTCGATCTCGGCCATCAGCAGCGCGACGCGCTGGGTCGGATCGTTGACGTAGGGCGCCAGCACCTCGCGCGCGCGGGCGAACTCGGAGGCGTCGATCGCGGCGCGCGCGATCGCGAGCTGGCCCTCGACATGGCCGGTCTTGTCGGCAGGCGTTTTGGCCGCGAGCGTCTCGACCCGCTGCAGGCGCTGCCGCGCGGAATCGCCGAGCTTCACATGCGCGTAGGCTTCCGCGAGATCCGGATGCGGATTGGTGAGCCAGGCGGCTTCGACCAGCTTCATGGCACGGCGCACCTGATGCGCCTCGCTCTCGAATTTCGCGGCGAGCACCGCCGCCGGCACCAGCGTCGGTGCCAGCTTGATCGCCTCCATCACGCTCTCGCGCGCGACGTCGCGGTCCATGGTTGCCAATTCCAGCGCGCGTGCGGTGAGCAACACGCCGCGCTGCCGGCGATAGGCCTGCTTGTCGATCAGGCCTGCGGACAAATTCGAATCGAGTATCGCGAGCGCGCCGCTCCAGTCGCCGCGCGCGCAGCGGAAGCCGAGCACCGCATGCGAGGCCCAGGTCGAGGACGGCGACAGCTTGATCGCTTCCTCCGCGATCATCACGGCGCCGACCGCATCGTCGGCGCGCTGCGCCTCGATGAACAGGCCGCGCAGGCCGAGCAGGCGCGTGTCCTCGCGCTCGGCCATGGCGCGGAAGACGCGCTGCGCCTCGTCGCGATTGCCTTCGAGCTGCGCCGACTGCGCATGCAGGAGCAGCGCGAGCGGATCATTCGGGGCATGCCGCCGCGCCGCCTCGGCGTGACGGCGGGCGAGCGCGGTGTCACCATGACCGATCGCGAGCAGGCCGTGGGTGATGGCGTGGCGGCCCCGCGCGTGGCGCTTGTCGTGGCGGCGGCGGCGCAGACGCCCCGGCGTGCGCCAGATCGTGGTCAGGATGCTCCAGACCAGCACGACGGCGGCGGCAAACAGCCCAAGCAGGAACACGAATCTGGGAAGCGTGGTCGAGACGCGGAAACCGCCGGCGGTCAGGACGAGATCGCCGGGCTGGTCGGCAACCCAGGCCGCGCCGGCCGCCGCCAGCGCGATCAGGACAAGGAAGAGGACGATGCGAAGCATGACGATCCCTATACGCGCTGATTGTTGCGCGAAGCTTTATTGAGCAGGCTTGACGAGATCCGCCATGGCATCGTCGGCGAACTTGCGGGAAGCGGCGAGCGCAGCGTCGCGGGCATCGGCCTTGTCGAGCCAGGCCTGTGCCGGTGCACGATCGGCCTCGGCCAGCGTCTTGAGCTCGCGCCGCGCTTCCACGAAATCATTGCGAAGCGCCGCGGCCGTCACCCGCGCGACGATGGCGCCACGATCGTTGCCGACCCCGTCGGTGCGCTCGATGCGGACGAGCTTTGACGCTCCTGCCTGGAGACGCTCGACGATGCCCGTGCCGCTGGCCTGGGCTTCCGCCGGCGGCGACAGCTTCGGCACGATGTTGAGCAACTCGCGGCTCAGCGCCACCGGCGTCGGGATGCCCGACGCGGCAAAGGTGTCGAGCGGCTTCAGCATATCGGGCTTTGCCGCCATCGCCCGCGCTGCGGCCAATTGCGACTCGTAAGCATCGCCGTGACGAACGGCGACGTCGAGCAGGGCCGCCGCCACCACATGGCGCAGCGGCTTGTCGTCCATCGTCTTCGCATCGGCGATCTTCTCGCCCTGCTGCGCGAGCTCAGCGCGTTCGGTCTTGCTGGCACGCTCGAGCTGGGCGATGCGCTCGTTCAGAGCGGCGAGGTCGGGCGCCGCAGCACGCGGCGCCGATTTCGCATCGTTCAATGTGCTCGCGGTCTTGTCGAACTGCGCGCGCAGATTGGCGACGTCGCTGCGCAAGGCATTTGCGGATTTCTCCAGCGCGTCGATCCGCCCCGCCATGGCGGGATCGGCGGCGGGTTTGCCGGCCTTGGCTTCGACTGCCGCAACGCGACCGCTCAGCGCATCGACCGTCGCGCTCGTGACTTGCGGGGCGGCCGGCGGCGCCTGTACGGCGGGCCAGCCCAGCATCCAGCCGACCGCGATCACGACCGCCGCTGCGACAGCGCCGGAGAACGGCGCAATAACCCAGGGCGAAATCGGCGCGGACGCGACGGAAGGCCGTTCCTCGGCGCGTTCAGGCTGCGACTCGGACTTGATTTCTCCGGACTCGGCTTCCTCGACCCTGGTCCGCTCGTGTGCGGCCTGCTCGGGCTCCGAGTGAGCCTCCGGCTCGACAGCCGTTTCCTGCGGCTGGGTCGAGACTTCGGTGGCTTCGAGGTCGATGGTGGGCGGAGTGCGCTTGGCACGGCCGGACTCAGGAGCCAATCCTGCGTCTTCAGGCTTGTCGTCGGCCATCGTGACGGTTCCTCACACTTCCATACTCGGGACGGCCCCGATTACGTCGGATTCGGCCCGACCTCTTACGCCAAACGGGTGCGCAACGCACGCTCCAAGGTGGTAAATAAGGCATTTTCGTCCGGTGTCGCAGCCACCAGAACCTGCGACGCGCCGGCATCGCGCAGCACGCTGGCAACGGCCTCGGACAGGCAGCATTGCGGTATGGCCAGCGCCGAGATTTCGACGCCTTCGTCCCTGGCGGCATCCAGGAACGCCCGGGCGCTGCGCCGGGAGTAGTGCAGCACCGCCTCGACACCGTGAGCGGCAAAGCCCTCGCAGACCTCGCGCGGCAGATGCTTGACCGGCGCCATGCGATAGGTCGTCTGCGTGACCACGCTAAACCCCTCCGCACCAAGCTCGCCGCCGAGGTCGCGCGACAAATCCGCGCCTGCGAGATACAGCAGCGTGCTCTTTTTCTTCAGCACCTTGTCACGTGCGCTCTGCATCACCTTGTCGCGCAAGGACGCGGCGTCGCCCCCGGCGACGATCACCTCGGCAAAGCCGGCGTCGCGCGCCGCAGCAGCCGTATGCTCGCCGACCGCAAACAACGGCAGCTTGAGGAGACCAAGATCCCGCAATTGTGGCGCGACGGCACGGATCGCGTTGGCCGATGTGACGAGGATGGCACCGTAGGGCGCTTCACTCTCGTCATGGAAGGCGACCGGCTCGAGCTTGAGCACCGGCGCAAGCAGCACCGCAAGCCCCCGCGCGCGCAGACTTTCCGCCGTCGCCTCATTGTCGGGATGCGGCCGTGTGACAAGAATGGACATCGCTGGTGTTCCCGAACCACGTGGCGGTGGTGCATGACGAGGACGGCTGCGCGTGACGATTGCGCAATCCGGCCCCGGAATGCTACCGGACGTACCAGAACTCTGCTTTGCGGATGAGCGCAAGGGCGCAAATTGGATAACAATTCGCCAATGCTGGTACTGGGCATCGAAACAACCTGCGACGAGACAGCCGCGGCGGTGGTCGAGCGCGCGCCTGACGGCAGCGGCAGGATCCTGTCCAACATCGTGCGGTCGCAGATCGAGGAGCACGCCCGCTTCGGCGGCGTGGTCCCGGAGATCGCCGCCCGCGCCCATGTCGACCTGCTCGACGGCATCATCGAGCGCGCGATGCAGGAGGCCGGCGTCGGCTTCGCCCAGTTGGGCGGCGTCGCGGCCGCGGCGGGGCCGGGCTTGATCGGCGGCGTCATCGTCGGGCTCACCACCGCGAAGGCGATCGCGATGGTGCACAACACCCCGCTGGTCGCGGTGAACCATCTGGAGGCGCATGCGCTGACGCCGCGCCTCACGGACGGAATCGAATTTCCCTATTGCCTGTTCCTCGCCTCGGGCGGCCATACCCAGATCGTCGCGGTCACCGGCGTCGGTCAGTATGTACGGCTCGGCACCACCGTCGACGACGCGATCGGCGAGGCCTTCGACAAGGTCGCGAAGATGCTGGGCCTGCCCTATCCCGGCGGCCCGCAGGTCGAGCGCGCGGCGGCAGACGGCGATGCCACGCGCTTTGCATTTCCGCGGCCGATGCAGGGACGCCCCGACGCCAATTTCTCGCTGTCGGGATTGAAGACGGCAGTCCGCAGTGAAGCGAGCCGGCTGGTCGAGATCACGCCGCAGGACATCAGCGATCTCTGCGCGAGCTTCCAGGCCGCCGTGCTCGATTCGACCGCCGACCGGCTGAGCGTCGGCCTCAAGCTGTTCCGCGAAAAATTCGGCGCGCCGCGCGCCCTGGTCGCGGCCGGCGGCGTCGCCGCCAATCAGGCGATCCGCGGCGCCCTCGATGACGTCGCACGGCAAGCCGGGACGCAACTGATCATGCCGCCACCGGCGCTCTGCACCGACAACGGCGCGATGATCGCCTGGGCCGGCGCCGAACGCCTCGCGCTCGGCCTGACCGACACGATGGAAGCGCAGCCCCGCGCGCGCTGGCTGCTCGATGCCAACGCAACGGCGCCGGCCGGCTACGGCAAGACCCGGGCGGGATTTTAGCCATGACCACGTTCCAATCCGTCGCGGTGATCGGGGCGGGCGCCTGGGGCACGGCGCTGGCGACCGTGGCGGCGCGGGCGGGACGGAGCGTCACGCTCTGGGCACGCAATGCCGAGCATGCCGCGCGGATCGCCTCGACACGTGATAATCCGCGACTGCCCGGCGTGCAGATCGCGCCGGAGATCGTCGTGACCAGCGATCTGGCGCTCACCGCACGCGCCGACATGTTGCTGATCGCAACACCGGCGCAGCATTTGCGCGGCGCCGTCAACATGCTGGCCTCGCATCTCACAAGGCCGATGCCGATCGTCGCCTGCGCCAAGGGCATCGAGCACGGCACTCACAAATTCATGACCGACGTGATCGCGGAGGCCGCGCCGCACGCCCAGCCGGCGATCCTGTCGGGCCCGAGCTTTGCCGACGATGTCGCGCGCGGATTGCCGACGGCGGTGACGCTGGCGGCGAAGGACGAGGCGCTGGCGAGCAGCCTGGTGCAGGCGCTGGGCTCACCGACGTTTCGTCCCTATCATTCCACGGACATCCGCGGCATCGAGATCGGCGGCGCGGCCAAGAACGTGCTGGCGATCGCAGTCGGCATCGCGGTCGGGCGCAAGCTCGGCGCTTCCGCCCAGGCCGCGCTGACGACCCGCGGCTTTGCCGAGCTGACGCGCCTCGGCCGCGCGCTCGGCGCACGCAGCGAAACGATCACCGGCCTGTCTGGCCTCGGCGATTTGATCCTGACCTGCTCGAGCCCGCAATCGCGCAATTTCGCCCTTGGCCTTGCTTTGGGCCGCGGCGAGCAGCCGCCTGCGGGCAAGCTTGCCGAGGGCGAGTTCACCGCGCCGGTGCTGATCGAACTCGCAGCCTCGCAAAACGTCGAGATGCCGGTATCAGAAGCTGTCGCGTCGATCCTGAGCGGCCGGAGCACGATCGACGCCGCGATCTCGGCACTGATGACGCGCCCCTTCAAGGCAGAGGAATAGGCATGGCGTACTGGCTGGTGAAATCCGAACCGTCGGTGTGGTCCTGGGACCAGCAGGTGGAAAAGGGCGCCAAGGGCGAGGCCTGGACCGGCGTGCGCAATTACACCGCGCGCCAGAACCTCGTCGCCATGAAGAAGGGCGACAAGGCGTTCTTCTATCATTCCAACGAGGGCAAGGAGATCGTCGGCATCGCGGAGATCATCAAGGAGGCCTATCCCGATCCGACCGACAAGACCGAGAAATTCGTCTGCGTCGATATCAAGGCCGACAAGCCGTTGAAGACGCCGGTGACGATGGCCGCGATCAAGGGCGAGAAGAAGCTCGCCGACATGGCGCTGGTGAAATATTCGCGCCTGTCGGTGCAGCCGGTGACGGCCGAGGAATGGAAGCTCGTCTGCAAGATGGGCGGGGTTTAGGCGTTGCTGCCGTAGCCCGGATGGAACGCAACGCAATCCGGGAAGGACTTCATGTAGCACGCCCCGGATCACGCTTCGCTCCGTCCGGGCTACGACATCCGACCCGGCATCTCCGGCAGCGCAAACACCTCGCATGGCGCAGCAATGCCGCGCAGCGAATGCGATCCAAGCGAGATCAACGGCATGTCCGTTTCCGCGGCAAGCGCACCCGACACCAGCACGGTCCTGCCGAGCGGCTTGCACAAGCCTTCGAGCCGACTGGCGAGGTTGACGGCGGGGCCGATCGCCGTGAAGTCGAGCCGGTTGGCGGCGCCGATATTGCCCCACAGCATCTGGCCCAGATGGAGCGCGGCACCGAATGCCAGCGGCGGCAACTCTTGAGCGCCGCGCTCCTTGTTGAGATAGACCATGCCGGCCTCGGCCGCGCCTGCGGCACGCAGGGCGGCATCGCACGCGCTGCGGGGCGATGCCTCGACTACCGGAAAGATCGCGAGCACGCCGTCGCCGATGAATTTCAGCACCTCGCCGCCGAAGGCGTGGACAGCGCCAGCGATGCGGTCGAACCAGGCATCCAGCGCGGCGATGACCTGTGCAGGCGGAGAGGTTTCCGACAACGTCGTGAAGTTGCGCAGATCCGCATAGAGCAGCGCCGCCTGAATGGTCTCGCCGAGATCGCGCCGCAGAGGCGCCGCCAGCACCCGCTCCGCGCTGCGCTTGCCGAGATAAGCATCCAACGTCGCGCGCAACGTGGCGCGCGCGGCGAGCACGGCGAGGGGCGTCGCGGCAAAGCGCGCGGCCTGGCGCAATTGCCCGATGTCGTCCTCGGTGAACGGACGCGGCCCGATCCAGCAAAGCTGCGGCCCATCTGGACGTCCGACGGTGTCTTCGTGCACCTCGCCGCGCGCGATGTCGCGCAGCCAGCGGCGACCGGCATCGTTGGGCGGATCGGGCGCCAATCCGCCCGGCGCGAAGCCGAGTGCTTCGATCACCTGGCCGCTGCCGGCACGCCACAACCAGGTCCGTTTCGCGATCAGCGGATGCGGCACCTCCAGCGTCAGGGCGCCCGCGGCAAGCGGCACGCCATCGGCGGCCAGATGGGCGCCGAGTTCCGCAAGCAGGCGGTCCGCCCCGGAACTATCCGAGGCGGCATCGACAAGCCAGGCGAGCGTCGGCGACAACTGCATGACTCGATCATGGCGAAGGCGGGCCGTCTTTGTCACGGGCAATCCTTGACGGGCCGCTTCGGCGCCGCCATGTCCCAACGTCAGGGAATGGATGATCGCCGATGACCGAACCGTTCATAGTGCGACGCGAGACCCAGATCGCCGCACCACGCGCCACCGTTTTCGCCTACCTGACCGACCCCGAGAAGATCCTGAGCTGGATGGGCTCCGATGCGACCACGGAGCCGCATCCCGGCGGGCTTTATCTGCTCAAGGGCATCGGCCCCCGCGGCGGCGTCGCCCGCGGCGCCTTCCGCGAGGTCGTGCCGGTGCACCGTCTGGCCTACACGTTCGGATGGGAAGGCGGCCAGGAAGTGCCGCCCGGCTCGAGCCTGATCGAGATCGACCTGATCGAACGCGACGGCGGCACGCTGCTGCGCATGACCCATAGTGGCTTGCCGACCGCCGAGCAGGCGGCCGCGCACGCAACGGGGTGGGCGCATTATATCGAACGGCTCACGACCGCAGCCGCGGGCGGCGATCCCGGTCCGGACAGGGGTGTTTCAGACAAGACATAGGTCTCGTAGCAACCATTAAAG